>NZ_JBYSZK010000013.1:0-201211 GCF_058787015.1 Roseateles sp. FW305-36 | reverse complement strand
TCAAATTAAACTGATTCCGCAGCGAAAGCTGTGTGCAGAGAAACTCTGCTGACTCTACGAATTGGGTTTGTTGACCCTGTCAACAAGCCAACCAGTCAAGCCTGACGACCATAGCGACTTGGTCCCACTCCTTCCCATCCCGAACAGGACAGTGAAACGAGCCAGCGCCGATGATAGTGCGGATTCCCGTGTGAAAGTAGGTCATCGTCAGGCTATTATTAAAGCCAACCCCCATCAGTGAAAACTGGTGGGGGTTTCGCTTTTGCGGCGCCAGAATCGACGCTTTCGATCCGTTTGAGTCTGAGCCATGTCTGGCGATCAATTTGAATTGCCTGGGTTCGGAGACTCGGTGTAACCCGGGTGCCTACGACGCCCCGGGCTGCAGGCCGGCCAGCGAGTACGAGTTGTTTCTGGCGCTGCGGTCTGACATTGGCGGCGAGCATCAATTGCGCCGCGCTGCGGGCGAACTGCAGCAGCAAATGCGGACATCCACTTCCAAATTGCTGAAGCCATCGGTGTGGCACTTCAGCGTACTGGATCTGGGTAAGCTCGCCGCCAACTACTCTGGCGACGCCATGAAGGCCATCGAAGCCGCAAGCGAAGGGGTGGCGCGGCCACCTCCTGAGGTGATCCATGAGGGCTTTGTGAGCTATCGGCCCAGTGCCGCATGCGTGCCGACTTGCTCATCGAATACCCAGCAACTCGTCCCTCGACTGCGGCATGATTTGCAGACGGCGCCGCGCGCGCACGGCGTCAAATGCAAGTCGCTTTCCGCGGCCCCTGTGACGCTCTTCTAAGAGCGCGAGCACGCTGCGGTCGGTAGCACCCTTGGGTGCGCCGCTCAATTGGACAGCCGATGACTTCAGTCTCCTTTGCAGCCATAGAGGACTGGGGTGCCACGAGGTTGTCCGCAGTTGGCGCTCCCAGCCCCGAGCGCCGACAAACAAAAAAAGGCCAGCAACTGCTGGCCTTTCCTTTGCGTGTCAGCGGCTCAAACGTTGAACAGGAAATGCAGCACATCGCCATCCTTGACGACGTATTCCTTGCCTTCCGCGCGCATCTTTCCTGCATCCTTGGCGCCCTGCTCACCGCGATACTGGATGAAGTCGTCGTAGGCGATGGTCTGGGCGCGGATGTAGCCGCGCTCGAAGTCGGTGTGAATGACCGCGGCGGCTTGCGGGCCGGTGTCGCCGATGTGGATGGTCCAGGCGCGCACTTCCTTCACGCCAGCGGTGAAGTAGGTTTGCAGGCCGAGCAACTTGAAGGCGGCGCGAATCAGGCGGTTCAATCCGGGTTCGTCCTGGCCCATCTCGGCCAGGAACATCGCGCGGTCCGCGTCTTCCATCTCGGACAGCTCGGACTCCGTCTTGGCGCAGATCGCCACTACGGGGCCATTCTGGGCCGCGGCGTATTCCTTCAGGCGCTCGAGGAAGGGGTTGTTCTCGAAGCCGTCTTCCGAGACGTTGCCGACGAACATGGCGGGCTTGGCCGTGATCAGGCACAGGGGCTTGAGAATGCCCAGCTCTTCCTTGCTGAAGTCGATGGTGCGCACCGGCTTCGCCTGGTCCAGCGCGGCCTGGCACTTCTCAAGAACCTTGACCAGCGCGATGGCTTCCTTGTCGCCGGCGCGGGCGACCTTGTTGTAGCGATGCAGGCTTTTCTCGACGGTGCCGAGGTCGGCCAGGCAAAGTTCGGTCTGTATCACCTCGATGTCGGAAATCGGGTCGACCTTGCCGTTGACGTGGATGACGTTGGGGTCCTCGAAGCAGCGCACCACGTTGACGATGGCGTCGGTCTCCCGAATGTGCGACAGGAACTGATTGCCCAGACCTTCACCCTTGCTTGCGCCGGCAACCAAGCCGGCAATGTCGACGAACTCGACGACGGCGGGCATGACGCGCTCGGGCTTGACGATCTCGGCCAGCGCCGCCAGGCGCGGATCCGGCAGTTCAACGATGCCGACGTTGGGCTCGATCGTGCAGAAGGGATAGTTCTCGGCGGCGATGCCGGCTTTGGTCAGGGCATTGAAAAGCGTGGACTTGCCGACGTTGGGCAGGCCCACGATGCCGCATTTGAGGCTCATGACGGGTCTTTCTGGTGGCGCAGCAGCCGGCGGAGAGCCGGTGCCGAAGCTGACGATTTTAATCGGCCTGCGCACCGCCAGCCCCAGCGCCCAATGCGGTCATACCCCCTGCCTACAATCGGCTGATGCAAAGCGTGGATGTATTGGTCAGGGGGCGGGGTGCCGTGGGCAGCAGCCTGGCGCTGAGCCTTGCGGCCCAGGGTCTCACCGTCGGCATGACCGGCGCGCCGGAAACGCCTCGTGCGGACGACGTGCGGACCTACGCCCTCAATGCCGCGTCGGTGGCGCTGCTGACCGAATTGAAGATCTGGGACAGCCTGCCGGCTGATGCGGTCAGCCCGGTGTTCGACATGGTCGTCAGCGGCGATGCGGCCGCCGATCAGGCCGCCGGGCGCTTGAGTTTTTCAGCCTGGCAGCAGGGTCTGCGCGAACTGGCGGTCATCGTCGATGCCGCGGCGCTTGATACTCAACTGGCGACCGCGCTGCGTTTCTCTCCGCATGTGCACAACGTCGCCGAAGGCACGCCTGCGGCTCTGACAGCTCTGTGCGAGGGTCGTGAGTCCGCTGCGCGCGCTGCCTTGGGTGTCGACTTCAAGCCCAAGCCCTACGGCCACCGCGCGCTCGCCGCGAGGGTCAGCGCTGATCGGCCCCACCAAGGTATTGCCCGCCAATGGTTCCAATCTGGTGGTGAGGTGCTGGCCTTGCTGCCGTTCGAGAAGCCGACGCCGGGGGCGTCCTACGGCCTTGTCTGGTCCTGCGCCGAGGCGAGAGCCGAGCAATTGCAGGCTTTGCCGGCCGCCGACTTCGAACGCGAACTCAATGCGGCCACCTTGGGCGCCGCGGGCGAACTGAGCCTGGGCAGCGAGCGCTCGAGCTGGCCGCTGGCCCTTGCCCGCGCGGACGCGGTCAGCGGTTCGGGCTGGGTGCTGCTCGGCGATGCTGCCCATATCGTCCATCCTCTCGCCGGCCAAGGCCTGAATCTGGGCCTGGGGGATGTCGCGGCGCTGACGCGCGTGCTGTCCGGGCGCGAGGCCTGGCGCCCGCTGGGCGACGAGCGGCTGCTGCGTCGCTATGCCCGCGAGCGCCTGGCGCCGACGCTGGCGATGGGCGAGCTGACCGATGTGCTGCAGCGCCTCTTCGCGAATTCCTCTCCCGCCGTCCAGGGGCTGCGCAACCGCGGGCTGGACGCACTCAACCAACTCACTCCCGTCAAGCGCTGGCTGACCCAGCGCGCACTCGGGCTCTGAAACTCAACCGGCTTCTCATCGTGCGCTCTCTCGCCTCCCGCCTTCTGGCCCTCCTGCTCGTCGCCGTCAGCCTGCCCGCGCTGGCCAACGAAGCTGCTATCCGCAAGGCCTTTGCCGAGCGCATGCCCAACGCTCCCAAGATCGACGAGGTGCGCCCGTCGGCCATGCCCGGGCTGTGGGAGGTGCGCATCGGCAGCGAGATCCGCTACACGGATGCCGCGGCCAACTTCCTCATTGAAGGCGAGCTCATCGACCTGAAGGCCAAGAAGAACCTGACCGAGGAGCGCATCACCCAGCTCAATCGCGTCGACTTCGCCAGCCTGCCCTTCAAGGATGCGGTCATGTGGAAGAACGGGACCGGCAAGCGCCGCATCGCCGTCTTCGCGGACCCCAACTGTGGCTATTGCAAGCGCTTCGAGAAGGGCCTGCAGGAGCTCAAGGACGTCACCGTCTACACCTTCCTCATCCCCATCCTCGGCGGCGATTCGCCCGAGAAGACGCGTGCGATCTGGTGCTCCAAGGACAGTGCCAATGCCTGGCTGAGCTGGATGCTCAAGGGCGAGCAGCCGGGCAAGGCGCCGGCTTCGTGCGACGACGCTGCCATCGAGCGCAACCTGGCGCTGTCGCGCAAGATCCATGTGAACGGCACGCCGGCCATCCTGCTGGAAGACGGCAACCGCATCCCCGGTGCCGTCGGCCCCGTGGAACTGGAAAAGCGCCTGCAAGCCCTGGCCGCGCCGGCCAGCAAGTCCTGACACCATGACGGCTGAACTGCGCCAGCTCGCGCATCGGCTGGGTTATGCCGGACTCGTGCCGCTGATGCTGGGCTGCGCGTTGATCTGGCTGATCGACCCGCGCGACGAGGATCCCTACCGCTTCGTACGGTTCGCCACGGCCACCTATGCGGCCCTCATCGCGTCCTTCCTCGGCGGCATCCATTGGGGCCTGTCCTTCATCCGCGGCCTGCCCGAGAGGCGGCCGCTGGTTTGGGGCGTCGGCGCGACGCTGCTGGGTTGGCTGGGTGTGCTGATGCCGCCGCATGCCGGCCTGGCCCTGCTGGGTGGCGTGCTGATCGCCTGCTACGTGATGGACAGGCGCGTCTACCCGCAGTTCGGCGCGGCTGACTGGCTGACCCTGCGCTTTCGGCTCACCGCCGTCGCGGCGTTGAGCTGTTTCCTCGCCGCCGCGGGTAGCTGATGCGCGGGCCGAGCTACCGCATCGAGCTGGCCGACATCGCGGCCCACCGCTACCGCGTCACGCTGACCCTCACCAGCCCTGCGGCCGAGCAGATCTTCAGACTGCCGGTGTGGATCCCCGGCAGCTATCTGGTGCGCGAATTCGCCAAGCAGATGAACGGGCTGGCGGCGCGCCAGGGCAGTCGCGAGTTGGCGGTCGAGCAGATCGACAAGGCCAGCTGGCGCGTGCGCTGCAGCGGTCGCGCAGCCCTGACGCTGAGCTACGAGGTCTATGCCTTCGATGCGTCGGTGCGCACGGCGTGGCTGGACAGCCAGCGCGCCTTCTTCAACGCCAGCAGTCTGTGCCTCCGCGCGCATGACCGCGAAGATCAGGTGCATCGCATCGAGCTTGCGCGCCTGCCCAAGGAATGGCAGGTCGCGACCGAGATGCGTGAGGCCGATGGGGGCTGGGAGGCCGACGGCTACGACGAGCTGCTCGATCACCCCTTCGAAATCGGCGCGCATTGGCAGGGCGAGTTCGTCGCCGCCGGCGTGCCGCATCGCATCGTCGTCGCCGGCGCCTGGCCCAGCTTCGACGGCGAGCGCCTGCTGGCCGACGTCAAGCGCATCTGCGAGGCCCAGATCGAGTTCTGGGGCGAAGCGCCCTTCGAGCGCTACAGCTTCCTGCTGTGGGCCGTGGATGACGGCCATGGTGGCCTGGAACACCGCGCCAGCACGGCCCTGATCTGCGCGCGGCGCGAGCTGCCCACGGCCGCCGAAGCCGCGGCCCCGAGCGACAACTACGCACGCCTGCTGGGCCTGTTCAGCCACGAGTACTTCCACGCCTGGAACGTGAAGCGGCTGCGCCCGGCCGAGTTCGCGAGCTTCGACTACCAGCGCGAGAACTACACCGAGTTGCTGTGGTTCTTCGAGGGCTTCACCAGCTATTACGACGAGTTGATGCTGAGACGCGCGGGCCTCGTGGACGGGCCGCGCTATCTGAAGCTGCTGGCCGCCTCGCTCAATGGCGTTCTCGCCTCACCGGGACGGCGCGTGCAGCCACTCGCTTCGGCTAGCTTCGAGGCCTGGACCAAGTACTACCGGCCCGACGAGAACAGCGTCAACGCGGCCAGCAACTACTACGGCCAGGGCGCGCTGGTTGCCCTCTGCCTGGATCTGAGTCTGCGTGGACGCAAGTCCAGCCTGGATGCCCTGATGAAGCGGCTGTGGAAGCGCAGCGCCGGCGGGCCTGTCAGCGAGGCCGACATCCTGACGGCCGTGACGACGCTTGGCGGCGAAGACATCGCGGCGCAACTGCAAGCCTGGGTGCATGGCACCGACGAGCTGCCGCTGCGCGAGCTGCTGCAGGAGCATGGCATCGCCTGGCGTGACGAGGGGCGTGCCAGCGTGGCCCAGCGCCTGGGCCTGCGCGTGCGCGAGACGGCGCTCACCGGCGTCGGCGTGACGCACGTGCTGACCGGCGGCGCGGCCGAGGCTGGGGGCCTCAATGCGCGCGACGAGATCATCGGCTGCAATGGCTGGCGCCTGCGTCGTCTCGACGACGTGCTGGCGCTGCTGGGCAGCGGACAGACGCGGCTGCGGCTGCTGGTCAGCCGCGATCAGCGCCTGGTCGAGCTCGATGTCGACCTGCGGCCGCCTCAATCCGCCTCCGTCGCTCTGACGCTGGCCGACGGCCCTCACGCAGCACGCCGCCGCTGGCTCGGCGCCTGAGCCGACGATGAGAACACCGCGGCCACCGGGCCTGCTGGTGCTGGCCGTGCTGATCCTGCACCTGCTGCTCGGCCAGGAGGTGCAGCGCATCCACGAAGGTTGGGTCAGCGAGGGACCACCGCCCATGCCGCCTCGCCTGCAGGTGGCCCTGGTGCGCGAGATGCAATTGCAGCCACCGCCGGCCCGGCATGTCCAGTCGCCAAGGCCCAGCCGGCCGATGCGACCCAAGGCCCCCGTCGTGGCGGCCGCTTCGCCGGCCAGTGCGGCCTCGGCACCCGAGCCTGAATCCCGGCCAGCGCCACCGCCGGAGCCCCTTGCGCAGGCGGCCTCGCAGCCCGTTGAAGCGGCCTCGGTCGCCCAGGCTGCATCGGCCCCAGCCGACAACGAGCCCGGCCCCGAATGGCCGCTGTCCACCCGGCTCAGCTATGTGCTGACGGGCAACTACCGGGGCCCGGTCAGCGGCCAGGCCCAGGTCGAATGGCTGCGCCAGGGCCGGGACTACCAGGTTCATCTGGACGTCGGTGTCGGCCCCAGCTTTGCGCCGCTGATCACGCGGCGCATGAGCAGCCAGGGCCAGCTGACACCGGAGGGCATCGCGCCCCAGCGCTATGACGAGGAGACCAAAGTCATCCTCAGCGAGCGCCGTCGGGTCAGCGTCTTCTTCCTCGGCACCGAGGTGCAGCTGGCGACCGGCGCGCGCGAGCCGGTCATGCGCGGCGCCCAGGATTCGGCCAGCCAGTTCGTGCAGCTGACCTGGCTCTTCCTGACCGGCCGCGAGCCGCTGCAGGTCGGCCGCGTCCTGCAGTTCCCGCTGGTGCTGCCGCGCCGGCAATACGCCTGGCAGTACGAGGTCATCGGCGAGGAGACGCTGGACACCCCGATGGGGCCGATGGCGACCTGGCATCTGAAGCCCACCCGGCCGGCCGGTAGCGGCGATCTGACAGCCGAGGTCTGGCTCGCGCCCTCGCTGCAATACCTGCCCGTGCGCCTCGTGATCCGCCAGGACGCCGACACCCATATCGACCTCATGCTCAAGAGCGCGCCGCTGCAGGCCGCGCCAGAATCCAGCAACAACGACATTCCCAGGAGAACCAGCCCATGAGCTACGAATGCATCATCACCGCCGTCCACGGCGACGGCCCGCGCAAGACCGCGTTGATCACGCTGAACCGTCCCAAGGCGCTGAACGCGCTGAACGACCAGCTGATGGACGAGATGGGCGAGGCCCTGCTGGCCTTCGATGCCGACGACAGCATCGGCTGCATCGTGCTGACCGGCTCCGAGCGGGCCTTCGCGGCCGGGGCCGACATCCCGACCATGCTGCCCCACACCTTCGCCTCCGCCTTCAAGAGCGGGCTGATCTCCAAGAACTGGGAGACCATCCTGCAGGTGCGCAAGCCCGTCATCGCCGCAGTGGCAGGCTTTGCGCTGGGCGGCGGCTGCGAGCTGGCCATGATGTGCGACTTCATCATCGCGGCCGACTCGGCCAAGTTCGGCCAGCCCGAGATCAAGCTTGGCATCGTGCCCGGCGCCGGTGGCACTCAGCGCCTGCCGCGTGCCGTGGGCAAGAGCAAGGCCATGGACATGCTGCTGACCGCCCGCATGATGGGCGCGGCCGAGGCCGAAAGCGCCGGCCTGGTGTCGCGCGTCGTGCCGGCCGACAAGCTGCTCGAGGAAGCCCTGGCGGCGGCCGAAACCATCAACGGCTTCAGCGGGCCCTCGGTCATGCTGATCAAGGAACTCGTCAACCTCGCCTACCAGGGCCCGCTGACCGATGGCGTGGCCGTGGAGCGCCGCTATTTCCATGCGCTGTTCGGCAGCCACGACCAGCGCGAGGGCATGGAAGCCTTTCTGGCCAAGCGTGCGCCGAACTTCGAGCACCGTTGATTGGATGTGGCGAAGCGATGACGATCTAGGGGTAACTGTTTGCGTTCAATGAATAGTCAGTTCATGTCGGCCTAGTATTTCTACCAAGACCGGCTGCCTACAGTTCAGGCCATGGACATCGCGGTCGCGATGTCCGAATGACCCGAAGCAGGACCATCCTGCCAGTACTGAGGAGCCCGTCATGAGCAAGCTGTCTACCGTCATCGCCGCCACCCTCCTGATCGCCGCGGGTGCCGCATCGGCCCAAACCGCCACCCCGCTGACCCGCGAGCAAGTGATTGCCGACCTGGTCGCCGCCCGCAACAGCGGTGAACTGGCCGCCATCCAGGGCGAAAAGGGCGTCGAAGTGACGACCCCCGCCACCGCCAAGGCGGCCGCCGTCGCCACCGTCAAGCTGCCCCGTCAGGCCGTGCTGACCTCCAAGACGGCCGAGTACCGCGCCGACGAGAAGACCGCCGCTGCGCTGGCCGCTGACCACGGCGAGAACGCCGCTCGCGAACTGGGCGATTTCCCGGCCCGCATCGTTCGTCCGGCCACCGGCGTGGCTTCGCGCTAAGCCAAGCGCTGAAACAAAGCGGTTTCAAACCGATGAAAGGCGACCCGAGAGGGTCGCTTTTTTCTTGCCTGCGTTCCTAGAATCCGCGGCCCGCACGACAAGGGCATTGGAGACAAGATGCGAATGCAGCAGATGTGGGCAGCGACGGCGCTGCTGACGGCCTCGATGACAGCGCTGGCTTCCGGCCCCGTGGTCGGCGTGAGCTGGTCCAACTTCCAGGAAGAACGCTGGAAGACCGATGAGGCCGCGATCAAGGCCGAACTGGCCCGCCAGGGTGCCAGCTATGTGAGTGCCGATGCCGGCGGCTCACCCGAGAAGCAGATCGGCGACGTCGAGTCCCTGCTGGCCAAGGGCGCCAAGGTGCTCATCATCCTGGCCATGGACAAGGACGCCATCGTCCCGGCCCTGAACAAGGCCAAGGCGCGCAAGGTTCCGGTCGTGGCCTATGACCGCCTCATCGAGGCCCCCGAGGTCTTCTATCTGACCTTCGACAACCGCGAGGTCGGCCGCCTGCAGGCCAAGGCCGTGCTGGCCGCCAAGCCCCAGGGCCGCTACGTGATGATCAAGGGCTCGCCCAGCGACCCCAATGCCGACTTCCTGCGCGCCGGTCAGCAGGACGCGCTGGCCGATGCCGTCAAGAAGGGTGACGTGAAGATCGTCGCCGAGGAATACACCGACGGCTGGAAGCCCGAGGTGGCCCAGAAGAACATGGAGCAGATCCTGACCCGCCTGAAGGGCGGCGTCGACGCGGTCGTGGCCAGCAACGACGGCACGGCCGGTGGTGCCATCGCCGCACTCGCGGGCCGTGGCGTCAAGGGCGTGCCGGTCAGCGGCCAGGATGCCGACCATGCGGCCCTGAACCGCATTGCGCTGGGCACGCAGACGGTGTCGGTCTGGAAGGACTCGCGCGCCCTGGGCAAGGAGGCTGCAGCGGCCGCAGTGCAACTGGCGGCCGGCCAGAAGGTCGACGGTGCCGCGTCCTGGGCCGGTGGTGAGCGCAAGGTCTCGCTGCAGGCCAAGTTCCTGGCACCGGTGGCGATCACGCAGGCCAACCTGGATCAGGTCATCAGCGCCGGCTGGGTCAGCAAGGCCGTCGTCTGCAAGGGCGTCGACGCCGCCAAGGCCCCCGCGGCCTGCAAATAGGAGAGGCGATGAGCGCCCAGACCCAGCGGCTCGCCGTCATGGCGGCCGTGCTGGTGGCCATCGCCATCGGCTTTCATCTGCTCACCGGCAGCTTCCTGACGGCAGAGAACCTCTACAACATCGCCCAGCAGACCGCCGTCGTCGGAATCGTCGCCAGCGGCATGGCGCTGATCATCGTGGCGCGCCAGATCGACCTCGCCGTGGGCTCATTGCTCGGCGCCGTCGGCGTGCTGATGGCCTGGCTGCAGTACACCCAAGGCTGGTCGGTCGTCGCCTCGCTGTTCGCGGGCTTGGGCCTGGCGCTGGTGGTCGGCCTGTTCCAGGGCTGGCTGTCCGCCGTCATCGGCATCCCGTCCTTTGTCGTGACCCTGGGCGGCCTGGTGTCGCTGCGCGGCGTGGCCTTCCTGGTGGCCGACGGCAAGACGCAACCCGTCACCGAGCCCTGGCTGCTGGCCCTGGGTGGCGGCCTGGACGGCTCGTTGGGCGAGCGCGGCAGCTGGTTGCTGGGCGTGGGCCTGGTGGCTTTGCTGTGGGGCTGGCAGGTCGTGCAGCGTCGCGCGCAATTGCGCGCCGGCGGCGTGCCGGGCGACATCAAGCATGAGCTGATCAAGGGCGGGCTCGCCGCGGTCGCGGTGTTCGGCATCGTGGCCGTCTTCAACGCCTACAAGATCGAAGGCCAGGAACAGGGCCAGGGCCTGCCGCTGCCCATGGTGATCTGGGTCGCCGTCGTGCTGCTGCTGGGCTTCATCGCCAAGCACACGCGCTTTGGCCGCTACGTCTATGCCATTGGCGGCAATCCCGACGCCGCGCGTCTGGCCGGTATTCCGGTGCGGCGCGTGATGATCCAGCTCAATCTGCTGCTGGCCGCGCTCGTCGCGCTGGCCGCCATCGTCGCGATGGCGCGCCTGAATGCCGGCACCAACTCGATGGGCACGGGCATGGAGCTGACCGTCATCGCGGCGGCCGTCATCGGCGGCGTCAGCCTGGCCGGTGGCAGCGGCAGCGTCGGCGGCACGGTGCTGGGCGCCCTCATCATCCAGAGCATCGACAGCGGCCTGCTGCTGACCGATGTGGCCATAGGCTGGCGCATGGTCGTGCTCGGCCAGGTGCTGGTGGCCGCCGTTGTGTTTGACCGTGTGGTGCAGAAATGAGCGCTTTGCTTGAAGTGCGCGAGGCGCGCAAATCCTTTGGCGGCGTGCATGCGGTCGACGGCGTCTCCTTGAGCCTGGCGCCCGGCGAGGTGCTGGCCGTGCTGGGCCACAACGGTGCCGGCAAGTCCACGCTGATGCAGATGCTGGCGGGCGCGCTGCCTTTCGACGGTGGCGAGTTGCTGCTGAACGGCCAGCCTGTGAAGTTCGCGAGCCCGGCCGATTCCCGCGCCGCCGGCATCGAGACCATCCACCAGAAGCTGGCCCTGGCCGACAACCTGGACTCGGTCGCCAACCTCTTCCTCGGCCGCGAAATGCGCACCCGCCTGGGCCTGCTCGACGACGCCGCCATGCGCGCCGCCGCGGTGCCGCTGTTCGCCCGGCTGAACCCCAACTTCAAGAACATCGCCGACCCGGTGATGTCCCTGTCGGGCGGCCAGCGTCAGGTCGTGGCCATCGCGCGGGCCCTGCAGTTCAAGGCCCGTGTGCTGATCATGGACGAGCCTTGCGCGGCTCTCGGCCCCGCCGAGACGGCCATGGTGCACGACCTGATCCGGCGGCTGAGCGCCGAGGGCGTGGGCATCCTGCTGGTCACCCACGACATGCCGGACGTGTTCGCGCTGTCCAGCCGACTGATGGTCATGAAGAACGGCCGGCCCGTGGCCACCTGCCGCACGTCGGACGTGACTGAGGACGAGGTGCTGGCAATGATCATTGCAGGCAAGGCGCCCATGACTCAGTGATCGTTGTTTCTCATTTTGTTCAATCGGTCGATTACGAACAGAATGAGAAACAAACCGACCGCGTTACGACGTTGCTTCACCGGCCAACGCCGGGCCAAAGCCTTGTCGTCAGACTGTCGACCTTGGCAAGAAATGCGACTGCGTCACCTGAGGGTGACCCGGACGCCCTATGCGCGTGCCGAGTGCTCCGCGAGCCGTCGAGGCACTCGAAACAGCTTGGGCCTCAATGGGCGAGTCGGTCACGCTACCGTCCGGGCGCTGGCGGAACGTTCAGGGCCCAGCCGCCGACGCACAACGCCAGAACGACCGGAATGGCGCTGAATTTCTGATTTGACGAAATTCTCGCTGTTGATTTGCAGTGTTTGGCTACAATTTCGGAAAAGCAGAAATTGACTCTGAAAGCTTCTGCTCAAGATCGCAGTAACTGAAACTCCGAAATGACTGATGCGTCCCGCCGCCACCCGACCCTGCTGAAGTCAGCCCCAGAGCTGGGCCCGATCGTGCGCGAGCGCCGCAAGTCGCAGTCGCTGCGCATCGACGATGCCGCCGGTCTGCTTGGCGTATCGGTGGATCTGATGTCCCGGCTCGAGAACGGCCAAGGGTCGGTGCGCCTGGACAAGGCGATGACCGTGCTCGACGGTTTGGGCCTGGCGCTGATGGTGCTGCCCAAAGAGCACCCTTGGGCCCGCGAGGCTGCCACAAACAGCCCGTCGGCGCCCGCCAGCCACCGCGAGGCGTGAGGCGGCAAGCATGGCCCACGCGCTGCATGTCTGGGCGGAAGAGACCCGAGTTGCGACTATCGAACATGAGGGTCGCGACGACCGCTGGAGTCTGAGCTATGTCGAGCCTTGGGTTGCTGACACGCAGTCCTTCCCCCTGTCGCCGGCCCTGCCCCTGACGCGTCCGCCGGCCGACTACCCGTCTGCTTCCGTCAAGCGCTTCATCGAGCATCTGTTGCCCGAAGGCAGGGCCCTGGATGTGGCCGTCGCCTACAACGGCCTGGCCAAGAGCAACATCTTCGGTCTCATCTGGGCCCTGGGCGCCGAGACAGCGGGCGCCCTGCGGTTCACGGGCGGCGCTGCAGCGGCACAGGCGGAGGGCGAACCCGTCTTGCGAGAAATCCCCCGGCACGAACTCGACCAACGCATCGCTGAGAGAGCGCACGTGCCGCTGACGGTGTGGGATGGCAAGGTGCGCATGTCGGTGGCTGGACTGCAGGACAAACTGCTGGTCTACCTCGACCGACCGCTGAGCCAGGGCGGGCGGCTCTTCCTGGTGAATGGGCAGCGACTGGCGTCGACGCACATCCTCAAACCCGACGCCGCCAACCCGACGACGCCCCACCTGGCGGTCAATGAACACTTCTGCATGTCGCTCGCCCGCCGTATGGGCCTACCGGCTGCCGAGGTGGAGCTGCTGCGCACGCCTCGGCCCGTGCTGGTCGTGCGGCGCTTTGACCGCGAGGTCCGGAACGTCGGCGGCCAGCCGCGGGTTCTCCGCCGGCACATCATCGACGCCTGCCAGGCCTGCGACCTGCCCTTGACGTACAAGTACGAGCGCAACCTGGGCAACGCCGAGGCGGTGCGCAACATTCGAGACGGCGTGAGCTTCGAACGCCTGTTCGGCTGTGCCGACATCACGGCCAACAAAGCCGCCTCCAGGCTGACCATGCTCCGTTGGGCGCTCTTCCAGTTCCTGATTGGCAACAGCGACGCGCACGGCAAGAATTACTCGTTCTTCGTGCGCCCGGGCGGCCTCCTTGAACCGACGCCTTGGTACGACCTGGTGAGCGTCCTGCAGTACGACGCACTCGACGCTGAACTGGCCATGGCCTACGGCGACGTATTCAGTCACGCCGAGGTGTCGCCCTTCGCCTTGGCCGACTTCGCCGCACGCTGCGGCATCGACCGCAAGCTGATGCGCCGGGAAGGCCAGCGGCTGGCAAAGCTTGCCGAAGCAGCGGCTGCGGCTCAGGCTGAAGACGCCGCCTACGAAGGCGAGGTCGAGCGTGCCTTCGTACAGGGCATCGCCGGTTGTGTGGCGAAACAGTCCCAGCGGCTCACGCAGTTAGTGGCGGACGCCGCGCGCTTGAAGGAAAAGTACCTTTAAGAGCGCGGAGAAGCGCTCCTGCAGCTTGTGCTGGCGGCGGCGAAATCACTGGTCGGATCGCTGGCGTGACGACAGCGTCTTCAGCCGTTACCTGATTGATCTGCTCATGATGCAGCCGCCCAAGGCACTGCTGCGCGCCGCCATCGCCAAGGCGGCGACGGCCGATGGCGACAGCATCGAAACCGGCCTGACCAAGGCCATTCAGGACCTGCGGGAGCGCCCCCATCGGCTCGACGCCTGCATGAGGGCGATGCAGATGACGACGCTATCCAAAGCGCAGTCGTGGTCCCCGGATTGAGGCGCTGGATAAGCGCGGAGGGTCGACCTTCCGGCCGCGAGGCGTGGTCATGAAGAACGGCCGCCCTGTCGCCACCTGCCGCACGGCCGATGTGACCGAGGACGAGGTGCTGGCGATGATCATTGCAGGGAAGGCGCCGGCTGCTGTGGCCTAGTGTCAGCCGAACAGGTCGCCCGTGGTCGGCGCGGGCACATCGACCGGCTTGCGCCTCACGACGAGACGCTTCTTGCGCGACACCTGGGACGCGGTGGCCCACCATTCGTCCGCGAACATGTCCGCTTCATCGGGCCCGTCGAGTCGCGAAGGCCCGCTCGCGGGCTCCAGCGGGAAGGCATGCAGTTGCTCGGCCGGGAAGCGAACGAGCAGCCGTTCTGCCTGTGCTCCCGTGCCCTGCAGCCACTGCCGCTGAGCTTGGACGGGCAGGATCACCGGCATGCGCTTCTCGTGCGTCGGGTGCTTCAGGCGATCGAAGACGTCATGCCCCTCGGCGTTGAGGGTCAGCACGCAGAACGATTGCAGCGTCTCACCCGTCGGGCTCGTCCAGGCCTTCCACAGGCCGGCCAGCCCCATGGGCTGCTCGTCCGTGCGGTGGACGCTCCACAGGCCCGGCCGGCCGCAGGCGTAGCACCATTCGGTCAGCCGCTCCACGGGAACGACGCAGCGCCGGCCGGACCACCAGCTTTCCCGGAAGGTCGGGTCCGATTTCATCGTTTCGACGCGGCAGTGCCCAGTCTGGGTGGTCGTGCTGATGTGCTGCGCCAAGGCGGGCCGCAGCCCCCACGTGCCGACGTTGACGTCGCCCAGCGCGTCGGCGACCGGGTGCGGGGCCTGGACGATGAACGGAGCCATGACATCGGTGCTGCCGGGCCGACCCAGCTCGGCGCCAGCCGGCAAGGTCACGCCGAACGTCGAAAGCAGCCGGTCGGCATCGGTGACGGGTTCGTGGTTGCTGCGCACGCGAGTTCCTTGACGATTCGAGGCAAATAGTACTGTATACAAAAACAGTATTCGCGATGCCCTGGCAGCATCTGAGGAGTGCACCCGAACGGGTGGCTCGCTCACCAAATCCGCATGGCTTCAAGATGCTCGGCCTGCAGCTCATTCAAGGCGTCGAGCTCGGCACTCAGCCAGAAGGCGTTTTCCTCCGCGCGGGTCAGCTCCAGCCGAAGCTCAACCAATTGGGATCCGGAGATGCGGTCCCTCCCTTCGGCATCCAGTGCGGCCTTGCGTGCGGCCCGCAGCATGATTTGCGCGTCCTCAAGTTCGCGGTGTTTCTCTTCAATGCGCTGCTGATACATCGTTCAGCTCCCAACGGCTTCCGCTCTTGTGGCGGATGCGGACCAAGACCGGCGCCCCCACTGCAAATCTACAGCGGCGAGAGTGTCTGAATCACTGGCAGGCCTTCCAGGTAGGCCGAAAGCGGTGTCCATGGCAAAGCGCCCATGCCGGCTGGATGCCTGCATGGGCGCTTCAAGAAACTGGTCCGGCTGTGAGCCGGGTCCGAGCGACCTACGTCGTCACGCCTCTCGGCGCAACGCCGGGAACAGGATGACGTCGCGGATCGACGGGCTGTCGGTGATCAGCATCATCAGCCGGTCGATGCCGATGCCGCAGCCGCCGGTCGGGGGCATGCCGTATTCCAGCGCGCGGATGAAGTCCGCGTCGAAGAACATCGCTTCTTCGTCGCCGGCGTCCTTGTTGGCCACCTGGGCGTGGAAGCGCGCGGCCTGGTCCTCGGCGTCATTCAGCTCGGAGAAGCCGTTGGCGTACTCGCGACCGGTGATGAAGAGCTCGAAGCGCTCGGTGATCTTGGGGTTGGCGTCCGAGGCGCGCGCCAGCGGCGAGACCTCGACCGGATAGTCGATGATGAAGGTGGGCTCCCACAGCTTCTCTTCGACGACGGCCTCGAACAGGCCGAACTGCAGCTCGGCCAGGCTCCAGCGGGCGGGGGCCTCCTCACCGGCAGCGACGATCTTGGCGCGCAGCACCTCGGGGTTGTCGGCCTCTTCACCGGTCAGGCCGGCGAACTGGATCAGCGAGTCACGCACCGACACGCGGGCGAAGGGCTTGTCCAGGGCGACCGGCTTGCCGGCGTAGGTGAGGGCGGCGCTGCCGGTGGCGGCGACGGCGGCATGGCGCAGCACGGCCTCGGTGAAGTCCATCTGGTCGTGATGCGTCCAGTAGGCCGCATAGAACTCCATCATCGTGAACTCGGGGTTGTGCCGGACCGAGATGCCTTCGTTGCGGAAGTTGCGGTTGATCTCGAACACGCGCTCGAAGCCGCCCACCACCAGGCGCTTCAGATAGAGCTCAGGCGCGATGCGCAGGAACATCTCCTGGTCCAGCGCGTTGTGGTGGGTCTTGAAGGGCTTGGCGTTCGCGCCACCCGGGATGGGGTGGAGCATGGGCGTCTCGACTTCCAGGAAGCCATGGTCGACCATGAAGCTGCGGATGGCCGACACGGCCTTGGAGCGGGCCGTGAAGCGCTTGCGGGCGTCCTCGTCGGTGATCAGGTCGACATAGCGCTGGCGGTACTTCTGCTCCTGGTCGGACATGCCGTGGAACTTGTCCGGCAGCGGGCGCAGGCTCTTGGTCAGCAGGCGCAGCGTCGTCACGGCGACGGACAGCTCGCCGGTCTTGGTGCGCATCAGCGTGCCTTCGGCGCCCAGGATGTCGCCCAGGTCCCAGTGCTTGAAGGCGTCGTAGACCTCAGGCCCGACGTTGTCGATGGTGACGCGCAGCTGGATGCGGCCGGTGGCGTCCTGCAGGGTGCAGAAGCTGGCCTTGCCCATCATGCGCTTGAGCATCATGCGGCCGGCCACCGTCACCTTGACGGCTTGCGGCTCCAGCTCCTCGTTGGGCACCTCGCCATACTGAGCCTGCAGGGGCTGGGCACGGTGCTGGGGCTTGAAATCGTTGGGGAAGGGCACCGCCGTGGCGGCCCGCAGCGCGGCCAGTTTGGCGCGGCGCTCGGCGATCAGTTGGTTGTCGTCGGTAGCGGGGGTCGGAGGGGTCGTGGTCATTGCGGGCCTTCAGTCGAACCGTCGATTCTAGAATCTCGCGCCCCATGAGCTTGAAGCGCGCCACTCTCACCTTGCTAGCCGGCAGCGCGCTGGCCCAGGCCATCCCGCTTTTGCTGGGGCCGTGGATCGCACGCCTGTACACGCCAGCCGAGTACGGCCAGTTCTCCCTGGTCTGGACCGTGGCCAGCAATCTGGCCGTCGTCGGCTGCGCCCGCTACGAGTTCGCGCTGGCCCTGGAGAAGGACGATGCCGGCGCCGCGACCCTCTTGGCCCTGTGCCTGCGCATGCTGCTGGCCATGACGGCCATGGCCGTCATCGTCGGTGCGGCCTGGATGCTCTGGGCCGATCTCCCCGCCGCTGCGGCCATGCCGATGATCGTGCTGGCGGCCGCCGCCAGCCAGGCCCTGGCCCAGTGGGCGGCCCGCGCGGGCGAATTCGCGGCCCTTGCCCGGGCCCGCGTCGTGCAATGGGGCGGCGGCGCCCTGGCCCAGGTCGGCTTCGGGCTGCTGCAGGCCGGCCCCTGGGGTCTGATCGGCGGCGCGACCCTGGCCACCGCCGCGGCGGCCACGATGCAGGCCCGACCCGCACCTGCCGGCGGCTGGCGCGGCCTGCTGCAGCCCCAGCCTCTGCGCGAGATGGCCGCCAGACATCGCGACTTCCCGCTGCTGAACACGCCCCATGCCTTTGCGGGCGCCCTGCAGGACACCCTGGCCATCACGCTGTTGACGGCCTGGCTGGGCGCACCCGAGGCCGGCGCCTGGGCCCTGGCCCTGCGCTATCTCAAGGCGCCGGCGTCCCTCGTCGGCGGCTCGCTGTCGCAGGCCCTGTATCCGCGGCTGACGCAGGCCGCCAGCCTCGCCGAAGCGCGCGTGCTGGTGCGCCAGAACCTGCTGCTGCTGGCCGCCCTGGCGCTGCCGCTGATGCTGGTCCTGCTGGCCTTCGGCCCCTGGCTGTTCGCCACCGTCTTCGGCCCCGAATGGCGCGGTGCCGGCGAGCTGGCGCGGTCGCTGGCGCCGTATGTGGCCCTGCATTTCATCGCCGCGCCGCTGTCCGTCGTGCTGATGGCCTGGGGCGCCCAGGCCTGGGGGCTGAAGCTGGCCCTGGTCGGACAGGTGCTTTTCATCGGCGGGCTGGCGGCCGGGTTGTGGCTGGGCGGCCTGGCCGGTGCCGGCTGGGGCGTGTCCGCGGCGATGCTGCTCTACTTCGGCTACTTCTTCTGGGCACTCTGGACCTGGGAATGATGCGCGCCTTCCTCAACCGCTGCCGTCGCCGCCTCCTGCGGCTGCTGGGCTTTCGCATGCTGTTCGGCGAGGCCGGCGCGCCGCATTCGCGCATCGCGCCCAGCACCTGCATCGAAGGCGAAGCCGGCCTGCGGCTCGCGGATCACGTCTTCATCGGTCAGTTCAATTTCATCGACGCCGGCGCCGGCCTCGTCATCGAGGAAGGCGTGCAGATCACCAATTTCTGTTCCATCGTGACCCACAGCACGCACAACGCGCTGCGCGTCAACGGCCGACGTTTCGCCACGCTGGGCGGTGAACTGCCGGGCTACCGCAAGGCGCCCGTCCGGCTCGGCGCCTACAGCTTTGTCGGCCCGCACAGCCTCATCGAGGCTGGCAGCACGCTGGGCAAGGGCGCCATCCTGTGCGCCTATTCGCAGCTGCGCGGCGAGGCACCCGACTTCGCCATCATGGCCGGCCAACCGGCCCGCCAGGTGGGCGACACGCGCGAGCGTGATGCGTCCCTGCTGGCCCGCCATCCCGAATTGCGCGAGGCCTACGAGGCCTGGGCCGGAAAGGCTGTCCCGTGAGCTTGGGTGGAGGTCTGAAACTCGTCCTCATCGGCGACGGCGAAAGCCCGCATCTGCTGAAGTGGGCCCGGGCGCTGAACCCGCGTGTGCAACTGCATGCCATCTCGTCGCGCGGCTTCCTGCCCGAATTCCTGCAACTGCTGCCCGATGCGCGCCGGCTGGCGTTGAACACCGCGCCTGATCACGCCGGCGGCAATGTCGCGCTGATCAAGCAACTGCCCAAGGCCGGCGCCTGGCTGGCCGACACCGACCCGGACTGGATTCACGCCCACTATCTGACCTCTCACGGCACCCTGGCCTGGGCCGCCAAGCTGGGCTGGCGCCTGCGCGCCCAGATCGCCGGCTCGGCCTGGGGCAGCGACATCCTCGTCACGCCCCAGCGCGGCGGCGCTTGGCGCTGGCTCACGAAGAAGGCCCTGCGCAGCTGCGCCATCACGACCTCGGACTCGGTCTACATGGCCGAGCGCATGCGCGAGCTTGGCGCCGGCGAGGTCATGGTCTTTCCCTTCGGCCTGGAAGCCATGCCCAAACAGAACGCGAAGAAGCAGCCCTGGCTGTGCTTCGCCAATCGCGGCCTGGAGCCCATCTACCGGCCGCAGCTCGTCATCGACGCATTTGCGCGCATCGCCGCGGCCCAGCCCGAGGCTCGCCTCGTCGTCGCCAATGACGGTTCGCTGCGCCAGGCGCTGGAGACCGATGTCGCTGCCCGCGGCCTGGCCGACAAAGTCAGCTTCGTCGGCCGCCTCGATGCGTCGGCCCAGGCCGGCCACTACGCCCGCTCGACCTGGTTCCTCAGCCTGCCCGAGAGCGACTCGGTGTCGGTCTCGGTGCTCGAAGCCATGGCCCATGGCTGCGTGCCGCTGCTTTCCGAGCTTCCTGCCAATCGCGAGCTGATCGGCGACTCCGCGCGCGGCCTGATCGTCGGTTCGCTGGACGACCTGCCAGCTCGCATGGCGGCACTGGACGCGGGCAAGCTCGCCGCGGTCAACCGTGACTGGGTGGCGGTGAACGGCCTGTTCGAACCCCATGTACAGCGCTTCCTGACCCGGCTCAAGGAACTGACCCCGGCATGAGGATCCTGCTCGTCAACCACTACGCCGGCTCGCCCGCCCATGGCATGGAGTTCCGGCCCTACTACCTGGCCCGCGAATGGGTCAGGGCGGGGCATGAGGTCACCATCGTCGCGGCCAGCTACTCGCATGTGCGGGCGGTGCAGCCGCAGATGCAGGGCGTGCCGCGCGAGGAGATCATCGACGGCATCCGCTACCGCTGGCTGCCCACGCCGCATTACGCCGGCAACGGCGTGGGCCGGCTGCGCAACATCATGTCCTTCTTGCGCCAGCTGCGTGCCGACGCTTGGCGGCTGACGCGCGAGTTCCGGCCCGATGCCGTCATCGCGTCCAGCACCTATCCCATGGACGTCTGGGTGGCCAAGAAGCTCGCCAAGCTCGCCAAGGCCAAGCTGGTCTACGAGGTGCACGATCTCTGGCCGCTGTCGCTGATCGAGCTGTCGGGCATGTCGCCCCGCCATCCTTTCGTGCTGATGTGCGGCAAGGCCGAGGCCGATGCCTACCGCGATGCCGACGTCGTCGTCTCCATGCTGCCCTGCGTGCAGGAGCACATGGCATCCAAGGGCCTGGACCTGAAGCGGCTGTGCATCGTGCCCAATGGCTTTGCGCCTGAGGAATGGCAGGGCGAGAGCGCGCCACTGGGCGCGACCCTGGCGGCGCATCTGGACGCCGAGCGCGCCGCCGGCCGCGTCATCGTCGGCTATGCCGGCTCCATGGGCCTGCCCAATGCGCTGGACGTGCTGCTCGATGCTGCCGCCAGGCTGCGCGACCAGCCCATCAGTTTCGTGCTGGTGGGCAGCGGCCACGAGGCCACGCGCCTGGCCGAGCGCGTCCAGACCGAGGGGCTGACGAATGTGCGCTTCTTCGCGCCCATCCCCAAGGCCCAGATCCCGACGCTGCTGGGCCACTTCGACATCGCCTACATCGGCTGGCAGCGCACGCCCATCTACCGCTTCGGCATCGCGCCCAACAAGCTCATCGACTACCTGATGGCCGGCCGCGCGGTGCTGCACTCGGTCGAGGCCGGCAACGACCCGGTGGCCGAGGCCGGCGCCGGACTGACCGTGCCGCCCGAAGACGCCGAAGCGGTGGCCCAGGGCCTGCTGAAGCTGGCCGCCCTGTCACCCGCCGAGCGCGAAGCCATGGGCCAGCGCGGCCGCGCCTTCGCGATGGCGAATCACGCCTTTCCGGTCCTCGCGGCCCGCTTCATCGAGGCCCTGTCCTGAACGGCCGGCCCTGATCGTCGAAAATCCAGTTCCATGAGCGCCCAGCCCTTCCTTCCCTTTGCCCTGCCCGACCTCGGCGACGACGAGATCGCCGAAGTCGTCGACACGCTGAAATCCGGCTGGATCACGACCGGTCCCAAGGCCAAGCGCTTCGAGCAGGCCTTTGCCGACTTCCTGGGTGACCCGCAGATCGAATGCATCGCCGTCAACTCGGCCACCGCCGGCCTGCACCTGGCTTTGGAAGCCATCGGCTTAGGCCCTGGCGACGAAGTCATCACGACAACCCACACCTTCACCGCCACCGCCGAGGTGGTGCGCTACCTGGGTGCCGACGTGAAGCTGGTCGACGTCGACCCGGCCACGCTGAACATTGACATTGCCGCCATCGAGGCTGCGATCACGCCCAAGACCAAAGCCATCCTGCCGGTGCACTACGCCGGCCTGGCCGTGGACATGCTGGCCATCCTCGACATCGCCCGCCGCCACGGCCTGCGCGTCATCGAGGACGCCGCGCATGCGTTGCCGACGACGCTGGAAAAGGAGCTGATCGGCACCCTGGGCAGCGACGCCACCGTCTTCAGCTTCTACGCCAACAAGACCATGACGACGGGCGAGGGCGGCATGCTCGTGACCCGCAATGCCGAACTGGCCAAGCGCGCCCGCGTGATGCGCCTGCACGGCATGAGCCGCGACGCCTTCGACCGCTTCACGGCCAAGGTGCCGAGCTGGTACTACGAGATCGTCGCGCCGGGCTTCAAGTACAACCTGACCGACATCGCCGCCGCCCTGGGCCTGCACCAGCTCAAGCGCCTGCCGGCCTTCCAGATCCGCCGCGAGCAGATCGCGATGCGCTATCAGCAGGCCTTTGCCGACCTGCCGGTCATCCTGCCGCCGGACGCGCCCGAGGGCGACGTGCACTCCTGGCATCTCTACGTCATCCGCCTGGCCGACGCGGCCGGCATCACGCGCGATGCCTTCATCGAGGGCATGTACGCCGCCGGCATCGGCTGCAGCGTGCACTACGTGCCCCTGCATCTGCACCCCTACTGGCGCGACCGCTACGGCCTCACGCCCGAGCAGTTCCCCAAGGCGCAAAAGGTGTTCGAGCGCACGGTCAGCCTGCCGCTGTACACGGCCATGAGCGATGCGGATGTGGAGCGTGTCATTGCCGCGGTGCGCGCGCTGTTGACCTGAGTGCAGGCTTGAGCAAACGCCTGTTCGACGTGATCTGCTCGGCGCTGGGACTGCTGGTGCTGGCGCCGCTGCTGCTGCTGGTCGCCGTCTGGATCAAGCTCGATTCGCCCGGCCCGGCGCTGTTTCGCCAGACCCGTGTCGGACGCCACGGCAGACCTTTCACCATCCACAAGTTCCGCACCATGCGGGTCGAGCCCGGCGCGGCCATCACGGTGGGCGTGGATCCGCGCATCACGCGCTGCGGCCAGGTGTTGCGCCAGACCAAGCTCGACGAGCTGCCCCAGCTGTGGGACGTGCTGCGCGGCGCCATGAGCCTGGTCGGCCCGCGGCCCGAGCTGCCGCGCTATGTGGAGCTCTACCCGGCCGATCTGCGCGAGCGCGTGCTGGCCGTGCGCCCCGGCATCACCGACCCGGCCTCGCTGGCCTTCAGCCGCGAGGCCGAACTGCTTGCGGCGGCGGCCGATCCGGAACGCGAATACCGTGACGTGATCATGCCGGCCAAGCTCAAGCTTTCGGCCGACTATGCGGCGCAGGCGAATCTGGCGACCGACCTGCGGCTGATCGCGGCAACGCTGGCGCGTGTCGCCAGGGGCTGACAATCCCGTTCCGATGAACTGGCAGTTTCTCGACACCTTGCTGACCCGCCTGCGGCCCCGCCGCGAGGCGCTGGCGTTGCTGCTCGACATCTTCGTCGTCGCCATCGCCTGGCATGCCACCTATCTCTTTCGCCTCGGCTTCGAGCGCTGGTTCTCGGCGCGGCCGGACTACGACCCCTGGGTCTTGCTCGGCCTGCTGGCCATCTACACCGTCGTGCTGTGGATGCTGCGCGTGCCCAAGGGCATGTGGCGCTTCTCGGGCTTCGGCGAGGTCAAGCGCCTGGCGGTCGCTTGCGCCCTGGCGGGACTCATCGGCGCAGCCGCCGTGCTGATGGCCCATCTGCACGCCATCCCGCGCGCCGTGCTGGCCCTGCACCCCTTCTTCACGCTGATGCTGCTGGCCATGATGCGCATGGGCTACCGCATGCTGTACGAGCACATGCGCAGCCGCATCAGCGGCAGCGCCCAGGAGAGCCGCCGGGCCCTGGTGATGGGCGCCGGTGACGCGGGTCGGCTGCTGGTGGCCGGCATCCAGCACAGCCAGGGCTGGGTGGTCGTCGGCTTCCTGGACGACGATCCGGCCAAGCTGGGCGGACGCGTGGCCGGGCTGGCGGTGCTGGGCAATCTGAGCCAGGCCCGGCGCTTCGCCGACGTGCATGGCGTCACCCACCTGATCGTGGCCATGCCGGGAGCGTCGATAGCGCAGCGGCGCCGGGCGCTGGACCTGGCCAGTGCCACGGGCCTGGCGGTGCTGACCGTGCCCAGCAGCACCGAGCTGATGGCCGGCCGCCGCGTCAACGAGGTGCGCGACATCGAGCCCGAGGACCTGCTGGGCCGGCCACCCGTGCAGCTGGACGAGGCGGGCATCTCCGAGCGCATCAATTCGCGCGTCGTCATGGTGACCGGGGCGGGCGGCAGCATCGGCAGCGAGCTGTGCCGGCAGATCGCCCGCTACGGCCCGCGGGTCATCGTGCTCTACGAGCTCAGCGAATACGCCCTCTACGCCGTCGAGCAGGCCCTGGCCGAGGCCTTCCCGCATCTGTCGCTGGTGAGGGTCATTGGCGACGTCAAGGACCTGCCGCATCTGCGGGCTTGTTTTGCGCGCCACCGGCCCCAGCTCGTCTTTCATGCGGCGGCTTTCAAGCATGTGCCGCTGATGGAGGAGGCCGACAACTCGGCCGCCTGCATCCGCAACAACACCCTGGGCACCTTCAACGCGGCCTTGGCGGCGGCCGAGGTCGGCGCCGAGCGCTTCGTGCTGATCAGCACCGACAAGGCCGTCAACCCGACCAATGTGATGGGGGCCACCAAGCGGGCCGCCGAGATGGCGCTGCTGGCACTGTCCAAGCAGCACTCCGGCACGCGCTTCATGGCGGTGCGTTTCGGCAATGTGCTGGGGTCCAGTGGCAGCGTGATCCCGAAGTTCAAGGAGCAGATCGCGCGCGGTGGGCCGGTCACGGTCACCCACCCGGACATCATTCGCTATTTCATGACCATCCCCGAGGCCGCCCGCCTCGTCATCCAGGCCGCCGCCATCGGCGAAAGCGGCCAGGTGCTGGTGCTGGACATGGGCGAGCCGGTGCGCATCGCTGACCTGGCACGGCAGATGATCCGCATGAGCGGGCACTCGACCGACGAAATCCGCATCGAGTTCACCGGCCTGCGACCCGGCGAGAAGCTCTTCGAAGAGCTGTTGGCCGACCAGGAGACCAGCCTGCCGACGACCTGTGCCGGCGTGCGCGTGGCGCGGCTCGCGGACGACGGCGCAGGCGAGCGAGTGCTGCTCGACCTGGCAGGTCTCGATACCTCCCAGCCGAGGGCGCTGCTGGGCGCCTGGCTGGGTTCTGAATTCCACGCCTCCCATTCGGAGCATTGATGAAGTTGTTCAATTCCTCCCGCCGCTCATCCTGGACCGCGCCCCTGCTGGCGCCGTTCGTGGTCGCCGCGCTGCTCATGTCCACAGCGGCGGTGGCGAACGTGACGACCCGTCCGGTGACCGTCACCGAGGTCTCGCAGCCGAGCTATCAGCTGCCGGCCAAGCCCAGCGTGATGCTGCGTGCTCCCATCGCCATCTGGAAGCCCGTGCTGGCCAAGGTGGCTGCCACGCTGGACGACCGATCCAAGGCCATCCGTACCCTGGGCCAGCCGGCGCTGATCGAGCTGAACGTGCAGCGCACGGTGCTGGCGCAGACGCAGCGGGAGTGGACCAAGGTGTTCGACGCCGTCGGGAAGACGCGGCAACTGCAGGACAGCCCGTCGGGCCGCCAGCTGGCTGGGCTGCTCAACGAAGTGCTGGCCCGTCAGGCCGCCAAGCGGGGCGACGATGCCTGGCTGCAGCGGCATCTGCGGGACCAGGTGCTGGCCATGCCCTGGGCCGACGTCGAGGCGCCCATCCGGACGCTGCGCCAGCAGTTGGCGCAGATGAACGCCGAGGCCATCGAGGCCCATGTGAACAGCAAGCTCGATGTCTCGGCCGGCGTCGCCGAGAACAAGGCCAACCTCAGCTTCGTCATGCAGCTGCTCGCAATGCGCTTCCAGTTGCTGGAGGTGGTGCCGCACCGGGATGCCCTGATTGCAGGCCTGGATGAGGCGATCGCCAAGCGCAGTCTCGATGCGGCGGCCAGCGCCGTCGCCAAGTGAGGCTGCGGTGAAGCCGCTCCACCAGGCACGCGTGCTGTGGCTGACCGGCCTGTCCGGCGCCGGCAAGTCCACGCTGGCGTCGGCCTTGCATGGGCGCCTTGTCGATGCAGGGGCCATGGCCGCCGTGCTGGATGGCGACGCCGTGCGCGCCGGCCTCTGCCGCGGCCTGGGCTTCAGCCCCGAGGACAGACGCGAGAACATCCGCCGCGTCGCCGAGGTGGCCAAGCTGATGCGCGAGGCGGGCCTGGTGGTCATCTGTGCGCTGATCTCGCCGCTGCGCGAGGACCGCGCCATGGCGCGCGACATCATCGGCACGGCGAATTTCCGCGAGGTGCATGTGGCGACGCCGCTGGAGGTCTGCGAGCGCCGCGACCCCAAGGGCCTGTACCGCAATGCGCGGGCCAATGCGCTGACCCAGTTCACCGGGGTCTCGGCCCCTTACGAAGATCCTCTGACACCCGATCTGCGCATCGACGCCAGCCGCGATGACGCCAGTGAAGCCGTGGCGGCGCTGGAAGACCTGCTCAGGGCTTGACCACCTGGGCGGCGAGGGCCGCGGCGTGCTCGCGCAGTTCGGGCACCGCGGTCGCCTCCCAGCGCTGGGCGCGCAGATGCGGGCCGAGGTAGTGGAGGCCCGGTTGGCCTTGGCCCGAGGCGTTGAGGATGCGATAGGCCTCGTCCACCTGCAGGCCCAGGCCGTGAGGGCAGGGTTGCAGACGACCCGACTGCTGGAGCCGCCACAGCAGCGGCGACGAGCCGGCGTCGATGGCCGAGCTGGGGCCCGAGCAGTTGACGATGCGGGCGGCGACGAAGTGCTCGACGTTCGAGCTTCCACGCGGGCGCCAGCCCATTTGCAGGCCCCCCGCCTGTTCGTGCACCGACAACACGCGTCCCCCGGCCTGGCGCAGCCGACCGCTGACCAGGTCTGCTTCCAGCACCGAGCGCGCCTGGGGTGCGGCACGGTGGCGATGCACATCCCAGTAGGGCAGCAGATGGCGCAAGAACTGGCCGCGGCTGCTCGCCTCCAGCGCCTGCCAGGCCTGGGGCGTTTGGGCACGGAAAGCGGCCCAGACGTCGCGCCAGTCGAGTCCCGCAGCCTCGGCGCGTGCGATCTCGGCGCGGAAGAGGCGCAACTGCCGGCGCAGCGGCGCACTGCCGGCGATGGCCGGGTCGAGGGCCCAGGGCTTGGGCGGACCCTCGTTGCGGCGGTGGCCTTGCGGCAGCAGGCCGCGGCGCGACAGCGCCAGCACCGGGCCGTGGTGGCCCCGTGCGCGCAGCGTGATCAGCACGTCCAGCATGGTCAGGCCGCTGCCGATCAACGCAACCGGCGCG
Organism: Roseateles sp. FW305-36; assembly: GCF_058787015.1. NCBI lineage: Bacteria > Pseudomonadati > Pseudomonadota > Betaproteobacteria > Burkholderiales > Sphaerotilaceae > Roseateles > Roseateles sp. FW305-36. The sequence continues at coordinate 174,200 of NZ_JBYSZK010000013.1, read as the reverse complement.
TCGGGCGCCAGGTCGTTCAGCGCGCCGCCGGCCCAGGGATCGGCCACATAGCCGGGCAGGCCGGCGAGATCGGGATGCGGATGGCGGGGCGGCAGGTGACCGATGGCAAGAACGACGGCGTCGAAGGACGCCTTCGAGCCGTCGACGAAGTTCAGCTGCCAGCCCTTGGGTGTCGGCAGGCAGTCGTCGACCAGGGCGACGAGCTGCCGCAGCTCGACGCCGCTGCAATAAGCCTCGCGCTGCTCCAGCGCCGACTGCAGATAGTCGCCATAGCGCTGGCGTGGGACGAACTCATGGCCGTCGATGGCCGCGTCGTCGCGGCGCAGCCAGTCGACGAAGTGATGGGGCTGGGCCGGATCCAGGCTCATGCGTGCCGCCGGCACATTGAGCAGGTGGTCGGCCGAATGGGTGCCGTAGGCCAGGCCGCGCGCGAAGCGGCCCGAGCCGTTGATCATCGTGATCGTGCTGCCGACCTGCAGTCGGCCCAGCAGCTGCCAGGCGATGGCGACGCCGCTGAAGCCGGAGCCGACGACGGCGACGTGCATGCCGGGCTCAATCGCCCGTTTCAACCGGCTTCACACACCAGGTAGATGGACGAGCACAGGTCCGGGTATTGCTGGCCAAGCTGGAAGCAGCCCTCGAGATAGGCCGGCGTGATGATGTCGGTCTTCAGCAGGCGGTCCCACTGGAAGTTGGCCAGGGCCTTGAAGAAGATGCCCGAACGGTGGATGACCTTCAGGCCGGCGCGGGTGGCGTCGCGCTCCAGGGTGTCCAGCGCATAGGTGATGCGGTGGCCATGCTCGGCCTCGGCCGGCGTGACGGCGGCGTTGTGATCGATCAGGCCCATCTTGACGGCGATCTGGCGCGACGGCGCGTTGGCGTTGGGGCAGGCCAGGAAGAAACGGCCACCCGGTGCCAGCCATTCGCGGTTGATGCGAGCGAGCACGGCGATGGGGTCGTCCAGGTGCTCCAGCACATGCGTCATGACGATGTTGTCGTAGCGGCGCGGCAGCTGGACGGTCTCGAACAGCGAGTTGAAGAACTGCACCTTGTCGCCCAGACGCTGGCGGGCCTCGTCCATGGCGACGTTCGAAGCTTCGACGCAGCTGAGGTCGCTGAAGTGCTCGGTCAATCGGGCCGTGAAGTCACCCTTGAAGCTGCCCAGCTCCAGCATGCTGCCCGGACGAAAGAAAGGCGCGAAGGAGCGCACCATCAGCGGATGCATCACGTCGAAGTCGAAGCCGTAGGCGTATTGGCGCGCGTTGTCGACGTGCTCGGCGTTGTAGTCGCGGGTATTGCTCATCAAAGCTCTCGATGCAGAAAGAGGGTGGGGCCGGCAGCGGCCGCGGTCTCGGCACTGAAACCATGCCGGCGGTACAGCGCCAGCGCGGCCGTATTGTCGGCGTAGACCTCCAGGCGCAGCCTGGGCAGGCCCAGCTCGGCGGCCAGGGCCAGCGTGCGGGTCAGCAACTCGCCGGCAATGCCCTGGCCTTGGTGGCCGGGCAAGACGCTGACATTGGTGATGAAGCCGCCCTGGGCCGGGTCGTTGGCGTACATCGCGATTAGGCCGACCAGCAGGTCGCCCTGCCAGGCCTCGACGCGGCGGGCGTGGGTGGCCAGCTTGTCCGCATAGCCGGCGAGGTCGATGCGGCTGCTCAGCGGCGGCTCGAAGCCCGCGTCCGCAGCGCGCAGATGGGTCAGCAGCGCGGCGGCGCCGACGCTGTCGAGCCGGTAGTTCATGCTTGCTCGAGAACCGCCGCGCCAAATCCTTCGCGGCCAAAGGCGTTGCCGTTGTAGAGCAGCACGACACGGCCGTCGATCTCGGTCAGGTGGGGGTAGCAAACCATGTCGCCATCCCAGGCGCCGGCATCGGCCTCGAAGCGGGGCAGGTCGTCGGCACGGGTCCAGGTGACGAGGTCGTCCGACCAGGCCTGGCCGAGACGGTAGCCGCGTGATGGGTCGGTGCGAAAGCCATAGGCCTCGCGGTAGCAGAACACCATCAGGAAGCGCTGACCGACGCGGATGACGGCCGGCAGGGCCTGGCATTCATCGGGGCCGAGGCGGTCGGGCACCAGGGCTCGGCCTTCGTCCTTGGTCCAGTGGATGCCGTCCGCTGAGTGGGCATGGCCGATCTTGTAGATGCGGTCGGGCGCGGCCTCGCCGGGGAAGTGCTTCCAGCCGGTGCCGAACATGGTCCACATATGAAAGCGCCCGTCGAAGCGGCGCACGAAGGCGTCGCCGACCAGGCAGGGCTCATGCACGCTCGGGCCCAGCACGGGGCCGGGGCCGGCACGCTCGAAGGTGGCGCCGCCGTCGCGGCTGATGACCAGGCCCACGGCGGTCTCGACGGACACGGCCACGCGCCGGGCCCAGCCGGTGGTGTAGGCCCAGATCTCGTTGCCGACCGGTGTCGGGCTGAAGGGAAAGATGCCGTGTTCGTCGAAGCAGCCCAGCCCGCCCAGGCCCATCACCGGCTCGGTGTTGACGCTCAGCACCTGCTGCAGGTCCTTGCTGAAGTCGGCGAAGGCGACCTGGCTGAGGAACTTTCCGTCGGCGCCCTTGGCCCGCGTCGAGAAATAGATGCGCACGAAGTCGTCGAAGACGACGGCCTGCGGTGATTGCGCAAAACCGGCGCCGGCCCCCGGCAGCTCGTGCTCGAAGGGGTTGAAGATCCGGCCGAGCTTGCGCCAGTGCATCTCAGGGGAACGACGGGCCGCTCCCGAGTTCTCCTGACCCCCTCGGGGGGCCTGATGCGCAGCGGCAGGTTCGGGGGCTGTCATAAGTCCCCTTCGAGGCGCGCGATGCCGAAGCCTTCGCGGCCGACGCCGTTGCCGAGATAGCCCATATAGGTCACACCGTCGACCTGGAAGATGTGGGGGTAGGCCAGCATCTCGCTGTCCCAGCCTTCGGCAGACAGCTCCAGGCCGGCCTTGGCGTCGTCACGCGTCCAGTGCTTGAGGTCGGTGCTCGACGCATAGCCGATGCGGTAGCCCTTCTCCTTGCCGCGAAAGCCCGCGCTGTGCCGGTAGCAGAAGAACATGTGGAAGCGACCGTTGGCCTCGAAGACATCGGGGCTGGCCTGGGCTTCGTCGACCTCGATGCGGCTCTCGATGAGGTCGCGGTCCTCGCGCTGCCAGTTCAGGCCGTCGTCGGACGTGGCCATGCGGATCTTGTAGACCGGCTCGGCGCGGCCCTCGACCATCTTCCAGCAGCGGCCGGCGATGTAGAACAGCTGGTACTGGCTCAACCCCGCAACCTGGAAGCGGCGGATCTTGGGGCCGCTGATGACGAAGGGCTCGTTCAGGCTGGCGGCCAGCACGGGGCCGTCGCCTTCGCGCTGGAAGGTCTTGCCGCCGTCGCGGCTGATGGCCGTGCCGATGGCGGTGTCGAAGGGCACCGACTCGCAGCGCGTCCAGCCGGCGTAATAGGCGCGATGCACATCGCCTTGCTGGATCACCGAGACGGGATAGGTGCCGAACTCGTCGAAGCAGCCCAGGCCGCCCAGGGGCAGGATAGGTTCGGTGGCCATGTCCAGCACGTGCATCGGATCGCGACGGTCCAGGTCCACCCAGGCCGAGTAGCTGACGAACTGGCCGCGCGCATCGGGCTCGGGTCGGCAGGAGAAATAGACGCGGATGCGGTCGTCCAGCAGCAGGGTGTGGGGGGCCTGCGCGAAGCTGCGCAGCCAGGGGCGGCCCTCGATCTGCTGGGGCACGAAAGGGCGGCCCAGCTTGGTCCAGCGGTAGGAGGTCACAACAGGTCGAACTGGTGGCGCACGGCGTCGTCGACGACCGCGGCAGGGTTGAACATCAGCACGTCGAGGACGGACAGCCAGGGCACGAAGGGGGCGCCGAACTGGGCGTACTCGAAGGATCTGGCCTTGTGGAACTTGAGCTCAATGCCCTCGGATGCGAAGGCCTCGCGCTCATAGAGCTCCATGCCGCCGATGGCATTGACGTAGGTCGTCGCGCCCAGGGCCTTGCAGATGGCCAGCACCTTGTCCTGGGCCTTGAGGCCCTCGTCGTGCGGCACCTCGGACGACACGATGAGGCGCGTCGTCAGGCCGAGCTGGTCGCGCGTCTTGACGATGGACTGCCAGAGGTAGTCAAACAGGTTATTGGCCGGATCGAGCACGACGCTCTGCAGCCAGGGCCGCATCGCTTCGAAGTGCGGCGCCTTGCGGTAGCAACCTTCGAACTGCGCCAGCAGCTTGCGGCGGTCGAAGGTGGGCGCCAGGTCGCGCTCGCTGACCATCAGTTGGTCCGAACCCGCCGCCAGCGGCAGCGAGAAGGTGGCCGCATCGCCGTTCTGCAGCATGCGGTTGCGGTTGATCCAGCCCTTCTTGGTGTACTTGATGCGGTCGTAGACGACGAAGGCATCCACCGCCCCCATCAGCTGCCAGTAGCCGATGTAGGGCAGGAAGTAGGGCTGCATGATGGCCAGCCGCATGGAGGCCTACTTTCGCAGCGCGCGGATCAGGTCGACGATCTGGTCCTGCTGGTCCGGCGTCAGGCCGGGGTAGATGGGCAGGCACAGCACCTGCTCGGCAGCGCGCGAGGCCACCGGCAGGTTGGCCGGCGCCGCCGAGGGCAGGGCGCGGTACATCGGGAAGCTACTGATCAGCGGATAGAAATAGCGGCGTGCATAGATGTTCTTGGTGCGCATCGCCGAATAGAGCTCGTCACGCGTGGCGCCGTACTCCGGCTTCACCAGGATGGGGAAGTAGGAGTAGTTGTGCTTGCTGCCGGGGCTGGGTGGCAGGCATTCGATGCCGGGGACGTCGGCCAGCATGGTGCGGTAGCGCACGTCGATTTCGCCACGCTGGCGCAGGGCCTCGTCGACATGGTTGAGCTGCAGCAGGCCCAGGGCCGCGTTGAACTCGCTCATCTTGCCGTTGATGCCGGGCGCGACGACGGTGGTCTCGTCGACAAAGCCGAAATTCTTCAGCTGGTCGATGCGCAGCTTGGTCTTGGCGTCCTTGCAGACGATGGCGCCGCCTTCGAAGGTGTTGAAGACCTTGGTGGCGTGGAAGCTCAGCACCGACAGGTCGCCCGCGTTCAGCACGCTCTGGCCGTCGGACTCGACGCCGAAGGAATGGGCCGCGTCGTAGATGACCTTGAGGTTGTAGTTCTCGGCGATCTTCTCGATGGCCGCCACGTCGCAGGGGTGGCCGTAGCAGTGCACCGGCATGATGGCCGTGGTCTGCGGCGTGATCGCGGCCTCGATCTTGGCCGGGTCCAGGTTCAGGTTGACCGGGTCGACGTCGACGAAGACGGGCTTGATGCCGTTCCACAGCAGCGAGTGAGCCGTCGCGACGAAGGAATAGGGCGTCGTGATGACCTCGCCGGTGATGCGCAGCGACTGCAGCGCCGTCAGCAGCGCCAGCGTGCCATTGGAGAACAGCGCGATCTCGGGCACGCCCAGGTATTCGCACAGCGCCCGCTCGAACTTCTGGTGCATCGGCCCGCCGTTGGTGAGGAACTTGCTGTCCCACACCTCCTTCAGATAGGGAAGAAATTCCTCCAGCGGCGGCAGATGGGGCTGGGTGACGTAGATGGGTTTCTGGCTCATGGGAATCAGGCGGGAATGGGTTCGCCGACTTTCAGAAGATGCTTGGAACTGGCCTGCAGGGCTTCGTGGTTCTGGTACATCCAGTCGAAGGCGTCGACGAACTCGGTCTCGTCCTCAGGACTCGGCGGCTTGAAGAGCGCGCCCTTGACGTCGCTGGTCTGCAGATGGGTGATGATGGCCTCTCGTGCCGCGTCGTCGTGGATCAGCTTCATGGCGGCCTGGAAGTAGTCCTCGTCGTTGTCCGACACCAGCCAGCTCGGCAGGCCCACCATGCGCATCACGTCGCGGTCGCCGATGCTGAGCACCTCGTTGGCGTAGTAGGCCGCCGTGGGGACGCCGAGTAGGCAGGTGTCGACCGTGCTGTTGGTGTTGCCGAACGGGAAGGCGGCAAGGGCCAGATCGCAACGTTTAAGCTGGTGCAGAAATGAGGCATAGGGCCGCGACGGCTCCAGCGTGAAGCTGCGGAAACGGCGCTCGAACACCTGGCGGATGCGGTCGTACATGACGCCGGCCGCACTCGCGAAGAAATGGAAATGAACAGGCCTGGTGGCTTCCTTTTCCAGGCGCTCGCACATGGCCAGAAACCGGGGCGACAGCTTCATCAAGGAGCTGTTGACGGCGATATGGAGAGCATCGTCGTCAAACGGCAGCTTTTCGATGCTGAAGTCGATGGTGTCGCTGTAGGGCGCGAAACTGCCCCAGGCCTTGCGTTCCAGTACTTTCTTGCCGAATTCCCAGGATGCTTCGCCGTGGCCGTCCTGTACGAGGGTGTAATCCATCGTTTCCATCATTGCCGGCGCCGGATGGCCCAGCGTCATGATCTGGATTGGGGCATACCGCAAATTGGCGACCATCTGCGTCCATTCCGACATGCCTAAGCTTGGGTAGTAGATGATGTCTGGCGCGATTTTGACGATGTGCGCGCCAATGTCCTTCATGCTAATTCCCGGTTCCAGCAGGATGACGTCATGGAATAAATCGAACGCCGATTCCGAAATAAATCCGCGCACTGCCATGCAGACCACGTGGTAGCGGCTCTTCAACTGCCGAATCGACGCCGCATAGCTTCGATACATGGCATGACCCACTGACATGCGCTCCGCGGCGACGAGGATGGTGGGTCGGTCTACGACCTTGTAGGCGACGCTGCGGGACTTGAGGCCGCCCATCTTGTCGATGCGCAGCCAGACCTCATTCATCGACTTCTTGAGGTGGTGCTTGTGCGCGTGATCTGCGTAGCTGACATGCATCCAAGCCGATGTCAGTGCCTGAACAATCCCCTGGGTCGGCACCCCCTGCTCGATCAGTACCGAGTTTTCTATAAGCAGGCCGCGATTTTTTTCACCATTGGCGTTGTGGACGAAGGGTGCTGTGAACCATCCCAACATCAGCGGCAGCAACTGATCTGGTGGCAGCTTCAAAACACCGCTCATCAATTCCGCGGGCATGTCGTCCAGCGAATAGAACAGAGACAGTACGAAAACCTGGTTGGGCCGCAGCGTGAGGCTGCCGTTAGCGTTGCGAATGCCGTGATAGCGCAGCAGGTGGAAGGGGCCCTCATAACCGCTGAGCTCGAAAATCGCTTCCAGCGCGGGCTTGCGGCCGGCAAGAAATTCAATTTGTGCGAGGTCAATCTGGAAATCCGGGCTGCACAACAGCGCTGAGATCATGGCGGCGATCCGGGTATATGCCGCACGCCTCTGCTCTGCAGTGGTGTCTGGAGCAAGAATCCCGAACGGATTTCGTGTTTGGCTGATGTGGCTCAGCATGCTGAGCAGCAGCGCGACACCTTCCTTGGTTTGACGTTGAAATACAGCGCGTTCCAGCTTGTCGAGGGTCTCGTCGACCAGGAGGTTGGGGTCTGTCGTTGTCATATCTTCAAGAAGAACGTGCGAAAGTCGCGGGATCGATCTGGTCAGTCGGCCCAAGGGGACCAGAGATTCTAGAGGTTGGCTCGGGAGGCGGCCCGGTTGCCCATGGAGCAGGCATGGGGCGTTCGATCCAAGGGAGTGGAAGGCCGCGTTGGGACGCGCGCCACTGATGTCAACAAGCAACGCATCTGGGGCAAACCCCGATCTGTGACCGATGTCCGACGGACAAACACCTGTAATCGTCTGCTATGCTGCCGGGCAACCTGCTGAGCTGGAGGGTGTTGAGCCGTGCCAGTCAAAGTAGGGGAGGCGAAGCATGAGCGCTTTGTGTCGACGCAGTGGTCGCCGCGTTGGTGGCTGCGACGGACCGGAAACGGACCGGGGCAATCGACCCAATGCGGTGTTCTGAGTGTTCAGCTTCGCTTGTGTTCGGTTAATTTGTTGCAACAACGATCCGGAAGGTTCATTTAATGAAGAACTTCACCTACAAGGCCCTGGCCGTCGCGACCGCTGCGGTTTGTGGTGCTGGTGCTCAGGCGGCAGGCTCGGTCTCCTCGACGGCCGGCAAGTACGCCGTCGAAGCCATCACTTCGAGCAGTCAAATCACGCTGAATCCCGTCGTCTACACGATGGGTGTCTCGCGTGTGGTCTCTCAGCCGTTCACCATCATCGTGCGTGAGCCTGCTGGCGCAACGACGACCCTGAGCTGCGGCGCTGTGCCGACGGTTTCGGGTGGCGGTGCTGCCAACATCACCGTCAAGCGCACCTCGGCCTCCGAGTGCGTGTGGGACGTGAACGTCACCACCGACATCAACGTCGGCGGCAACATCACCTTCCCGAACCTGGCCATCAACGGCCACAGCCTGGCAACGGTCGGTGCTACCGAGAAGCTGAACATCGCTCTGTACGACACGGGTGAAACCGCTCGCGTTGACAACTCCAACGACATCACCGCTACGGTTGCCACTTCGGGCCGCGCTGTCACGCTGACTGCCACGACCGACAGCGGCACCAAGGCCGACGTCAACTTCAACAACGGCGCCAACCCGCTGTTCGGCTTCGTCGTTGCGAACGACGACCTGGCGAACAACGCCACGGCCAGCTTCAGCATCGGCGTTGACGGTACCCTGCTGAACGCCAGCGGCGTTGCGGTGACCGCCAACAGCATGCTGACGAACGTCGTGGTCACCATCGCTGGTGACTTCTCCGGTCTGAAGACGAGCTTCAACGGTGTTGGCAACAGCTCGGTTAATGTTACGACGACCGCTCCGCTGAGCACCGCACCTGCCGTTACCGTCAATGCTACGGCTGGTACGGCTGTGTTCACGGTCAACGCCGGCAACCTGACGCAGAATGGCTCGACCAACGTCAAGGTCAGCCTGGAATCCGCTCAGACCCAGTCGCTGGGTACCGCTCGCACCTTCGGCGTGTCCGCTGTGGCGAACCCGACGCTGGCTGGTGTTGGTCCCCAGGCTCTGGCTGGCAACGCCAGCTGGTGGGTGTGGGGCGCGAACGGCATCGAACTGCGTTCGGCGTTCTTCAACAACGACACGTCCAACGGCAACCTTACCCGCTTCTTCTTCCAGAACACGGGCTCGCAAGCTGCTGACTACTCGGCAACCTGCTACGGCGAAGCTGGCATCACCCCGACGTACGGCACCGCCAAGTCGGGCAAGCTGCTGGCGAACGGCACGACCGCTCTGAACGCTTCTGACATCTGCACGTTCAGCAGCGGCAAGCGCGGCTCGATCGTCTTCACGATCAACGCCAACGTCGGCGCTGTGAAGGGTGTCTACCAGCAAGCCCTCAACGGCGCTGCTGCTTCGTACATCGCTCTGGAGCGTCCGTACGGCAACAACAACACGTCGAACGGCAGCAACTACTGATAACAGTAGTCGCTTCGGCGATGTGCAAAAGGGCACCTTCGGGTGCCCTTTTTTTATGGATCGAGGGCATCCCGTAAACTGGTGCCCTTTGTGACTATTGCTGCACTATGGCCCGCCCTCGCCTCGACCCATCGATTCCATCGCGGGGTTTCACCCTGCTCGAAATGCTGGTCGTGCTGACCATCATCGGCCTCATTGCCGGTCTGGTCGGGCCGCGACTTTTCAAGAAGGTGGACCAGGGCCGGGTGACGACGGCCACCACCCAGATCAAGCTGCTGCGCGGCGCGGTCGAGAACCTGCGCCTCGACATCGGCCGCTATCCGACGGCCCAGGAGGGCCTGACGCTGTTGAACAAGGCGCCTGCCGACCCGGCGCTGGCACCTCGCTGGCGGGGGCCCTATCTCGACGAGGCGGTGCCGATGGACCCCTGGTCGCATCCCTTCCAGTATTCGCTCCCCGGCCGCGACGGCCAGCCCTTCGCGCTGTACTCCCTCGGTGCAGACGGTCAACCGGGCGGCGAAGGTGACGGCGCGGACATCGGCGTACTGCCGGCCAACTGAGGCAGGGCTGCATTGTCGGTATTTGCATTCGCGAGCCAGCGCGCGGACGGTGCGAGTGGCTCACACCAGCATGGCTTCACGTTGCTGGAACTGCTGGTCGTGCTGGCGTTGATGGCGCTGGCGGCCGGCATCGCCGCACCGCGTGCCGTCGGCTGGCTGGATGCCGCGCGTGAGCGGGGCTGGCGCGACGACTTCCGCAGCTACCTCGAAGCCCTGCCGGTGCGTACCTTCCTGAAGGGCGAGGCTCAGACCCTGGAAGCCAAGGACCTGCTGCAGGCTGTTCCGGGCGCGCCGGAGCAGACGCAGATATACCTGCACCAGCCTCTGGGCTACGACCCGCTGGGCGTCGCCTCGGGTGGCACCCTCGTCCTCAGCCGGGGCAAGGTCAAGGAAACCTGGCGTATCGAAGCGATCACGGGCAAGGTCAGGGAAGGGGGCTGAGGTGCGGCACCAGCACCGCCGCGGCGCACGCGGCTTCACCCTCATGGAAGTCGTCATCGCCCTTGTCATCCTGGGCACTTCCGGGCTGATGCTGTTCGCCTGGATCAACCAGAACCTGGAGACGGCGAGCCGTCTGCGCGACGCTCAGGCGCGCGCGCAGTTGCAGCTCGAAGGGGTGAACTGGCTGCGCCTGGTGAATCCCGCCTTGCAGCAGCAGGGGGAGCTCCAGGAGGGGGAACTTCAGCTCAGCTGGACTTCGACCCTCGTCGAGCAGCCGCGCAACGAGTTCGATTTCGGCGGCAGCCTGCTGCCGCGCTGGGAGCTCGGGCTGTACCGCCTCCGCGCCACGCTCAAGCGCGGAGAAACCGGCCCCCGCGTCAGCTGGGAGCAACTCGTCGCCGGGTGGCGGCCGGCAAACGCCAGCCGCGCCGCGCCGGCGCCTTTCGGTCCGCCCGGTGGCGTTGGGAGCCGCCCGTGAGGTCGCATCCGGCGGCGCGCCGGCGGGCCCGCGGCTTCACGCTGGTTGAGATGATCGTCACCTTGACGCTGATGGCCATGATCGCCACCGTGCTGTGGCAGGCCATGAGCCAGATCGCGCGGGTGGAGCGTTTGCTGCAGCGCTCCGGCGTGGACGGCCAGCTCGATCTCGTGCGCCGTGAATGGCTGCGCAGCCTGGTGCAGGCGGCGCTGGTCGAGCAGATCGGCGCACCCCGCCAGTTCGTCGGCGACGGGCAGCAACTGCGTCTGGCCAGCAGCGAGACCCTCGCCCTGCCTGGGTCCGCGATCGGACAGGTGGTCCAGTTGCGCTTCGTCGCCGATGCCGCGACCCGCCAGCAGAAGCTGACCATCTTCGATGCCAAGGCCGAGGCCACCATCGCCCTGCAGCAGGCGACGCCGGTCGAGCTGCTGAGCTGGACGGGCGCCGAGGGGCGCTTCCGCTACCTGGACGGCGAAGGCGTCTGGCAGGACCAGTGGCCCGTCCCCAGGCCCGCCCAGGCCCCCAGCGGCGATCCGGACCTGGACTTCCGGCGCGACCTGCAGGCGACGCTGCCGCGGCTGCCGCGGGCCGTCTGGATCGACCTGGGTCCTGAACTGGGTGGCCCGCTGCTGGCCGAGATCAGCACAACCATGCCGGGCCGGCCGAGCCTGGCCCACTGGGAGCGGCAATGAAGCGCGAGCCCCGTCAGTCGGGTTATGTGCTGTTGATGGTGCTGGGCGTGCTGGCCGTGATGGCTTTCGTCGTGCAGCGCTTCGCCCAGCGCAACGACGAGCTGCGCCGCAATGCGCTGGACTTCCAGCAATACGCCGACGGCCAGGCCGCGGTGTCCGGGGCCCTCGCCGCGACGCTCTACTGGAATGCCACCCGGCCGCTGCAACCCACCGGTCGTGGCGACGCGACGCTGTTGCTGAGCCAGGACGACCGGCCCTACAAGACCGAGGATGGCACCTGGGTGCAGGTCCAGGATGCACGCGGCCTGCTGTCGGCCAACGGGGCGCCGCGTGCCGCGCTGCAGGCGCTGCTGGTGCAGGACGGCGTTCCGGTGACGCGGGCGCAGGCCATGCTCGATGTGCTGGACGACTACATCGACACCGACAACCTCAAGCGCTTGAACGGTGCCGAACGCGCTGAATACCAGGCGCTGGGCCTGCCGGGGCCGCGTAACGACTGGCTGTTGAGCCTGCGTGAGCTGCAGGTGATGCCGCTGTGGCGGGAGGACGCAGCGCGCCTTGCGCGCTGGAGCGGCTGGCTCACTGCCGACCCGGGCCATCTGTTCAACCCGGCCACCGCGCCGCTGCCCACGCTGCGTGCGATGTTTCCCAATGCCGCACCGGCGCAGCTCGATCAGATCCTGCAACTCCGTGCGCAGGACCAGTTGCGCGACCTGCGCGTCGCACGTGCCGTGCTTAGCTTGCCGATGGACGAGGAGGACTACATCCTGTCCACCGGCAATGACGCTCGCATCAGGCTGTGGGCGCCGGGGCTGCCCATGGCCCTTGAGTACAATGCCCGTTTGACCCCCGCAGGGGAGCTAGGTCCGTGGGTCATCACAGAACAGCACAGCACGAAGCGGCTCAATCCCATCGATGAAGCTCCCCGCGCTCTCGCGTTTCCTCTCGCTTCGAACGCCCAGCGCGCCGCCAGCAGCGTGGCGCCTTGAGGGCTTCGACCCGATCCCGACTCCGCATCCTTGGGCGCGCACGCCCCTGTTGCTGCCGCGCAGCCGCTGCCGCCTGCGCTGGTTCCGGTTGCAGGGCATCCCGACGGCGGAGCGACTGAGCGCGCTGAGGCTGCAGGTCGAGGCCTGGCGACCCTTCGATCGCACCGCGGCGCGGCTGGTCATCCAGGGTGAACAGGGCCTGGCGGTCGCCTGGGACGAGGCTGCGCTGCACCAGGACGCGCTCGCGGCCGGCCTGCCGCCGGAGCGCTGCCAGTTGCTGCACGAGACCTTCATCCAGGCGACGGGGGGCGATGGCCTGCGCCTGCTGCGCGGCGTCGAGGGCTATGAGGCCCAGCAGTGGCAGGACGGCCAGCTGCTCGCCAGCCGCTGGTGGCCCCAAGCCCTTTCCGAAGCAGACTGGCGGGAATTCGTCCGCGCCAGCGGCGCCGGCCGCGACGGCCTGGCGGTGAGCCTGCCGGAGCCGCAGACGCCGCTGGCTGCCGTCACGCCTTGGGCCCGTCACTTTCCGCTGCATCCCTCGGCCGACAGCGAACGGGGCCTCGAGCAGCGCCTCGTGCTGCTCGGCGGGCTGGGGATGCTGCTGGGCGTGGGCGTGATGGCCCATCAGTGGTGGGATGCGCACAGCCAGGAGCGCCGTCTGGTCGAGCGCGTCGCCGAGCTGAAGGCAAGCGCGGGCCCGGTCGTAGCGGCGCGCGATGCCACGTTGGCGCAGATGGCCGAGGTCGGCAAGCTCGCGAGCTGGTTCGCAGCGCCCCAGCCGGTGGACGTGCTGGGCTATCTCAACGACACCCTGGCGCGCCTGAACGTCCAGATCAAGGAACTCGAGCTCGAGGGCGACAAGCTCCAGCTCGCGCTGCAGCTCGGTGCCAACACCGGCCGTGCCAACGTCGTCAAGGAATTGCAGGCCGGCGGCTGGTTCAGCGACGTCACCGAGGTGCGCGCCGACAATGCCCGCAACCTGCTGGTCATGGACATGCGCATCCGCGGCGCGCTGCCGCCGGTGGTGGCCGCCGTCGAGGCTGCCGCCGCCCCGCCGCCCACTGGCGTCGTGGCCGCACCGGCCGCCATGCCGCCGGCCGCGCCAGTGGTGGCGGCACCCATGCCCGCACCCGCGACTGCGCCACGAGCCGCTGCTGCACCGGCCGCGCCGGCGCCATCCCCCAGGGGGCCGCAGCAACCCGCCAAGCCCATCATCGCCAAGCCCGACGCCAACGGCCTACCGCCGTCCTCGGTGTTCGACGCCATCCCCAATCGCTGATGAACCGCGACGCCCTGCTTTCCTACCGGACCCAGCTGCGCGAGCAGTGGGCCGAATCGCGCCTAGTGCGGCTTGGCGCCTGGCTGGGCCTGGCCCTGCTCAGCGTCTACCTGTTGCTTGCCGGCTTCGATGCCGCCGATGCATCGTTGGAGCGCAGCCGGGTGCTGGCGACCGAGGTCGCGCGCCTGCAGGCCCTGTCCAAGGAGACCGACTGGTCGCGTCGCAGCCAGGAAGTGGCGGGCCTCAAGGCCGCCTACGAGACCACCGTCTGGGCCGATCCCGACTTGGCACTGACCGAGGCGGGGCTGCAGGACTGGCTGCGCAACACCGCCCAGCGCCTTGGCCTCAAGGTCCGCGAGATCACGCTGGTGCGCGCCGAGCCGGGCGCCAAGCCGGTGAAAGAACTGCCGCCCGGCTATGTGGTGCTGCAGGCAAGGATGAGCGTCGAGGTGCAGCGCGCACCGCTGTTCACGCTCCTGGCCGAAATGGCCGCGCAGGAGCGCCGCATCGTCGTGGAGCGCCTCACGATGAAGGGTGTCGTGCAGCCCGCGGTTGCCGAGATGCAGCTGCGCGTGCTGGCGCGGCCCGGGAGCAAGCCGTCATGAACAAGGCCGCGCCCTGGTTGATGGCCTCCGCCGCCCTGGCCCTGGGTTGGCTGCTGGCGCCGGCCGCTGAGCCCGAATCGAACCTGGTCAGCGCCCGCCGTGACGCCTGGCAACTGCCCGACCTGCCGCGCCGGTCGGACCGGGCGGGCCGGGCCATCGGTCTGGCGACTTCGCCCATCTTCGAACCCGAGGCGACGACGCTCGCGGCAGCAGCTGCGGCGCAGTCCGAGGACAAGCGCTGGCGCGTCGCTGGCGTGTTCGGGCGGGGCAGCGAGCACAAGGTGCTGATCGCCTTCGCCGTCGCCGGCAAGGCGCCGCTGCGCCTCGCCGTGGGCGACAAGGTTCCGAGCGGGGAGCGCATCACCCGCATCCAGGACGGCGAGGTGCTGATCCGCGTCGGCAACAAGCAGGTTCCGTTGGGAGCTGATTACCGTGAATGAAAAGAGAATGTCCCTGACGCTGCGACCGATTGCCCTGGCAGCGGGTGCGATGCTGGCCCTGAGCGGCTGCGCACCCATCGTGCCCGTCCTGCCCGCGCCCCTGCCCGTGGCCAGCATTGCCGCTGACGCGACATCGAAGCCCGACCCCAACGCGCGCGACACGACGCGTGTCGGCCCCGGTCCCAAGGCCCCCGAGGTCGAGGCACCTAACCTGGCCGTCACGGCGCCCGTGGCCCAGCAGAAAGACGAAGTCGTTGCAGCGGTCAATCTGCAGCAGGTGGCCTTGCCGACCTTTGTCTCGGTGGTCTATGCCGACGTGCTGAAGAAGAACGTCAGCGTCGATCCCGCCGTCACGGCGCGCCCCGATCTCGTGACCTTCAAGACCGGCAACGGCCAGACGGCAGCTCAGGTCGAGACCGCCGTGCGCCTGCTGCTGAAGAGCTATGGCCTTTCGGTCATCGAGGTTGGCGGCCTGGTGCGCGTGGTGCCAGATAACGCCAGCCAGGGCGGTGATCTGCCCGGCCTGCGCTACGGCGCGGCCCTGCCCGAAGTGCCGCCTTCGCTGCGTCCCATCTTCCAGCTGATCCCACTGGAGTCGGTGCGCCAGGTCGACGTGACCGGCTGGCTCCGGACGCTGTTCGGCGACCGCGTCAAGGTGCAGGAAGACTCAACGCGCAATGCCGTGCTGATCAGCGGCAACCCCGACAATGTCAAGGCCGCCGTCGAGGCACTGGCCGTGCTCGACCAGCCGGCGCTCAAGGGACGTACCAGCCTGACGCTGACACCGGCCTACTGGTCCGCCGAGGAGCTGGCCCGTCGCCTGGGCGAAGTGCTGTCGGCCGAGGGTTATGCGGTGCACCCCGTAGGCTCGACGGTCACCCAGGGCGGGCTGCGCAGCCCCATCATCCTGCTGCCCGTCTCGAGCCTGAACCAGGTCTTCGTCTTCGCCGCGGGCGACAAGGTGGTGGCCCACATCGCCGAATGGGCCAGGACGCTGGACAAGCCCAATGAGCGCGGCGTCGGCAAGAACCTGTTCACCTACGCGGTCAAGCACAAGGACGCTGAACAGTTGGCCCAGACGCTGGAGCGGGTGCTGGGCGGCGGCGGCACCACGGCCAGCACGCCGACGGTCTCCGCTGGAGCCACCGGCACGGCGACCCCGACGGCGGCGGCGACCGCCAGCCGGCTGAGCAATGTCGTCGTCGACAAGGCCAGCAACACGCTGATCTTCCAGGTCAACCCCGAGGAGTTCGGCCAGGTCTCGGCTCTGCTGCAGACCCTGGACAAGCCGACCAAGTCGGCGCTGATCGAGGTGACGGTTGCTGAGCTGAAACTCGAGGACGGCGCCCAGCTCGGTGTGCAGTGGCTGACCAGCCATATCGAAGGCACCAAGGGCCCCGGCTATACCGCGTCTGCCAGCAGTGGATCGGGCAGTTCGGGGGGCTTCAACGTTTCCATCCTCAATGGCCTGGGCACCCAGCGCGTGGCTATCGATGCGCTGGCGAGCAACTCGCGCGCGACCATTCTGTCCAGCCCGCGCCTGATGGCCCGCAACGGCGAGACGGCCTTGATCCAGGTCGGCGACGAGGTACCGGTGCTGACTCAGTCAATTGCCACCACCGCCACCAGCGGCGGCACCGCGGGCAACCTTCTGGCGACCTATCAGTACCGCTCGACAGGCGTCATCCTGAGGATCAAGCCCGTCATCCATTCGGGCGACCAGATCGACATCGACCTGTCGCAAGAAGTCAGCCAGCCGGTGCAGACGACCTCCGGCAACATCACGAGCCCCACCATTTCCACCCGCAAGGTCGAGACCAAGCTGACCTTGCGCAATGGCTCGACCATGCTGCTGGCCGGCCTGATCGACGGCACCTCGTCGGACGGCAATGGCGGCGTGCCCTTCCTGAAGGACATCCCCGTTCTGGGCAGCTTGTTCCGCAACCAGACGGTCAAGAAGTCGCGTCGCGAGATGATCATCCTGATCACGCCCTATATCGCCAACGACTCCAGCGAGGCCGAGGCCATCACTGAGAGCTTCCGCAAGTCGCTGGGTGACTGGGCGCGTGTGCCGGCGACCGATAAGGGCGACGTCGCGCCCAAGCCATGAGCGAATCCACCGTCCCGCGCCTGATCGGCGAGCTGCTGCTCGCCCGCGAGCAGATTCGCGCCGACGACCTGAACGCCGCGCTGCGCTTCCAGGCGGAGCAGGGCGGGCGCATCGGTGCCGTGCTGCTGCGCATGGGCGCCATCACCGCCGAGCGCTTGTATGCGGCCTTGTCCGAGCAGCTCGGCATGGGCTGGTTGCGCTTCGACGAGCTCGACGAAGCGGCCATGCGCCAATGCCTGCAGGAGCTGGAAGGCGGCGCCGCGCAGCTACTCAGGCTGGGCGTGCTGCCCTGGCGCGACGAGGGCGGCTGGCAGCTTGCCTGCGCCGACCCGCTGGACGCCGAGGTGCGCGAGTTCGCCCAGTCGCAAGCCGCGCTCAAGTCGGCGCGCTGGTGGCTGATCGCCCCCGACGACAGCCAGCGCTGGGTGCAGCGCCTGCAGCAGGGCGACCTCGCCATGCAGACGCTGGACGAGCGGGCCCTGCGCGAGATGGCCGAGGACGCGCCTGTCATCGCCTGGGTCAATAACCTCATCGCCCAGGCCGTCGAGTCGCGCGCCTCGGACATCCACCTGGAACCCGGCGAGCGCGAGTTCGAAGTTCGCCTGCGCATCGACGGCCAGCTGCACACCCGTCTGGCCCTGGGCATGGACCGCTATCCGGCCGTTGCCTCGCGCATCAAGCTGATTGCCGGCGTCGATATCGCCGAGCGCCGCCTGCCGCAGGACGGCCGCATCTCCACCCGCGCCGCCGGCGCCGAGATGGACGTGCGCGTCTCTTCCATCCCGGCCGTCTATGGCGAATCCATCGTCATGCGCCTGCTGCCCAAGAAGCGCGCCGACCTGACGCTCGAGCGCCTGGGCCTGCGGCCCTCGCAGCTGCGCCAGTTCAAGCGCTGGCTGGGCCTGGCCAACGGCCTGGTGCTGGTGACCGGCCCGACCGGTGCCGGCAAGAGCACGACGCTGTACTCCGCCCTGGCCGCCACCAACGACCAGACGCGCAAGATCCTCACCGTCGAGGACCCGGTCGAATTCCGCCTGCCCCAGGTCATCCAGGTGCAGGCCCAGCCCGAGATCGGCTACACCTTCGCACGCGCGCTGCGGGCCTTTCTGCGCCACGACCCAGACATCATCATGGTCGGCGAAATCCGTGACCGCGAGACGGCCGAAATCGCCATCCAGTCCGCGCTGACCGGCCACCTGGTGCTGGCCACCCTGCACACCAACGACGCGCCCTCGGCCGTCACGCGTCTGGTGGACATGGGCGTCGAGCCCTTCCTCGTCGGCGCCTCGCTGCGTGCCGTCATGGCCCAGCGTCTGGTGCGCCGGCTCTGCGAAGCCTGCGCCGTGCGCACCGACGAGACGCCGACGCTGGGTGACGCCGAGCTGGCCGCGGCCGTCGCTGATGCGCGTGCCGAGGACGGCGCCGCAGACCTGCCGTTCTGGCGCCGCGCGGTCGGCTGCCCGGCCTGCCAGAACACCGGCTTCAAGGGCCGCGTCGGCATCTACGAGATGCTGGACGTGGGCAGCGAGATGCAGCACGCCATCGCGCGCGAGGTGGGCCTGCCCGAGCTTGTCACCCTGGCGCGCCAGACCGGCTACCGCTCGCTGGCCCAGGAAGGCGCCCTCAAGGTCGTGCAGGGTGCCACGACGCTGGATGAAGTGCTGCGTGCCACCGGCACGGCCGAGAGCTGATGCGCTTCGACTACGCCGCGCGCGATTCGAACGGCCAGCCCCATGGCGGCCAGCTCGAGGCGGCCGATCAGGCCGAGGCCATGGCCAAGCTCGCCGCCCAGGGCATGACGCCCGTCAGCTTGCGCGCGCGCACGGTTGCCGGACCCACGCGTGCGGCGCTGCGCAAGGCCAACATCAAGCTGGCCGACCAGGTCGTGCTGCTGCGCGAGCTGGCCACGCTGCTGGCCGCCGGCGTGACGCTGGGCGACGCGCTGCCCAGCCTCGTCGAGGCCTATGAAGGCCAGGCCCTGGGCCTGCCGATGGCGCAGATGGAGGCCCTGGTTCGCGGCGGCGGGCGGCTGTCGGATGCGCTGCGCATCGAGGCCTTGCGCATGCCCGTCTACGTCATCGCCCTGGCCCAGGCCGGCGAGGCCAGTGGCGACATTGCGCGGGCCCTGCAGGAGTCGGCCGAGCAGATGGAACTCGCCCGCAAGGCCAACGAGGATCTGCGCAGCGCCCTCATCTACCCCAGCGTGCTCGTCGGCGCCGGCTCGCTGGCGGTGTTCTTCATCTTCGTCGGCGTCGTGCCCCGGTTTGCCAACCTCATCAAGGGCAGTCGCCAGGTGCCCGAGCTATCGCGCTGGGTCATCGAGTCGGGCGTCTATGTGCGCGGCCATCTTTTCGAGGCCCTGCTCATCCTGGCGGCCCTGGCCGCCCTGATCGTGACCAGCCTGTCGCGCGAATCCACGCGCCAGGCCCTGCTGCAGATGCTGCAGCGCGTGCCCGTCGTCGGTCCCTGGCTGGTGCAGGCCGAGATCGGCCGCTGGGCCACGGTGCTGGGCAGCCTGCTATCCAACCGCGTGCCGGTGCTGACGGCCATGGAGCTGGCCCAGAACGTCATTCGCCTCAACCTGCTGCGCGCGGGCCTGGAGCGGGCCACCAAGGGCTTGCAGCAGGGCCAGACGCTGAGTGCAGGCCTGGAGAGCCAGGCCTGGTTCCCGCGCACCCGGCTCAACCTCATCCGCGTCGGCGAGCGTTCCGGCGAACTGCCCAAGATGCTGCTGGCCCTGGGCCACAGCCAGCGCGATGCGGCCGCCGTGCTTCAGCGCCGCATGCTGGGTCTGATCGAGCCCATCGCCATCATCATCATCGGAGCCGTCATCGGCGTCGTCATGGTGGCCGTCATGATGGCCATCACGAGCTTCGACACCCTGGTCTGAGGCTTCAGGTCAGCCGCGCCTGGGCCGCATCCAGCGCCGCAACCCCCGCGGCCGCGGCGGCCGACACGGGCTGCTCGTAGCGCTCGATACGCCCCTGGCTTGTCCGCGCCAGCGCGGCTTCGAGCGCGGCCTGCGGGGCGGATGACAAGCCCAGCTGGCCCATCACCTTCGCGACCGTGGCGCGTGGATCGGCCGCCAGGGCCGCCTGCTCGACGGCGATCCAGCGCTGCGGCGGCAGTTCGGCCTGCAACTGCCGCAGCACCTGCGCGCAACCCTGCAGTGCCGTGCCCAGGAAGGCGTCCAGGTCCCGCGCGGCACCTGGCGTCAAGCGGTGCTCCGTGAACATGGCCTGCCACATCTTGCGATTCGAATGGAAGACGGTCGCCGCATCGCGCACCATCCACACCACCTGGACCTCGGGGAAGCGCTTCAGCAGCGCCGGCAGGCGCAAGCTGTGGTTGGGCGACTTGAGGATGAGGCGCCGTCCAGCCTGGCCGCTGGAGGCCAGCACGCCGGCCATGAAGCGCTCGAAGCGCGGCAGCCACTCGGCCTCATGCTCGCTCCAGTAGCGCGGGTCCAGCGTGTGTCGCAGCTCGGCCAGCCGCTCCGGCATCAGGAAGCCGCGGTAGGCCGAGTCCACACCCAGGGTCAGCAAGGCGAACTCGTCTTCCTGCGGCGACAGGGCGCTGATCTCCAGCCCGTCCATGGGTCGCGCCACGCCGCTTTTGTGCGGCGGCGCCGGCAACAGCTGGAAGGCAGTGGCATTCATGCACTGCCAGGTCAGCGGCGTGGGCCAGCCGGTGGCGGCCGTCAGCAGCTCGTGCATGACGGTCGTGCCGCTGCGCCAGGGGCCGACGATGAAGAGGGGGGGGGCCAGCGGCGGGGCTTCGGCCACGCGCGCCTCGCTCAGCTTGCGGTTCAAAGTCGCCCAGGCCGAGCGCCAGCGCAGTTGCGCACGCTGTCCCAGACCGAGCGAGGCCCAGCCTTCGCCCGCCTTCAGCCAGGCCAACAGCTCGGCATCGAAGCTGTGCAGAGGGCTGCTCATGACCCGCCGAACTGCGCAGCGCGCCGTTTCTCTGCGGCCGCGAGCTGTTGGTCCAGCAACTGGCGCAGCCGCGCGGCCGTTTCGGGCTCGGTCTTGCTCAGGTCGTGGAGCTCGTGCGGGTCGGTCACCAGGTCGTACAACTCGGCCCGGTTCGCGGCCAGGTGCAGCACCAGCTTGCGCGAGCCATCGATGACGGCGTAGTGGCCCCCGCCGATAGGCTGGAAGCGGCTTTGGCGCTCCATGGCCATCGAGTACACCGGTTGGGTGGGCAGCTCGCCGCCCAGCAGGGCCGGCTTGAGGCTGCGGCCGTCGACACCGGGAATGGCGGGTAGGCCCAGCACATCGCTGACGGTGGGCACCACATCGGCAAGGCTGACGGGTGTGGACACCACACGGCCCTCGCGCTGACCTGGTAGCTTGATGACCAGCGGCACGCGGATGACAGCCTCGTGCAGCCATTCGCCGGCGTGGCCGATATAGCCGCGCTCGAAGGACTCGCCGTGGTCGGAGGTGACGATGACGAGGGCGCGGTCCAGCTTGCCCTGGCTCTGCAGCTCGTCGAGGAAGTGGCCGAGGGCTTCGTCCGCGCCCATGATGGCTTCGCGGTAGCGCAGCCGGTGCTTGTCGACCAGGCCCTGTTGCGACGCGGCATAGCCCGTCATCCCCAGCAGCTGCGACCAATGGTCCAGCTCGCCCGCGGGTAGCAGCTTGTGCTTGGTGCTGGCCGGCGGCAGATAGGGATCATGCGGCGGCAGCGTGTGCAGCCAGAAGAACTGCGGGCGCTGGTTGCTGACCAGCAGCGGGCGGGCGGCTTCGTAGGTGAGCTCCGGCGCGAAGGGGCTCCGCTCCGGGAAGAGGTGGACGTCCAGCGTGTCCAGCAGCGGGATCAGGCCGGACAGCCAGAAGGGCAGGGTGGTGTCGGGAAAGATGCTCAGCGCGACGCGGGGCTTGAGGCCCAGGGAGGGCGAGGGCGCGATGGTCTGGCTGTCGTACTCGTCGAAGCTGCCATGGTGGCGCGGGCTGGCCATCAGGTTGGCGCTGATGGAATGGGCCTCGTAGCCCTGGGCGCGCAACTGGCTGGCCAGAGTCCGGCCATGCATGGCGGGCGCCATCTTGGCGACGATCTGCACGCCCCAATGAGTCCAGGGCAGCACACCCGTCTCCATCGTCGCCGTGCTGGGCGTCGTGAAATTGCTGCTGGCGTAGTGCCTCTCGAAGCAGCTGGCGTGCTGGGCCAACTCGCGCAGCCTCGGCATGCGCGTCGGGCCGTCTCCACAGACCGCGGCGTCCTCGGCGGCCAGCGTGTCGATGGTGATCAGATAGACGTCGGGCAGCGCAGCGGCGTTGGCCGGCGCGGCTGAGGGCGCAGGTGCCTGGCTCAGCAGCCGTGGCGGATGCCAGGCAAGCCAGCCGACCGACAGCACCAGCAGCAGCACCGCCGGCCCGCGCAGGCTCAGCAGCAGCGGCACCAGACGGGCCATCACCCGCGTCAGCTTGCCGAAGCGCCAGCCGATGAGGACGGCCAGCACCAGGAGGATGACGGCCGCCAGCCGCATGTTGGCGGTCAGAGCGATGTCGGGGTTGAATGTCAGCTTCAGCCAGGCCCAGCTGGCCGAGCCGAACACCCAGAGGCACAGGAAGCTGACGGGCAGCACGGTAAGGGCCCAGGCCATGCCGCGGGCCGCGGCGGTCGAGGAGCCCAGGCGAAGGAGCAGCAGCTCGACCAACTTGGACAACGCCGCCAGCAGCAGTGAGGGGATGGCCAGCACCAGCAAGGCCAGTGCGATGTCGCGCAGCAGCTCGGCCGTCGTCTGGAAGCCCAGGAAGGCGTCAACCTGCTTCAACAGCACCCAGGGCATCCACAGCAGGGCCAGCGCCGCGAAGCCCGCAATGAAGCAGGCGAAGAAGCTCGCGGGCGGTAGTGAGGAAGGGGAGGCGGAGCCGGCGCTGCCCGGCTTCATTCAGCGTTGCGCCCGGTCAGTCGGCGCCAGACGCGACGCAGCAGGGCGCTGATCCACTGGCGCAGGAACAGCCAGACGCCGATCACCGTGGCAAACAGCGGCGCCAGCAGCTGGAACAGCATGCCGCCGGCATTGGGGTCGATATAGGCGTGCGCCGGCATGCAGACGAGGGCGAGGCACAGGGCAGTGCACAGCAGGGAGGGAGACGGCTTCATGTCTGTTTCGGGCAGCCAATAGGCGGGCTTTCGGTGAAAACCCGTTGGGAGGAAGACCCAATCCGTGATTCTATGGCCCTGTCCGGACGGGGCCGCCGGGCTTGAAACCCGTTCATACAATCGCGCGCCCCCTCCTCTGCGCTTCGCGCCTCCCCCGACTTGAAGCTGGCCAAGCACACGCTTTTCAATCTGGTCGGCCTCGGCGCGCCCCTACTGGTGGCGCTGGCGTCCATCCCGGCGCTGATGCACGGCCTCGGGGCCGAGCGCTTCGGCCTGTTGACCCTGGTCTGGGCCGTCACCAGCTATTTCGGCCTGTTCGACCTGGGCCTGGGCCGGGTGCTGACCCAGCAGTTGGCCATCCTGCTCGAGCAGCGCGATGGCGAGCGCATGGGACGGCTGTGCGCGACGGCCCTGGTCCTGATGCTGTGCCTGGGCGTGCTCGGTGGCCTGGCCATGGTGGCGCTGGCGCCCTGGGGTGTCGACCTCATCAAGGCCCTGCCGGATCGCCGCGAGGCCATCGTCGCCTGCCTTGTGATGGGGGGCGCCACGCCCTTCATCGTGGCGACGGCGGGCCTGCGGGGCATGCTCGAGGCCGGCCACGAGTTCGAGGTGCTGAACTACCTGCGCCTGCCGCTGGGCATCTGGACCTTCGCCGGGCCCTGGCTGGTGCTGGTCTGGCTGGGCCCCGACCTGGTGGCCATCACGCTGGCGCTGGCGGCGGGGCGGGTGCTCGCCGCCCCGCTGCATGCCTTCTTTGCCTGGCGGGCCCTGCCGGAGCTGCGCGGCCGCCTGCGCTGGGATGCCGGGTGGGTGAAACCGCTGCTGGTCTCCGGCGGCTGGATGACCCTGAGCAATCTGGTCAGCCCGCTGATGGGCTATGTCGACCGCTTCATGATCGGCATCACCGTGTCGGCTGCCGCTGTCGCCTATTACGTGACGCCGCAGGAAATCGTCACCAAACTCTGGATCATCCCAGGCGCCCTGACGGCGGTGCTGTTCCCGACCTTCGCGGCTCAGGCCGCTCGCCAGGACGAGGCGGCGCGTGCCCTCTACAAGCGGGCGGTGCTCATTCTTCTTGCCGTGCTGCTGCCCATCACGGCCGCCCTGGCCGTCTTTGCCACGCCGCTGCTGACGCTGTGGATAGGTGCCGAGACGTCGATCCACAGCGCGCCGCTGCTGCGCGTGTTCGCGCTGGGCATCTTGATCAACTGCCTGGCCCATGTGCCCTTCACCTGGCTGCAGGCGACCGGCCGGTCGCGGGCGCCTGCCGTGCTGCACTGCATCGAGCTGCCCTTCTTCCTGCTGGCACTGTGGCTGCTGTCCAGCCATTGGGGCGTGATGGGCGCCGCCGTCGCCTGGTTCGTCCGCATTTCCCTCGATGCTGCGGTGCTGTTCTGGCTCTGCGAGCCGGGGCGCTACGACGGGTCGAAGGTCGGCACCGTGTGAATACAATCCCGCCTCGTTCAACGGCCGCCTGGATGGCGGTCTCTCTCTGAGGCGTGTGGCGCCTTTCGAGCAGCCCCCTTCATGCCCCAGCCCCTCGTCAGCATCGTTACGTCGGTCTTCAACCAGGCGGAGTACCTGGAAGCGACCATGCTCAGCGTGCTGGCTCAGGACTACGCAGCCCTGGAATACATCGTCATCGACGACGGGTCAACGGACGCCTCCCTGGCGGTGGCTGAACGCGTGGCCGCGGCCCATCCAGGCCGGGTCACGGTGCTGACCCAGCCCAATGCCGGCCAGGCCGCCAGCCTGAACCGGGGCTGGAGCCTGTCGCGCGGCGAGATCCTGGCCTATCTGAGTTCGGACGACTGCCTGTCGCCGCAGGCCGTCAGCCACATGGTCGCGGCTCTGCAGCAGCGGCCCGAGGTGACCGTTGCCTATTGCGATTTCGAGCTGATCGACAACCGCGGCACGGTCATCCGCACGGCCCGTACCGAGGACTTCGACCTGCGCCGCCTGCGCGTCGATCTGGTCTGCCAGCCTGGCCCGGGCGCCTTCTTCCGGCGTCGCGTGTTCGAGGCCACCGGCGGCTGGCGGCCCGAACTGCGCCAGGTGCCCGACTTCGAGTTCTGGTTGCGCGCCGTCGACCATGGCCCCTTTGTGCGCGTGGCCGAGCCGCTGGCGCAGTACCGCATCCATGACCGCTCGGCCACCTTCCGCGCCATGCCCGAGGTTCGCGCCGACGAGATCTGCGGCGTTGTGCAGGGCTATTGGAAGGGTCGCGGTGGCGCGGATGCCGACCTGGCGACGGCCAAGGCCTTGTGCATTGCCGCCAAGAACCATGCCCAGGCGGGCCGGCCGCTGCGCGGCGCTCAGTGCCTGGGCCAAGCCTTCCGCATCGCACCACGCCTGCTGGTCTCGGGTCAGAGCTGGCGGCCCTTCCTGTTCGGCTTGGCCTTCCGTGCCTTCGGCATCGTGTCGGTGATCCGGCGTTTCCGAAGGGCCCAGGGATGAGCGCCAACGCCAGCGCCACCCCACGTCAGGCCAGCCGGCAGTCCTGGCTGTTGACGGCCCTGCTGTGGGTCTTCGCCCTCGGCCCCTATGCGGCGGGTGAGGGCTACAGCTCCTCGGTCGGGCCGCATGTGCTCTTCATCCTGTTGCTGGCCGGCATGGAAGCGTCACGCGGCTTCGGTACCGGGCGCAACTTGCGCTTCGTGCTCGGCGCCGGCGTGCTGCTGTCCCTGCACTTCATCGGATCGCTGATCTCGACGCCCTGCCAGGACCTGGGCGGCAAATCGATGGGCAGCTTCGTGCTCTTCCTGGCCCTGCTATGGGCACTGGCGGTGCTGTCGAATGCCATCAGCCTGGATGACCGCAAGCTGGCAAACGTACTGGTGGGGTTGACGGCCCTGGTGGTCACGACGGTGCTCATCCACCACCTGATCCTGATGGTGAACGGCCGCACGACCTACGAGCGTGCGAGCGGCATATTCCCCGAGCCCAGCCATTTGGCGCTAGCACTGACGCCCGCCTTGGTGGCTTTGGGCTTCAGTGGCCGCTGGCAGATGACGGCGCTGGCCTTGGGCGCCATTGCGCTGCTGTTGGTGCTGTCGAGTTCGTCGACGCTGATCGTGCTGTTGCTGCTGGCGCTGATGTGCGTCGCGGCTGCCATGGGCCACGTGCGCCGGGTGCGCACGCTGCTGACGCGGTTGGTGCTGCCAGTGGCGGCCGTGCTGGCCCTGGTGTGGGTGTCGCCCTATCGCGACGACGCCCTGGCCCGAATCGCCGGCGTGCAGGAGACCGACGTCGGCGCGAACGCGTCCAGCATCATCTACGTGATGGGCTGGGAGCATGCGCTCGAGAACCTCGACGTGACCGGCGGCTATGGCCTGGGCTTCAACCGCATGGGCTGCGAGCCCCGGCCGGTGACCGACACGACCCGCATCATCGAGCTGATGAACCTGGGCGACGCCAATTACAACGACGGCTCGTTCACCATCTCCAAGGTGCTGAGTGAGCTTGGCTGGTTCGGCGCCACGTTGTGGGCGGCCATGAGCCTGGCCTTCATCGCCTTCATCAAGCGCCTGGCCCAAGGTGTGCGACCGGGGCGCAAGCTGCTGGTGGCGCTGTTGGTGGGCATGGTGGCGGTGCTGCTGCTGGGCAGTTTCATCCGCGGCACGGGCTATTTCTCCGGACCCTTCCTGGCCGGCATCTTCTCGCTGTTCTGTCTGCGCCGGGTGCTGGCGGAAGATGCCGAGCCGGCACCGTTGCCGGCGGTCGACCCCGCGCCCGCGGCGCCGCAGGAGGAAGCATGCTGAGCCGCGGCCGCATGCTGCGTGATTCGGCAGCAAATCTGCTGGGTTTCGGCCTGCCGCTGGTGGCGGCCTTCTTCTGCATCCCGCTGCTGATCCACGATCTGGGCACGGAGCGCTTCGGCGTGCTGACCTTGCTGTGGGCCGTGGCCAGCTATCTCGGCCTGCTCGACCTGGGCCTGGGCAAGGTGGTCACGCAGGAGCTATCGGCCCCGGCGCCCGGCCGCGTGGCCCTGCCGCGCCCTGTGGTCGTGGCCAATGCCATGCTGCTGCTGACCTTTCTCAGCGTGCTCATCATTGCCGTCGCCGGCCTGTTGCTGCTGATCACCGCGATGCAGTCCGACCCGCCGCCGTGGAAGCTCGATGCCCTCTGGGCCGGTGGCGTCATGCTGCTGGGCGTGCCCGCCCTTGTTCTGTCCAACGGCTACAAAGGCATCTTGGAAGCCGACGGGCACTTCTCTCTGGTCAATGCCGTACGCGTGCCTATCGGCGTCTGGACCTTTGCCGCGCCGCTGATGGTCTGCAAGCTGTGGGGGCCTTCGCTGGTCGGAATCTCGGCAGCCCTGGTGCTGGGGCGGCTGGCCAATCTCATCGCCTACGCGGTGGCCTCCGGCGAATCCTGGTTCCCCTGGGTGTGGCTGCAGCGCCAGGACCGCCCGGTCATGAAGGGCCTGGCCACCAGTGGTGGGTGGATGTCCCTGAGCAGCCTGCTGAGCGCCTTCATGGGCTATGTCGACCGCTTCGTGCTGGCCTACGTGGCCTCGCCGGCGGTGGTGGCCTATTACGCGGTGTCCCAGGAGATCGTGACCAAGCTCTGGATCTTCCCGACCAGCGTCGTCACGGCGACCTTCCCGTCCATGGTGAAGGCGCATTCGCAGACCGCTGTCGCTTCGAATGTGCTGTGGCGTTCGGCCTGGCTGGTGATGCTGGCGGTGGTGCCCATCTGCGCCGTGCTGGGCATATGGGCCCAGCCCATTCTCGCGCTGTGGGTGGGCGAGAAGTTCGCCGCCGAGGCTCATCAAGTGCTGTCCATCCTGGCGGCTGGCATGGTGTTCGGTGCCATCGCGGCCGTGCCCTTCACGGCCCTGCACGCGATGCGCAAGCAGAAGGTGGCGGCGCAGATCCACGTCGCTGAGTTTCCGGTGTTCCTGGGGTTGATTTTTGTGTTGGCGAACCAGTACGGCGCCGCGGGTGCGGCCATGGCCTGGGCCCTGCGGTGCGCGATCGATTTCTTTGCCATGGCGTTCTGGTGCGGCCGGGCCATGAAGGAGCGCGCATGAGCAGCATCAGCCCCTTCCTGCTGTCCATCGTCATCCCGACGCGCAACCGCTTCGATTGCGCGAGCGCCTGCATCGCGGCGGCGCGCATAGCCGCACCCAACGCCCAGATCGTCATCGCCGACTCCAGCGACGGCAACGAACTGGCCGACCATGTGGCCGGCCTGCAGGTGTCGACGGGCCGCATCGACTACCGCCGCAGCCCCAAGGACGCCAACGTCGTCGAGAACTTCGAGTTCGCGCTGACGCACTGCGAGGGTGACTACGTCATCTTCACCGGCGACGATGACCTGGTGGGCCCGCAGATCGAGGAGGTCGCAGCCTGGGCGAAGCAGGGCGGCGTGGATGCCGTCGTGCCCTACGGCAATCGCTTCGGCGTCGCCTATTACTGGCCCGGTGTGGATTCCAAATACTTCGGGGCGGCCTACAGCGGCAAGGTCTTCGTCTGGTCGGCCACTGGCCGTGCCACCGAGGTCGATCCGCAACTGGAATTGCGCCGCGCCGAGCGCCATGTCGGCCGCGGACTGTCGCTGCTGCCGCGCATCTATCACGGCCTGGTGCGCCGCGAGACCCTGATGGAAGCCAAATCGCGCTTCGGCGCGCTGTTTGGTGGCGTCAGTCCCGACATCTACAGCGCCATCCTGATCGCCATGGTGGCGCGTCGTGTCGTTCATCTCGACTTCCCCTTCTTCATTCCCGGCGCCTCGCCGCGAAGTGAAGCGGGTTCGGGGGCTGCACGGACCGACCGTGTGCCCTTCGACGAGAGCCCCTATCTGAAGCGTTTCAAAGGCCTGCGCTGGAACCCGCTGATGCCGCGCTTCTTCTCGCCCTACACGGTCTGGGGCTACTCCATGGTGGAGGGCATGCAGGTGGCCGGCCTGAACGTGACGGCCCTGACCTATGCCCGCATCTATGTGCGCTGCCTGGTCTATTGCTTCAGCTACCGCCGCGAGATTCTGGATGCCGTGGGGCAGGCCCGCCAGCACTTCGGTAGCGGCAGCGTCGCCATGGCGATGGCGCGCGCCTCGCTGGAAGAGCTGCTGCATTCAGTCAGCCGCGTCGTACCGCGCCTGATGGTGCCGCGTGCCGGCGGCTGGGCGCGCCGCTATGGCGGCATCGTTGATTCCGTGGCGGCACTGCGTCTTGTGACGACGATGGTGAAGCCGTTTCGAGCGCCCGACCGCAAAGACTGATCGGGCCGCTTCGCAAGGGGCGATGAGACAATGAAAGTCATGAAGGAACAAATGATCGCGGCTCGCCTGGCGAGCAGGTCTGGCACGGCGGCGCTGGGCGCCTGGCTGCCTCAGGCCCCAAGCGAGACAGGCTTGCGCGAAGGTTCCGAACCGTGACGATGCAGGCCGGGCGCCTGTTGCTGTATGCGCCCAATGTCCATACCGGTGGGGGCTTCGTGCTGTTGCAGGCCCTGCTCGCTGCGTGGCCGCCGGCCCGACCCCTCGAGGCCTGGCTGGACGAGCGCGCGCGCGCGCGCTTGACGCCGCCCCCGGGCGCCAGCGTGCAATGGGTGCGGGCCGAGTTCGGTTCCCGCTTGAGCGCTGAGTTCTCCGTCGCAGCGAAGGCCCGGGCCGCTGATCGCCTGTTGTGCTTCCACGGGCTGCCGCCGTTGCTGGCGAGCGCGGCCCCGGTCTGGGTTTTTCAGCAGAACCGCCTCTTCCTGGGCCAGATGTCGTTGGCAGCTTTCGGCTGGAAGACCCGGCTGCGACTGCGCTGCGAGCAGGCCGTCGCGCGCAGGCTGCGGCATCGCGTCGCGCGCTACTGGGTGCAGACGCCTTCGATGGCCAGGGCCGTGCAGGACTGGCATGGGCCGCAGCGCGTCGACATCCGCGTGCTGCCCTTCGCGCCGCCCGCACCGGAAGCCGCCGCAGCCGCAGCAGCGGACGGTGCGTGGGACTTCATCTACGTCGCCGATGGCGAAGCCCACAAGAATCATCGCAGCCTTGTCGAGGCCTGGAAGCTGCTCGCCCAGCAAGGCCTGCGCCCGACGCTGGCACTGACCCTGTCCGATCGCGACGCCGGCCTCGCCGCCTGGGTGCAGGCGCAGACTGCCGAGCACGGCCTGAAGATCAGCAATCTTGGCCCGCGCTCGCACGAGGACGTGCTGGCGCTGTATCGCAATGCCAAGGCTCTGGTCTTCCCCTCCCAGGGTGAGTCATTCGGCCTGCCGCTGATCGAGGCCACCCAGGCTGGCCTGCCCATCCTGGCCGGCGAGCTGGATTTCGTGCGCGACGTCTGCGAACCGGTGCAGACCTTCGATCCGGCTTCGGCGACGTCGATCGCCCGCGCCGTGAAGCGCTTCCTGGGCGTGGCCGAAGCGCCACTCGAGCCCGTCCGTGCAGCCGACTTCCTTCAGGCGCTGCTGGCCGAGACTGCATGAAGGTGTTGCTGCTGAGCCAGCACTTCTGGCCCGAGTCCTTCCGCATCAACGAGGTCGCTCAGTCCCTCGTCGAGCAGGGCTGCGAGGTCACGGTGCTGACCGGCAAGCCCAACTACCCGGAAGGCCAGCTCTTCCCCGGCTACCGAGTCGGTGGCATTCAGAGCGAGCGCCACGAAGGCTACGAGATCGTCCGCGTGCCCCTGCTGCCACGCGGCACGGGCGGCGCGAAAAAGCTGGTGCTGAACTACCTGTCTTTCCTGTTCTGCGCCTGCCTCATGGGCCCCTGGGCTCTTCGTGGCCGGCGTTTCGACACCATCTTCGTCTACGGCACCAGCCCCATCCTGCAGGCCATTGCGGCCGTCGTGCTGAAGTGGCTCAAGGGTGCGACCCTGGTGGTGTGGGTTCAGGACTTGTGGCCGGACAGCCTGCAGATCACCGGCTTCGTGAAGAGCCCGAAGCTGCTGGCTGCAGTCGCGGTCGTCGTGCGCTGGATCTACCGGCGCTCCGACCTGCTGCTGGTGCAGTCGCCGGCCTTTGTCGCCCCCGTTGAGGCAATGGCGGGCGGCACGCCGGTGCAGGTGCATGAGAACCCCGGCGACCGCGCGGCCTCCGGCCCTCAGATGCCCACGGCCCTCAAGCTCGACGCGTCGGCCTTCAACATCGTCTTTGCCGGCAACCTCGGCACGGTGCAGTCGCTGGACTGCGTCCTCGACGCCGCAGAACGCCTGGGCGTCGCCAGTGGCGTGCGCTGGGTGCTGGTGGGCAGCGGCGCGCGCGACGCCTGGCTGGCCGAGCAGGTGGCCGCCCGCGGCCTGACCCAGGTGCAACTGGCCGGGCGCTTGCCGCCCGAGCAGATGCCGGCCGTCTTCGAGCAGGCGGATGCGCTGCTGGTCAGCCTGACCGGCGGCCCGGCCTTGAGCCGGACGGTTCCGAGCAAAATACAGGCCTATCTGGCCGCCGGCCGGCCCATCGTTGCTTCCATGGACGGCGAAGGGGCCCGCGTCGTGCAGACCGCCGGTGCGGGCTTGGCCAGCGCGGCTGAAGACGCTGGGGCGCTGGCCGCTGCGGTGCAGGCCCTGCAGGCGATGACGCCCGAGCAGCGGCGAGGGATGGGCGAGGCCGGCCGGCGTTATTACGCTGAGCATTACGAGCCCGACCGGCTGGCCCGGGCCCTGGTGGGACATTTCGAGCGTGCTGTCGCGGCACGCCGTTGATGAGAGTGAAGGTGTGATGGATCAGAACAAGAGGCGCCTGCTGGTGCTGGGCGCCAGCGGCATGCTGGGCAATGCGGTGCTGCGCGTCTTTGCCGCCGACCCCGCCTACGAGGTGTTCGGTTCGGTGCGCAGCCTCGCTTCGGTGAAGGCCTTGCAGGCCAAGGCATCGACGGTGCATTTCGTGTCCGGCGTCGACGTCGAGAGCCTGGACGGCCTGACCCGGCTGTTCGCCCAGGTGCGCCCCGACCTCGTCATCAACTGCATCGGCGTCGTCAAGCAGCTCGCCGAGGCCGACGACCCGCTGACGGCCATCCCCATCAACGCCCTGCTGCCGCACCGCCTGGCGCGCCTGGCCCAGGTGGCCGGCGCCCGCCTCATCCACGTCAGCACCGACTGCGTGTTCTCGGGCAAGAAGGGTGGCTATCTGGAGACCGATCCGTCGGACGCCTGCGACCTCTATGGCCGCAGCAAGCTGATGGGCGAGGTCGACTACGAGAACGCCGTCACCCTGCGCACCTCCATCATCGGCCACGAGCTGAACAGCGCCCATGGCCTGATCGGTTGGTTCCTGGCGCAAAACGGACCGGTGCGCGGCTTCACCAAGGCGGTGTTCTCGGGCTTCCCGACCGTCGAGCTGGCCCGCATCATGAAGGACTTCGTCGTGCCGCGTCCCGAGCTGCGCGGCACCTGGCATGTGTCGGCCGATCCCATCGACAAATACAGCCTGCTTAAGCTCGCGGCGGCCGAATACGGCCGCGACAACGACATCGCGCCGGACGACAAGCTGGTCATCGACCGCTCGCTGGACTCGAGCCGCTTCCGCGCGGCGACCGGCTATGCCCCGCCTTCCTGGCCTGAACTGGTGCGCCAGATGCGCGCCTTCGGCTGAAATCTAGAGAGATAAAGACATGTTCAAAGACAAGGTCCTGCTGATCACCGGGGGCACGGGCAGCTTCGGCAACGCGGTGCTGCAGCGCTTCCTGAAATCCGACTTCGCCGAGATCCGCATCTTCAGCCGCGACGAGAAGAAGCAGGAGGACATGCGCATCGCCCTGAAGAGCGACAAGGTCAAGTTCTACATCGGCGACGTGCGCGACTACGACAGCGTGCACGACGCGCTGAGCGGCGTGGACTACGTCTTCCATGCGGCCGCGCTCAAGCAGGTGCCGTCCTGCGAGTTCTATCCGATGGAAGCGGTCAAGACCAATGTGATCGGCGCCGAGAACGTCATGCGCGCGGCCATCGCCCAGGGCGTCAGCCGCGTCGTCGTGCTGTCCACCGACAAGGCCGTCTACCCCATCAATGCGATGGGCATGTCCAAGGCCATGATGGAGAAGGTCATGGTCGCCAAGTCGCGGCTGTGCGATCCGGCCAAGACGGTGCTGTCAGCCACGCGCTACGGCAATGTGATGGCATCGCGCGGCTCGGTGATCCCGCTCTTCCTGCAGCAGCTGCAGGACGGCAAGCCGCTGACCATCACCGACCCGACGATGACGCGCTTCCTGATGTCGCTGGAAGAGTCGGTCGACCTGGTGCTGTACGCCTTCGAGCATGCCCATCCCGGCGACATCTTCGTGCAGAAGGCGCCGGCCTCCACGGTGGGCGACCTGGCCGAGGCCATGCGCCAGCTGCTGAAGAAGAACAACGACATCAACATCATCGGCACCCGGCACGGCGAGAAGCTCTACGAGTCCCTGGTCTCGCGCGAGGAGATGGCGCGCTCCGAGGACTTGGGTGGCTACTACCGCATCCCGGCCGACTCGCGTGACCTGAACTACGCCAAGTATTTCGTCGAGGGCCAGACGGCCATCTCCGAGATCGACGACTACACCTCACACAACACCCACCGGCTGGACGTCGAAGGCGTCAAGAAGGTGCTGCTGCAGCTGGACCTGATCCGGGAGGCCCTCGATGCTTAAGGTCATGACGGTGGTCGGCACGCGGCCGGAGATCATCCGGCTGTCGCGCGTGATCGCCCAACTGGACCGGCATTGCGAGCATGTGCTGGTTCATACCGGCCAGAACTACGACTACGAGCTGAACGAGGTCTTCTTCAGCGACCTGGGCCTGCGCAAGCCCGACCATTTCCTGGAAGCCGCCGGCACCACGGCCGCCGAGACCATCGCGCTGGTCATCCAGAACGTCGACAAGGTGCTGGAGCAGACCCAGCCCGATGCGCTGCTCATCCTCGGCGACACCAACAGCTGCCTGGCGGCCATCGCGGCCAAGCGCCGCAAGGTGCCCATCTTCCACATGGAGGCCGGCAACCGCTGCTTCGACTTCCGCGTGCCGGAAGAGATCAACCGTCGCATCGTCGACCACACCTCCGACATCAACCTCAGCTACAGCCAGATCGCGCGCGACTACCTGCTGCGCGAGGGCTTCCCGCCTGACCAAGTCATCGTCACCGGCAGCCCCATGCGCGAGGTCATCGAGCACTACCGCCCGGGCATTGACGCCTCGGACGTGCTGCGGCGCCAGGGCCTGGAGGCCGGAAAGTATTTCGTCGTCAGCTCCCATCGCGAGGAGAACGTCGACGCGCCCGAGAACCTGCGGCGCCTGCTGAAGGTGCTGAACACGTTGGCTGAGCGTTACGACGAGCCCGTCATCGTCTCCACCCACCCGCGCACCCGCAAGCGCCTCGAAGGCCTGCTGGCCACCCAGGCCATGCACCCCAAGGTGCAGTTCATGAAGCCCTTCGGCTTCCTTGACTACATCCAGCTGCAGTGCGGCGCTCGGACCGTGCTGTCGGATAGCGGCACCATCACCGAAGAGTCCTCCATCCTCAACTTCCCGGCACTGAACCTGCGCGAGGTGCATGAGCGCCCCGAGGGCTTCGAGGAAGGGTCTGTGATGCTGGTGGGCTTTGACGTCGAGCGGGTGCTGGACGGCCTGCGCATCCTGGAAACCCAGCCGCGTGGCGACGAGCGCCTGCTGCGCCTGGTGAACGACTACGCGCCGGCCAATGTCTCGGACAAAATCCTGCGCATCATCATCAGCTACACCGGCTTCGTGAACCGCAAGGTCTGGCACAAGCCGCTGGCCTGAGGCCCGCGGCCTTCAGGCCGCTCAGGCGGCGGGTCGACCCTGACCCTTGATCTCGCGCACCGTCACCCAGCCGGCGCACAGCAGGAAGGTCACTGCGAAGGCCACCAGCATGAAGATGCTGCGCTTGGGCTTGCTCTTGCGCTCAGGTACTTCAGCCCGGTCGACGACCTGCAGTTGACCGCCGTCGCGGCTTTCGTCGATGCGGGCGATCTCGTACTGGCGTGCGATCTGGTCGAACAGCGTTTCCTGGTACTTGTAGTCGCGATAGGCCGTGATGTAGCTGCCCTGCTCGGTCGGCTCTTCGCCGCGCCCCTGCTTGGCCATCTCGGCGCGCAGGGCGGCCACCAGGCCCGATTGCGCGATCACCTCGGCGGCGTTGTCCGACATGGCGCGGCGCAGTACCTGCAGCTTCACTTCGGCGGTTGTCAGCTCGGCCTTGAGCTTGGCGATCCCCTCGGCCGTCGCCTTGGGCTCGGCCTTCAGGGCGCCGAGGTTGACGCCGGTGGCCGCCAGGGCCTTTTGGGCCTCGGTCAGCTTGACGCGCACCTGCTGCAGCTGGCGCTCGAAGAAGGCCCGGCGCGCCTGGGCTTCGGTCAGCGCGAGGCCGGCCGTCAGCGTGCGCAGTTCCTCGATATAGGCCGTGGCCATGTCGGCCGCCGTCTTGGGATCGTGGTCATCCACTTCCAGTGAGATGACGCCGTCCTTGCGGCCCATCGACACCCGGGTGTTCTCAGTGAGGATCTTGCGGGCATCGACCCGGAACTCGCGTTCGTAGCGGTCCATCAGCTTGAAGCGGTCGACCATCTTGTCCGCCACCGTTGCGCTCTGGACGAAGGCCACGTACTGGTCACCCGTATTGCGGGCACCCACCGAGGCGATGCCGGCCAGGGCGCCGAGGGAGGCGAGGGCGCCGGCGGCGGCGCCCTGCTGCTGTTGCGGCGGCAGGAAGCTGACACGGGCGGTGAACGTGGGTTGCACCAGATAGCTGCCGCCCAGGGCCAGGCCGCTGGCTAGCAGCGGCAGTCCGATCATCATCACGCGCCGGCGCCACAGCGCGGCCAGGACGGCGCCGATGGGGAAGCCGTCGTCGGAGGCCGCCATGACATCCCGCGCGGCCAGGCTGGACGGCGCTTCGGTGCTGGAACTGTTCATTGCTGAGTTCTTCTTCACTTCAGGGACTTCAGGGCCGCGGCACCCAAGCCGAACTGATACAGGATCTGCGTCCACTCCTTCGCCTCCTGGCTGAAGGTCACCTTGGTCAGGTCTTCGGGCACGTAGATCGTGTCGCCCGGCTGGGCGGCGACGGCCGACAGGCCCGTGCCCGAGCTGAACCAGCCGCTGCTGTGCTGGCGCGAGCTGACGACATTGCCGTTGGCGCGGATGACGAAGGTGCTGCCGGCGTCGGCACCGCGCGTGGGGCCACCGGCCAGGCGCAGCATGTCGTCGACGCTGGCGCCCTGGCTGAAGACATAGCTGCCGGTGTTGAAGACGCTGCCGAACACACCCACGGTGGTGGGACGGGCCGGCACGGTCAGGCGATCGCCGTCCTCGACAGCCAGCTCCGGCAGGCTGCTGGCGGTGGGCGCCAGCTGCAGCACGACCCGGCCGGTCAGCTTGACGGCGCGCAGGCGGTCGATCAGGCGGCCCGAGGCCTGGCCGCGGTTGCTCTGCGTGGTCGGGTCGTCGGGCGTGGTCGTCGCGCGCGGCTTGACCATGACGCGGGCGAATTCGCCTTCGAGATCGCGCAGGGCCCGGTCGTACTGGGCCTGCTGGGAGACTCGCACGCTTTCGCGGCTGAGTTCGGAGCCGTAGATGAAGGCGGCCGGCGTCAGGCCGCCGGCGGCCTTGATGATGTCGCCCAGCGTGCTGTTCGGCGGCAGGATGTATTCACCCGGCCGCTGTACCTCGCCGTCCACGCGAACGCGCTTGTTCTGCTTGTATTGCGGCAGCACGGTGTCGAGGGCGTTGAAGGCTCGCACGACATCACCACCCTGCAGCGGTGTATTGCCCTGCTGCGGCAGCTTGACCTCGGCGACGCGGCCGTCGTTGCGCTTCTCCATGCTTTCGATGGCCACGCGGCCACGCTCGGCCGCGGCGCTCAGGCCGCCACCCATCAGCATCAGGTCATTGACGGTCTCGCCGGCCTTGAGCTCGAAGATGGCCTGGCGGTTGACGCTGCCGATCAGGGCCACCTGCTGTCCGACGGGGCCGATGTGAATGACGTCGTCGGCCTGCAGCAGCCGGTCGCCGCTGCGGTCGCCGCGCAGCAGCAGGTCGTACAGGTCGAAGCTGCCGACGAGCTTGCCGCCGCGGCGCAGTTCCAGGTTGCGAAAGCTCCCGGAGGCCGACGGGCCGCCGGCCTGGATCATCGCGTTGACGATGGTCGACAGGCTGCTGACCGTGTAAGCGCCGGGGCGCTGGGTGAAGCCCGTGACATAGACGCGGATGCCGCGCAGCTTGCCCAGGGCGGCGCTGAGCTTGTAGTTGCGGAACACCTGGCCGACGCGCTGTTCCAGGGTCGAGTTCAGGTCGGCGTAGCGCACGCCGGCCACCAGCACCGGGCCGACGCGCGGGATGTTGATGCGGCCGGCGCGGTCGACGGTCAGGCGCAGGTCGCCCTCGACCGCGCCCCAGATCGTGACGAGCACTTCGTCGCCGACGCTGATCACATAGTCCGACGGGATCTGGCTCGAGGTCTCGCCCATGGCCGCCATGCCCGAGCGCTGCTGCTGTTGCTGCTGCTGGGGCTGCTGCAATTCATAGGGCTGGGGCAGGTTCGGCGTCATCAGCTCGGCACCGAAGCGCCGAATCTCGATGTCGTCGCCCACGGCGCGCTGCACGTAGCGCTCGAACTCGGTCTGCTGAGCGGCGCGGGCGGCGAGCTGCTCCCGGGTCAGGGGCTGGCCGGGAATGGGCTGCAGCAGCATCTGCAGTTGCAGCAGCATCTGCTGTTGCTGCTGGAGCACCGTCTCGCGCTGCGAAGGCGTCAGCGGCGCGGCCTGCTGCATGTCGGCGCTGCTGTTCGTGCCCTGGCGGTTGGGCACCAGCAGGCGCACCGGGCCGACCGCATTGGGGTCGTTGTTATCGTCCGCCGCCGTCGCCAGGCCCGGCAGGACCAGGCTCGCGGCCAGGGTCAGCGCGGCCGTCCCGCGGAGCATCCCAGTCAAAAACTGTGTTCGGTCCCTGGGCGCACTGATATTCATTGACGAGGCTCGTATGGATTGACTGCTTGTCTCCGTCTCGCAAGTCGAGACCGGCCAAGGCGGCGCGGATTCTAGCCAGCGCCTAGGCGGGGCCGCGGCCTGTGAGGACCACTGGCTACACTTGGGGCCTCGGGTCGACCCATGGACCGACACACCGGCTTCCCGCCCATGACCCGCGAAACCGCATGCTCCCCATCCTCGCCCTGAGTTTCGCCATTGCGGCAGCCGTGACGCTGCTCATCATCCGTTCCTCGCACCTGCACGGCGCTCTGTCGGCGGACGACGACCTGTCCGGCCCGCAGAAATTCCACTCGCGTCCGGTGCCGCGCATCGGCGGCCTGGCCATCTTCGGCGGCTTCTCCGTGGGCACGGCCTTGCTGGCCTGGCGTTATCCGGCCATGCGCAGCATGGCAGCCCTGTTGCTGGCCTGCAGCGTGCCGGCCTTCGTCTCCGGCGTCATCGAGGACCTGACCAAGCGCGTCAGCCCGCTGCGCCGCATGCTGGCCACGCTGCTGGCCGCCGCCCTCGGCGCCTGGCTGCTGGGCGCCCAGATCAAGGAAACCGCCATCCCGGGCCTGGACCTGATCGCCTCCACGGTGGTCGGCGGCTATGTGCTGGCCCTGCTCGTCGTCAGCGGCGTCGCCAATTCCATCAACATCATCGACGGCATGAACGGCCTGGCCTCGATGTGCGCGGCCATCATGCTGGCGGGCCTGGCCTATGTCGCCCTGCAGGCGGGCGACCAGTTCATTGCGGCCATGGCCATTGCCGTCATCGGCGCGGTGCTGGGCTTCTTCATGTGGAACTACCCCTTCGGCCTGATCTTCCTGGGCGATGGCGGGGCCTATTTCCTCGGCTTCATCCTGTCGGAACTCGCCATCCTGCTGCTGGTGCGCAATCCCGAGGTCTCGCCGATGTTCCCGCTGCTGCTGTGCGCCTACCCGGTCTGGGAGACGGTGTTCTCCATGTACCGCCGCAAGGTCGTGCGCGGCCGTCCGGTCGGCATGCCCGACGGCATCCACCTGCACAGCCTCATCTACCGCCGCCTGATGCGCTGGGCCATCGGCAGCCGCGACGCCGCCGTGCTGACCCGCCGCAACGCGCTGACCGCGCCCTATCTCTGGGTGCTGTGCAGCCTTTCGGTCGTGCCGGCCACGATCTGGTGGGACGACACCGTCATGCTGCAGATCATCCTGGGCCTGTTCGTCGTCTTCTACGTGCTGCTTTACTGGCGCATCGTCCGCTTCCGCACGCCGCGCTGGATGGTGCTCAACACGCGGTCCGAATCGCCGCCGCGGGTGGCCCGGCCGGAGTAGTCGGAACGGTTTTTTTGCTATCCGGGATAATCACCGGATGCAAGAAACCCCCGAGTCCGCAGCCGCGGCGCCCGTTGAGGCGGCGCCTGCCCGCTTCGACACCCTTCCTCTCGACGCGAAACTGCTGCGCGCGGTGGCCGATTCCGGCTATCTGACGATGACGCCCATCCAGGCCAAGGCGATCCCCATCGTCCTGGAGGGCCGCGATGTCATGGGCGCCGCCCAGACCGGCACGGGCAAGACGGCCGCCTTCTCCATCCCGCTGCTGCAGCGCATGCTGAAGCACGAGAACCCCAGCGTCTCGCCGGCCCGCCATCCGGTGCGCGCCCTGGTGCTGGCGCCCACGCGCGAGCTGGCCGACCAGGTCGCCGAGAACGTCAAGAAGTACGCCAAGCACACCAACCTGCGCTCGGTCGTCGTCTTCGGTGGCGTCGACATGAAGCCGCAGACGGCCGCGCTGAAGGCCGGCGTCGAGGTGCTGATCGCCACGCCGGGCCGGCTGCTGGACCATATCGAGGCCAAGAACTGCGTCCTCAACCAGGTCGAGTACGTCGTGCTGGACGAAGCTGACCGCATGCTGGACATCGGCTTCCTGCCCGACCTGCAGCGCATCCTGAGCTACCTGCCCAAGGCTCGCCAGACCCTGCTGTTCTCGGCCACCTTCTCGCCCGAGATCAAGCGCCTGGCGCAGAGCTATCTGCAGGATCCCATCCTGGTCGAGACGGCGCGTCCCAACCAGACCGCCTCCACCGTCGAGCAGCGTTTCATCAGCGTCACCGACGACGACAAGCGCGCCGTCGTGAAGCAGATCCTTAAGGAACGCGCCATCCGCCAGGCCATCGTCTTCGGCAATTCCAAGCTGGGTGTGGCCCGCCTGGCCCGCTCCTTCGAGCGCGACGGCCTGCGCACGGCCGCCCTGCATGGCGACAAGTCCCAGGACGAGCGCCTGAAGTCGCTGGACGCCTTCAAGCGCGGCGAGGTGGACCTGCTGGTGGCGACGGACGTCGCCGCGCGAGGCCTGGACATCGCCGACCTGCCGGCCGTCTTCAACTTCGACGTGCCGTTTAACGCGGAAGACTATGTCCACCGCATCGGCCGCACCGGCCGTGCCGGCGCCTCGGGCCTGGCCATCACCCTGGTCACCAAGTCCGATGCGCGCCTGATGGCCGACATCGAGAAGCTGATCAAGCGCAAGATCGACCTCGACCCCTTCGAGTTGCAGGACAGCCGGCCGCCGCGCTTCGAGCGCGAACGAGAGCGTCGGCGCCCGGAAGAGGACGAGGGCAGCAGCAGCCGACCCGCGCCGCGCGCCGCCTTCCGCCCGCCGGCGCCGCCCAAGGATCCCTTCTTCGACAAGCCCTACGAGGCCAATGCCGGTGGCCAGGAGCCGCCCGCCTGGGAGAAAGCCAAGACGGCCGCCCCCGCCAAGGGCCTGTCCAGCTATATCAAGCCCAAGAAGCAGGTCGCCGCGTTGTTCGGCGCCAAGAAGCCGGCCCCGGCCGAGTCCTAAGCCAGGATGGCGAAGACCGCAGGGATGCGGTCGGGCAGGGTGGTGCGGTTGGCTCGCCAATCGGCCACCGTGGCGGTCTGTGTCCAGCCACCGGGCAAGGTCAGGCCGACGCTGATCGACAGCCGGGTGCCGGGCTTCAATGCCGCCAGCAAGGCCTGGCGCAGCGCCTCGTTGCGGTAGGGTGTCTCGATCAGCAACTGGGTCTGCTGGGCCTTGGCGGACAGCGCCTCCAGCTCGCGGATGCGGGCGGTGCGCCCGCCAGCTTCCACTGGCAAATACCCGATAAAGGCGAAGCTCTGACCGTTCAGGCCGCTGGCGGCCAGGGCCAGCAACAGGGAGCTCGGCCCAGACAGCGGCACAACTTCGACCCCGGCGTCATGCGCCGCAGCCACCAGCCGCGCGCCCGGGT
Organism: Roseateles sp. FW305-36; assembly: GCF_058787015.1. NCBI lineage: Bacteria > Pseudomonadati > Pseudomonadota > Betaproteobacteria > Burkholderiales > Sphaerotilaceae > Roseateles > Roseateles sp. FW305-36. The sequence continues at coordinate 133,043 of NZ_JBYSZK010000013.1, read as the reverse complement.
CGGCGACGGCGGGCAGGCCTGCTTCCGAGATCAGGCCCAGGTCATGGCCATCCAGTGCCGGTTGCAGCAGAGCGCGCCATGCGACTGAATCGTCGCCGGCGGGCTTGCCGCCCTTGGGCGGGCGGGGCAGTTCCGCGATCTGCAGCGACTGCAGCGGCTGGGTCAGCGGTGCGACCGCGTCCACGCGCTTCAGCAGGGCTCGTGTCGTCTTGGCGTTTTCGGCCGCCCAATGTGTGAGCCGGGCCGCCTGCTCGATGACGCGCTGGGGCAGCACCTCGCGCAAATCCAGCGAATCGTCGACGCCGAAATCCAGCGTGTTGGGCATCAGGATCAATCGGCCCTTGGTCATGCCAGAGGCTCCAGGCCGGCGCGACGCAGCAGACTGCAGGTGCGGATCAAGGGCAGGCCGATCAATGCGGTCGGATCGTCGGATTCGACCGCTTCCAGCAGGGCAATGCCCAGGCTCTCGACCTTGGCGCTGCCGGCGCAGTCATAGGGTTCGTCGGCGCGCAGATAGGTCTCGATGGCGGCGTCGCTCAGCTCGCGCAGTCTCACGCGCACTTCGGCACGCTCGATGGCCGCCAGGCCCGGCGCCACGACAGCCACCGCGGTCTGGAACACGACCTCACGCCCGCTCATGCGGCGCAACTGGGCGGTGGCAGCTTCGTGCGTGCCCGGCTTGCCGATGGCCTCGCCGCCGAGGTCGGCGACCTGGTCGGAGCCGATGACGATGGCGCCGGGGAATCGTGCGGCGACCACGCGCGCCTTGGCCAGGGCCAGCCTTTCGGCCAGCGCAGCGGGCGCCTCGCCAGGCAGAGCGGTCTCGTCGACTTCGGGCGCCACCGCCTCGAAAGGCAGTCGCAGCCGGGCCAGCAGTTCCTGTCGGTAGCGCGACGTCGAGGCGAGGATCAGTGAAGGCATCGGGTCATTGTCCCCCGCCTAAACTTCAGCCCATGAAACCGCGCGCCTTTGTTCCCGAAAAGCTCGACCTCGCCGCCTTTGCCCATGACGGGGCCAGTCTGGAGGGCGAATGGCCGGCAAGCTCGCTGGAGCGCCTGGCCGATTCCGCGGCGCCGGACTCGCCCGCCAAGGACTGGCCGGCGGTGGGCTGGAGCCTGCACGCCGAAGTGCGCCGGCCCCGCGGCGGCAAGGCCCAGACGTGGCTGCAGGTCACCGCCGAGGCCCAGGTCGCGCTGACCTGTCAGCGCTGCCTCAAGCCTGTTGAGGAGCATCTGGACATCGACCGCTGGATCCGTTTCGTTGATACCGAGGCCGAGGCTGCAGAACTGGACGCCGACAGCGACGACGACGTGCTGGCCCTGCCGCGCCACCTCGACGCTCGCGAGCTGATCGAGGACGAACTGCTGCTGGCCATGCCGCTGGTGCCGCGCCACGAGGTCTGCCCCGAGCCCCTGGCCCACGCAGACGACGAAGCCGAGCCCGAAGAAGAAGAGCGTCCCCATCCCTTCGCCAAGCTCGCGGCCCTGAAGCGGGGCGGCAGCGCCTGACTTCATGGCTCACACCGCCTTGTTCGCACCTTTCGATAGGCCGGTTTGGCGAAATCCGCATCCGGTGCTACACTCATGGGCTTTTCTGCGGCCTGGAGTTCGAGCCTTGTTCTCACTCCTCGGGGTCGCGTCCCGAAACCCCGCAGATTCTGGAGAATTTCATGGCTGTTCAGCAAAACAAGAAGTCGCCTTCCAAGCGCGGCATGCACCGTTCCCACAATGCCCTGGTGACCCCGGGCACGGCCATCGAGCCGACGACCGGCGAAGTGCATCTGCGTCACCACATCAGCCCGACCGGTTTCTACCGTGGTCGCAAGGTGCTGAAGAGCAAGGCCGACGCGGCCTGATGGTGCCGGGTGCCGCCTGGCGCGGCGCCGAACCATGGATGAATCTGCCGACCCGGCCTGCGTACCGCGCAGGGCCGGGTTTGGTCTTTGTGGCTCACGAAAACCACTGAAATGACCGCCGCTCCCCTGCCCGAACCGATCCGCCTGTCCGTCGACTGCATGGGCGGCGACCACGGCCCCTCGGTCACGCTGCCGGCCTGCCGCGCCTTCCTCGAAAAGCACCCCGCTGCCGAACTCATCCTCGTCGGCAGGCCCGAGGCGCTGAGCGCCGCCGCGGCCTGGCCGCGTTGCCGCGTCGTCGCGGCCAGCGAGGTCGTCACGATGGAGGATTCGGTCGAAGTTGCCCTGCGCCGCAAGCGCGACTCGTCCATGCGCGTCGCCATCCAGCAGCTCAAGGCCGACCGCGAAGGCAACCCGGCCCTGGCCCATGCCTGCGTGTCGGCCGGAAATACCGGCGCCCTGATGGCCGTGGCCCGCTATCTGCTGAAGACGCTGGACGGCATCGACCGTCCCGCCATCGCCACCGTCATGCCCAACCAGCGCGGCCGCTTCACGACGGTGCTGGACCTCGGCGCCAACGTCGACTGCACGGCCGAGCACCTGCTGCAGTTTGCAGTCATGGGCAGCGCGCTTGTGTCCGCCGTCGAAGGCAATGAAGAGCCCAGCGTCGGCCTGCTCAATATCGGCGAAGAAGCCATCAAGGGCAGCGAGACCATCAAGCAGGCCGCCGAGTTGCTGCGCGCCGCTGGCACGGCGGGCCAATTGAACTTTTTCGGCAATGTCGAAGGCAATGACATCTACAAGGGCACGACGGACATCGTGGTCTGCGACGGCTTCGTCGGCAACGTCATGCTCAAGACCTCCGAAGGACTGGCCACCATGATGGGTGGCTTCATCAAGGAAGAGTTCAGCCGCAACTGGCTGACCAAGATCGCGGGGCTGATCGCGCTGCCCGTGCTGAAGGCCTTCAAGGACCGCGTCGACCACCGCCGCTTCAACGGCGCGGCCCTGCTGGGCCTGCGTGGCCTGGTCTTCAAGAGCCATGGCTCGGCCGATGCCTTCGCCTTCGAGCAGGCTTTGGCCCGCGCTTATGATGCCGCCCGCAACCGGCTGCTTGACCGGGTCCACGACCGCATCGTCGCCACGCTTCAGGTCAAGGCAGGCGATGCAGGAGACAACGCGGCGAACTCCGTCGCGAAGGCCGCATGAGCCCCACTGGAACCTCTACCCCTCGCTATTCCCGCATCCTCGGCACCGGCAGCTTCCTGCCGGCCGATCGCGTGACCAACCAGGATCTGGCCGACCGCCTCGCGGCCGACGGTGTCGAGACGTCCGACGACTGGATCGTCGAGCGCACCGGCATCCGCGCCCGGCATTTCGCGGCGCCCGATCAAACCTCCAGCGACCTGGCCTTTCCTGCCGCCCAAGCCGCGCTGGAAGCCGCCGGCATGGCGGCTGAAGAGATCGACCTCATCATCGTTGCCACGTCCACGCCGGACATGGTCTTCCCGTCCACCGCCTGCCTGCTGCAAAAGAAGCTGGGCGTGCACGGCTGCGCCGCCTTCGACGTGCAGGCCGTCTGCTCGGGCTTCGTCTACGCGCTCAGCGTGGCCGACTCCATGATCAAGAGCGGCGCGGCCAACAAGGCCCTGGTCGTCGGCGCCGAAGTGTTCTCGCGCATCCTCGACTTCAAGGACCGCACCACCTGCGTGCTGTTCGGCGATGGCGCTGGCGCCGTGGTGCTGGGTGCGAGCCAAGAGCCCGGCATCCTCGCGACCGAGTTGCACGCCGATTCGCGCCATGTCGACGTCCTCTGCACGCCCGGCACGGTGGCCGGCGGCCAGGTCCTCGGCAGCCCCTTTCTGAAGATGGACGGCCAGGCTGTGTTCAAGCTCGCCGTCGGCGTGCTCGAAAAGGTCGCCCGCTCGGTGCTCGACAAGGCCGGCATGACGGATGCCGACCTGGACTGGCTGATTCCCCATCAGGCCAATATCCGCATCATGCAGGGCACGGCCAAGAAGCTGAAGCTGGACCTGAACAAGCTCATCGCCACCGTCGACGAGCATGGCAACACCTCGGCCGCTTCCGTGCCGCTGGCCCTGGACGTCGCCGTGCGCAGCGGCCGCATCCAGCGCGGCGACACCCTCATGCTGGAGGGCGTCGGCGGCGGCTTCACCTGGGGCGCCGCGCTGCTCAAGTATTGAGCGGCGCCGGCTGCGCCGACGCATCAACTGGAACTGATCTCATGACTGCACCTTTTGCCGTTGTCTTTCCCGGCCAAGGCTCGCAGGCCGTCGGCATGCTCGACGCCTGGGGCGATCACCTGGAAGTCCGCCGCACCCTGGAAGAAGCCTCGGCCGCCCTCGGCGAGGACATCGGCGCGCTGATCCATGCTGGCCCCAAGGAGCAACTGGACCTGACGACCAACACCCAGCCCGTCATGCTGACGGCCGGCATCGCCTGCTGGCGTGCCTTCGTGGCCGAGACGGGCGCCAAGCCGGTGGCCGCGGCCGGTCATTCGCTGGGCGAGTACACCGCCCTGGTCGCCGCTGGCGCACTGAGCCTGGCCGACGCGCTGCCCCTGGTGCGCTTCCGCGCCCAGGCCATGCAGGAGGCCGTGCCCGTCGGTGCCGGCGCCATGTACGCCATCCTGGGCCTGGACGGCGATGCCGTCCGCGCCGGCTGCGCTCAAGCTGCCGCCGAGACTGGCGAGGCCATCGAGGCCGTCAACTTCAATGACCCCAAGCAGACGGTGATTGCCGGCAGCAAGGCCGGTGCCGAGAAGGCCGCCGAGATCCTGAAAGCCGCGGGCGCCAAGCGCGCCTTGCCGCTGCCGGTGTCGGCACCCTTCCATTCCAGCCTGATGAAGCCGGCGGCCGAGCGCCTGAAGGAAAAGCTGGCGACCGTGCAGTTCCAGGCGGCCGCCTTCCCGGTCATCAACAACATCGACGTGGCCGTGACCGACAGCGACGTCGCGCTGCGCGACGCCCTCTACCGTCAGGCCTTCGGCCCGGTGCGCTGGGTCGAGGTCGTGCAGGCCCTGAAGGCCCGCGGCGTCGGCCACCTCATCGAAGCCGGCCCCGGCAAGGTGCTGACCGGCATGGCCAAGCGCATCGACGGTGAGCTGCAGGCCGCCTGCGTCTTCGACCCCGCTTCGCTCGCCGAAGCTCGTGCCCTGCTGGGCGGAGGCTGAATCCATGACTGAATCCACATCCAAGGGCGTCGCCCTCGTCACCGGCGCCAGCCGCGGCATCGGCCGCGCCATCGCGCTGGCCCTGGCCAGCGAAGGCTGGCGTGTCGTCGGCACGGCGACGTCCGAATCCGGCGCCGCCGGCATCACCGAGGCCCTGGCGGCCCACGGCGGCCGTGGCATCGTGCTGAACGTGACCGACGGTGCCGCCGCTCAGGCCGCCGTGGACGACATCGTCGCCAAGGAGGGCGGCCTGCACGTCCTCGTCAACAACGCTGGCATCACCCGCGACATGCTGTCCATGCGCATGAAGGACGAGGACTGGGACGCCGTGATGGACACCAACCTCAAGGCCGTCTTCCGCATGGCCCGCGCGGCCACCAAGCCGATGATGAAGCAGCGCTCCGGCCGCATCATCAACATCACGTCTGTCGTCGGCGCCTCCGGCAATGCCGGCCAGGCCAATTACGCCGCCGCCAAGGCCGGCGTGGCCGGCCTGACGCGCTCGCTGGCCCGCGAACTCGGCAGCCGCAACATCACGGTCAATTGCATCGCCCCCGGCTTCATCGCCACCGACATGACCGAGGTCCTGCCCGAGGCCCAGAAGACCGCGCTGCTGGCCCAGATCCCGCTGGGGCGCCTCGGCGCACCCGAGGAAATCGCCGCGGCGGTTGCCTTCCTGGCGTCACCTGGCGGTGCTTACATCACGGGTTCCGAGCTGCACGTCAACGGCGGCATGTACATGGCCTGATTTTGGCCGGACGCCTTGAATTAGGGGCGTCCATCTAGTGCCCGTAGAATGCCGGGCTGTTTTCTGCAAACCTCTCCTGGAGGAGTTTCATGAGCGATATCGAAGCACGAGTGAAGAAGATCATTGCCGAGCAACTCGGCGTGGCGGAAGCCGACGTCACCAACGAGAAGGCTTTCGTTGCTGACCTGGGCGCCGATTCTCTCGACACCGTGGAACTGGTGATGGCCCTCGAAGACGAGTTCGGCATCGAGATCCCCGACGAAGAAGCCGAGAAGATCACCACCGTGCAGCTGGCGATCGACTACGCCGTCAAGCACCAGAAGGCCTGAGCGCCTTTTTCTCTCTCGCAACTCTGATCCGCACTGCATGAGCCGTCGTCGCGTTGTCGTCACCGGTCTTGGCCTGATCAGTCCCGTCGGCAACTCTGTTGCCGAGGGTTGGGCCAATATCCTCGCCGGTCGTTCCGGCATTGCCACCGTCACCCGCTTCGATGCCAGCAACCTGGCATGTCACTTCGCGGGTGAGGTCAAGGGCTTCAACATCGAGGACTACATCCCCGCCAAGGAAGCCCGCCACATGGATGGCTTCATCCATTACGGGTTGGCGGCGGCTTTCCAGGCGGTGCGTGACTCCGGCATCCCCACCGGAGATCAACTGACCGAAGATCAGGCCGAGCGCATCGGCGTGCTCGTGGGTTCGGGCATCGGCGGCTTGCCGCTGATCGAAGACACCCACACCGAGCTGATGAACCGCGGTCCGCGCCGCATCTCGCCGTTCTTCATCCCGGCCTCGATCATCAACATGATCTCGGGCCACGTCTCCATCAACTTCGGCTTCCAGGGACCCAACCTGGCGATCGTGACGGCCTGCACCACGGGCTTGCACGCGATCGGCGAAGCTGGCCGCCTCATCGAGTACGGCGACGCCGACGTGATGATCGCGGGCGGCGCCGAAGGTGCGGTCTCGCCGCTGGGCATCGGCGGTTTTGCCGCGGCCCGGGCGCTCTCCACCCGCAACGACGACCCCGCGACCGCGTCCCGCCCCTGGGACAAGGACCGCGATGGCTTCGTGCTGGGCGAGGGTGCCGGCGTGCTGGTGCTCGAAGAGTACGAGCACGCCAAGAGGCGCGGCGCCAAGATCTATTGCGAACTGGCCGGTTTCGGCATGGGTGCGGACGCGTACCACATGACCGCGCCCAACGTTGACGGCCCCAAGCGCTCCATGCGCGCGGCGCTGCGCAACGCGGGCATGAACCCGGATCAGGTCCAGTACATGAACGCCCACGGCACCTCCACGCCGCTGGGTGACGTGAACGAGACCAACGCGATCAAGCTGGCCTTTGGCGATCACGCCAAGAAGATGGTCATCAGCTCGACCAAGTCCATGACCGGCCACTTGCTGGGCGGCGCGGGCGGCATCGAGTCGGTGTTCACGGCCCTGGCCATCCGCGACCAGGTCGCCCCGCCGACCATCAACATCTTCAACCAGGACCCCGAGTGCGACCTGGACTACTGCGCCAACGAGGCGCGGCCGATGAAGATCGACGTCGCGGCGAAGAACAACTTCGGCTTCGGCGGCACCAACGGCACGCTGATCTTCAAGCGCGTCTGACGACGCCGCACCCCGGCGATGCGTCGCACGCCGCCGGTTGTCGTGCATCTGCAGCCCCAGCCTGCCATGCAGGCCGTCGTCGCGATGATCGTGGCGCTGACGGCCAGCGGCCTGGCGGCATGGGCCCTCAGCCATGAGCCTCGAGCCTGGCCGGCGCTGCTGGCCATTCCCATCGCTGCCTTCTGGGCCTGGCGGGCGGCCGCCGTGCTGCCGCGCCGCCGGCGCTGTGATGGCCAGGCCTGGTGGCTGGCCGAGCCCGGCCAAGACGACGACACCCAGGTGCGCCTCGCCGTGCTGATCGACCTCGGCGCCTGGCTGCCGCTGTCGCGGGCCCAGCAACCCAGCTGGGCGGCAATTCGGGCGACGCTGTTCGCCGCACCCGCCGGAGCGGCGCAGCGATGACGACCGACGCCGACATCCTGCTGGTGCGCGAAGCCCAGTCGGGCAGCCGCGCCGCCTTCGACATGCTGGTGCTGAAGTACCAGCGCCGCGTCGAGCGCCTGCTGTCGCGCAGCGTGCGCGACCCCGCTGACGTGGCCGATCTCTGCCAGGAAACCTTCCTGGCCGCCTACCGCGCCCTGCCGGCCTTTCGCGGCGAGAGTGCCTTCTATACGTGGATCTACCGCATCGCCATCAATGCCGCCAAGCGCCACCGCGCCCGCCAGCGGCCGGTCGAATCCCTGGATGACGATGAGGGAACTTTCGGCACCGAGGCGGCTCCAAGCGACGATGCGACCCCGGAAGCACTGCTCGCGGGGCGCCAGTTGGCCCGGGAACTGGACGATGCCGTCGCAGCCCTGGCCGAGGACCAGCGCCGCGCGCTGCTGTTGCGAGAGGTGGATGGCTTGAGCTACGACGAGATCGGCGATCTGATGGACTGCCCGCCGGGCACCGTGCGCTCGCGCATCTTCCGCGCGCGCGAAGCCGTTGCCGCGCGGCTGCGGCCGCTGCTGGGTGGCGGCGGGGGAGGGCGGCGATGGTGAGCCCCGACGACGCCTTGAACGAAGCCCTGTCCGCAGTCATGGACGGTCGCGCGACGCCGGCGGACTGGGCGCGCGTCAACGCCGCCTGGGCCAGCGATCCGGGCCTGCGCGAACGCTGGGCCCTGTGGCATGCCGCTGGCGATGGCCTGCGCTCGGCGGAGTTGCCGGAATTGCACCGGCAACCTGAAGCCCTGCTCGACGCGCTGCATGCCCAGTTGCCGGCCGAGACGCCCCCGCCCTCGCGCCGCGGCGACTGGTGGGCGCCCTTGGGCGTTGCCGCCAGCTTCGTCGCGATGGCGCTGGTGGTCGGCCTGCTGCGGCCGGCTCCCGCCGTGGACACCGAAGTCGCCGCTGCACCGATTGCAACACCGCGCGCGCAGGGACTTGGCGGCCTGAGCTTTGCGCAGACCGCCGCAGGCCGTACCCTGCCGGATGCGCCGCCCGAGACCATCGACTGGAACCTGACCCTGCCGGAACCGCCGGCTTCGCAAGTCCATCCTTGAGCCTGGCTGCGTTGCCCCCAACTGCCTGACCCATTGCCTGCCGGAACCCGATATGCACGCTGAGAACCGTCCGACTCCCGCGCGCTCGCGCCTGCTGCTTTCCGGCACCGCGCTGGCTCTCGCTCTTGCGCTGGGCCAGGCGCCCGCCGCCGCCCAGCCCCGTGACCTGCCGGACTTCAGCGAACTGGTCGAGCGCGTCGGCCCGGCCGTCGTCAACATCCGCACCGCCGAGAAGGTCAAGATGACCGAGGGCCAGGCGGAGATGAACGAGCAGATGCAGGAGTTCTTCCGCCGCTTCGGCATCCCCGTGCCCAACCAGCGCCGCGGTGGGCCTCGCGGTGGCGGCACGCCGGACGACGATGGCCCGATGCGCCGTGGCGTCGGCTCCGGCTTCATCCTCAGCGCCGACGGCTATGTGCTGACCAATGCCCACGTCGTGCAGGGCGCCGACGAGGTCATCGTCACGCTGACCGACAAGCGCGAACTCAAGGCCAAGCTGATCGGTGCCGACCAGCGTTCCGACGTCGCCGTCGTCAAGGTCGAAGCCACCGGCCTGCCCGTTGTCAAGATCGGCGACAGCAACAAGGCCAGGGTCGGCGAATGGGTCATCGCCATCGGCTCGCCCTTCGGCCTCGAGAACACCGTGACGGCCGGCATCATCAGCGCCAAGCAGCGCGACACCGGCGACCTGCTGCCGCTGATCCAGACCGACGTGGCCATCAATCCCGGCAACTCCGGCGGCCCGCTGGTGAACATGCGTGGCGAGGTCATCGGCATCAACTCGCAGATCTACAGCCAGAACGGCGGCTATATGGGCATCTCCTTCGCGATCCCGATCGCCGATGCGGTCCGGGTGGCGGACGAGCTGCGCGCCGGTGGTCGTGTCGTGCGCGGCTTCCTGGGGGTCTTGCCGCGCGACATCACCAAGGAGGAGGCCGAGGCCCTCGGCCTGGCCAAGCCGCTCGGTGCCGTCGTCAGCAATGTGACGGCCGGCAGCCCGGCCGAGAAGGGCGGCGTCGAAGGTGCCGACGTCATCACCAAGGTCGATGGCAAGGTGGTCGAGAAGGCCCTGGACCTGCGTCGCATGATCGCGGCCGTCAAGCCCGGCTCGAAGGTCACGCTGACCGTGTTCCGCCGCGGCAGCTACAAGGATGTCGTCGTCACCGTCGGCGAAGTCGAGCGGACCCAGGCCGAGGCCGAGGGCGCGCACGAGAAGGAAACGCCTGCCGCCACCGGCGCCAGTGCGGCCCTGGGCCTGAAGTTGTCGGAGCTGACCGAGGCGCAGCGCAAGGAGATGAAGCTCAAGTCCGGCGTCAAGGTCGACAGCGCCGCCGGTGCCGCCGCGCGCGCCGGCCTGCGCGAGGGCGACCTCATCCTGTCGGTGGACAACGTCGAGGTGGCCACGGTCAAGGCCTTCCAGGCACAGGTGGCCAAGGCCGACAAGAACAAGGCCCTCAACCTCGTCGTGCGACGGGACGACCTCACCAGCTTCGTGCTGTTGAAGCCGGCCCGCTGATCTAGCGCAAAACCTCAGCCGCCGCCTCGGGCTTTCCGCGATGTGGCAAACCCAGACCCGCCGGCGGCTGAAGTTGTCCACCGTTTTGAGAAGTTGGCGCCGGCTAACTTCGATGTTTAGGCCCGGATTGTTCTCGCCACCCGCTAAAATCAAGGTGAGACGCGCCCGAGAAAGCGGTGTCCGGCGGTGGAATCGAAGGCCGCTCATGACACCGGTATTTCTTCCACAGGCGATCCACAAGAACTTGTGGATAAGCTGTGGTTAAAATCCTTGTTGGCAGCCTGCAACGGCCGGAAAACCAATGCTGGTGCGGCTTCCCGCTGGGGCCTTTTGGCTACAATGGAAGCCCAACAAGCAGTTGCCATACCTTTTGTTGGAAGGCACGTCGCCTCTTCGACGTGCCTTTTTTTTAGCTGTAGCACGCCGCATCAAAGCTTCATATCGCGTGGCGATGTGACCTTGCGCTGGAACGGCCTTCGCCGTTGTGCCTGACTCCGTTGGCGTGCCCACGATTTCCATGAACCACATCCGCAACTTCTCCATCATTGCCCACATCGACCACGGCAAGAGCACCTTGGCCGACCGCATCATTCAGCGTTGCGGAGGCTTGAGCGATCGCGAGATGGAAGCGCAGGTGCTGGACTCGATGGACCTGGAGCGCGAGCGTGGCATCACCATCAAGGCGCAGACCGCGGCCCTGCAGTACAAGGCCAAGGACGGCCAGGTCTACAACCTCAACCTGATCGACACGCCCGGCCACGTCGACTTCTCTTATGAAGTGAGCCGTTCGCTGTCGGCCTGCGAGGGCGCGCTGCTGGTGGTGGATGCCTCCCAGGGCGTGGAGGCCCAGACGGTGGCCAACTGCTACACGGCCCTGGACCTCGGCGTCGAGGTCGTGCCGGTGCTGAACAAGATGGACCTGCCGTCGGCCGACCCCGACAACGCCAAGGCCGAGATCGAGGACGTCATCGGCATCGATGCCGACGACGCCATTCCCTGCTCGGCCAAGACCGGCATGGGCATCGACGAGATCATCGAGGCCGTCATCGCCCGCATGCCGGCGCCGCGCGGCAACCCCGAGGCGCCGCCCCGCGCCATGATCATCGACGCCTGGTTCGACAACTACGTCGGCGTCGTCATGCTGGTGCGCGTGGTGGACGGCGAGCTGCGCAAGGGCGAGCGCATCCGCATGATGAACACCAACACGGTCTACCCGATCGATCACCTGGGCGTGTTCACGCCCAAGAGCGAGAACCGCGAAGGCCTGAAGGCCGGCGAGGTGGGCTTCATCATCTGCGGCATCAAGGAGCTCGCCGCGGCCAAGGTCGGCGACACCGTCACGCTGGAAAAGAAGCTGCCCAACAACGCCGGCCCGGCGACCGAGGCCCTGCCCGGTTTCAAGGAAATCCAGCCCCAGGTGTTCGCAGGCCTCTACCCGACCGAGGCCAGCGAGTACGACCAGCTGCGTGACGCGCTGGAAAAACTCAGCCTCAACGACTCCTCGCTGCGCTACGAGCCCGAGGTCAGCCAGGCCCTGGGCTTTGGCTTTCGCTGCGGCTTCCTCGGCCTGCTGCACATGGAAATCGTGCAGGAGCGCCTGGAGCGCGAGTTCGACCAGGACCTCGTCACGACGGCGCCCAGCGTCATTTATGAGGTCGAGCTGAACACTGGCGAGGTCATCCAGGTCGAGAACCCGTCCAAGATGCCCGAGATCGGCGCCATGCGCGAGATCCGCGAGCCCATCGTCACGGTGCACCTCTACATGCCGCAGGACTATGTCGGCGTCGTCATGACGCTGGCCAACCAGAAACGCGGCGTGCAGCTCAACATGGCCTATCACGGCAAGCAGGTCATGCTCACCTACGAGATCCCGCTGGCCGAGATCGTGCTGGACTTCTTCGACAAGCTGAAGAGCGTCTCGCGGGGCTATGCCTCCATGGACTATGAGTTCAAGGAATACCGCGCCGCCGACGTCGTCAAGGTCGACATCCTGATCAACGGCGACAAGGTCGACCCGTTGTCGATGATCGTGCACCGCAGCCAGAGCCAGTACCGTGGCCGCGGCGTGGCCGCCAAGATGCGCGAGCAGATCCCGCGCCAGATGTATGACGTGGCCATCCAGGCCGCCATCGGCGCCAACATCATCGCCCGCGAGAACATCAAGGCGTTGCGCAAGAACGTGCTGGCAAAATGCTATGGCGGTGACATCACCCGCAAGCGCAAGCTGCTGGAAAAGCAAAAGGCCGGCAAGAAGCGCATGAAGCAGATCGGCTCCGTGGAAGTGCCGCAAGAAGCCTTCCTCGCCATCCTGCAAGTCGACGATTAACTCCCCATGCCCTTTCAATCGATGAGTGTTCTGACCGGCGTTTTGTACGCGGCCCTGGTGGCCTATCTGGGCGGCTGGTACACCGGTCGATGGAGCGGCAACTTCGCGCTGCTGCTCTTCATCCTGACGGCGGTCACGCTGTTCTACTGGCTGGCCGAGCGCTTCCATTTCGCCCCGGCGCGCCGCGCGGCGGCCCAGGCCCTGGTCGACAACGACGCCAAGCGCCGCGAGACCCTGGCCGCCCAGGGCATCGCCCGGGTGGACGGCGACGTCGAGCCGGCCCGCCAGCAGATCCTGCAGCAGCCCTGGTGGCTGGACTGGACCGCCGGCCTGTTCCCGGTCATCCTGGTCGTCTTCCTGCTGCGCAGCTTCCTGTTCGAGCCCTTCAAGATCCCGTCGGGTTCCATGGTGCCGACGCTGCTGGTGGGCGACCTCATCCTGGTCAACAAGTTCCACTACGGCATCCGGCTGCCGGTGATCAACAAGAAGATCATCCCGAACAACGACGTCAAGCGCGGCGACGTGATGGTCTTCCGCTACCCCGAGGACCCGAGCACCGACTTCATCAAGCGCGTGGCCGGCATCCCGGGCGACGAGATCAGCTACGTCAACCAGAAGCTCTACATCAACGGCCAGCTGGCGACGACCCAGCCCCTGGGCAACTTCTACGACGACAGCGGTTCGCCGCGCGTCTACCGCCCCCGCTTCCTGGAAAAGCTCGGCGACAAGGAACACGAGATCCTCGTGCAGCCCGAAGCCCAGACCTTTTTCCGTGCCGACCGTGCCGACGGCCCCTTCCCCTTCCAGGAGAATTGCCGCTACACCATCGAAGGCGTGACCTGCAAGGTGCCGGCCGGCCACTACTTCATGCTTGGCGACAACCGTGACAACTCACGCGATTCCCGCTTTTGGGGCTTCGTGCCGGATGAAAACATCGTCGGCAAGGCCTTCTTGGTCTGGATGAATTTCGGTAACCTCAAGCGCATCGGTACCTTCTTCAATTGATGCACCAGATGAGCTGCCGCCGCCTTTCTCCTTCCGCCCCCTCCCGCAGCCAGCGTGGCGTCACGCTGTTCGGCCTGCTGTTCTGGGGCATCATCGTCGCCGTCACCGCCGTGGTCGGCATGAAAGTCTTCCCGACGGTGCTGGAGTACTACACCGTGCAGCGTGTCGTCGACCGCATCGCGGCCGGCAACCCGTCCACCGTGCCCCAGGTGCGCCAGGAATTCGACCGGGCCACGCAGGTCGAATACTCCATCCAGAGCCTCACGAGCGCTGATCTCGTGGTCACCAAGGACGCCAACGACAAGGTCGTCATTGAGTTCGCCTGGAACAAGGAGGTCGACCTCTTCGGGCCGGTCTACCTGCTGATCAAGTACCACGGCAAGTCGCGTTGACCTTGCCCCCACTTCGATGAGCGCCGCCCTTGAGGCCTTGCAGCAGCGCCTGGGGCACCGCTTCCAACGGCCTGAACTGCTGGCCCGGGCGGTCACCCACCGCAGCTATGGCGCCGACCACAACGAACGCCTGGAATTCCTCGGCGACGCCGTGCTGAGCCTGGCGGTCTCCAGCCTGCTCTACGAGCGCTATGCCGGCTCCGACGAAGGCGACCTGACGCGGGTGCGGGCCCACCTCGTGCGCGAGGACAGCCTGCACAAGCTGGCCCTGGCCCTGGGCCTGCCCGGCGTGTTGAAGATGTCCGATGGCGAGGCCCGTGGTGGCGGCGCGCAGCGGCCGTCCATCCTGGCTGATGCCGTCGAAGCCGTGCTCGGCGCGGCCTATATCGACGCCGGCTATGACGCCGCCCTGGCCATCGTGCGCCGCCTGCTGGGCGAGACCATCGCCACGGCCAGCAGTGCCGGCGATTTCGCCAAGGACGCCAAGACCGCGCTGCAGGAATGGCTGCAGGCCCGCCGCATCGCCGTGCCAAGCTACCGTATCGTCGCGACGCGCGGCCAGGCCCATGCCCAGACCTTTGAGGTCGAATGCGCCGTGCCGGCCCTGGACGTGGCTGAACTCGGCGAAGGGCGCTCCCGCCGCACCGCCGAGCAGGAGGCCGCCCGCCGCCTGCTGGATAGACTGACCGCCGAACGAGGCAAACCATGACCACCGAGCCCAAGCCTGATTCCAGTGCTTCCGAAGTACCGCAGCGCTGTGGCCTGATCGCCATCGTCGGCCGCCCCAACGTCGGCAAATCCACGCTGCTGAACGCCCTGGTGGGCCAGAAGGTCAGCATCACGTCCGACAAGGCCCAGACCACCCGCCACCGCATCACCGGCGTGCGCACGGTCGAGGAGGCCCAGTTCGTCTTCGTCGACACCCCCGGCTTCCAGACCAAGCACAACGCCGCGCTGAACCGCACGCTGAACCGCACCGTGCATGGCGTGCTGGCCGACGTCGACCTGGTGCTCTTCGTCGTCGAGGCCGGCCGCTTCGGCTTGGACGACGCCAAGGTGCTGGGCCTGCTGCCCGAGGACAAGCCCGTCGTTCTGATCGCCAACAAGCTGGACGCCGTGCACCGCCGCGCCGAACTGGCGCCGTGGCTCAAGGGCATGCAGGAGCGCCGCAACTTCGCCGAATTCGTGCCGCTGTCGGCCAAGAAGGAGTCCGACGTCACCCGCCTCTTCAAGATCCTCAAGCCCTATCTGCCTGAGCAGGGCTGGTTCTACGACGAGGAAGCGCTGACCGACCGCAGCGAGAAGTTCCTCGCCAGCGAAATCATCCGCGAGAAGCTGTTCCGCCTGACCGGCGACGAGCTGCCCTACACCTCCACGGTCGTCATCGACAAATGGGAAGAGGAAGGCGAACTGCGCCGCATCAGCGCCAGCATCGTCGTCGAGCGCGATGCCCACAAGGGCATGATCATCGGCCAGGGCGGCGAGCGCCTGAAGCGCATCGGCTCGGAGTCGCGCCAGGAGCTGGAGCATCTGATGGACGGCCGGGTCTTCCTGGAGCTATGGGTCAAGGTGCGCTCGGGCTGGGCGGACACCGAAGAGCATCTGCGCAGCTACGGCTACGAGTGAGCCCTCGCCCGCCTTCGGTCCAGCCGGCTTACGTGCTGCACCAGCATGACTGGAGCGAGTCCAGCCTCATCCTCGACCTGTTCACGCGCGAATTCGGCCGCATCGCCGTCGCGGCCAAGGGCGCCAAGCGGCCTTACTCCCAGCTGCGCGCCGTGCTGCTGCCGCTGCAGCGCATCAACGTCTCCCTGAGCAAGCCGGGGAAATCGGCTTCGGCCGATGGCGGCGAGGTGCAGACCCTGCGCAGCGCCGAGTGGGGCGGGGGTGCCACCCTGCCCAGCGGTGCGGCCCTGTTCTCCGGCTACTACCTGAACGAGTTGCTGCTCAAGCTGCTGGCCCGCCACGACCCGCACCCGCCGCTCTTCGACGCCTATGCCGACACGCTCGCCCACCTGGCCGAAGGCGACTCGGTGCTGCGCGCCTTCGAGATCCGGCTGCTGGCCGAACTGGGCCTGCTGCCCGACCTCAGCGTCGTCACGCCCACCCAGGCGCCGATAGACCCGGCGCGCCGCTATCAGCTGTCGGCCGAATCTGGCCTCATCCCGCCCACCAGCGACGCCAGCCTGCCCGGCGCGCTGTTGATCCAGCTCCAGGCCGCGCTGCTGCACGGCAGCATGGCCGCGCTGCGCCAGGCCTGCGCTGCGGCACCGCAAACCCTGAAGACGACGCTACGCGGGCTGCTCCACTACCATCTGGGACACCAGCCGCTGCGCACCCGCGCGCTGCTGGTGGACGTGCAACAACTGCTCGATTCTTGACCTCATGAACCCGCTCGCCCACGCCGGCCACCGCTGCGCCCTGTCGGTCAACGTCAACAAGGTCGCGCTGCTGCGCAACACCCGCCATCTCGGCATCCCCAGCGTGCTGCGCGCCGCCGAAGCCTGTCTGCTGGCCGGCGCCCAGGGCATCACCGTGCACCCGCGGCCCGATGCCCGGCACATCCGCGCCGGCGACGTCGACGACCTCGCCGCCTTCCTGAAGGACTGGCCCCAGGCCGAGTTCAACATCGAGGGCAATCCGACCCAGAACCTGATGGACTTCGTGCGCAAGCACCGCCCCCACCAGGTCACCTTCGTGCCGGACTCGGAAGATCAGTTCACGTCGGACCATGGCTGGACGCTGCCGCAGGACGCCGGCCGCCTGAAGCCCTTGATCCAGGAAGCCCAGGACCTCGGCGTGCGCGTCAGCCTCTTCATGGATCCCAACCCGGCGGCCATGGCTGCCGTGGCCGAACTGGGCGCCGACCGCATCGAGCTCTACACCGAGACCTTCGCCAGCGCCTTCGGCACCGAGCACCAGGACGCCGTGCTGGCCGGTTTCACGGCAACAGCCGAGGCCGCGCTCAAGGTGGGCCTCGGCATCAACGCCGGCCACGACCTGAACCGCGACAACCTCAGCCTTTTCCTGCGTCATGTGCCGGGCGTGCTCGAAGCCTCCATCGGCCATGCGCTGATCGCCGACGCGCTCGAGCTGGGCTATGCCGAGACGGTGCGCGCCTACCAGCTCGTCATCGCCACGGCCTACGCATGAATCTGCGCCGCGCCCGGGCGGACGATGCACCCCGCCTGGCCGCATTGGCCCGGTGGGTGTGGCTGGACAGTTATGCCCTCGAGGGTGTCGAGCAGCGCTTTCTGAGCTATTTGGACGAGTCGTTCACGCCGGCCGCTTTCGAGAGCGCGCTGACCGACCCGCAGCAGGCCCTCTGGGTACTCGAAGAGGGCGCCGCCCTGCAAGGCTTCGCCCAGGCTGCGCGCGGCGCGACTGCACCGGTGCCGACAGCATCGCAGGTCGAATTGAAGAGGCTTTATGTCGCGCCGCCCTGTACCGGTCGCGGCCTGGGCTCGCTGCTGTTGCAGGCGGCCCGCGAAACCTGGCCCGGCGAAGGCCTGTGGCTCAGCGTCTGGGTGGGCAATACCGGCGCCTTGCGCTTTTATGCGCGCGAAGGCGGCCAGGTCGTGGGCCAGACGCATTTCATGCTCGACGGCCAGGCCATAGACAACGAGGTCGTCGCCTTCCCATGATCTACGGCATCGGCACCGATCTCTGCGACATCCGCCGCATCCGCGAGACGCTGGCGCGGCGCGGTGAGCGCTTTGCCGAGAAGGTGCTGGGTCCGCACGAGCTGGCGGTCTTCCGCGAGCGCCGCGCCAAGGTCGAAGCGCGCGGCGAGGCCTATCTGGCGACGCGCTTCGCCGCCAAGGAGGCCTTTTCCAAGGCCATCGGCATGGGAATGCGCATGCCCATGACCTGGCGTGCCATGGAGGTCGTCAAGGCGGCCAGCGGCAAGCCCGAGATCGCCCTGCATGGCGCGCTGGCCGAATGGTTCGCGGCCCGCGGCTTGCGGGCCCATGTGACGGTCAGCGACGAGCAGGACTACGCCGTCGCCTTCGTCATCGTGGAAACCGCGGCGCCTTAGTTCGAGCCCGGCCGCCGCCCGCTCAGCTCTTCTTCTTCGTCGCGGCCGGCCTGGCCAGCGACTCGCCCTTGGACTGCATGACCATGTTCATGTCCACCAGCATGCGGCCGTTGTCGGGCATGTCCATCGTCATCTGCATGTCCATGTCGAGTTGGGTGGCTAGAGCCAGGCGGTCGGCCAGGCGCAGCGAGCTCTTGCCCTTGCCGCTGCCGTTGATGACCATGTGCACCGTCTGGGGCGGTGTCGCTGGCGCCGAAGCGGCTTCGCCCTGCGGCGCCGAGGCCGCGCCGGGCGGCGTGGGCACGGGGGTGTTGATGTCGAGCTTCAGATCCATGGACAGGTCGAAGTGCGCCACGCCGCGCTCCAGGCGGGCCAGGGTGTAGTGCACGACGCCGTCCATGGCGCCGGCGCCGCCGGGCATGGGGACGGGCAGATTCATGGTCAGCGGCACATCGATGCTGTCACCCACCTTGAGCGGGCGCTCCTTCAGCGACTTGAAGAGCTGCAGGGCCTGGCTGATCGTGTTCTGGCCCTGGGTCCGCATCATGTCGCTGAGTTCGGGCGAGCCCTGCACCTCGCGAACCTCGAAGGCGAAGTCGCGCGGATTGAAGCGGGCAACGAAGCCGACGTCGGCCTTGGTCGGATTGGGCACCGGGATGGCCTTGCCACCCACCTCCAGCTGGACGCCCTTGCCGCCGGTGGTGACCGTCATGGGCAGCCAGCCTTCGGCATCGGCCTGACCCACCTGCAGGGTCTGCTGCATCTGCATGGACATCTTCATCGGCCCCATCTGGGCCATGCGCTCGCCCGCCTGGGCGATCTTGGCGCGCTGCTCGTCCGTGGCCGCGGCGCCGGCTTCGACGCGCATCTTCATGACGGCCTGCATGTCCATCAGCTGGCGCTGGTGCTGGCCGGCACGGGGCGTCGTGTCGAAGACGATGGAGGCCGGGGGCGGCGCGGCGATGGCGCTCAGGTTCAGGCCAAGCAGGGCAGCCGCGAGCAGCGGGCGCAGCGGGGAAGCGAGGATCACGTGCAACTCCAGAAAAAGCCGCCGGGCTGGCAGCCGGGCGGCATCGTAGAAGGAGCGGGAGCCAGGTCGGCGTGAGCCCGCCTGGGTAATTTCACCCGAGCGGACTTATGCGTTCCTGATCAGCGCGATGCTTCGAAGAGCAGTCGCGTGGCGAGGTCGCGGCGGGCCGGCGGCTGGGCCTGCAGGCGGTCCAGCATCGCGATCGCGGGGTCGCAGCTGGGACCGGGCTTGGTGGCGTCCGGGATGTCGGCCCACAGGTGCGACAGCATGCCCAGGGCGGTCGGCCCCACCGAGCGCGCCAGCACTTCCATCTCGATGGCGCTGGGCGGCTTGGTCTGGCGGCGCGGTGGCGTGCCCTCGGCGGCTTCGCGGATCCACTGGGCTTCCTGGGCCTGCAGCTCCTCCGGCAAGTGCGGGCGCGCGCTCAGCCGGCCATCGAGCAAATCGCGGCAGACGCCCGTGCCAGTGCCGGCGGCCGCGCGCAGGGCCTTCAGCTGCTCGGCGACCAGCTGCGCGTAGCGGCGGCGCAGGATGGGGTCGGTGCCGGTGATCAGGACCGGCATCTGGCGCGCCAGGGTCGGCAGCGCCAGGGCCTGCACCTCCGCGTCGGTGGCGCCGGCCGCGCGGGCCTCCCACATGCGCTGGGCGACTTCGTCTACGGTGCCGGGCATGCGCTGGTCCAGGGCCTCCCAGACCGGGTGCATGTGCAGCGCGTCATTGAGATCGGTCGGCTTGGCCTTGGCATCCGGCAGCGGGATGGCCAGCGTGCGGGGCGGCGGCGCGATCAGCGAATAGGTGAGCAGCTCCTCGCGCGGCACGAACCACATGCTGCGCGACGGCGTGCGCAGCGTCTTGTCGATCATGGGCTGGGGCAGGCCCAGCTCGGTGTAGGTCTTGGCCAGCTGCTGGTTGGCAAGCTCCTCGAACACCGGGTTGTAGGTGCCGGTGGAGGCGCGGTGAAAGCCCAGCTCGCCCGCCGGCGCGAGATGACGCGGCTGGCCGGCCAGGAAGACCAGCGTACAGGCGCTGGCACAGGTGCCCACCGCGCGGCTGGCGTGGCCGTGCGCCTTCATCGCCGAGGCCATACGCTCGGCTTCACGCACGCGCCCGCCCGGCGAGACCAATTCCACGCGCTTGAGCTCGTGGGCGGCCTCGCTGTCCAGCAGCCGGCGCAGGCGCTCGCCGTCGCCCATGCCGATGACCCCTTCCAGCTTGAGGCTGCGGCCGTCGGGGGAGATGGTGAACTTGGCCTGCCCCAGCGGATCGACGCCGCGGGCCATGGACCAGTACTCGCCCACGCGGGGCAGGAAGCCGAAGACGATGGAAGCCAGCAATTGCAGGGCACCCAGGGCCAGCGTCAGGCGCGCCAGCCAGCCCCACAGCGCGGAGCCGTCCTCGCGAAGGTATTGGGCCGCGGAGCGCCAGCCGCCGACGATGCACCAGACATCCAGCGACATCAGCATCGGCACGCCCAGCAGCAGCACGATGGCACTGATCTGCAGGGAGTCGCCCTTGACGCTGATCCAGGTCATCAGGCCGGTCAGCAGCAAGGCCAGCGGCGTGGCCACCAGGATGTTGTTGACCCAGTAGCTGCGCACCAGGCTCATCTCGCCATGCCAGTGGCGGGCGAAATAGCCCCGCCGCGATTCCCGCACCACCGGCTGTCGCTTGGGCTTGGGAGCCGGGCTGGTCGTGCCCGCCGTGCTGGCCGTGGCGGCGGGGCGTGTGCGGTTCGAGGCCTGCTGCCAGGCGGCGGGTTCTGGCGCCGGCTGGGCCGGAAGGCGCGGCAGGTCGTGGTCGACCTGGGTGGGATCGACGTAGGGGCGGGGGGAGCGTGCGTCAGTCATGGCCGGCGCAGCTTACTGACCCCGACGCCGAAACCAAGGTGGCTATTCACGGCGAGTCGTCAAATCCGGTAGTTGTCCTGCATCGGATAGCGTCGTGCGACCAGGGCGAACAGCATGGCCGCCACCAGCGCGAAGCCGGCGAAGAAGAACATCAGGCAGGCCGTCTCACTGTAGCCGGTGGACTTGATCGCTTCTAGGGCCGCCGGGCTCTTCACGCTGACGTTGGACAGCAGCACCCACAGGTTGCCGATGGTCACCGACAGGCTCCAGAAGCTCATGATGGTGCCCTTCATGGACAGCGGAGCCTGGCTGTAGGCGAACTCCAGGCCGGTGGCCGAGACCAGCACCTCGCCGAGGGTCAGCGCGACATAGGGCAGCATCTGCCAGACGATGCTGACCGTCTGGCCAGCGTCCAGCCACAGCTGCAGCATGCCGGCAAAGATCCAGGCCACGCCCGCCAGAGCGATACCCGCACCCATGCGGCGCAGCGCCGTCACCTTCAGGCCCATGCGGCCCAGCGCCGGATAGAGCACCAGGTTGTTGAAGGGGATGAGGATCATCACCAGCGCCGGGTTCAGCGCCTGCATCATGGACGACTGGAACCAGCTGGGCTTGGCCATCTGGTCGGCCTGCAGCACCCAGGTCGAGGCCTTCTGGTCGAACAGCGACCAGAACGGCGTGACGAGGGCGAACAGCACCAGCACGCGCAGCACCGCACGCACGCCGTCCACGGCCTCGTCCGGATGCACGGCACGGGCGCGCTCCAGCTGCATGGCGGCGCCGACGCCGCCAAAGCCCATCACCAGCACCAGGGCCAGGCAGACGGCCGGCACCAGGCCTAGGCCGTCGTAGCGGCTCAGCGCGTAGCAGGCGCCGACGACGCCGACGGCCGCGACAGCCGCGCCCGTGCCACCGGCCTTCAGCGACGTCCAGACCACCTTCAGGAAGCTGTGCGGGTTGGCGCCGCGCGCCGGCTGGTGGACGTATTGGCGGCGGCCGCTCCACAGGATGAGGGTGGCGGCCAGCATCAGCAGGCCGGGCAGGGCGAAGGCCACGCTGGCGCCATAGGCCTTCAAGATGACGGGCATCAGCAGCGACGCGAAGAAGCTGCCGAAGTTGATGATCCAGTAGAAGGCGTCGTAGACCTTCTGGGCCAGCGACTGATTGCGCTTGTCGAACTGATCACCGACGAAGGAGCTGACCAGCGGCTTGATGCCGCCCGAGCCCAGCGAGATCAGGAACAGGCCGAAATAGAAGCCGCGGATGTTGTCGTCGAACAGGGCCAGGCAGGCGTGGCCGGCGCAGTAGATGACGCTGAACCAGAAGATGGTTGGGTACTTGCCGAAGAAGCGGTCGGCCAGCCAGCCGCCCAGCAGCGGGAAGAAATAGACGCCGATGACGAAGGTGTGGAAGACCTCCTTGGCCTCGGCCTTGCGCAGGTCTTCGGGGATGGCCAGCAGCAGGCTGGTCATCATGAAGACCGTCAGGATGTTGCGCATGCCGTAGAAGCTAAAGCGCTCACATCCTTCGTTGCCGATGATGTAGGGGATCTGGGGCGGCATCTTGGCCGCCGCGGTGGGCGCGTGGGTGTTCGCGGTGGTCGTGGTCATGCGTGGCCTTGGGAGTTGCGCATCAATTGAAAACGCCGCGCGGCTTGTGGCCGGCGGCGTTCAGGGGGAGCTTGTCAGCCTGTGTGGATCATGCCTCGAAAGGCAGCTTCACCTGGCTCAGATCCTTGCGGGTTTCCACGAGCACCAGCGGGCCTTCGTCGACGATGACGACGGCTGCCGGCTCGCGGCCCAGCGCAGTCGGCGCGGGCTCGGCGGCGATGGCGGCCTGGACGGCAGCGATCTTGTCGGCGTCGGAGTTGACCCATTGCAGGCCGGCGCCTTCGGCGATGGCCTGCAGCTCGCCCATGGGCAGCTTGAAGACCTCGACGACCGGTGCGGGAGCCGGGGCGGGCGGCGGCGGGGCCACCACAGGGGCCGGTGCCGGCGCCGGAGCGGCCGCGCTGGCCATCGCGTCCTCGATCAGCGAGCTCTGCACCGGGGCAGCCACGTCGGCCGCGGCGACCTCGCCGGCAGCGGCGGTCTCCTGGCCTTCGACGCCACCTTCCTCACGGCGGTTGCGATTGCGGTTGCGACCGCCGCGGCGACGGCCGTCACGGCCATGGCCTTCGCCGGCGTCATCACCTTCGGCGACCGGAGCCGCCTCGGCTGCAGCAGCTTCATTGCCTTCAGCGGGTGCTTCGGCGCCAGCTTCTGTGCTGCCGTCGACGTTAGCGGCGGCCTGGTCGTCACGGTCGCGACCACCACGGCGGCGGCGGCGGCCACGGCCCTGGCGCTCTTCACCGACCGGCGTGTCTCCGGTCGGGGGCAGGGCGGCTTCGGCCTGGCTGTCGACGAAGGCGGGCGGAGCGTCATGGACAGCGGCCAGGTCATCGCTCAGTGGAGCGGCAATCGGAAGGGCGGCGATGGTCTCGGCGGCCGGGCGTTCCTGGCGCTCGCCACGCGGGCGGCGCTCGCCACGTTCCTGGCGCTCACCACGTTCCTGGCGCTCACCACGTTCACCACCGCGATCACCGCGCTCGGCACGCTCACCGCGCTCCGGACGCTGCTGCTGCTCGGGCTTGTCGCCGCCAGCTTCGGTGCGCTTGTTGCGGTCACCACGGTCGCCGCGTTCACCGCGCTCGCCACGACCCTCGCCGGACTTGCCGTCGCGGCGGCCACCCTGGCCGCGCTGTTCGTTGCCACGTTCACCGCGCTCACCACGCTCACCGCGTTCGCCACGGCGGCCACCGTCGCGACGGCCGTCACGGCCGCCTTCACGCTTGGGCTTGTCGGTCGTGGCCGGTGTTGCGGCCTTGGCTTCGACGGCTGCCACGGGCGCCGGGGCGGGCGTGCCGCCGCCGAAGAAGCTGAACAGGCGGCTGAAGAAGCCCTGGGCCTGCGGAGCCGGCGGGGGCGGAGCCACGATCGGAGCCGGCGGCGGGGGCGCCACGACGGGCGCCGGTGCCGGCAGCGGCGCCGGCTGCTCGGGCAGGATGCCCTTGATGACGGGCTCCTGCTTGTTCTTCTTTTCGCCGGCGTCGCGGCGGGTGATGCCCACCTCGTCGTCCGGCTCCTCGATCATCGTGTAGCTGGCCTGCAGGTTTTCCAGACGCGGGTCGTCGTGGCGCAGGCGCTCCAGCTTGTAGTTCGGCGTCTCGAGGTGCTTGTTGGGCACCAGCAGCACGGTGACGCGCTGCTTGAGCTCGATCTTGGTGATCTCGGTGCGCTTCTCGTTCAGCAGGAAGGAGGTCACTTCCACCGGCACCTGCACGTGCACGGCGGCGGTGTTGTCCTTCATGGCCTCTTCCTGGACCATGCGCAGGATCTGCAGCGCGCTGGACTCGGTGTCGCGGATGTGGCCGGTGCCGTTGCAGCGCGGGCAGGTGATGTGGTTGCCTTCGCTCAGGGCCGGGCGCAGGCGCTGGCGGCTCATTTCCAGCAGGCCGAACTTGCTGATGGAGGCGAACTGCACGCGGGCGCGGTCCTGGCGCAGGGCGTCGCGCAGGCGCTGCTCGACGTCGCGGCGGTTCTTGCTCTCCTCCATGTCGATGAAGTCGACGACGATGAGGCCGCCGAGGTCGCGCAGGCGCATCTGGCGGGCGATTTCGTCGGCCGCTTCGAGGTTGGTGCGCGTGGCGGTCTCTTCGATGTCGCCGCCGCGGGTGGAGCGGGCGGAGTTGACGTCGACGGAGACGAGGGCTTCGGTGTGGTCGATGACGATGGCGCCGCCCGAGGGCAGGTTCACCGTGCGGCTGAAGGCCGTCTCGATCTGGTGTTCGATCTGGAAGCGGCTGAACAGCGGCGCGTCGTCACGGTAGCGCTTCACGCGATGGCCCTGGTCGGGCATCACGTGGTTCATGAACTGGTGGGCCTGCTCGAACAGGTCGTCCGTGTCGATCAGGATCTCGCCGATGTCGGACGTGAAGTAGTCGCGGATGGCGCGGATCACCAGGCTGGATTCCTGGTAGATCAGGTAGGCGCCCTTGCCGCCCTTGGCCGCGTCGTCGATCGCGGTCCAGAGCTTGAGCATGTAGTTCAAGTCCCACTGCAGCTCCGGCGCCGAGCGGCCAATGCCGGCGGTGCGGGCGATCAGGGACATGCCCTTGGGGTACTCGAGCTGGTCGAGGTTTTCTTTCAGCTCCTCGCGGTCCTCGCCCTCGATGCGGCGCGAAACGCCACCGCCGCGCGGGTTGTTGGGCATCAGCACGAGGTAGCGGCCGGCCAGCGACACGAAGGTCGTCAGGGCGGCGCCCTTGTTGCCGCGCTCTTCCTTCTCGACCTGGACCAGCAGTTCTTGGCCTTCCTTGATCGCGTCCTTGATGGTCGCGTTCTTGACGTCGGTGCCTTCGCGGAAGAACTGGCGCGAGATTTCCTTGAAGGGCAGGAAGCCGTGGCGGTCCTCGCCGTAGTCGACGAAGCAGGCTTCGAGCGAGGGCTCGACCCGCGTCACGACGGCCTTGTAGATATTGCCCTTGCGCTGCTCGCGGCCTTCGATTTCGGTCTCGAAGTCCAGCAGCTTCTGGCCATCAACGATCGCGAGGCGCCGCTCTTCCGGCTGCGTCGCATTGATCAGCATGCGTTTCATGTCATCACTCCTCGCGTCCCGTGCAGGAACGCGTCACGTCATGCCACCTCGAAAGGTGGCGTTCAAGACGCACGAGCGACAGCGTGGAACCGTGGAAGGAGTGCCCTGGACCGCTCGGGTTTCTGACGCGGGGTCAGACGCCGAGCGGCGTTGGCGCATGCGACCAGGCCGTCATGTCACGAGGAAGCCCTGCCTCGACCCAGCCGCGCGTGAACAACGCGAGCGCGCCGGGCCAGGCGACCACCGCAGCTTCTGGCTGGGGTCGCGCGGCGGGGCGCAGCGGGTGGGGGAGGAAAGGGCTCATCCGCGAAGGAGGGCTGGACGCTGGTGCGAGCTGTTGTGGCCTGGTCGTTGAATCAGGCCGCGCTTTCTCGCACCTTGAAAACCTTGTTCGGCAACCGGATCTCTTTGGGCTTCAAGGCCGTTGAAGAGAGGCCGGTGGGTTCCGGGTGTCATCGCTCTGCCACACCGTGTCGCCAACCGCCGTCTCACTTGGGGAAACTGCCTGTCGGCTGCAGGATGCGTTGCATCGCCTGTTGTGGTTCGAGGGGCAAGCCCTTCGAGCCCCGCGTTACCGCCGCTAAAATCAAAAGAATCAAACACTTACGGCAGCAACGTGGTGAAAAGGATTATAGGGGCAGGCAATACCGCCCCTGCCACGGGGTCGGCGGCCGCCGTGAGTACGGACAAACCCGCAGTCCGGCGCGTCATCGTGGACGACGGATCGGCCGGCCAGCGCCTGGACAATTTTCTACTGCGCGAGCTCAAGGGTGTCCCCAAGACCCATGTCTATCGTGTCATCCGCGCGGGGGAAGTGCGGGTCAACAAGGGCCGGGCCCAGGCCGACACCCGGCTGGAAATCGGCGACGAGGTGCGCATCCCGCCGGTGCGGGTGCCCGAGAAGGCCGAAGCCCCTGCCGCGCCGGCACGCGAATTCCCCATCATCTTCGAGGACGAACACCTGCTCGTCATCGACAAGCCGGCCGGCGTCGCCGTGCACGGCGGCTCGGGCGTCAGCTATGGCGTCATCGAGGCCCTGCGCCGCTCGCGACCGACGGCCAAGTTCCTGGAACTGGTGCATCGCCTCGACAAGGAAACCTCGGGCCTGCTGATGATCGCCAAGAAGCGCAGCGCCCTGGTCAACCTGCAGGACCAGCTGCGCGAGCGCGAGACCGGCAAGACCTATGCGGCCCTGGTCTGGGGTGACTGGCCGGCCAAGCTCAAGGTCATCGACGTGCCGCTGGTGAAGTTCGTCGGCAGCGACGGCGAGCGCTGGGTGCGCCCGGGCAAGGAAGGTGAGGAAGACGCCAAACGCTCCATCAGCCTGATCAAGGTTGTGCAGCGCACGCCGCAGTTCAGCCTGCTGGACGTGACCATCAAGACCGGGCGCACCCACCAGATCCGCGTCCATCTGCAGCAGGCCGGGCATTCGATCGTCGGCGATCCCAAGTACGGTGACTTCGAGCGCAACCGCGAACTGGCGCGAGGAGCGACCAAGTTCGATCGGATGTTCCTCCACGCGCGGCGATTGCAGTTTCAGCATCCGGCGACTGGTGAAACGGTCACTTGTGACGCGCCGCTGCCTGCAGCTTGCCTGGACCTTGTTAGAGCGGCCAGATGAACTTGCGCTGGGTGGTTCAGTGGCTGAGTCGAGTCGCTGTCGTTGCCATGGCGGCTGTCGGGGGCTCGCCGGTTGCCGCCATGTCCATCATGCCGCCCGATCCGATTCCCTTGCGATTCGAGGCTCGGACGGACCGGCTGACGCGCGATGGTTTTGCGGCGTTGGACGAGTTGGCGGTGCGGGCTGCGCAGTGCCCGACGAACGAACTGGCCGTGCACGTATGGCCTGCCAAGAACGCAGACATGGCGCTGACGAAGCGCCGGCTGTCAGTCGTTCGCGAGCGGCTAGGGCGGCTTGGGTTGAAGCTGGCTGTTGAGTTGAAGCCATTGCGCACGTCCGCAAGGGCTCGGCCTCGGCATCGCGATGCGCTGTGGGCGGACGCGGGTGCTGCGGATGATGTGTGGTGCTATCTGCGAGAAGGCTCAATCTTATTTGCGTGGGCCGAAGAGATGGGGCGTTACGTCGACGGCGCCACACCTACGCCACCGGCCTTTTGGCAGCGGCTGTCCGGCCGGGGAAGGGACCTACTTGCGATGCCGATGGCGATTGCGGCGCTCTGCGGTGAAGCGCAAGGGTGTACTCGACACACCGAGCTGTTTCACTGGTTGGCTGATCAAGCCTTGGAAAGGGTTGGAATAGAAACTCGGCGCGGGTGGCTGCTTCACCTGTGGGCGAAAGCGGAGGATCCTGATGTCGAGCGATTCCAACGGCGCTGGGAGCTTGCGGCGTTGACTCTCGAAGAACGAGGCGGATATGCGCACGAGATGGCCAACAGTGGGCTGCCTTGGCCGGTGATCGAGCGGCGGCTGCTCGAGCCCGGGTTGATGACGAACTTTGGAGAGCAGCCCATGATCGCGGGCGGGCCAGGACCGCACTGGCTGTTTTACACGGCGAGCCGGCGCGGCCAACTCGACGCGTTCGATAGGCTTATCGACGCTGCCGGGCCGGCCAAGGCCTGCTTCGTCGCACAAGCGTTTGAGGCCGCGGGCGTAGATCAGGAGCAGTTTGATCAGTGGAGACCACATTTCGCCGATTGGGCGCGTGGGGCCACGGTCCCGTATCAGCCAAGGTACATGCGAGGCCTTCCCAACGCCTGCGATCCGGTCGCTGTCGTTCTGAGCGAAGCTTTTTGCGTGGATCCGGACGATTCGGCAGCGCGCTACGAGAGCATCTGGCACGTCCTGGTGGGGTCGGGGGTTGCGCATGACGCACTCTCAGTTCGGCTATTCACCGAGCCGGCTGTCGAAGGTATTCGTCAGCCATGCCGGTTGGAGCCAGTGCCAGGTCAGCAATTGCGCTTTCGCCGCGTCGAGAGCCGTTGACTGCAGAAGGCGAAAAGGCTGACAGCTGACAATCCCTCCATGACCACCCGCCCCCAACGCTTCGACCTGATTGCCTTCGACTGGGACGGCACCCTGTTCGATTCCACTGCGCTGATCGCGCGCTGCATCCAGCGTGCCGCCGTCGACATCGGCGAGCCCGAGCCAGAGTTCGAGCGCGCCAAATACGTCATCGGTCTGGGCCTGCGCGATGCGCTGGAGCACGTGGTGCCAGGCCTGTCGCACGACCGCTATGGCGAGCTGGGCCTGCGCTACCGCCACCACTATCTGGCGTCCGAGCACGAGGTGGCGCTGTTCGAGGGCACGCTGGAGATGCTGCAGGCCCTCAAGGCCCGCCACCACTGGCTGGCTGTGGCCACTGGCAAGAACCGCGTGGGCCTGGACCGGGTGCTGGCCCATGCCGAGCTGACGAAGATGTTCGACGGCACGCGCACGGCCGACGAGACGCGCTCCAAGCCGCATCCACAGATGCTCAACGAGCTGATGCGCGAATTCGGGGTCGAGCCCGAGCGCACGTTGATGATCGGCGACACCACGCATGACTTGCTGCTGGCATCCAACGCCGGCGTGCCCAGCGTGGGCGTCAGCTTCGGCGCCCACGACCACGAGACTTTTGCCGAGCACAAGCCGCTGTTCGTCGCCCACTCCACGCGCGAGCTGCACGACTGGCTGTTGCAACATGCTTGAGCAAGAGGTCAAGCCGCCGCAGCGCCTGTGCGCCTCCTCCGAGCTGGAAGAGCGCGGCAAGGCCGTCAGCTTCGACGTCATCCAGTGGCGCGAGCATGTGCGTGCCTTCGCGCTGCGCTTCGACGGCCGGGCCGTGGCCTATCTGAACCGCTGCGCCCATGTGCCCACCGAGATGGACTGGCAGGAAGGCGAGTTCCTGGACCATGACAAGCGCTACATCATGTGCAGCATCCATGGCGCCGTCTACGACCCGCTGACCGGCCAATGCCTGATGGGCCCCTGCAACCGCGGGCGCCTGACCAAGATCGAGCTGACCGAGCGCGACGGTGAAGTTTTCTGGCACCCCACGCGCGACACCAAACCCGCTTTTGAAGATTGACATGAGCAGCACCTCCGACGATTCCCTGCCGCCTCCCATGCAAGAGCCCGTGGGCGTGCCCGCGCCGCCACCCATCGTGGCGCCTCAGCATGAGGCTCTGCTCGCCCAGCTCGCACGCGAGTTCCTGCAGGAAAAGCGTGTCGAGAGGCGCTGGCGCACCGTGTTCCGGCTGTTCTGGCTGACGCTGATCGGCCTGCTGGTCTACAGCCTGTGGCTGCAGGGTAAGCATGTCTCGCCGACGACGGCACCTCACACCGCCCTCGTCGAGGTGCGCGGCGAGATTGCCGCCGACACCGAGGCCAGCGCCGAGCTGCTGCTGGCCGCGCTGAAGGACGCCTTCAAGGACGACGCGGCCCAGGCCGTCGTGCTTCGCATCAACTCGCCCGGCGGCAGCCCGGTGCAGGCCGGCATCGTCTATGACGAGATCAAGCGGCTGAAGAAGCAGTACGACAAGCCTGTCTATGCCGTCGTCGAGGAGATCTGCGCCTCGGGCGCCTACTACATCGCCGCGGCGGCCGACGAGATCTATGTCGACAAGGCCTCGGTCGTTGGTTCCATCGGCGTGCTGATGGACGGCTTCGGCTTCACCGGCCTGATGGACAAGGTCGGCGTCGAGCGCCGCCTGCTGACGGCCGGCGAGAACAAGGGCATGCTGGACCCGTTCAGCCCGCTGACGGCCAAACAGCGCGGCTATGCCCAGGCGATGCTGGACCAGATCCACCAGCAGTTCATCGCCGTCGTGCGCGAAGGCCGCGGCAAGCGCCTGAAGGAAACGCCCGAGGTCTTCTCGGGCCTGTTCTGGAACGGCGAGCAGGCCGTCAAGCTCGGCCTGGCCGACCACTTCGGCAACCTCGACTACGTGGCCCGAGAGGTCGTGAAGGCCGAGGATGTCATCGACTACACGCCGCGCGACAACGTCGCGGAGCGCCTGGCCAAGCGCTTTGGCGCCGCCATGGGCGCCGGCGCCGTGAAGGCGCTGAAGGAAATGAGCCCGATCCGTTGAAGCAATAGAAAAGGCCGCAGCCCTTGCGAGCTGCGGCCTTGCGCGGAGCGCTGATGCGCTTACTGCGTCTTGGTCTCGGTCTTGGCGGGCATGTCGGTCTTGGCGGCCGCGACATGCTTCTTGCCATGATGCTTGCCGGCGTGCTTGGCGCTGCTGGCGGCTTCAGCCGGGGCGGCGGCAGCTGCGGGAGCCGCAGTGGTCGTCGTTGCAGCGGCGGGAGCGGGCTTGGCGGCCGGGGTCGCGGCCGGAGCCGGCGTCGCGGCCTGGGCCACGGTGGTGGTGGCAGCGGTCTTCGCGGCAGCAGCCGGGGCGGGGGTCGCAGCCGGGGTCGGGTTCTGCGCCAGGGCCACGCCCGAGACGAGCGTGATGAGGGCGGTGGCGATGGTGGTCTTCAGCGTGTTCATCTTGAGGGCTCCAGGGTGGTTTGAGATTTCGGTTCGGCTTGTCGACAGCTTGTGACCACAACGACGCCTCGAAGCGCCGCGTTGACCCGGTTGCAAAGCCTTACAACGGCCAGAATCCACTCTCATGAATACCTTCGACTGGAAGGCGGGCTATCCCAGCCGCCGCAGCCCGCTGTTCGCGCGCAACATCGTCTCGACCTCGCATCCGCTCGCGGCCCAGGCCGGGCTGCGCGTGCTGCAGGTGGGTGGCAATGCGGTCGATGGGGCAATAGCCGCCGCGGCCTGCATGACGCTCGTCGAGCCCTGCAGCAATGGCCTCGGCTCCGATGCTTTCTGCATCCTGTGGGATGGCCGGCAATTGCATGGCCTCAATGCCTCGGGTCCCGCGCCGGCGGCATGGACGCCGGAGTTCTTTGGGGGTCAGGTCATGCCCAAGCGCGGCTGGGGCTCGGTGACGGTGCCCGGCGCCGTCGGCGGCTGGATGGCCCTGAGCGAGCGCTTCGGCAAGCTGCCGTTCGCCGACCTGATGCAGCCGGCCATCGAGATCGCCGAGCGTGGCTACGCGGTGCCACCCATCGTGCAAGGCAAGTGGGCCATGGCCTCGGCCTTGAGCGAGCTCAGCTCGCAGCCAGGCTTTGCGCAGGCCTTCCTGCCGCAGGGCCGCGCGCCCGAGGTCGGTGAGCTGTTCCGTTTCGCCGATGCGGCGCGCAGCCTGAAGCTGATTGCCGAATCCAAGGGCGAGGCCTTCTATCGCGGCGAGATCGCGGCGGCCCTGGCCCGCTTCGCGCGCGAGACCGGTGGGGCGTTGACCGAAGCCGATCTTGCAAGCTACCAGCCCGAATGGGTCACACCGCTGGCCAAGGACTTTGCCGGCCACACCCTGCACGAGATCCCGCCCAACGGCCAGGGCATCGCGGCGCAAATGGCGCTTGGCCTGCTCGAGCATTGGGACGTGAAGGCGCATGCCGTCGACAGCCCGCAAGCCCAGCATCTGATGATCGAGGCCATGAAGCTCGCCTTCGCCGACGTCTACCGCTATGTTGCCGAGCCCAGCGCCATGCCGGTCAGCGCGGCGCAGTTGCTCGACCCCGGCTACCTCGCCTCGCGCGCCAAGCTCATCGACCCCAAGCGCGCCCAGGTCTTCGGCGCCGGCAACCCGATCAAGGGCGGCACCATCTACCTGACCGCGGCCGACGAGTCGGGAATGATGGTCAGCTTCATCCAGAGCAATTACATGGGCTTCGGTTCGGGCCTGGTGCTGCCGGGCTACGGCGTCAGCCTGCAGAACCGTGGCCACTGCTTCACGCTCGAAGCCGGCCATCCCAACCAGGTCGCGCCGGGCAAGCGGCCCTTCCACACCATCATTCCTGCCTTCCTGACGAAGGACGGCGCGCCCGTCATGAGCTTCGGCGTCATGGGCGGAAACATGCAGCCGCAAGGCCATCTGCAGACCCTGGTGCGCATGCTGAGCCATGGCCAGAACCCCCAGGCCGCCTGCGACGCGCCGCGCTGGCGCTTCAACGAAGGCCTGTCGATCAATGTCGAGCCGCACATGCCTGCGGCCACCATCGAAGCCCTGCACGCGCGCGGCCACGAGATCGGCGACATCCACGACAGCTACCAGGACTTCGGCGCCGGCCAGTTCATCTGGCGCCTGGGCGATCCAGGTGTCGAGGGCTATGTGGCCGCCAGTGACCCGCGCCGCGACGGTGCGGCCGTGGGCTGGTGAGCATGGAAGCGCTGCGCCTGAACCCGGGCGCCGACCTCCGCGGCGCGCTGGAAGCCTTGGCGCGCACCGGCTTTGTCGTCGCCGGCATCGGCAGCCTGGCCCATGCACAGCTGCGCTTCGCCGGTGAACCGGGGCCGACGCGCATCGAAGGGCCGCTGGAGATCCTGACGCTGAGCGGCAGCCTGACGCCGGATGGCGCCCACCTTCACGCCAGCCTGTCCGACGCCTCGGGGCGCGTGCTCGGCGGTCATGTCTGTGCTGGCTGCGAGGTGCACACGACGGCCGAGCTGCTGGTCGCGCCGCTGCAGACGGGCTCGCTGTCCCGCGCCTTCGATCCGGCGACGGGCTATGCGGAATTGGTGATTCGTCACCTATGACGCTTGGCACGAGACGCCGCCGGCCTGCGCTGCTAGCATGCGCTGCATGACCAAGCTCCTCGACCTCGACTGACCGCGCTCTAGCGCGTTGCTTTGTCCGCGCGGGCGCTGCCCGCGTGTCGAGTGATCCTGAGTTGAGCCTAGCCATGTGGTCTCGTCTGATCCAGTTTTTCACCCTCGCGCCCGGCGACCTGCTGCGCGATGCGGTCTATCGGCGGCTGTGGTCGTCCATCCTTATCTCGTCGCTGGGCGGCCAGGTCACCATGCTGGCCCTGCCGCTGACGGCGGCCGTGCTGCTCAATGCCAGTCCCACCCAGATGGGCCTGCTGCAGGCCATGGAGATCCTGCCCTTCGTCTTGTTCTCCCTGCCCTCGGGCGTGCTGCTGGACCGCATGCGCAAACTGCCGGTCTATGTGGCCGGCGAGACCCTGCTCGCCTTCGCGGTGGCCTCCGTGCCGCTGGCGGCCTGGATGGGTGCCCTGAGCATGGGCTGGCTCTATGTCGTCGGCTTCGTGCTCGGCACGGTGCACACGACGGCGGGCAGTGCCGCGCAGATCGTGCTGACCCAGGTGGTGCCGCGTGAGCGCCTGGTCGAGGCCCATGCCAAGAACGCGCTGGCCGGCTCGGGCGCCGAAGTCGTCGGACCCGGCCTGGCCGGCGTATTGATCAAGCTGCTCGGCGCGCCCCTGGCCCTGGCCGTGGACGCGTTCGCGCTGCTGGCCTCCGCCCTCATCCTGCGCGGCATCCGCGTCAAGGAGCAGCTGTCGGCCACGCGCGGCGCCTTCTGGGCCTCGCTGAAGGAGGGCTTGAGCTTCGTGCGCTCGCAGAAGCTGCTGGTCAGTCTTGCCACGGCCACCGGCGGCTGGCAGCTCTTTCACAACGCGGCCCTGGTCGTGCAGATCCTGTTCGCCACGCGCGAGCTGCAGCTGAGCCCGCAGACCGTGGGAGCGTCCTATATCGCCCTGGGCGCCGGCACCGTGCTGGCCAGCATCTTCGGCCACCGCATCAGCCGCCGCATCGGGCCGGGGCCCTGCCTGGTGCTGGGCTATGCGGCCTGCGGCGTCGGCTGGTTGCAGCTGGCGCTGGCGCCGACGGGTCATCTGGGTGTCGTCAGCTTCGGCCTGATGCTGTTCGCCTTCGGCGTCGGCGCCGTGCTGATCTTCATCAACTTCCTGTCGCTGCGCCAGGCCGTCACGCCCGCGCCCATGCTGGGCCGCATGACCAGCACCATGCGCTGGCTCATCCTGCTGCCCGCCGGTCCCGGTGCCCTCATCGGCGGCTGGCTGGGCGAGCATATGGGCCTGCGTTCGGCCCTGGCCTTCTCGGGTGTCGGCGCCTGCCTGCTGGCGGTCATGGCCTGGCGCCACCCCGTCATCCGGGGCGTGCGTGAGCTGCCCAAGCCGGTGGAGGTGGTGACCGCATGAGCAACAAGCCCATCGATCCCGTCCTCCTCGACGTCCCCGAGCGCCTGGACGGCGAGCGCACGGTGCTGCTGGCGCCGCACCCGGGCCTGGGCGCCGAGTTCGCCGTCGTCATCACGCAGTCGCTGTCGCACCTGCGGCCGTGGATGCCTTGGGCCCAGGAAGCGCCGACGGCGGAGATCTCCGAAACCGTCGTGCGCAAGATGCAGGCCGACTTCATCGCGCGCCGCGACCTGTGTTTCCAGATCTATGCCCGCAAGCCTGACGGCAGCCCCGGTCGCCTGCTCGGCGGTACCGGCCTGCACCGCATGGACTGGACGGTGCGGCGCTTCGAGATCGGCTACTGGATCCGCCCCGAGGCTGCCGGCCAGGGCCATGTCAGCGAAGCGGTGAAGCTGCTGACCGTCATGGCCTTCGACAAGCTGGCGGCGCGGCGGGTCGAGATCCGCTGCGACCCGCGCAATGCGAAGAGCCGCGCGGTGGCTGAGCGCAGTGGCTTCGAGCTGGAAGGCATCCTGCGCAACGAGGCCCTGGGCGTCGACGGCCATCCGCGCGACACCTGCGTCTACTCGCGCATAGCCTAGCCCTTAGCCATCACATGCGGCTGTCGTGCAGCGCGCCGCCGCTGAGGTCGACCATGTCGGGCTTGATCTCGGCGTAGCGCAGCACGCGCCCGCCCCACTGCTGCGCGAAAGCCTGGGCGCCGGCTTCGTCGGCGAAGCTGCCGGCCGTGGGGCCCATGGAGCCATGGCGCTTGCTGCCGAGCACGTAGACGGCCTGGCGCGCATCGATCCAGTGCCCGACGGGCTTGTCCCAGTCGGCCTTGGCCATGTCCTGCACATGGGCGGCCAGCAGCGGGCGCACCTGCTCGGGCTTGAGCAGCGTGGAGAGCAGCTCCATGCTGTCGCAGAACCAGGCCACCTCGCTGCTGCCCTTGTAGAGGATCTGGCCCTTGGGCCCGGGGTAGTCGGACAGCAGCATGCCGTCCAGCGAGCAGCTGGACTGCGCGGCGATCTCGCGCGGCTTGGCGGCTTCGTCGCCCGCGTCCTTGCGGCCGCAGCCGGCGAGGCCCACGGCGGCGAGGGCGGCGCAGCCGCAGAGCAGGCCGCGGCGGGTGGGATGGAAGGAACCCAGGGTCATGGCTTGAATCTCCAACCCGCCAGGGCCAGCGGCGCGCCTATCCAGGCCAGCATCGCGCCGCCCATGAGCCAGGGGTTGCCCAGCGCAGGCGGCACGACGCTGGCGAGGCCGTACAGGCGCGCCATGTCGTCCAGCGAGAACACGTTGAGGATGCGGAACACGTCCGCGGGATTGAGCAGCAACAGGTAGGCGAAGCCGTCGCCGCTGAGCACACCGCCCAGCTCGCCGCCTAGTTCTCCGCCGGTAGCCACCAGCAGGCCCAGCAGCAGCAGGTCGAACACCAGCACCAACGCGAACCACAGCGCGATGGCCAGGCCCGAGGCGCGGGTGCGGTCGCGGGCCAGCACGGAGAGCAGTAGGGCCAGGCTCAGGAAGGCCAGGCCCAGCAGCACCGAGCTGGCGACAAAGCCGCCGTAGTGGTACAGCCCCGCCGCACCGAAGCGCTGCCACAGCAGGGCCGCCACCAGCGCAAAGCCGGCGAGAGTGGACAGGGCCAGCGCCGCGGCCAGGCCCAGGTATTTGCCCAGCAGCAGTTCCAGCCGCGTGATGGGCAGGGCCAGCAGCAGGTCCAGCGAGCCGCGCTCGCGCTCGCCGACGACGGCGTCGAAGCCCAGCAGCAGCGCGATCAGCGGGATCAGGTAGATGACCAGCGAGACCAGGCTGGCGATGGTGGCCTCGATGGAGCGCGGGCCGATCTGGCCCTGGGCTGCGCCACCGAAGTAGGTGATGGCCAGCGAGAACACCGTGAACACGATGGCCACGGCCAGCACCCAGCGGTTGCGCAGCCGGTCGCTGAACTCCTTAGCCGCCACGGCGGCGATCTGGCGGGCTTGCAGTCCGTCCTTCATGCAGCCTCCCGCAGCTCGAAGTAGAGGTCTTCCAGCGTCGGCTCCTGAAGCCGCAGGTCCGTCAGCGGCTGGGCGGCGAGCTGCTGCAGCAGCGGCATCTTGAGTGCACGCGGGCAGTCGAGGCTGGCCTGTTGCGCGCCGTCGCGTTGCCAGCTCACGCCCGTCAGGCCGGCGAGCCGGGCAGACAGCGTGTCGAGCACCGTGGCCTCGGCTTCCAGGCGCAGGTGCAGCGGGCGCGTGGAGCGCTCGCGCAGCGCGCCGACCGTGCCGTGGGCGCACAGCCGGCCGTCGCAGAGCATGGCCAGCGCATCGACGCGCTGCTCCAGTTCGGCCAGGATGTGCGAGCTGATGACCAGCGTGACGCCGCGTGCGCGCAGGCGGTCGAGCTGGGCATAGAAGTCGCGGATGGCGGCTGGGTCCAGGCCGGTGGTGGGTTCGTCCAGCAGCAGCAGTTGGGGCTCGCCGAGCAGGGCCTGCGCAAAGCCCAGGCGCTGGCGCATGCCTTTGGAGTACTCGCGCACCGGCCGGCGGCCGGCGTGGCTCAGGCCCACCTCCTCGAGCAGCGGCGCGCATTGCGCCAGCGGCGCGCCCTTGAGGCGAGCGAAAAAGCGCAGCGTCTCCAGGCCGTCGAGGTTGTCGTAGAGCACCAGGTTCTCGGGCAGGTAGCCCAGGCGGCGGCGCGCCTCGCGGAAGTTGCGGCCGCCGACCTCGCAGCCGTCCACCCACAACTGGCCCTGGCTGGGCGCGATGAGGCCCAGTACCAGCTTGAACAGCGTGCTCTTGCCGGCGCCGTTGTGGCCGATCAGGCCGAGGAGCTGGCCGCGCGGCACCGTGAGGTCCACGCCGTCCAGTGCCTTGAGCGGCGCGCCACGGCGGCCGTAGTGCTTGGCCACGCCCTTCAGGCGCAGCGCCGGCGGGGCATCAACGGAATTGCTTGTCACGCCATTCGCTCCAGTTCTTGTGTTGCGGCCGCATGGCCGGATGGGCGTCCACGACGCTGGGCACGCGCAGCACCGGGAACTGCTGGCCCAGCAGGCGCAGCGCCTGCACGGCCGGGCTGCCCATCAGCAGCTTGACGCCGGGGTAGCGCCACTGCAGGCGGTCCACCAGCTCGTTGGCCTCGTAGGGCACGTCGCCCAGGCCGTCGCCGTTGCGGTCCCAGCCGAGGTAGTTGTCCCAGTGGTTGCCGTCGCCCTGCCCATGCGCGCTGTCGCCGGCATCGCCCCAGCGCTCGTCGCGGGCGCCGATGTAGCGCACCTGCTCGCGGTTGGCGATGAAGTCGTTGCGCTGCACCACGTTGCGCGTGGAGCCGGCCGAGAGGTGCACGCCGACGTGGTTGTCCACCACCAGGTTGCCGCGCAGCGTCGCGTACTCGACGTCGTAGATGAAGAAGCCGCGGTTGTTGCCGGCGACGATGTTGTCCTCGATCACCGAGTCCTGCAGCGTGCGCAGCATGATGCCGAAGTCGCTGTTGCCCCAGGTGCGGTTGCGCCGCACGGTCTGGTTGCGCACTTCCATCAGCGCCAGGCCGCCGCGGTTGAGGTAGCTCTCGTTGTCCTCCCACAGGTTGTAGTAGGAGTTCATGTAGTGCGTGCCGTAGCGGCTGTGGTGCAGCTTGTTGGCGCGGAACTCGGCGTGGTGGGAGACGTCCACGTAGAGGGCGTCGCGCACAAAGCTGATGTTGTTGCCGACGATGCGGGCGCCCTGGGTGTTGTAGAGCTGGATGCCGTTGCCGCGCTGCGAGGAGTTGAAGTCGCGCAGGCCGGTGATCAGGTTGTGCTCGACGTGCACGTCGTTGGCCTTCTCTATCCACAGGCCGAAGAGGTTGTAGGTCAGGTCACAGTGCTGCACCACGGCGCGGTGGCTGCCGGGCTGGATGTAGATGCCGGCATGCTGGGACTTCAGCTCGTGGCCCGAGTCGCGCACGATCAGGCCTTCGATGGTCACGTCCGGGGCCGCCACGCGAAGGGTGTCGCCGCGCTGGCTGCCGCTGATCGTCGGGCGACCGATGCCGCGCAGCGTCAACGGCTTGTCGATGCGCAGGTTCTCGTCGTAGCGGCCGCGTTCGATCTCCAGCACGTCGCCGGGCTCGGCGTGCGCGATGGCAGCCTGGATGGCCTCGCCGGGATGCACGCGCCAAGTGGCAGCATGGGTGGCCTGGGCGCTGAAGCCCAGGGTCAGCAGGGCCAGGGCCAGCAGTCGCGGCAGTTTCGCTCCGGGAGGTTTCATGCCGGCAACCATCCCAGCGACTTGAGGGCCAGGAAGAAGGCGGCACCGATCAGCAGGTTCTTGAAGCCCACGTAGCTGAGCATGTCCATCCAGCCGGCGACGCGGTAGTTGGCACGCCACCAGGGGCCGTCCTTCACGTAGCGGCGGCCGCTCATGCGGATCAGCACCTCGTAGACGCTCCAGCCGAACCACCAGCCGATGATGGCGGCGGACGACAGCTTGCCCTGCGCGGCCAGCAGCCAGGCCAGGCTGGCGGCCACGGCCAGGGATATGCCGGCCACCTGCAGCGCGCGCTGGCTCTTCCAGCCTTCGCGGCTCCAGGGCCACAGGTGATCGCGGATCTCCAGCAGCAACACCTGCCAGGCGGTCGCGGCGCCGCGGGCGGCGTAGGGCTGGGCCGGGTCGGTGGGCATGCGCGGGTCCGGGCCTTGCGCGGCCTTGGGCGAGATGGCGGGCACGGCGTCGATGGGGATGTAATAGCCGTCGCGGCCGATGGGCGTGATGAGCAGGCCGTCGCGCTCGCGGCGCTTGCGCTCCTTGGCCAGCGGCGGGCAGCCCTTGTCGTCGGTGTAGAGCACCATGCAGTCCAGGCAGTGCAGGCACTCGCGGTGGTCGATGCGGCCGGCCGCGTCGATGGCCTGGGCGCCGCAGCCCACGGCGCAGGCCTTGCAGCTGTTGCAGTCCTGCTTGCGCTTCAGGCCGAACCAGCGGAAGGTGCTGGGCATGGCCAGCGAAGCGCCCAGCGGGCACAGGTATTTGCAGTAGGGACGCTCGATGAAGATGGACAGCCCCAGCAGCGCGGCGACGAACAGGCCGTAGGGCCAGGCACGGTTGAAGATGCCGACGAGGAAGGTGGTCTTGAACGGCTCCACCTCGGCCAGCATCTCGGCTCGGCCCATGTCGAACATGGACACGGCCAGCAGGCCGAAGAAGATCGCGTACTTCAGCCACTTCAGCTTGTCGTGCACGGCCTGCGGCACGGGCTTCTGCCAGCGCTTGAGGCCGAGCCTGCGCGCGATCTTGTAGATCGCTTCCGACAGCGAGCCGAACGGGCACATCCAGCCGCAGAACAGGCCGCGACCGAACAGGAAGACGGTGACGATGATGAAGATCCAGAACACGAAGATGAACGGATCGGTCAGGAACAGCGACCACGTCCACTGGAACAGCAGACTGTGGAACCAGGTGAGCACCTGCGTGATGGACGGCTGGGCCATCAGCCCGAAGCCGACGAACACGGCGGACAGCGCCCAGGCGCTGTACTTGAACGCGTTGACCGGCCACTTGTTCTTGTGCGTGGAGCGCCGTGTGAGCCGCTCGCGCAGCGCATAAACCACCGCCACGCCCACCAGCAGCGCGGTGAAGAGCGCGATCTTCAGCGCCTGGCTCTTCCAGATGCGCTGCCACGGCGCATCGGGCTCCACGACCTGGGGACGGCCGCCCTGCAGCAGCAGGTCCGGCAACCAGTACTTGCTCTCGAAAACGGCGAAGCTGCGGTGTCCGGTGGCCTGGTCGACGCGGTTGCCCAGGAAGGCCAGCTTCCACGGGTAGGCGGCCGAGAAGCTGGGCGACCGGATGATGAAGATCGCCGATTCGGTATAGGACGGCGCGCCTTCGGCTTCCAGGCCATAGAGGTTGACGGCGTCGAGGTCACGGAAGGTGAAGGCGTCGGCGCCCTGCTTGACCTGCACGCGGTCGTAGATGCCGCCGCGCACGAAGCCCGAGCCCTTGAAGGACTCGGCGCCGGCGCTGCGCACGATGAAGAAGGCCTGCTCGCCGTCCTTCAGGCGCGAGCGCAGGCTGGCGTAGCCGTTGTCGCCCAGCAGGCTGCGGCCCAGGTCGGGGTGGTTGAGGTCGCCGAACCACAGTTCGATGAAGGGTTCGTTGGACGGCGGCAGGCCCACCTGCTCGGGCCGCACGCGCAGCTGCTGCACGGCGCCCAGGGCCTGCAGCTCGCTCCAGCGGTAGCGGCGCCCGGCTTCCTGCCAGCGCGCGCGGTCGCGCACGGTGGGTTCGATGATGCCGACCTGGCGCGCCACGGCGCTGCCCGAGAGCTGCATCACCT
This sequence comes from Roseateles sp. FW305-36, assembly GCF_058787015.1. Lineage (NCBI taxonomy): Bacteria > Pseudomonadati > Pseudomonadota > Betaproteobacteria > Burkholderiales > Sphaerotilaceae > Roseateles > Roseateles sp. FW305-36. Next base: position 92,117 of record NZ_JBYSZK010000013.1, on the reverse strand, counting down.
GGTTCTGTGCCACGACGGTGACGGTGGCGCCCGAGATGGCATCCACGCCCAGCACGTTCTCGTCCGGGCGCGAGGGGCCGACCTCGATCTGGTCCTTGACCGACTTGCCCAGGTACTGATCGTTGAACTTGACCAGGGCCGTCTCGGGAATGCCCAGCAGCAGGATGGGCTCGGAGTGTTTGAGCACCTTGACGCCGACATAGCGCCCGGTGGTGTCCATGCCGATCAGCGTGACCACCGGCTTGCCGGAGTAGGCCGGCGTGTCGGTGATGTCGGTGGACAGCATGACGTAGCCCAGTAGCGCGGGCTTGGGCCCGCCGGCAGCGGCCGGACCGTAGGCCTCGACATAGGGCGGCTGGCCCTTGCGCGGCGAGAAGCTGGCGGCGCCGGGAAAGACCTCCTTGCAGGGCAGCAGCGCGCACAGGTCGGGCGCGGTGGCGAGGTCGGCCGGCAGCTCGGCCTCGTAGGCCAGATGCGCGGGTGCGGCCTGCGCGAGCGCAGCCGCCAGAAAAAAAACCGCGGCCAGCGCCCGGAGGCAGGCCGCGGCAAGTCGTTCCAAAAACGTCATCTGAGTTCTCGTCTTCCGCCGCCCACACCAGCCGGCTCGAGTGGCCGGCGTGGGGGCGTCGTGCGCCTCGTCAGGCTTCCACGATCATGCGCGTGCGCATTTCCAGGTGCAGGGCGTGGCAGAAGTTGGTGCAGTAGCACCAGAACACGCCGACCTGATCTGCCACGAACGTCACCGACTTTGTTTCCAGCGGGTTCACGATGAACTGGATGTTATGGTTGGGGATGGCGATGCCGTGCGTCAAGTCCTCCACCTTGTCCAGGTTGGTCAGGATCAGCGTGACCTCGTCGCCCTTCTTCAGCTTGAACTCGCGCATGCTGAAGGCCGGTGCCTGCGAGGTCATCTTCACGGTCACCTTCTTGCCGTTGCGGAAGACACCGGTCTCCTTCGGATCCTTGATGGCGATGGGCGAGTCATCCAGCGAATAGATCTGCTTGGGCTTGAGCAGGTCACGCTTGAAGATGATGAAGTCGTGAGGCTCGCCGCGCACCGGGTGGTCGGCCAGCAGCACCATCTTCTCGCCCGACATGTCGATGATCTGCTCGTTCTCGGGGTGCAGCGGGCCCACCGGCAGGAAGCGGTCCTTGGAGAACTTGCAGCCCACGGCCAGGTACTTGCCGTCGGCGGCGATGGTCTCGGACTGCGAGCCGTTGATGTGGCCCGGCTGGTACTGCACGTCCAGGCGGTCGACCACGTACTTGGCGCTCTTGTCGCCCTTCTGGAAGGCGATGGCCTTGTCGATGTTCCACTTCACCACCTGGCTGTCCAGGAACAGCGTGGTGTAGGCGTTGCCGCGGCCGTCGAAGGCCGTGTGCAAGGGGCCCAGACCGATCTCGACTTCGGCGACGATGGCGTCGTCCACCTTCTCGAACTTGCCGTCGAACCAGTCCAGCACCTTGGCCAGCTCGATCACGGTGGCGGTGGGCGACAGCTTGCCGGCGCAGATGAAGTACTTCTGGTCGGGGCTGGCGTTGACGCCGTGCGGATTCTTCGGCACCGAGACGTAGGCGGTCAGCGCGGTCTTGGCGTCCTTGTTGGCTTCGCGCGTACCGTCCACGACCGGCACCTTGGAGCTGCCGATGGTCTTGAACTTGCCGGCCTTGACGGCCGCCTCGATGCGGGCGACGTTGAAGAACAGGCAGGCGTCGCGCTCGGCGGACATCATGTCCTCGTAGTGCACGCCCATCTCGGTGTTGTACTGGTTGGTGGCCGCCAGCTTGCCGTCATACGAGGTGGCCGTCAGGTCGCAGTTGCCGTCGATCAGCACCTGCCAGCGCACTTCCATGGTTTCGGCGTCCACGCAGCTGAACAGCGAGCGGTACTTGCTGCCGTCTTCGATGCCGGCATTGGGCAGCGGGGTGGCGAACTCGCCGCCGCAGAACACGCGCGTCGTGTAGTTGATCTTCGGATCGACCGGGTCGCGCTTGTCCGGGAAGATGCCGTGGAAGCCCTGCACGTTGGGCAGCTGCGTGATCTTGTCGCAGACGAAGTAGTCCAGCCGGATGCGGGCAATGCGGCTGTTGATCTTGTCGTTGATCCAGGCGTAGCGGCCGTCGTAGTTGCCGTCCTTGTAGGAGGCGTGCGTGTGGTGGGTGTCGCCCACCGTGTAGCGCAGCGAACCATCGGCCTTGGTGCCCATGATCTGCTTGGACTCGTTGGTGATGCCCCAGCCCACCAGCGCATCGGGCACGAAGCAGGGGATGCGCAGCAGCTCACGGCCAGAGGGCAGGCCCAGCACGCGCATGTCGCCGTTGTGGCCGCCGCTCCAGAGGCCGTAGTAGCTGTCCAGCTGGCCGGGCTTGAGGTGGGTCGCATTGGCTTCGCCCCCATGCGCTGCGGGTGCGGCACCGCTGGCGGCGGGCGCGGCGTCCTTGCCGTCGACCTTCTTCTCGGTGCAGGCGGCGGCGCCCAGGGTCAGGCCGGCGATCGCGGCGCTGTTGATGAATCGGCGACGCGCCAGCCCCTGGGGTTCGGCGCTGTTGCTCGTCATGCTTTTGTTCTTGCTTTCGTCTTTCATGGTCTTCCTCTTGGGCTGATCGAACGGAAAGGGGCGACCCGCGCGCCAAGTCGGCGCGCGGGCGCAAATGGGGGTGGGGGCGATGGGCCGTGCCATCGACGTTGACGGCAGGTCTGGAGCCTTGGGGGTGGCTGCGTGCAGCAGGACCCGGAAAGCAGACGCATCGTCGCCACGAGGGGGCCTGTCGATGTTGATTTGGATCAGTGTTTGCTCGTTGCGATGAACATGTGGCGTGGTTAGCGAACACAATCCGGCCCGTTCTCTCCCGCTCCCTTTTCCCTTCTCCTCACTCCTCAAGCCATGAACCAAGTGACATTCCGCCAGGCTGTCTTGGCCGCCATCGCAGCGCTCGCGCTGGCCGCTTGCAGCAAGCAAGAACCTGCCGCCACGCCCGCCGCTGCGCCCGTGGCTGCCGCAGAACCTGCATCGGCTGCACCGGCCGTCGCCGAGAACGCCGTCGGCAAGGGCGTGTTCGGCAAGACCTGCTCCATGTGCCATGCAGCCGGTGTGGGCGGCGCGCCCAAGCCGGGCGACAAGGCCGACTGGGGTCCGCGCATCGCGCAGGGCAACGAGGTGCTCTACAAGCACGCCCTCGAGGGCTTTACCGGTGCCAAGGGCATGATGCCGCCGCGTGGCAGCGGTGCCTCGCTGACCGACGACGAGGTCAAGGCCGCCGTGGACTTCATGGTGGCGCAGTCGCGCTGAGGCCGCCTTGTCTCCGATGACGTCGCGAGGCCGCCGGGATGTGATGCTCGGTTTGCTGGCCTGCGTGCTGCTGCCGCGTGCGGCATGGGCGCAGGTTGCCGGCGCTTCGCCGGTGCAGCGCAGCTCGGCCGTTCTGATGGGCACGCAGGTCGATATCGTCGCCGTGCATGCCGACGCGGCACAGCGTGCCCAGGCCGTGGAGGCGGCGTGGTCCGAGATGCTGCGCCTCACCGAGATGATGAGCCGCTATCGCAGCGCCAGCCAGACCAGCCTGCTCGCCAGGGCCGCCGGCGGCGCGCCGCTGCCCGTCGCGCCCGAGATGATGGCGGTGCTGCTGCAGGCGCAGCGGGTTTCGCGGCTCAGCGGTGGGCATTTCGATGCGACGGTGGGCGCATATGCCGACTGGCATTTCGAGCCGGGCCAGCCGGCGCGGCTGCCCGACGCGTCAGCGCTCACGCGCCAGCAGGCCCTGGTGGATTCGCATGCACTCCAGCTCGACCCGCAGCGTGGTACCGCGAGGCTGGCGCGAGCCGGCATGCGCCTGGACCTCGGTGGCATCGGCAAGCTGCCGATTCTTCAGGCGGGGCTGCGCACGCTGGCCCGCCATGGCGTGACGGATGCATTGATCAACGGCGGGGGCGACGTGCTGTGCAGCGGCACGCTCCAAGGCCGTCCCTGGCGCATCGGCCTGCGCGATCCTCGCGCGCCGCAGCAACTGCTGGGCGTGCTGGCAATGCGCGGTGGCGTGGTGGCCGCTTCAGGCGACTATGAGCGAGGCTTCGACCTTGCCGGGCGCCGCTACCACCACATCCTCGACCCGCACAGCGGCCAGCCCAGCCAGGGTCTGCGCGGTCTGGCGCTGGTGGCCGAGGACGTCGACGCGGTGAACGGTTGGGGTGCCGCCATGATGGTGGCCGGTGCCGGCCAGTCGCGGCGCTGGCTCCAGCAGCACTTGCCGGACGTCGCGGGCGTGCTGGTCGACGCCGACAGGGCCTGGTTTTCGGCGGGCCTGCGGGAGCGCTTGCTGACATCGGTCTAGGCGCGGGTTCAGCCCCGACCCAGCCGGTCCACGGCGCGTTCCCGCCCCCGGGCTCACTGCTGAATCGCCACCTCCGTCAGCTCGCTGAGCTTGTCGCGGATCACTTGGTCGACGCTTTCCTTTCGACCTGAGTCGCCCTTGTACGCATTCGACGACTTGTAGAGGGCCGCCCATTGCTCGCGCATGGTGTCCAGGCTGTAGACACGTTTCAGCTCCTTGGTGGCTTCACCCTGCTGGTTGTTGTCGACGTAGATGCCTTCCGGCAGATAGTTGAGTCGATTGCCCTTGTAGATGCGCTCTCTGAAGAGAAAGCCGGCCTTGATGCCCCCTTGGTGGTTCTGGCGGGTGACGATGATCCTGTTGGCGCCCAGCACCCGTTGAGGTGAAAAGCCGACGCCCCAGCCGGAGGCCACGCTGTAGACCAGCGTTGACTGGTCGATCGAGCCGATGTCGATCTCGACGTCCTCACCGCTGTGCCCAGGCCCCGGCACCGGGTCGAACAGGACGAGATCGATGTTCACGTAGAGGCCATTCTTCTGGTGGGTACTCTTGATGGCCGTGGCCAGCCGGGTCGCAGCAACGGCGTTGCGGCTGTGGGCCTTGATCATCAAGAGCACCGAACCCTGTGCGATCCCTTGGATTTGGTTGCCGAACTCTTCCAGCCCGAACGAAACGTTGTTCTCGATGGAGTTCTGGCCGGTGTCTGAGGCGCCACCCTTTGCATTGGGCCCACCGATGACGACTTGGCCGCCGTGCTTGTCGTCCTTGTCCGAAACGACCTTCTTTCCCGGCCGGCGCGTGCCCACGTCGTCTTTGTCGGTATGGGTGATCCAGTCGTCAAAGCCGGATCCGGGCATCACGAACTTGATCACTTTGACGAAGCCCGATTCGAGCACGCCGGCGCGACGCCCGCCTTGCGCCTGCACGGTTTCCGGCACGGCACCGTCAGCTCGTGCCTGTACAGGCGAGGATGGGCCCAGGTCATGCAAGGGTTGGCTTGCTGCCTGGGCGCCTATCCGGTCGGCTTCGCTTTCCAGGCTCTCGTCATTGTTGACGGCTACGTCGCCCACCTGGGTCGTCGGTCGTACTCGCCCTTGCCGCTGCTGCACCACATGCCATGCCTCATGCGGCAGATGCTGTTCCTGGCCTGGTGCCAGATGGATGTCGTTGCCCTGCGCGTAGGCCAGTGCATTGAGTTGCGCCGGCTGGTCGGAGTTGTGATGAACGCGCACCTCCGACATGTCCATGCCAGAGAGCGTCTCGATGCCGGCCTTGAGGGCGTCCGGCATGCCGGTGCGGTTCTGCTGGCGCGGCCCCGCGGCGACCGGCGACCGGGCTGCGGTTCCGTCGTCTGCTTCCATGGGCCCCTCGACGCGTTGCACCGCCGCGCCCAAGGTCTCGCCGATCTGCCGTCGCTGGGCCAATTGGCGCGGGCTGTTGCTCATCTGCGCCGACAGGCTGCCGGCGCCTTCGCGGGCCTCTCGTTGCGCGGCGGGAGACTGCAATGCGGCCCGATGATCTTTGGCAATGTCCTTCATGGCAGGCTCCGGTCGATGTGGCAAGGGCAGCGACGTGCTCAAGGGCAGCGGCCGACCTCATGGGTCTTCCACCCGCTGCTTGAAGGTGAACACCAGCCCTCCCACCACCAGCAGAGCGATGAGCATCAGCAGTGGCAGGTTGCCTTTGCGCAGTTCGTTCAGCGATGGATCACAGGTGAACACGGCAAAGGCCACGGCGAGGGTGGCGATGCCACCGCCCCACAGCCCCATCAGATAGAGCTGTCCCAGCCGTCGCACGCGGCAGTTCCAGCCGTAGGCCAGCAACGCGCTGCCGGTGGCCAGCAGCAGCGCCTCCAGCGCAAGCCGGAAAGGCAGACGCAGCGGGCAGACGAACTGGCAGAAGGCAGTGTCCTGGTCGAGATAGGACCAGAAGCGTGCGTCGAGACCGGAAAGCACGCTGCGGCCGGTGCCGCGGGTGGTGACGGGCAGCGGCCAGAAGGCGATGCCGCCGAACGACCATCCGATATAGACGAGGTCGCGATCCAACGCATCGGCATCGTTCGGCGAGAGGTCCAGCGGCGAGCCGCCGGTATGCAGCAGGACCGGCACAAGGCTGCCCAGCAGGGCCATGCGGTCTTCGCCGACGAGTTCTTCGTTGAAGTCGGTGCGCGAGCGCAGCTGCATCTTGCCGACGTCGCTGCCCACCCCAAGCGGTGCAAGGAAGCGCACGCTGATGTCGCCCCGGCCGACGTAGTCGGCCTTGGACTTGTAGGTGGCGGCTGCGGCGCTGCGGTCCTTGGAGTCCAGGTCGCCGCCGACGATGCGGCGCTTCTCGGCCGACTTCATGACGTGCATCAGGTTCTTAAATCGGAAGGCGGTCGTCGGTTCGCCGAGCAGATGCTGGGGCACCACCAGGTTGAGATGGAAATGCCGCTCGGGCTGGTCTTCCATGAGCTTCACGATTCCCAGCACCAGCTTCATGTAAAAGCGCTCGAAGCCCTCGGACTGCGCCTCCTCGTCGGTGGGGTCGAAGAAGACGGTCACGCCGTCGTAGACGAAGGCGGCGTCGCGCCAGCGCTGCGGCAGCAGGGTTTCGAGAGAGCCTTGCAGGTCGCCGTGGCGGCGGTCCAGCATGTCGCGCACCTGGCTGGTGGTGGTGTCGAGCACCGTCTCCAGAGCTTTGCCGGACAGCTGGGAGAGTGCCCGGAAGTCGCGTCGGTAGAGCACCAGGTCCAGATTGACGGCATGCTTATCCACCTGGCGCGCAAAGCCGCCACCAGCGCTGTTCCAGCCATTGGGCTGCAGAAATTCGCCGTTGTTGCGCAGGATGGCGCCCATGTACTGCAGCCGGGTGAACTTGTCGAAGCGGACGGGCATGGGCGCGGGGTCCGCGTCGTTCATCCAGTAAGGCAGGAAGGCGAACACGTCGTTGCCGGCGTTGGGCAGCGTGCAGCCGCAGCCTTCGGGCGCCAGTTGAAGCGGCTTTGCGTTGCCGATGGGGTGGGTGACGCCGGCCATTTCGGTGATCTCATCGCGCATCTCGGCCGGCATCAACTTGTCGAGGAAAGTGGCCAGCGGCAAGCGGCCGCTGGCCAGCGCGGCCTGCAGCGCCTTCTCGGCGGGCGCGGGCTTGGCCAATGCGACCGACGAGGCCGCCACGCCGGGCGGGGGAGGGCTTCGGGAAGCCCCCCGCGGGGGCGTCGGGCCGCCATCCTTGTCGGCCAGATCGTCCTTGCGCGGGCAGCGAGTCAGCAGATCCTTGTGTTCTTCAAGTGCGAGTGCGTTCACATGACGCAGGAAGTAGTCGCACTGGCGGGCCCGCAGCGAGTCCTGAAAAACGGCGCGCGTCGGGTGTTCGATGTCCTTCAGCGGCAGCAGCATCTCGCGCAGCTGTTCCAGGGTCGGGCCCAGGATCATGAAGCTTGTGGGCGGCTTGGTGGCCATGGCGGTGCCGTCGGCGGCCGCCTGGCTCGCGGCCTGGGCTTGCACCTCGGCGAACTGGGCTTCGGTGTCGCCGAAGAGCTGGTCCAGCTTGGTCTGGGTCAGCACATAGGTCATGGGCAGTGGAGGGTCGGCCTCGAAGCTGCGGCCGGCCTGATCCAGCGTGACATCCTTGATCGGCCGGCCGCCGCGTCCCTTGCCCGCGCCGCTGGCCGCCTTGGCGGGTGGGGTCACCGGGTCCAGCACGTGCAGCACGTAGGGCGCCTGGTCGACGTGCGGTGGGTTGGAGGCATCGGTCACCGTCAGCTGAAAGCGGTAGTCGCCGCTGGCCGTCGGCGTACCAGCCAGGCGGCCTGTGGCGTCCAGCGTCAGGCCTGGCGGCAGCGTGCCGTCGAGGGTGAAGCGGTAGGGGCCGTTGCCGCCGCGTACCAGGTCGCGCGGCTTGTAGGGCTGATTGAGCCGTCCGCTGGGGAGGGGCACCGTCTGGTAGATCAGGGTGAGCGTGGCGGCTGGCGCGGAGGCCGGCGGCTGCGCGGCGGGTGCCGCCGTCAGCGTCGTGGTCTGGGGCTCGGCACGCGGCGGCACGGGGTGGGCCACGGCCACGCCGCCGGCTGGTGCGGCGGTGGTGCCGGCCGGGCCCTGGGCGGCGGCGTGCAGGACGATGAATCCGGCAGTCAGCAGCACACCGGCCAAGAAGATGCGCAGCCGGGCGCAGTGGCGGCAAGGCTGGGCCCGGGCTGGCGGGGTTGCCGGCGGTGAGGTCGACGATGCGTCGTCGGCAGCCCAGTCATTGCGGCGTCGCAGGAATCGATGTGTATGCATGGTGTCTACACCGTGCGCCCTTCCTTGCGCAGTTCCTTGGCGATGCCCTTGCGCAGGTCAGCGGCGCCGATGCGCTCGCGGCCGGCGTGCATCGCGTTGATGGCGCCGAAGCGCACGACGTTGGCGATGGCACCACCCGCCAGTTCGTGCCGCTCGGCGAATTCGGTGAGGTCCACGTCGGGATCCAGGCGCCCGGTGTGCCGCACCATGCCTTCCCACAGGCGCAAGCGCTGGTCGGCATCGGGCATGGGGAAGTACACCGCCGACTGGAACCGGCGCGCGAAGGCGTCGTCGATGTTGCCCTTGAGGTTGCTGGCCAGGATGACGGTGCCGGGGAAGTCCTCGACGCGTTGCAGCAGGTAGGAGATCTCCTGGTTGGCGTGGCGGTCGTTGCTGCTGGAGGTGGCGGTGCGCTTGCCGAACAGGGCGTCCGCTTCGTCGAAGAACAGGATCCAGCGCCGGTGCTGGGCCTGGTCGAAAACCTCCGCGAGGTTCTTCTCGGTCTCGCCGATGTACTTGGACACCACCATGGACAAGTCGATCCGGTAGACGTCGGCCTCCACCTGCTGGCCGATCAGCGTTGCGGTCAGCGTCTTGCCGGTGCCCGGCGGACCGAAAAACAGGCAGCGGTAGCCCGGTTTCAAGGCCTTCTGCAGCTGCCAGTCGCGCATCAGGGCTTCGCCGTGGCGGGCCCAGGTCGCAATGGCCTGCACCTCGTCCATCACATCTGCATCCAGTACCAGGTCGTGCCAGCTCAGCCGGGTCTCGATGCGCTTGGCGGGGAAGTTGGCGCTGTAGTCCGGCTTGCGAGCCTCGCCGGACCACAACAGGTCCAGCGTTTCGCGTCCTGCCAGCAGCGCGGCGCTGTACCAGGGCTCGCCGGGGGCATCGTGCTGCAGCCGCACCAGGCCGTGCCGGCGCAGCGGTGCGGTGTCGTCCAGCACCCGGTGCAGATCGAAGCGTTGGCCGAGGTTCTCGCCGGCGATCAGGAAGGCCGCGGTCTCCACCGTGGGCAGGAAGCCACCGTGGTGCCGTCCCTTCCAGCCGCCGAACTCGCAGAAGCCGCGATTCAGGTTCTCGTTGTTGACGAAGAGCAGGTCCAGCATCTGTGGCCGCAGATGGGGCGCCAGGGCCAGGGCCAGCACCAGGCGCTCGTTGGGGCTCAGCCCGAAACGGCGCACGAGTTGGGCGAGGTCGTCCGCTGCCGGCCCCTCTGCCAGCGGTGGCGGCGGCGGCAGGTCCGGCGGCGCATCGCGCTCAGCGGGTGCGCCGAAGTGCGCGGCCAGCCGGGCCTGCAGCACGCCATCCAGCCAGCGTAGTTCGCCTCGCAGGGCCTGCGCATTCGCTCGGACGCGTGTGCCGGGGTCATCGCCAGTCGACATGAATCACCCTTTCCATCCACGGATGCCGCAGCGTCGAATAGCCCCACGGCAGTTGATCGATGAGCATGTCGAAAGGTCCCGGCTCCACCACCAGCCGCCAGGCTTCATCGCGCAGCTCCAGCCGCGCCGCGCGCTGCAGAAAGGTCTCGCGCATGCCCGCGATGGACGTGCGGCCCAGGATGCGCCAATGCTGGATGACGGCGCCAAGCAGCCCGTCCAGCGCCTCGAGTTCGGCCGCCGTGGGATCGATCTCGCGCGGCAGCGGCGTGTCCAGCGCCAGGCCGCAAAGCAGCTTGTTGAGCAGCAGTGCCGGTTCGGGCGCGGCGGCCTCGCCGCTGACCAGAATCTGCAGCAGCAATGCGGCACGGGCCGCGGCCTCGGGTCCGGCGAAGGCGGCCGGGCCATCGTCTGCCGCCAGCAGCCCGACATGGGCGAAGAGCCTGGGCAGGTAGGGGGACAGCAGCACCAGCCCCGCGTTGCTGACGTCCATCGTCTCAGGCTGAGCTTCGTCCCGGCGTTCGGCCGGGTCGGGGACCGGCAAGGGCGGCTGCGTCGGTGCGCGGGCCAGGCTGGTTGCTGCGCTCGGCGCCGGGCGCGACGTACGCCATGGCAGGCGCAGGCCCGACACTGCGGCGGCCAGCACGGCCGAGGCGCGGCGCACGGCACGGTCGAACCAACCGGAAGGCGGATCGACGGATGCGCCTGCCTGGCGAGCCAGCTCGTCTGCAACCCGGGCTTCGTAGCGGGCCACGTCGAAGCCCTGTGCGTGATGGCGCAGCGTGTGCCCCAGGGTGGCCTGCCAAAGCCGGCGCTGGCGCGCGGTGACGGTGGCATCGCTGGCGGGCTCGTCGCCGGCGGCCACGGTGGCAATCCATCCGGTCACCGCCTGTCCGGTGGGTTCGGCCATCCACAAGCCCAGCAGCCGTGGCAACAAGGCGAGCGGCAGCAGCTGGGCGAGGCGCTCGCGCACGGCCGTGGCCTCGGCGGCGCGCTCCAGCGTCGTGCGCAGCCAATCGCGGTCCTCGCGCAGCAGCGGCACCCAGGCGTGGGCGACCGCATGCAAAGGATCACTGCCCGACGCACCGGACGCCTGGGCGTCCAAAGCGGCGATCAGCTGGGCGCGCAGAAGCATCAGCACCGCCGGCCGCGGTGTCACGGCATGGTCCAGCGCCTGCCCGAGTACCGACTCCCACCAGGCGCTGCGCGCGCGCGGCGACAGGCCGGCACGGCGGGCCGGCGCCAGTGCCTCCAGCAGCCGGGATGCCGCGGCCGGCTCGCCGGGCATGAAGGCACGCACCAGCTCGGCCAGCAGGCCATCGTCGAACTGCGAGGCCAGGCGCTGCAGCATTGCGACGCGATCGGGCAGGGCGCGCAGCGACTCGATCAGGCCGGCTGCGTCCTCGGCCAGGACGGCGCTGGCGAGGGCCTGCAGGCCTTCGCCGCGTGCTTGCCAGGGCAGGCGGCCGTGGCTCAGGAAGTGCAGCAGCGACTCGCGCCGGGCCTGGGGCCGGGTGCGCACCTGCAGGCCGGTGGCACGGCCAGCGGCGCTGGCACCGTCGCCGGTGGCGCGCAGGTCGGCCAGCATGCGCAAGAGACGCTCGCGCAGGCGACGAGGTGCTTCCGCCTCCCAGTCGTCCAGCGGCAGCTCGCCCAGGTCGATGCTGAGCTCGTCGAGCCGCCAGTGCTCGTCGGGCGGGCAGCAGCTGTCGAAGACCTCGTCGATGACCCGCAACAATGACCCCTGGGCGCAGTCGACCAGGCGGGCCTCGGCGTCTTGTGGCGCGATGCCGGCGCCAAAGTCGGTATTCAGTGTCAGCCGCTCGATCAGGTGCGGCGCCGGGCGATCCCAGTCAAGCATGGCCTTGCACGACGGGCGTTGCGCCGTCGTCCTCTTGCGTCCATTGCCTGGCCTGACGCGCATCGGCGGTCAGTAGCAGCTCGATCAGCTGGCAGGCACAGCCGTCGGCGGCCCATTGAGCGGCTTCGTCGTCGGGGCGTTGGCACCAGGCGCGGCGCGCCTCCAGCCAGGCCGCGTGAAGCGCCTCGAAGGACTGCATCCGTGCCACGTCCAGCACCATGCAGTGCAGCGTCAGATGCGGCGGGCAGCTGATGCGCAGCGTCTCCTGGGCGAAGCGCCTGAAGGCGGGTTGCGCGGTGCGATGAGTCCAGGACGGCAGCACGGCCGTGACGCGCAGGCGGTGGAAGTCGGACTGCAGACGCAGGCGGGCGTGGCGGCCGGCATCGCGATGCAGCGGCCTCAGCAACACATGCTCCACCAGATGCAGGCCTTCGCAGGCCTGGTCCACGCCACGCAGGTACAGGCGCAGGCTTGTGGCTGCGCGACGGGCGGCCTGCGGGCTGGAGAAATCCCCCAGCCGCCACCAGCGGCCGTTCTCGTCGGGGCCGAGCAGCAGCTGGCAATCACCCTCGGCCCAGGGCAGGAGCCGATAGCGGCCCTCGTGCTGGGCGGCCCGCCAAAGGTCCACGGGCAGCGACTGGCGCAGCCAGGCCATGCGGCCCAGATCCTCGCGCAATTGGTGCATGTCGACGGGCCGGACGGCACCGCCCGCCGCTGCCGCGCGTGACAGCGCCGGGTCGTCGGGGGCCAGCAGCCGGGCCTGGTGCTCGTCGCCGGGCGCCTCCACCAGTTGCAGTCGCTCGTCCTGCAGGACTTGGGTCAGCGGCCGGTCATGCCAGAGTTTGAAGCCGAGAAGCAGGCTGGCGCGGCGCTGCATGCCGCTGCAATTGTCGGGTTGGTTCCACGCCGGGCGGCCCGGGTTGAAGCCGCCGGCGCGGTCGCGTGCAAGGGGCACGATGTCGCGCAGCCAGGTGGCCTTGTTTTCCAGCAGCAGGCGCTCGGCCTCGCCCGGCTTGAGGTGGCCGAGGAACTGGCGCATCGAGTTTTGTGTATAGGTCTCGCCGTGCAGGGCCAGCAGGTGGTCGAGCGCCCGGTGCTTGCGTCCGGGCGTGCGGTCGAAGGGCTTGTAGACGGCCTCTGCCATCTGGGCGAGCGGCTGCAGGTAGAGCTCATCGAGGCCGGGCACGGCGTCGGGGCCGATCATCTGCGTCCACAGGCCCTGGCTTGCCCCCGGGGCCACGGAGAAAAGCTCGCGCAAGTGCTGCAGCTGGGCCAGGCCCTGGGCGATGGCCTGTTCCTGCATCACCAGATAGGCCTTGAGCTGCTTGGCGCGGGCCAGACGCTGTGGCGGCGCACCGGCTGCCGGCCCGTGGCGGCCGAGGCCGTAGATGGCGGGGAGATGGTCCTGGACCGACGCATAGCGGTCCATGGCCCGGTGCTGGCCTTGCGGCATCAGCTCGTTGGCGCGTTCGGCCTGTTGCTGATCGGTGCGGGCGTGCTGGGCCCGGCTGCCGGCGCGCAGGTCTTCCAGCCGCCGGCACAGGTCCTGCCACGCGACCTGCACGACGTTGCCGCGGCGGCGCACGGTGATCGTGGGCGGCACGCCGCTATCGGGCAGGCGCAGTGCCAACGCCCAGTCGTCGCCTCGCCAGGCCACGGAACCCGAGGTCGTCTCCTGGCCGTCGACATGCAGCGCCAGCACGCGAGCGTCCACGACGCCCGGCACGCTGCGCACCACGGCCGTCAGGTCCGACAGCGCCAGCGGCTGGCGAGCCGTGGCGGCATGCCGCGGGTCCAGGTCCTGGATGAAACCGTGCTGCAGCGCGGGACCGGTGTAGATCTCCTCCAGCGTGCGGCCCTCCCGGCGCAGTTCGTCCAGTGTCCGGGAGACCGCGGAGTTGGCGATATGGCGGGCGCAGCGGTCGTAGACCTCGGCCAGGATGTCGACAGCGTCGCGCGGGCCGCTGACGTCGAGGTCGGCGTGCAGGTCGCAGGGCACTTCGCGCAGGCAGACGACCTTGGCGTCCAGGTCCTCGCCGAGATTGCGTCGGGCCATATAGGCGGCGCGGGCCGCGGCGATGCGTCCGTCCGGCGCCGCACCGCCGTGCTGGCTGAGTTTGAGCCGCATCCGGTACAGACCGCTGCCGGCCTGGGGTTCGAGGCTGACGTCATCCAGTCCGGGCACGGCGTCCAGCAGATGGCGACGGTAGTCGGCCGGCGTGGTGGGCCGGCAGGGCAGCACCTCGGACGGCGGGTGCAGGGACTGATCCGCATGATCGATGCGGTCGTCAGCGCCGGTGAGGTGGTCTGCCACCGGGAAGCCCGCTCGGTAGATGATGTCCGTCAGGCCGAAGCACAAGTGCTCGAGCAGCGTGATGCCGGGGTCGTGCAGGTTGTGGTCTGTCCAGATTTGGCCGGTCAGCGCCTGCAGCAGCGCGAGGCCACGGGCGCGAAGCTCGTCGAAGCCGACGTTGCCGCCATCGACTTTGGCCAGGCTGTCAGGCACCGGGCCGGTTGGAAGTGCGGGCCTGGCGCTCACCTCACGCCTCCCGCCGCCATGTGGGGGTCGTGCCAGAGCGTCGTGACCGACGCCTGGATGACCCGGTCGTCGCCGTAGTCGCACCGGGTGCGGATCTCGAGCTGGTAGTTGCCATGGCGGCCGGAGCCCCCCGTCCAGCGCAACTGCAGCCGGTCGCAGCGCTGGCCGTACCAGGCATGCTGGCTGCGGATGCGGGCGCGACGCGACGTCCAGGCCAGCCAGCCCGGCAAGGGGTTGTAGGCATTCATGGCGATTGCGTGCACCAGCGCGAAACGACCGGTCTCGGGGCGGCCCACGCCCGCCGTGATCTCGATGGCCTGGCAGCCCTGCAGCGGCCCGGTCAGCGCATGCCAGTCGCCATTGGCCAGCAGCGGCTTGCCGTCGGGTGTCTGGCGGCGCAGTTCGCCCCGGCGCCCATGCGACGAGACCACGCCGCGCACGTCCAGGGCCACGTCGGGTCGGGCCGTGCCGATGCCCACGCGGCCATCGGGGTCCAGCGCCAGTGCCGGTGGCGGCGCTGCCTTGCCACGGCCGTCGCCGGCCCGCAGCAGCAGCTGATTGCGGTCGCCGCCAAACCCCATGGACCAGATCGGATCCTGGCCATTCTGCTCGCGGTAGAAGCTGAGCAGGGCCTCGTCGCTCGTCACCTCGAAGCCGTGTTCCGGCGTCTTGCGGAAGCCCTCGTCGCTCATGTTCAGCATGGAGTCGATGAGGTCGCCGAAATGGTCGCTGGTGGGCCGGCGGCCCTCCTCGAAGAACTGCCTGAGCGTGGCGCGGTTGCGGGTCGTCATGGCGATGCCCTGCCAATCACGAAAGTGGTACCGACGGCCAGTTGGTCCACGCCGGTGGGCTGCGGGCCTCCTGCGGGACTCAGGTCGTCAGCGGTGAGGATGTGCTGCGGCAGCGGCAGCGCGATGCTCCACGGCAGTCGCGCGTGCGAGTGGGCGGCGCCGCGCGCGGGGCGGTCGCCGTCCTGGCCTGGAGGCTGGGGCCCCAGCGGTGACTGCGCGGTGTCGTGCAGGCGGTAGCGGCCCTGGTCGTCGCAGGTGAGCGTCAGCAGCGACAGCCGGCCCACGCTGTCCACGCCGTCGAGCCGGCGGATGCGAGCCTCCAGATCTTCACTGCGTACC
This sequence comes from Roseateles sp. FW305-36, assembly GCF_058787015.1. NCBI lineage: Bacteria > Pseudomonadati > Pseudomonadota > Betaproteobacteria > Burkholderiales > Sphaerotilaceae > Roseateles > Roseateles sp. FW305-36. The sequence goes on along the minus strand of NZ_JBYSZK010000013.1, from coordinate 76,617 downwards.
AGCCAGTCGAAGCGAAGGCCGTAGCCCTCGTCGAACCAGGGAGACAGCATCTGCACGATGGTGTCGTTCACGCGCCGCAGCGTCGCCCCCTCGTGGGCGCCGGGGCGCAGGCCAATGGTGGCGCGCAGCTGCAGCCGGTCGTAGGCCGGGTTGCGGACGCGGAAGTCAGCGAAGGGCGAGCCTGCCGCGCGCAGAGCCTCGGCCATGCGAGCGAGGTCCACGGCATTGAAACGGGGGGCTTCGCAGGCCAGGGCCGGTTGGTTGCGCGGCAGGTCGGGCACGACGACCACGGTGACTTGGCCGCTGCCGTCCGTCGCTGCGATGCAGCGGACCTTGCAGATCTCGGGGAACTGCTCCAGCAGCTGCCGTTCAACGTCCCAGCCGAGCGAGGCGCGGCCCTTGTGCAGCAGCCGCTCCCCGGCGCGGGTGATCAGGGCGCGGTCGTCCTCTTCGCGGCGCAGGCCGAAGGAGCGCCCCACCTGGGTTACCGCCACCAGGCCGGGCAGGCTGGCCGCCGGTCGGGTGATGGCGCCGCCGGCCAGCGTCTCGGGCGGAGCAGGCGGGGCTGCCTTGCGGCCCGGGCGCGAGTCCGCGCCCAGCTCTCGCCTCAGCCGCAGGCCCTGGGTACGGACCGACACGAGGCGGGCGAAGCGTTCGAAGTCGGCTTGAGCCGACAGGCGCAGCCAGTACAGGCCAGCCGGCATGATCTCGTGCTGGGTGTCCATGTCGCGCGGCAGGTCCAGCGTGACGATGCCCGAGGTCACGCCTCCATGCGTGGTGTCGCCCAGCACCCGGGTCGGCGGCAGGGAGCGCCAGTCGTCGCCGGTCAGCGTGGACCAGCGCAGGGACGGCCGGGCCATGTCGCCGGCCGCGCTGCCGGCCAGGGGTTCCTGCAGCTCGAACAGCAGTGTGAGAAGCCCGCCGGCATCGCTGCCGCTCAGGCCGATGTAGAGGTTGCCGTTGTCGCCCAGACGCGGCAGCAAGGGGTGGCCACCGGTGGTGCCTGATTCCAGCGGCTGCACGCCCAGCGGATGCAGATGGAAGATCCGCTCGCCATCCACGCCTTCGGGCGGCTCGTCATCGCGGTCCAGGGCGATGACGCTGCGGGCTTCGTAGCTCAACTGCAGCCGCTCGATGACCGGTGTGTAAGGCGGGTTGGGCAGGGGGCGCTGGCGCCGGCTGCGGGCGTTGGCGGCCACGGTGGTGGCCAGCTCCATCGGGTAGGCCGCATGGCCAAAGGCCAGCCTCGATCCGGCCAACTGCAGCCTGCACAGGCCGTTGCGGGGCAGCGGCATGTGCTGCCAGTCCTCGGTGCTGGCGCGGCTGAGCTGGCGCAGCGAACCGGGGTCGACCTCGATGCGGCGTGCGGGTTCCAGCTCGCGGCTTTGCTCGTCCCTCAGGAAGAGCCGCTCGTCGCCAGGAAGCAGGCGGCAGGGCTGCCACCGCCCGTCGCGCAGCCAGGCGGCCGTGGCGTCGAAGTGGCCCTGCCGCAGCGCGGCGGCGGGGCCGGCGTAGCCGGCGTAGTGAGCGTCGAAGCCGCCGGCGTCCTGCGGGAGCCCGCCCCACTCAATGTCCAGCCACAACCGGTCCAGCGTCTTGCGGGCGGCCTCGGCCGAGCCGACGGCGACGTGCGACGACTGGCTGGGCAGAGGACCAAAGGGCATGAAGGCCTTGGTGGCGTCCAGCGGACCCAGGTTGTTCTCGAGATGCAGCTGGCGCAGGCCTTTGGCCGTCACCGACAGCTCCGCGGCGGCAAGGGACAGGTGCGCGAGCGGCGAGTAGGCGTAAAGGCGGCCCTGGGTCGAAAGCTCCAGGCGCAGCACCGGCAACCGGGTGGGCCATTCGGGGCCGTGCCGTGTCGGTGTGCAGCCGACGATGGCCGGTGCCTCGGATTCGAGCCGGATGCGCAAACCCAGGTCGCAGCCGCCCTCGGCGCGCTCGACGCGCTCCAGCCGGCACTCGACGGGCAGCCAGCCGTCAATGGCACTGAGGCTCGCGCGCAGCGCGCCTTGCAACAGCCGATTGAAGAGGCGCGAGCGCCTCGGCGCGTGGTTGCCTTGGAAAGGTGTCGGCAGTTCGGCGTTCGGCATGGCGTCGACGGCGGCGCGCATGTCCTGCCAGTCCTTCGCGTCCAGGTCGCCGGGGACGGGCTGGCCGCTTTCCTCGGCCTGGGACTCGCGGGCGTCGCTGACTGCCATCAGCCAATGCGGCAGCAGCGCCCCGAAGGCATCGCTGAGGGCTTGCGGCGTGCGCGCCCGAAGCACGGCGTCGCGCAGGGCATGCAGCCGTGGCCCGGGACCGGCTTCGTTCTGACGCAGCAGCAACCTGATCTCGCGTTCACCTTCGGCGAGCAGCAGCAGCGGCGACGCGATGGCCAGCCCGATGCGTGCATCACGGGCGCCTGCGCCACCGGCATCGCCGAACAACGGCCAGACGCGGCGGCCGTCCGGCGCGGGTTCAGCGAGCTTGCTGCGGGTGACGTAGCCCAGGTGGCATTCCGGCGCGATCAGCGGGTCGCGTTCCTGGCGCAGCGTATGGAGCGCGGCGACGCGCAGATGGGTGACGGCCAGCGCCTCGTCGCTGATGAAGCGCACGGGCCGGCCGGCAGCGTCCTTGCCGGCCTCGAATGGTGTCCCGGGCAGCAGCAGCACGTCGCCCGCAGCTCGCAGGTCGCGTTCGCAGGCCAGGTGCACCCGGTCTGGCCGCGGCGGCAGCGGCTGAAAGCCCAGGCAGTCGCGCAAGTAGAAGTCAACATGCCGCGCGGGCAGGCGATTGACTTCCTGCTGCGCCATCTCGCACAGCTGCAGGAAGGCGATCACCAGCGCGGCGGCCGGTTCGTGGCGACCGGTGTCCAGGCTGGCGGGAAGCAGCTCGCGCGCCAGGTGGCGCACGTCGTCCGCAGCGCTGAGGAAGGCGAAGAATCGTTCGCGCAGTCGTTCGCGGTCGCTGCGCTCGGCGCTGGCATCGGCGTCGGGCTCGTCGCCGATGTTTCGGTGCCAGAGGCTGGAGAGCTCGCGCTCCACGGGACTGGGGAGGCGGGGCGTGCTGAGCGTGCCGCCCTGTTGCAGGAAGCGCCGCTCCACCCAGCGCAGGTCGGCGGCGAGCTGCCTGGCGATGAGCAGCTCGATTCGATCGCACAGCTGGCGCGGCGCCTTGTCGTCCAGCCCGGCCAGGGAGCGCCACCAGAAATCCAGCTCGCGGGCCAGGGACAGCACCTGTTCCGCCAGCTGCGGCAGGGCCGCGGTCTCGGCCTCCGCGCTGAAGCGTTGCCGCCGCGGCCAAAGGTCGGCCGCGGCGATACGGGCCATCATCAGGGTCGGGTCGTCCGTGAACAGAGCGCTCCAGTCGCCGATCTCCTGGTTGTTGAGGTCGTTGAAGCGCAGCCGGCGCGCCAGTTGCGCTGTCATCTCCACGCGCTGCGAGAAGTCGAGATCGTCCGGCCGGAAGTAGCCCGGTTCCAGGGCGCGCGGGAAGCGCTCGCGTTGCTCGGTGCCGGCGCTCATGGCGTTGCCCTCGCGGCCGTCTCGCCTTCGCGCAGATAGAGCGGATAGACGAAGTTGTGCGGGCTGTTGCTGGCGCGCAGGCGATAGGCCAGCCGGATGCGCAGCACGCCTTCCATCAACGCGCTGGTGTCGAACGCCACCTCGTCCAGCGTGATGCGAGCCTCGAAGAACAACACGGCCTTCTCGATGAGACTGCGGATCTCCGTCAAGGTGCTGGTGTTCATCGGCTCGAACACCAGCCGGCGCAGCCCGCAGCCATAGGTGGGATGCATGATGCGTTCGCCCGGTGCCGTACCGAACAGGATGCGCAGGCTCTCCTCGACGTCCGCCACACCGGCTACCGTCACGGCGCCGCAGTTGCGCCGGTCGAAGGCCGGCGGGAAGGCCCAGCCGGTGCCCAGGAAGTCGTGTTCGGCGTCCATGACTGCGTTGTAGGTGAGTGTCAGCCGCCGATGAGAACGGTGGGCAATCCGAGTGCGACGGTGCCGCCGTGGGCCGTGGCGTCACCCATGCGCGCCGCAGGTCGGCCGCCAATCAGCACCGTGGTGGAACCCATCACGATGGCATCCGGCGGGCCGACACAGGTGGCCGTGTCGCCGACCACCGCAGCCGGAAGCTTGCCGACCAGTACGTTGGGTACACCCGGACCGAGGATCGGGCCGCCGACGTGAGGCACCGGCGGCAGGCCCGGGGTGACCATGGGACAGACGTGCAGATCGGTGAGGCGGGCGGCAGGGGGCATGGAGCTTCCTTCGCGTCGTCAATTGATCATGACCAGAGCGCCCTTGACCACGGTCTGTCCCGCGGCCGAGAGCTCGGCGGTTGCGCTGCCCTTGCCGGTGAATCCGATCTGCGCCTCGCAGCTCACGTTGAGACCGGAGGCCTTCACGTCGGCCTTGGCTGCCAGGCTGATGGTGCCCACTGCATCCAGCGAGATGCCGCCCTTGGCCGTCAGGCTGATGTCCTTGGGGCTGTCCAGCGCGATGCCGGAGGCGCTCAGCTTGACGGTGTTGCCGTTCTCGTCTTCCAGCAGGATGGACTTGTCCTTGTCGCTGAGCACGACGCGGTTGCCGCCCGGCGTGGTCAACGTGATGATCTTGTCCTTCTCGTCGAACTCCAGCTTGTGCTTGCAGCGGGTCACGAGTGCCTTGGTGTCGTTGGGGGCAGCAAGGTCGTAGGGTGGCTGGCGGCTGCTGCTGTACAGACTGCCCAGCACCACCGGGTGCGAGGGGTCGCTGGCGAAATAGCCGAGCACCACCTCGTCGTCTACTTCGGGCAGCAGGAAGGTGCCGAAGCCGCTGCTGGCGTGGCCCTGCATCAATCGCGCCCAGACCCCCTCGGTCTCCGCCTGCAGCATCGGCACCTTGACCTGGATGCGGTGTTCGCCGGCGGGGTCGGCGTCCAGCTTCATGACCACGCCGACCTGCAGCCCCGTGACGGGCGGCAGCAGCGCACCGGCCGCCGGCGCCGGGACGTCGCCACGGCTGCAGAACCAGTCCGGGTCGAGCCCGAACTCCGCTTCGGTGGTCCAGGCGCCATCTTCGATGTGATGGCGCAGGCCGGTTACGAAAACGGTGCCATTGAAGCGGTTGCCCACGCCCTTGAGCTCGATCAGACCGCCCACCTGGGCCTTGGCGCTGCCCTGGAAGCTCAGCTGTCCGCGCACGCGAGCGAGCCCGGACTTGACCTGCTGGGCCTTGGCCCATTGGGTCAGCATGTCCTTTGCCTGAGGCGCACCTGCCTGCAGCCGGAAGCTCTCCAGTCCGATCACCTCGGCCAGCGTGGCGCTGTCGAGGTCGCCTTGTTCTGCCAGGTCAGCCGGGTCGGCCGCCGTGCCTTCCAGCGCCTCCTGGGCCTTGGGGTCCCACGAGACGGCCTGTGTGCTGCTGAACTGGTGGCGGGCGTCCACATCGCCATCGAAGGAGATGAGATCGACACCGTAGGTCACGGTCAGCGCCGCTTCGCCATCGGCACTGGGGGGCTTCACGGCCACGCTGCCGTCGTTGGCGATGACGAGCTGGCCATTCGCGTCGGCGCGCGCGAGCATGAAGTCCCAGTCGCTACAGAAGTGCTGGGCCAGCTCGCGGTGCGTCACTGTTGTCGCGGCGACGTCGGCCTCCAGACCGTGGGCGGCGACCAGCTTGTCGATGATGTCGCTGTCGGTCTGGTCGATGTAGTTGGCATTGCGCCGGCCCACGGTCATCTTGACCGCCTTGTCACGGCATTCGACGACCAGACGCGCATCATTGGTGCCCATGACGCGCAGGCCGTGCTTCACGACGATGCCCTCGAACAGGGTCTCCTCTTGCTGGCCATAGCCGGCCTTGACGGCCAGCAGGGCACCGGGCTTCAAGTCCTCGGCATCGCTGATCGGAAACTTGTGTTCCGGCATGTCGCCGTCGTTGAACACAAGTCGAGCGCTTGGAACGGTGTTGGCGGCGCGCCTGACGGTCACGGAGATCAAGTCGGCGCTCTGCGCCAGGCGCTGCCCGGCGACCAGCACGCTCAGCGTGACGACGCCGATCGAGTCCTGCAGCGGAGAGACTCCGGGCATGCTATTTCCCCAGCGGCGGAAACTTCAGCACCGTGCCCGGCGGGATGCTGCGGAAGTCGGTCAAGCCATTGAATCGGGCCACCCGCATGAAGACAGAGGCATCTCCATAGATGCGCTCGCAGGCCGCGCCCAGGGACTCGTTGCCGAACATCTTCACGGTGCGGGTGAGGTCGGAGGTCGTCGCGCGGCTTGTCACACGGCGCTCCTCTTCCTTGCTCATCGCGCCGACGAAGCTGAGGTCGACCTTGGCTCGCAGCGGGTCGCCGCCCGGCTTGAACAGCGTGTATTGCGCCTTCAGCGTCTCCAATCGGCCGAAGAAGATCAGCGTTCCCCAGAGCACGCGCACATAGGGCGGCTCGCTCTTCAGGTCGACGTATTCGTAGACCACCTTGTTGAGCTGCGCAAGCTGGCCCTTGACGTCCGGCGGCTGACCGGGCACCGGTGCCACGACGCCGGTGCCGTCCAGCACGATGGAGAAGGACACCCGCTCGTCGTCCATGCTGCTGAACTTGGGTTCCACGCCGGCCGAGCCCTGCGACTTGGTCTTGTCGTAGTGAATGCCGAAGGCGTGGCTGAACTCCGAGGGGTTGATCTGGGCCTGGAAGGTGGTGTCGCGGTCGAGTTGCACCGCGCCGTTGCGGGCCAGGCTGTAGCGAGTCAACAGCAGCCGGGTCAGCTCGGTGGAGCCGCCATCGGCGCCGGGGCCGCGGGTGGTGTCGTTGGCCATGTCAACGCTCACCCTGGGTGCGCAGCCGCTCGGACAGCCAGGTGCGGCACTCGGCCAGCAGCAGCTCGCGCAGTCGCTGCAGCTCGCGTGGCGCGAGGGCGGCGGGCGGCGGTGCGGGTGCAGGCGTGACCTGGGAGCGGATCAGCAGCTGCCGGACTTCAATGCTCATGACCTGGACTCACATCAATCGGCTGGAGCCGGTGTGGGCCAGCTCGATGCGTTCGATGGCCACTTCGTTGCGCGTGGCCTGGAAGGCTTCAGCCGACCACTTGACCGGGTAGGCGTTCTGTACCGCCCACACCCGCAACGGACCGCCTTCCTCGTCGAGCAGGAAGACGTGCAGCTGCTTCGGGTGGATCGGCTGCGCCAGCCCGCCCTCCAGCACCGCCTGGCACCACAGCAGCAGGCGGGACTCCATCGTCGCGATGCCGCGCGACAGCACCAGTCGCGGATGCTTGACCGCCTTGGGGAGCTGGTGCACGAAGGCGTTCTGCCCGCCTTCGACAACGGTCTCGACGTCCATGTCGAGGCCCAGGCCGCTGACCTCGCGAAATGCGCCGTCGGCATCCTTGGCGTTGGAGCCGAAGGTCACGGCGAAGTGGAAGGCCGGCGGCGGGTACACCGCAATGGCCTGCGCTGACTGGGAGGGCGGCGCAGTGGCGGTGGCCGGCGCGGGTGGCCGGCTCACCCGCGCGGTGGGGCGAGCGGCGGGCGGCAGTGTCGGGGCGGGGGGCGGCATCAGGCGTTGGCGATGGTGAGGCCTTCGTGGGCGATCACGATGGTCTCGATCGCCACCTCGTTGCCGGTGGACTTGAGGTCGGTGCCGGTGATCTTGGTCGGCCAGGCGTTTGCCAGGGTCCAGACCATCGTCGGCTTGCCTTCCTCGTCCAGCAGGCTGATGGTGATCGGCTTGCGCTTGATCGTGTTCATCTTGATCTCGGCGAACCAGTCCCAGAACTTGTTGTCGCCCTTGAAGACGCCCTTCTTCATCGTGACGTCGCTGTACTTCTTCATCCCGGGCATCTTGAGCACCGAGAACGCCGGGCTGTCGCCGTGCCGGTATTCAATGGGCTGGGCTTCCACGTCCAGTCCAGAGACTTCCTGGAAGGACATGACCGCCGAATCCCACTTCACTTCGAAGCGAAATTTGGGGAGTGGCCACACCGTGGTCGATTGCTTTGATCCATCGTCTGCCATTACCTGCCTCCACGAGGGTTAGGGTGAGGTGAAAAAAGGGAGGGAACGATCCTGGCGCGCTGCGCCTCAGGACTTCTGCATCTGCTGCTGGAAGGTGATCTCGATGAACTCGGCCGGGCGGCTGATCGCCACCAGGACGGTCACGCGCAGGATCCCTTCCAGGACGTCCTCGGATGTCATCGTCTCGTTGAGGCCGACGTGCACGCTGAATGCGTCGTCCGGCACTGCGCCGGCCAGGCCGCCGCGTTTCCAGATGCCGGTCAAGAAGCTGGAGATCATGCTCTTGATGGTCACCCAGGTGTTCGCCACGTTGGGCTCGAACACCATGGCTTTGGCGGCCAGGCGGCAGGACTCTTCGAGCATGATCATCGTGCGCCGCACGTTGATGTAGCGCCAGTCCAGGCTGTTGCCGTCCAGCGTTCGGGCGCCCCACACCAGCACGCCTTCGCCAATGAAGCTGCGGATGGCGTTGATGGACTTGCCCTGGGTCGTGACGTTGAGGTCTTCCTGATCCTCGTGCGAGATGTTGACCTCGGGCGAGATGACGCCATTGAGGCTGACGTTGGCCGGTGCCTTCCAGACGCCGCGGCTGTTATCGACCATGGTGTAGATGCCAGCCATCGCGGCTGAGGGCGGAAGCAGATTGAGGTGGTTGCGCGCCTCGGTCATCAGCGTGTTGTAGAGCGGGCTCATCGACACCAGGCTCTTGTGCAGCAGCGACTTGTGCGTCTCGATCGCCACGTCCAGTGCCGGGCGGGTCAGCGCCTTGGCCTTCTCTTCATCGCTCTTGGTGGACTGGTTCACCAGGTCGGTGACGTACTTCTCCCAGTCGGCGTCGGTCTTGGCGACGTCGGCCACGGCTTGGGCCTGCTGGGCGATGCGCGGTGGCGTGGTCGAGGGGTCCACCGTGTCCGGCAGTGCGAGCTCCTTGCGCAGCAGCGTCGCCAGCAGGTCGGGATTGGCAATGCGGGTGTAGTCGAGCTCCTTGTCCTGCACGACCGTCGTGTTGACCCACGGGTAGTACGCCGCCGCGAAATCCAGGTAGTTGACGCCCAGGTCGTTGCGGAAGTTCTCGATCGGGTCGCCGTCGGGGTCCTTGCGGTCGAGATAGCCGCCCCAGACGTCGAGGATGGCGATGCGGTTGCGCATCTTGCCGCCGCAGTGCTGAAGCATGGCCTGCTGGACGGCGACGCAATCCGCCCGCTTGAGCAGCACCGCGTCTGGGATGACGAGCATCGTCGGCTCCTGCTCCTTGATCAGCGGGACGATGCCGTCGGTGAGCTTCGCGGCGTCGACGTCCTCGTCATAGTCACCCACCGAGACGATGTAGCAGGGGCCGCCACCGTTCTGGAAGAAGTGCACCATGCCGTGATACAGCAGGAAGCGGCCGCCGGCGGCGCCCACGGCCTGGGTCAGCGCGTAGTCCTTGCCGTCGGTCCGGAAGTCGGCGCGACCGTTCTTGGGTGTCTCGGCGATGGCCAGCTTGGGATCGGGGCCATGGCCGAAGTAGGTGTGGTATTCGGCCATGGATCCGATGCGCCAGGGCTTGTTGCGCAACGATTTGCCGCCGTTCTCGGCACGGCGCGTGTAGCCGACGAACGCAGGCACCGCGGTGGCCACCTCGACGACGGAGTTGGGGAAGGCGTTTTTCTCGACGATATAGACACCGGGTGTCTTCATGACCATGGCAAGCTCCTCAGCGGGTTATCGATACACGTGGATCTCGGAGATGACCGTGGGCAGTCCCGCGATCACTTCCCGGGCGAGGAACTGGGCCGCAGGCATGGGCAGCCGGCGGATCAGCACCTTGTCAGCGCGACCGTCCGGCTCGGGGCGGCTGCGAAGTTGCAGGCGTCGGGCCGGACGCTGCCCCAACGGGACGCGGCTGTTCGAACGGATGGCCAGCATCGGCGTGCCGTCTTCCATCCGGTCGGGCGTGGGTGCGCCGAAAGCGGTCTCGCCGGAAAGGTCGACGATGGTGAGCGCTGGCTCGGGCCAGTCGCCGTGCAGGCAGTACTTCCAGACTGTGGCGCGCGGTGCCAGCAGCCAGCGCAGACGCGCTGGCGTCAGGGTCGCCCAGGTCGCCCTCAGGTGCGCGAGCGGCAGCCAGATCAGCGCGAACGGCGTGCGGAAGCGGTCGACGGCAGCCAACAGCGATGCCACCGGAGCCTCGTGCAGCGAGCGAGCCATGGCGGTCAGCGTGCCGTCGTCCGGGGGCTCCGAGGGCTGAACCCACAGCAGCTGGCCGGGTCGCGCTGCGACGTCCTCGGTTGCGCAGGCGAAGTCCCCGTCGGTGGCGAAGACGCGCCAGGCCAGGCCGGCGTCTGGAGTCTCCAGTGCATCCGGCGCGTCGGCCGGTCCGTGCAAAGAGAAACCGCTCCCGTCGCTTCGCATCGCGACATCGGCGCGGCGCAGCGCGGTCGTCGTATCGATGGTCGGTTCAAAGCGCAAGCCCTGGCTGCGGCCATCGGCGTAGTAGCCGTGGTGCACTTGCAGGTGCAGCAGTTGAAACCAGGTGTCCACGTCGTCGTCCTTCAGCCGAGCACGCCGACGCGCGGGGTGCGCACCAGGGGGAGTTGCGCGTAAGGCTGACGCGCATCGATGGTGAGCAGGCGCACCCGGTAGAGGACCGAGGGCACGTAGCGGCCACCGAGCACGCCCCAGAGGCTTGCCATCTCCTGCAGGCCGATAGGCTCGATCGACAGCGTGAGCTTGTCCAGCCGCGGGTCGAGCCCGGGCGAATTCTGCGCGTCGAGGACCGGCGTGGCCTGGAAGCAGGCGATGGTGCTGCCGATCAGCTTCAACGCCTCGGTGTAGGTCGTGCCGCCGTAGTTGGCGGCGAACATCACGAGCAGGTTCAAGTGAACCGGCGGCGCCGAGCGGGCCAGGCGTTCACCAGTGCTGACGACGTGCGTCGGCAGGCCAGGCACCTCGTCGCGCTCCAGATTCACGAGGAAGGCCGACAGGCGCTGCGCCGCCGTGGCCGCCGGGCTGCCGTCAGACTCCTGCAAACCGGTGACCGCCACGAGATCCTCTGCCGACTGGTGAGAGCGGCGGAGCACGGCGTTCAGGTGGCCGGCGATATGTTGGAGTGCGGCGTCGATCATGGCGGAGCCAGGGGAGCGGGTCGTTCGGCTTGGAGACTCGATGGGCTGGACGTTAGGGACCCGCCGCGAACGGGTCCATCAGACGAATGCCGAGATCCAGCTTCCGGTTTGCGGAGATCGGGGCGTCCCGACGGCGCGCTCGGTGGTGTCTGTCAACCTGTCAGACCTTCCTGGTCCGTGGGGGCTGACGCAACGGTGCGTGTGCCCATAAACTGGGCGCCACGGGCCCTGCAGAGGCCACGATCAGGGAGAGCCGACGATGGACAGGACCGCCGACGGATCGCGTTCACACACGGTATCGACGCCGGGTGGCGAGGGATGCGATGCCGTGGCGCTCCCGTTGGGCCGCGTGGCGTTGCCCGCCACGGCCGTGCTGGTGCCGACCAGGTTCCTGCTTGGCGATTGGCGGGTCGACGTGACCACGCGGCGCCTCGACCGCGGCGACGACAGCGTGACGCTCGAGCCGCGTCCCATGGCGGTGCTGGTGGCGCTGTGCAGGCAGCCCGGTGTGGTCATCTCGGCGGAATCACTGCTGCAGGAATGTTGGCCGGAGGCGCCCGCCCAGGGCGACAACCCGGTGCACAAGGTCGTCGCCGGCCTGCGACGCGCGCTGCAGGACAGCGCCACGAGGCCGGTGTACCTGGAGACCATACGCAAGCGGGGCTACCGGCTCATCGCTCCCGTCCGAGTGCTGGCGGGTCACGGCCCGCGCAGCCACGTCGACGGGTGGCGCGGGCAGTCGCCGTTCCGAGGCCTGGAGCCATTCGACGAGGCGCATGCCAGCGTCTTCTTCGGTCGCGACGCCGCGGTGGACGAGATGCGCTCCCGCCTGGCCCGGCAGTGGCGCCAGGGCCGGCCTCTCGTGGTGCTCCTGGGGCCGAGCGGTTCGGGCAAGACGTCGCTCGTGCAGGCAGGTCTCCTGCCGGCCCTCGCCGAGCCCTTGCCTGAAACAGGCGGGCTGGTCGATGAAGCCGGTCCATTGCGCATCTGCACGGCCGCCACGGCGGACCTGGGTGCGCTGGGTCGCACGGCCGACGGCACGGTGTTGGACACTTGGGCGGGATTGGCCGGCGCGCTGCTGGACTGGGATCTTGCCGGTGCGCCGCTGCTCTCTGGCTACAGCATCGACAGCCTCGCCGCGGCACTGCGCGAGCGAGCTGACGACGTCGTGCGGCAGTTGCAGATCGCCCTGGACGCGGCCGGAGGGCCACAAGGGCGCCGCACAGGTCCGCCGCTACTCGTGCTGGATCGGCTGGAGGCGCTGCTGCAGCAGCCTGCGCCGCACGTGGACGCCTGGCTGGCCACGCTCGACCGGCTGTTGGCGAGTGGCCGCATCCTGGTTCTGGCCATATGCCGCAACGATTTCTACGCAGCGCTGGCGCGTCATCCCATTCTGATGGAGGACAAGGAGGCCGGGTCCCATATCGACCTGCCACCTCCCGGCGCTGTCGAGATTTCGCAGATCGTCCGCTTGCCGGCCCGGGCGGCCGGCCTGAGCTTCGGCGGCGACGACAGCGGTCTGAACCGCCTGGACGACCGGCTGTGCGCCGATGCGATGCAGTCGCCTGACGCGCTTCCGCTGCTGCAGTACACGCTGCAGCAGCTCTATCTGAACCGTGAGCCGGGTGATGTGCTGAGCTGGGCGGCCTACGAAGCCCTGGGCGGGCTGGAGGGGGCGATCGGCCGGCGCGCCGAGGCCTTGCTTGACGGTCTGCCGGCTGCGCGGCAGGGCGCGCTGCCGTCGCTGCTGTCGCGACTTGTGACTCTCGCAGGCGACGAGGCCGCACCGACGAGCCGCTGGATGCCCGATGACGAGCTCGTCGATGCCGACGAGCGGGCTCTGGTCGAGACCTTCGTCGATGCACGCCTTCTCGTGGCCGATCTGGCTGCGAGCGGCAAGGGCTACCGCGTCGCGCACGAGGCTCTGCTGCGTCGCTGGCCGCGGGTTACAGCCTGGGTCGCCGGCCACCGGGCGGCCCTGGTCGCGCGCGACGGTCTGGCGCCTTGGGTGGCCCGCTGGGTCGAGGCCGGGCGCGCCGGCACCTTACTGCTCCCGCGAGGCGCCATGCTCTGGACGGTGACGCGAGCCCTGGCCGAGGCGCCGGCCCTCTTCGGTCCGCAGGAGCGCGACTTCATCAGGCGATCACAACGCCGGTTGCGCCGCCAGCGCTGGGGCCTCGGGGCTTCCACTGTCGGTGCGCTGCTGCTGGCGGGCGTCGCCGTCGTGGCGGCCGTTGGTTATGCGCATCAGGCAGATCTTGCCGCGGAGCGGGACCGCCAGAGCCGGCAGTTGACGTCCTTCATGCTGGGCGAACTGGCTGACGGCCTGAGGCCGATCGGCAAGCTCAACCTGCTCGGCAGCATCGGCGAGCAGGGTTTGAAGGTGCTGGCGTCGCCCGATCGCAAGGGAGCTGCCGATGCGGCCGCCGACACACTGCAACGCGCACGGGCGCTGGTGGTCATCGGGGAGGTCAACAGCAGCCGCGGCCAGGGCCGTACCGACATTGCCGTAGACGCACTCGAAGCCGCCCGCCGAATGCTGGAGGCCCTGGCACCCGGTGGTCAGCCCCCAGACCTGGACGCCGGCGACTATTTCCGCACCTTGGGCGCCGCCTCCTTCTGGCTCGGTCAGATCGCGTACGACGCAGGCCAGCTCGATGCCGCGACGCAAGCCATGGATCGTTACCGCGACGCCAGCGCGCGCTGGCGTCAGCTCGCACCCACGGATCCAGCCGCGATGGCGGAGCTTGGCTACGCGCTGAACAGCCTGGGCTCGATCACTTTCCGGCGCGGCCTGTGGCAGGCAGCGAAGCGATGGTTCGAGGAATCGCTGACTCTCAAACGGGAGGCGCTGTCCCGCGCGGCGACCGACGCCGAAGCCCGCGAGGGTGTCGCCAATTCGCTGACGTGGCTCGGCCTGGTGGCGCATGTGTGCGGGCGACCCATCGAGGCCCTGCGGCACTACGACGCCGCACGACAGGAGCGCGTCGCGCTGGCCGCGGGCCGAGCCGACGAGCAACTGCGCCTGCGCGACCTCGGTACGCTGGAACTGCGCCGCGCCGAGGCGATCCGCGCGGCGGGCCGACCGTCCGAGGCGGTCGCGGTGATGGCGGCCGGCGTGGAGCGACTGCGAGCCGCGGAGCGGCACGACCCCAGCAATGCCTACTGGCGGATCGACCGGCTGCATGCCGAGAGTCATCTCGTCGTGGCCCGACTCGATGCAGGCCAAGCCGTCGACCGCGAGCTGAACGAGCTGTCCGCAAACCTGAGCACCCCGGCAGACCCCGATGCGGCCCGGGAGCTGTTGCGCCGCGAAGCGCTGCTCCGCGTGGCCACCGCGACGGCGCAGCGCTCCGCTGCGCGGGGCGACTGGGTGGCGGCGAGGCGTCTGCTGGACGACAGCGCCGAGTCGATGGAGGAGCTGCTGCGCCAGCGGCCGCATTACTGGCAACTGCGCGAAGTGCAGGCGCGGCGTGCGCTGCTGACACTGGGCCGGGACGCGGACAACGCGGCGGCGGACTGTGCCCGGCTGCGTGAGGGCCTGCAGTCCACCGTCGACGGCGGCCAGGCCGGCCTCGTGCTGCAAGCCTGGCTGGCCGCGCGTGCCTGTGCTTCCGGAACTGGAGCCGAGCCGGAGGCCGCCCGCCGCCTTGTCGCCGACGGCTACGTCCCGCTGAGCCTGCCGTCGGTCGCGGCTCGCCTCCCGGTTTCTCTTTCCACCCACCCCTGAACGAGGAGTTCCCATGAACGTCACCCCGAACGACACCGGCAAGTCCGGGAACGGTGAAACCACGATCTATTTCGTGGTGCCGTTGATGCCGATGGCCCCCCAGTCCGACGGCCTTGCAACGGAGAACCTGGTGCGGTGCGCGTATTTCGACACCGCGTGGAAGCCCGTCGAGTCCAAGGACCTCGTCACGGATGCGAACAGCAACGTCATCACCTTCCTGCAGCAGGGCGAGGTGTCGGGCTCGGTGCTGAAGTATCTGCAGGACCAGTACGGCTCGGAGCCTGACACAGGCGTTTCGTTGTTCGCCGCTGTGGCCAAGACGCTGAAGTTCGACACCGACCTGCCGCAAACCTTCAGTGCCTCCGGTCACCGTGGTGCATCCTCCATCGACGTACCGGTCCAGCTGAATTCCTGTCGTGGCGTGGTGCTGATCTTCCGCAAACCCGCAAAGGGTGGAGCCCAGAAACTGATCGCGACGGCCGACCCGGAGATCCGCAACGGCAGCGGCGGCTGAAGCACAAGGGCCCTCATGGCGGCGCTGCGGCCGGCGGCCGCTGCGTCGCACGCTGCAGGCCGGCCAGGGCGTCCTCGATGGCGTCGGCGGTCACGCGCTCGGTGCCGAGGAAGGGGCGGTCCATGGCCGCCACGAAATGGAAGACCAGTCCCAGTGTGATCGCCAGGACGAGCAGCGCGCCCCGGCTGCTCGCGCTGACCGGAGGCACGGCCAGAGGCAGCAGCGTGAGCGCCGAGCCGACCAGCACCACGGCCCAGAGCGTGCCGGGCACCTTGCCCTTGGCGGCCTGTAGTCGCGCGCGGCGGTAGTTCAGCAGGTCGTTGGCCTGCTGCCAGGTCTGGGTGAGCAGCACCGTTTCCGCTGGGGTCGTCGACCTCAGGTCGCCCAGGGCGCCGAACAGGGCGTCGAAGGCGGCGAGCGTCGTCTGGCTCTGCCTTTCCTGCTGCATCTCCGGCCACTCTCGCGTGACGACGCTGCGGCCGTATGCTCTCAGGCGCTCCCTGGCCAGTCTGGCCTGTGGGTTGTCAAACAAGGTCAGCGTGCGGGCGAGCTGGGCCATGGCCGTGGCCTCCCGCTGCACGGCCTGCTCGGCCGTGCCGAACGAGTCCCAGACCGATACCGCCGAAAAGGCGAGCAGCAGCGAATTGATGGTCGCGATCACGCCGAGGGCGGCGAGCGCGACATTGCGGTCGGTGTCACTGGCCGTTTCACGCCAGCGCTGAGGGAACAGGGCCTGTACGGCGAGCGCGCCGAGGATCCAGGCGAGCACCAAGCCTGTGCCGAGCATCCAGTTGGGCAGGGAATAGGCGATCAGCGGCATGTCGTCGCTCCGTCGGTGAGGCCTTCGCGCAGGGCGTAGCGGGTCATGCCGGCGATGCCGTGCACGCCGAGCTTGCGGGTGACGTGTTCGCGGTGGGTGGCTACCGTCTTGACGCTGAGCTTGAGGCGGTCGGCGATCTGCTGGGTGCTCAGGTCCTCGGCAAACAGCTGGACGATCTCGCGTTCACGCGCGGTCAGCGCCGGGCCAGGGAGTGCCGCCTCCAGGCGCTGGCGGTCCCGGATCTCGTCGAGCAGGCCACCCATGGTTCCCGGGCTGACGTAGACGCCACCTGTGGCCACCTGCCGTACCGCGCCCAGCAGCTCTTCGCACGAGGCGTCCTTGAGCACGAACCCCGTGGCCCCGGCCTGCAGCGCCGTCACGACGCTTCGCTGGTCACCGTGCATCGACAGGCAGATCACGCGTGTGTCTCCCTGGGCACGCACGCGTCGCGTTGCCTCGATGCCGTTGAGACCCGGCATGGCAATGTCAGTCACCAGCAAGTCGGGTTGAAGCTGCCGTACGAGCTTGACGGCGGTGGCGCCGTCGGCGGCGACGCCGGCAACCTCGATGCGCGTGTCGCGGGACAGCAGGGCGCGCAAGCCTTCCCGCACCAGCTGGTGGTCGTCGGCGAGGACAAGACGAAGCGTCATGGCGTCTCCTGGAGCAGTTGATGAGCGGATTGCGTTGCGGGGGGTGGTTTCGAGCTCATGTGACAGATCGGCAGGCTGAGCGTCGCGCGCGTGCCTCCGGCGTGCAGGGAGCGCAGCGCCAGCTCGCCGCCCAGGGCTTGCAGTTGTGCACGCGCACTGCGCAGGCCGAGGCCTTGTGCGGATCCGGCGAAGCCGGAGGGCAGTCCGCGGCCGTCGTCTTCGACGTGAACCCGGAGTCGGCCGGCAAAGGTAAGTGCCTCGATGCGAACGGTGTGGGCTCCGGCGTGCTTCTGGACGTTGCGACCGAGCTCCCGCACGACTCGACAGACGATGGCGCGCGTCGACGGGGCGACCGCCGGTGCGTCCTCGGTTTCCAGCGCGGTCGTGTCGAGCCTCACTTCCAGGTCGCTGCGCATGCGGAGTTCGGCGGCGACGGATTCCAGCGCCGACGGCAGGTCGTCATGCCAGGCCGGTGGCGCCAGGGTGAAGGCCAGGCGCCGCACGGTGCTGGACAACTCGCCAAGCAGGCTTTCGAAGACGACTTGCGGCGAGTCCGCGTCACCAGACGGCGACGTCGCAGCGGCCCGGCATGCCGGGGAGGGCACAGCCTTGTGTCGCCATGCGCCGTAGGCGAGCCGCAGCTGGACGAGGGCGCCACCGATCTGGTCGTGCAGGAACTGGGCAAGGCGTTCCCGCTCCGCCAGCTCCGCGTCGGCGCACGTGCTCGCGAGGTGGCGCCGGAGCCGGCGCACGGAGTTGACTCGCCGGGCAAGTCGAAACGGCCTCTTTTTCGGCCGGTGGGGCCGATTCGTCCCGCCCGGCCACCCGATCGATCGGGCGTCGGCGGGCTGGTTGACAGACAGGGCAGGGGAGGGGGAGTCAGGATTCATGGGGTGCCCATCCGTTTGGGAATGTCGGCTGTCGGCAACATGCCAATCAGTCCGCTGGGTTCCACGCTAGGCGGCGACCTCCGCAGCGACCTTCCGGAAACCTTCCGGCGTCAGCTGTTCCCTAGACCTAGGGGGCGTTTCCAGGCGCTCGCATCGATGTGCCAGCCGCTTCCTGTCGGCCCAGCCTGGCCTGGCGCCACGAGCGGATGAGGCAAGAGCTCTCAGCTTTTTTGAAGCCCGAAGTCAGCCAAAGGCGGATGCCGGCCTTCTGCCAGCGGAACTAGAGTGGGCTTTCGGGGCATTCAACCTCCACACGAGCAAGGGGCCACCATGGTTCGCAGCAGAGAAAGCGCTCGGCCGGTTGGCGACCGGTCGCAAATTGAGCCCGCCGCCCGATCCTTGGCAGCGCCGAGCGGCCTCCACGACAGCCCGCGCATGGTGGCCCAACGGCAGCAGATCCAACATCTGTTCGGTGATGCGGCATCGGCTCATGCGGAGCAGGGTGCGTCGGGAGAGCAACTGCTCCAGGGCAAGTTTGCGGGTGTCCAAAATGGAGCGCCCGTGCAGATGTTCGGCTTCCTCGGCGCTGCATTGCTCGCTGCGGGGATCACCGTGACGGGCGCGGTCGTGCACGATCTGTATCAGCGTTACCGCCGCTATATCAAGCCGGCAGATCAAACAGCCGAACATCTGCGCGAGGGGGGCATTCACGGCGCGACAGAGAACGCCTCCGCCAATGTGGAGCAGGCCCTGGACACCTTCCATCAGGCCCACGAGCTTCGCAATGACAGGCAGGATGAAACCCGGGCGCATCTTTCGCCACTCGGATCGGTGCTGTCGAGCGGCCTGAGGGAAGGGCACAGCGATCCTGACGAGATCTTGATGAGGGCCATCCAGAGCGAGTTCCCGGGAAGAGACGATGTCAGCGAAGAGGAGCTGGAGTTCGCCATCCAGAAGGCCATCATGGGATCGACGCGCACGCGCGGTGGCATCACCAGCGCGGCGCGCACAGTAGGCGGTGTTACCGACAAGCTGGGGCTGTAGGTCCGCGTCGCGAGGGCGCAAGGTTTGTCAATTTGCGGCTAGGACTCCCAATGAGGTTGCTCGGGCGTCATCTGAAGCCGAGCGGGCGGGATCGAAGCCTCATATTCCGCAAACCAATGCACACCTGCGGGGCCGGCCGATCCAACTGGGCCAACACATGCATATTCCGGCGCGACCTGAGCACCCGGTCCAGCGTCTCTTGAGCACCGAATCCGGCGCATGCTGAGCACCTTGTCCGAGGATGTCGTGCGAGGGCGCTAGTCCGGCGACTTGGCCACCCAGTTCAGCGCCGAGTGCGTCGAATCCAGTGACCTGCGCACCTGCTCCAGCGTGCTGCGCAGGGCGCTGATGCTCCTGTGAAGCGTGCTGGCGCTCCTAGACAGCTTGGAACGTCTTCTTCGCCATCACCTAGCGCATCGACTCGCCCTTGAGACTGATCCGGTGCGCCGTGTACACGATGCGGTCGAGCACCGCGTCGGCAACGGTCGGGTCCGGGAAGAAGCCCTGCTACTTCTCAGTCGGGTACTGGCTCGGGATGAGCAGAGACCCGGTGCGCTGGCGCCGGTCCACCAGTTCCAGAAGGAACTGCCCGCCAGCGTGTCGATCTCGCCAAGACCCAAGTCGTCGAGCAGCAGCAGGCTGGGTTTGGCCAGCGCCAGCTTGAGCTTGGGCAGCGCCCCTTCGTGAGCACGGTCCCTGATAGTGCTGCACAGCTCGCTGGCGCGGTAGAACAGCACCGGGATGTCAAGGCGGCACGCCTGGCCGGCCGGCGCGCAAGCAATCCAGGTCTTGCCCACGCCGGTGGCGCCATGGATGATGAGATTCTGCTGCCGACGAATCCAATCGCGGCTCGCCCAGACTGGCGATCTGCGCCCGATCCGTGCCGCGTTGCGAGCGCGAATCGAGGTCCTCCAGCGCCGCTGCATCCGGCCGTGCTGCGGCCTTGAATAGGCGCTTGAGCTTGCGGTCGTGCCGCTGCGATGCCTCAGCGCGAACGGCATGCACGCGGCGCTGGCGTCGGCGGGAGATGGGCGCTCTCTCCCTGCTGATCGCCGGCCCGGGGGGGCGTTTTGCTCGCCGCAGCTTTCGGCGCCGCCCGCGACCGGCGCCGCGAGTTCGGGTGCGCGCCATACCGCCTTCGCAGTACAGCCCTCGGGCTCGGGGGTGCCGCTGCAGCTAGGGGGATATCCCGTGAAGCCGGTACGGCGGGCGCTGGACGTGCTGTGCACGCGCGGGCATTGTGCTCAGACACGTCTATTAACGCTTCAGCCATGCCTCTGTCCAACCACCGTCTCGCCATCAGCATCGACGCCGCAGGTACCGACCGCCAGGTGAGGGGCGCCCAGGCCCAGGGGCATTCGTGATGACTCGATCCCATCTTGCCCTGAGCCTGCTGGCCACCAGTTGGACGCTCCTCGAATGCTCGGCAGCGCATGCGTACAGTCCGCTGCCGGTGCTGTTAAGCCCCCAGATCCTTGCCGAGTCCCGGGTATCGGTCCAGGCGGCAGGCCACACTGCACCGCCAAACGACTACGAGGACCACGCCCGCCTGTATCTCGACAGTGCCGTGTCGACCGACCTGGCAGACCGGCACGTGGCGGCGATGGATCCAGTCTCTGGCATCACGTCGGGCACAGGCGCGGCGCTGGGGAGAGTGGGCTCGCTCATGGGCAGCGCGGGCGCCTCAGCTTCGTCGCTGCCGCCACCCGGCTCGAGCGCGGTGCATGCCTCCGCGTCGGGCACCACGTATTCGAACCTCGCCTTCTCGGACCTCCTTACCATCGACTCGCCTGGCCTGGCCGGCAAGGCCGGCATGGTGCACGCTAGCATCTGGGTCCAATCCAGCGTGACCCGGACGCTGGGCGGGCCTGACGTAGGCATGGCCGGCGGCGAAGGCGCCGACGGGTCTACGGAACTGCACCTGCGGCACTACGACTGGACCTACGTGAGCGGCGGTGAAGGCCCCGGCGGTTGGGCCCAGGGCACGCAATACGAAGTGGCGCGATTCAGCTCCAACATCATGGACACGCGCTACGAGTCGTTCGACCCGAGCAGCGGCCTGGCGCTGACATCCTACGAAGGCGGGCAGGTCGGGCGCACACGCATCGACATCCTCGTGCCGTTCACCTTCGGCCAGGTCTTCGGCATCGACGCCTACGTCGACGTCCAGGCGCAGGCTGGCGCCAGCGCACCTGCGCTGCCGCCCACTGATCCGAACTACCCTTTCCCTCGCTTCGCACAATCGAATGCCTCGTTCAGCATGCAGTGGGGCGGCATCGACTCGGTGACGCTGGCGACGCCGGCGCGCACGGGCGGCCTGCGTGCTGCCCTCGCGCCGGACCCGCTGACGTACACGGTGATTTCCGGCAGCGGCGCGAACTACGCGCAGGCCATCTCGGCCGTGCCGGAGCCGCCGATGGCGGTGTTGTTCGCCGCGGGCCTCTTGCCGCTGGCCGGCATCCTCCGCCGGCGCCAACGCATGGCCGGCGGCCGGATGCCGGCCCGAACGCTCCGCCTGCCACGTCGCAGGCCGGGTCCGGCCCGCGCGAAGAACTTGCGCAGCGCGGCCTCGCTGGCGCTGGCCTGGGCGGCATTCATGGCCGCACCCGCCGAGGCGACTCCGGTCCTGCAGGTCGGTTCGGCAGTGGTCGATGTCGGCAGCACCTTCACCATCGACGTCTCCGTGGTCGGCGCCTCCGACCTGCAAGCCTTCCAGTTCGACCTCTGGTACGACAGCAGCCGGCTGCGCCTGCTGGGCTTCGGCGACGCTGGCACCGCATTCGAAACGGTTGCCGACACCGGCTTCGGCCTGCTCGGCCTCACCGGTTTCGAGCTGCCGGGCGGTGTGAGCGGCGTCGCCGACGCCATGCTAGGGGTCGGCCCCGGGGGCGGCCTGGTCGATGGTGTGATCGCGACCTTCCTGTTTGAGGACATCGCGGCAGGCTACGCGGCGATAAACGCCGAGGCAGTGTTCCTCAACTTCAGCGACCAGGACGTCTCGGTGAACGGCGGCAGCGTCACCAACCCCGATTCGAGGCCCCTGCCCGCACCGCCCACCATTTGGCTCACGGTGGTGGCCGTGTGTGCCATGCACGCCCGCCGCGGGCGTGCGCGGCATCGCGGCCCACAGCCCACCACGGCCCCGACATCGCCCCGTCGCAAGGGCCCAGAAATTTCTGATCCGAGGATTGCCTGATGAATTACGTCGCCATTGCCCTGACCATCACTGCGAGCCTCGTTGGCGGTGTCTCCCCGGCCCGAGCGCAGAGCACCGGCGCATATTACGCAACACCCTCGTGGGACCAGACGCTGCCCGACGCCACGCGCTTCGTGCTGCTGTCGAACTTCGCCAGCCAGGCCGTGCTGGACCGCAACACCGGCCTGACCTGGCAGCGGCAGGGCATCGTGGCCTCGTCGTTCAACGCCGCCATCGCCATATGCCGAGAGAGCAACGCGGGCGGGCACTACGGATGGCGCGTGCCGGCGATCACCGAACTTCAGACGCTGATGGACAACTCCAACGGCGTGTCGAGCGTGCCACCGGCGCCATTCGAGGTCGACGGCAGCTACAACTACATCACCACGACGCTCGACGAGACCGACGCCACCCACTTCTGGATGCTGCGTGCCAACGCCAACCCGCAGAACGTGTGGAGCGCGTACCGCGGCACCAACTTCGGCCGTGGCGTGGCGGTGCTCTGCGTGCGCGGCGGGGCGGGCTTCGGCCCGCTACCCGGCTTCTGAACGCGTTGGTCGCATCGAGGCCCGGGCCAACGGCGGCTTCTGCATCCTGCTCACGGTCTTGCCGGCGCCTCACTCATGCATCAGGCCGAGCTTGCGGGCCTCGTACACGCGTCTGTCCTCGAATGCACCTACAGCTGAGTGAGAACCGGCGGAGCGACTCCTTCCTGTTGCTGGCGGGCTGCCCGACAGGACACTTCGGTCCGCTGCATATTCTGTGTGCCCATAAAGCACTGTCAGTGGGCCGCCCAGCGACATCCTGACGAGCATGCCGCCCTGATCGCGAGAAGCCGCGAATGCCGGGCAGATTGCCAATGGAGTAGATGGCCTGGAAGTTCACTGCGCGATGAGACACCTGCTCACCAGCGGCAGGTCCATGTGGCGTGTTCCTAGGTTCGTGGCCTCGCCTCTGTGGACCTGCATCCTGAGGCTGGCCCACCGCACAGCGTCACCCACGCGTGCGCCTCACGCGAACGGCCGCGCACAGGGGCACTAGCCCGGCCAGCATCAGCAACGCCATGGCCGGTTCAGGAACCGGAGCGAATGTCGTCGTGACTGCGAACCGGAGATCGACCGACTCCAGCGTTGCCGTCGCAGGCTCGGCGGGCATGCATAGCACCGAAGCGCAAGCGGGGTCGGACGAAGGCACCAGGTAATTCGGTGCCACGATGCTGCCGCGTAGGAAGTATTCGACGACGCCGGAAGGAGAGATGAACTGGACCCGGCGTTGCAGTGCGTTGGCGACTTCACTGTCTGCCAGGATGCCGCCAATGTTCTTGCCTGTGTAGTAGACGCCGTTGAGACTGATCGTCGCGTGCAGGTTGTTCTGGCCGTAGGAAGTGGCAAGCTGGGCGTCGCGTGGCTTCGCATACGAGGCGAGGGCAGTGATGGCTACTGCGGCGTCGTCCAGCGTTTCGGTGGCGATCCGCCCATCATGGCTGAGGCCCGTCTGCGGCCCTTTCGCGACGAGCATGAGATCAGGGATCAGCCACTGGCCGCCGTTCGCGTCGATCAAGTCCCGCAGGATCGGCGTGGGGGTCAGGACCAGATCGATGAAACCGCTGCCTTCGCTCAACGAGGTGGAACTGCGCGTCGAGACGGTCCATGCGTCGACGCCCACGCCATAGACATCGAAGAATGGGTTGGCGCCGATGCCGTCGGCCCGTGCTGCAGACGCCGCAACCAGCATCAGCGACAGGCCGATGCGAGAGAAGAAAAGTGTCGAGCTTCGCTTGACCGTGAACTTCATGAATCCTCCCCAGACAGCAACGTACCGGCCAACCAAGCATGGCCTTGGCGCAATGGCAGGCGCGCCGCACGCGCGGTCCAGGTGCCGCTATACCGGCTTCACGGTACAACCCCTCCAGATGGGTGAAGTGCCCAGCCCATCGCTGAGTCATGACGGCAAGTGGCGATCAGGCCGCTGAAGCTCCCCCGGCCTTGGCTGAACTTTGGTCCGCAAGGCAGTCAATCGAGCGGGCGTTTCATGGGCAGAAGCAAAGTGACGCTGGTGCCCGTGCCAAGGTGAGATTCGATGTCGACGCTGCCGCCCAACTGTTTCGCACGTTGGTGCAACAGGCGCAGACCTCGTCCCTCGTGCGGAACTTCAGCGTCGAATCCGCAGCCGTTGTCGGCAACGCGGATTCGCACGATGTCATTGAGGTAGTCAGCCTGGACACGGACTCGCGTGGCGCGCGAGTGCTTGACCGCGTTAGCCAACGTTTCCTGCACCACGCGCATGACCTGCAGGGCCTCGGACGGGCCAAGCCAGTCCAGTGGCGGCAGATCGCCCATCGACCAATCAAGCTCAATGCCGGCCGCATCCAGGCGGCGACCGAGGCGAAAGCGCAGCATGGCCAGCAGTGCCACCAGGTCATGCTCGACCGGCTCCAGCGAGTCGATCACTGCGCGCAGGTCGTCCATGCAGTCACGCAGCACCTCGGCCACTTCTGCCGGCCGAACCAGCCCGCGCTCGGCAGCAGCCAGCCATGACGCCAGTGTCGAGCCCAGCCCGTCGTGCATGTCGTGCATCAGGCGCTCTCGCTCCAGCAGCAGGGTGCGCTCGTTCTCGACTTCGATCAGCCGCTGTTGCTGGCGGCGCAGTTCGGCGGCCAGATCCTTGGCCACGTGGCGTTCCTTCTGCGTCGTCTGGACAGCCGCCTGGACGCGCAGCGCGTATGCCAGAACCAGACCGTACGCAACAACGCTTCCCAGGGCGACCTCCGGAATGCCTCCTCGCATGGCCAGGGCGAGGATGGTGGGCGGTGCGATGGAGGTCGCGACGATGATCATCGCGCGGGTGGACGGTGCATTGACCACCGCAAAAAAGAGCATGAGGTTGAACAGGCTGGCAATCAACTGCAGGGGCAAGTCGGCCGAAGACAGCAGCCAGGGCACAGTGCCCCAAAGCAGCCCACCGATGCCTATGGACGTCAACAGCCAGGGCATCCAGCGCTGGATGCCCGCAGGCAGCGATGACGACTGCTCCATGCGCCAGCTCACGAAGGCCTGACCCAGGTAGTTAAGGCACGACAGCGCGCACCATGCAACGGCCATGCGCGTAGACACGTAGTCATGGCCCGCCACCGCGGCGGCCAGGGTGAACAAGGTCACCGCAGCAAGCGACCCTCGCCAGCGCGCCAGGTAGAGGCGCACGGTGTCTTCGCGGCTGCGGCCGTCCAGGTTGGGCTGGACGGCCGCCTCAGTCACTCACCAGCCCCATCTTGCGAGCCTCGTAGACGGCCTCGGTCTTGGAATGCACCTGCAATTTTCGGTAGATGCGCTTGACATGGGTCTCCACCGTATGCCGCGACAGGTTCAGCAGCCTCGCGATTTCCTCGTAGTTGTAGCCCTTGGCGCTGAGCGTCAGCACGACGTGCTCCTTGTCGGACAAGGACACACGCGCCTCGGTCACCCGAACCTCCGGCGGACCGCCGCCATCGGGTAGCGCCTCACTTGCGGCCACGTGCTTGAGCAAGCGACGCGCGATCGACGGGCTGATCGGGCTGCCGCCATCGTTGAGCAGCCGGATCTGGCGAACGATGTCCACATCGCGCGCATCCTTCAGCAGATAGCCCGTGGCTCCCGCCTTGATGCACTTGAGCACGGGCTCTTCATCCGCAAAGACCGTGACGACGATCGACGCGCATTCCGGTTGCTGTTGTGCAGCGCGCTGAATCAACTCGATGCCGCTGCCGCTGGGCAGGCCGATGTCCACCAGCAAGACGTTAGGTTGGGTCTGTTCGAGCAGCCGAAGACCTTCCGGCAAATCATGAGCGACGCCAGCCAGATGCAGATCCGGGGCCGCATGTACGGCCGAGGCAATCAGCGCGCGGAAACGCGGATCGTCTTCGACGATGAGCACGGAACGGGCCATCGTCGAAGTGTAGGTGGCACTGCCCCCGGAACCTGGGGGCCATCCCGTCAAGCCGGTACAGCGAGTCGTCGACGCGCGAACCAGGCGCGGGCACAGTGATTCACAGCCCCCACAACTCCCGATGACGAATCGAGCGAGGCGAAATCATGATCAAGCATCTCATTGCGGCTGCCGCCCTCCTGGCGAGTCTCGTGGCGTCGGCCGCGCCGGCGGACGTTGGCTTCGACCTCACGACCGACCCGGCTACCCGCTGGCACGACGGCAACACGACCTATGGCGGTCGCTCGGGCAGCCTGGTCTGCAACCCTTGCACGGTGGACCGGTTGGACCTCGCCGACGTGCAGACCGGATCGACCGAGTCGACGGCCTTCACGCTGTCGGTCGGCGACAACTTGGGGGGTGTGCTGCAGCTCGCCGCGCCGCTGACCATCGGGCCCAGCGCCGCGGGCGTCTTCATGACGCTGCACCTGGCCGACGTGCCGGCCGACCCCTCCCAGGGCCAAGATATCTGGGTCAGCCTGCCGGGACAGCACCATGCCCGCCTCGAGCTGTTCAACGGCAACCAGCCGGTCACGCTGCCGGGCTTGCTCATCTTTGGCGGCTCGGGTGGCGACCTGAGTTTCGGCGCCGTCAGCCACACCGCCCAGCCGGCCTTCACCTTCGACCGCATCGCCTTCGGTGGCCATGTCGACGCCATCCAGGACCCCAGCGCCGGCTTCCACGACAGCGTCGCGCTGATTGCCAGCACGATGCAGCTGACCGTGTTCACGAGCGCCGTGCCCGAGCCGGCGTCGCTGGCCCTGTTGAGCCTGGGCCTGGCCGCCATCGGCCTGCTGCACCGCCGCCGCCACACACGCTGAAACCAGGAGTTCGCCATGAACCTGCCTGCACTCTCTCGCCTGTCGGCCTGCGCGGCCGCCCTGGCTGCCGTCCTGCCCCACGGCGAGGCCGAAGCTGGCGTCCGCTGCAACGCGCTGGCCCTCGGCAGTTGCCTGGAAGCCCGCACCGGCGGGCTGACGCAGGCCACCATTCAATGGGACGACGGCAGCACGACCTCCCTTGAGTCGCCCACCAGCACTGCCTTCTCGACAGTGCACGTCGGCATGGCCGAGTACGGCTCGGCGACCTGGCTGTACAACGACGCCGGGCTGCACAGCCAGTTGGTCGGCTGGCCGGACTACGGCGGCCTGGGCCCGGCCTTCCAGGCCAACTACACGGTCGAGACCGGCCAAAGGAACGGTGTCACTGCGGCCAACTGGGGCTATTACACGCCGGGCCAGGCCAGCAGCACCTTCCTGCACGGACAGATCGGCACACTGGACCCCAGCCTGCGCATCAACGGCTATGGCGAGGCCGACTACGGTGTCAACAAGGCCTCGATCAGCATGACTGGCCAGGTCATCGGCAGCTACACGCTGGACGCCGCCAACGCGCTCAACCCGGGCCACACAGGCACGGTGCAGACGCAGGCCTTCGGCTCGGGCCAGGCCTACTGGAATGACCGGGTCACCTTCAACGCCAATGCCGGCGTGCCGGCCGGTGCCGCGCGCTCCGTAACCTTCAGCGCTCAGATCGATGGCAGCGCCGACAACTTCGGCGAGTACATCTTCGGGCTCGCCCTGGTCGACCAAGCGGGCAACCGGCAGAGTGTGCTGAGCTCGGTCGCGGCTGCCGGCAGCCTGTCGGGAAAGTTGCAGCGACAACTGAGCGGCACAGCTTTGGTCATGCCGGGCGAGACCTATACGCTGTACGGCGACCTCATCGTCTATGCAACCACGTCGGGCCAGGGCGGCGGCATTGCGGCCAACGAGGATTTCTCGCACACGGCCCGCATCACGGGCATCGTGCTGCCCCAGGGCCTGAGCGTGAGCTTCGCCTCCGGCTCGGCCAGCCTAAGCGGCGTGGTCACGACCGTGCCCGAGCCCACCCCCGCTGCCCTGCTGGCCGCCGGCCTGGGCGTGATCGTCTGGCTGGCGCGGCGGCGCGCTGGCGCATGACACAGGGCCTGTTCTACGGCTGGGAGCTGGGCGGCGGAGCCAGCCATCTCGAGCTTGCCCGCTGCCTGCTCGGGGCGCTGGATGGGCGTTTCGGGCGGGTCACGCTGGCGCTGCGCCGGCTGGCATCGGCTCAGACCCGTTTCGGTCCGGCAGTGCAGCTCTTTCAGGCGCCCGTTCCCGAGTCGCCCGGCCTGCTGCCCAACCCCGCCAGCTACGCCGAGATCCTGTTCGAGGCCGGCTTCCACGACCAGGACGCACTGCTCTCAAGGCTGCGCGCCTGGGATGCCATCCTGGACGCCGCACGCCCCAACGTCATCGTGGCCGATCACGCGCCCACGCTGCTGCTCGCGAGCCGTGGCCGCCCGGGCCTGAAGCGCTGCTGCATCGGCGCGGGCTTCTTCTGTCCGCCGCCCGCCGCGCCCTGCCCGGTTTTCCGCAGCTGGGACCGCGTGGCGCCCGCCCGCCCGGTGGCCATCGAGGCGCGCGTGCTGGACTGCATCAACGCGGCTCTGCGGCAGCGCGGCGTGGCGCCGATCGCTCGCGTGGCGGATCTCTTCGAGCTCGACGAACAGTTCCTGACCACCACGCCCGAGCTGGACCACTACCCCGACCGCGGCCCGGCGCGCTACTGGGGCTTCTATGCCACCGGCGATGGTGGCGGGCGTGCGGCCGAGTGGCCGGCCGGCGAGGGGCCGCGCGTGTTCGCCTACCTGTCGGCCGACTACCCCCGCCTGGCCGAGCTGCTGGCCGAGCTGGTGCGGCTGCGCTGGCCCAGCCTCGTGCACGTCACCGGCCTGCCCGAGGCCGCGCGCCGCAGCCTGGCCGCGCCCACGCTGCATCTCACGGCCGACTGGCTGGACATGGCCGGCGTGACGGCCGCAGCCGACCTCGTCGTCTGCCATGCCGGTGCCGGCACCATGGGCTGGGCGCTGGAGCAGGGGCGCCGCCTCGTCACGCTGCCGCTGCACGCCGAACAGACCGTCGCCGCGCTGCGCCTGAAGGCGGCCGGCCTGGGCCACGCGCTGCTGTCGGCCGACCCCGCGCAGTTCCGTCGCACGCTGCGTGAGGCCGCGCAGGACGGCGCGCTGCAAGCCCGCGTCGACGCGCTGCACGCCCGGCTCACGCCCTCGCGCGACAACCTCGCTGCCATTGCCGCCCGGCTGGGCGAGCTGGCCGCCTGAGACCACTCCGCTCACGAAGACCGAACTTTCCGAGAACCGCCATGCCCAAGCTGCCCTCTCTGCACCGCCCCCGTCGCATCGCCCTGGCCGCGATGGCCGCACTCGGCCTAGCGCTACCGACCCAGCGCCTGAACGCCCTCGTCATCGACGGCGGCCGCACGCTGAGCTTCGCCGACGGCGTCCATGCCGGCGATCTGCAGCTGCTGAACGGCACGCTGCTGATCCCGCACGACACCGACCTGACGTTGAGCGGTAACCATTTCGTCAACGGCGTTGTCACGCTGGGCAGCACCGGCACGCCGTTCGCTGTGCTGAGATTCACCGGCGATACCCACATGACTGACAGCGGCCAGGTCACCTTCCAGGGTTGGGCTGATGCCGGGCCGGGAAGCTTGATGGTCACGAATGACGGCCGCTGGACCCAAGACGCCAACACATTGCTGCAGGTGGGCCGCGCCGTGGAGTTCAGCAACCTGAGTGGCGGGATCTGGGAACTCTCGGGCAGCAGTTACGCGAACTCGACGCAAACCTTTGGCACCGACCCGCAGAGCATGCGCTTCAGCAACCAGGCCGGCGCGCTGCTGCTCAAGACCGGCGACGGCCAGGCCGGCCTCAGCGGCAACCTGTACAACTTCGGCACGGTGCGCGCCGAGCAGGGTCAGCTCGTGCTCTACGGCGTCGACCTGCACAGCGACGCACTGCTGCAGGGGCAGGGCGGCGAGGTGGTGCTGAACGGGCAGCACAGCTTCCAGGGCCAGAACCTGCTGCAGGGCAGCGTCAGCATCTTCGACGCCAGCAACGCGACCGTGATGGCCGGCGGTCTGCTGCGCGTCGGCGATGGCGTGCTCAGCAACCGCGGGACGCTGAGCGTGGTGGGCGAGCTGCGCGTCGACGCCGGCGCCAGCCTGGCCAACGCGGGCGCGCTGCGCTACGGCACGGACTTTCTTGGCAACAACGGCCTCATCAATGTGCAGGGCAGCCTGAGCAACGCGGGGTTGCTGGATGCCGACCGGTTGCAGTTGGACGGGCTGCTCACGAACACAGGTTCGATGACGGCCAACCTCGTCAATGGCGCAGGCCTGCTGGACAACCGGGGCAGCTTCGAGCTGTCGCTGAACGGCGTGGCCGGGCTGGCCGGCTTCGCCAACAGCGGCCAGGCCTCGCTGGACATCGGCAGCGCGCTGACGGTGAACAACAGCTTCGTCAACGCGGCCGGCGGCCAGCTGTTCCTGACCAATGCGAGCCTGACGCTTGCTGCCGGCGTCTCGGGCAGCAATGCCGGCACGCTGACCGTGAACAGCGCCAGCGTGCTCGTGCTGAACGGCAGCCTGGCCAATGCGGGAACGCTCACGGCGAGCAGTACCGACGGCGGGGCCAACCAGCTGCAGCTCAATGCGGGCGGCCAACTGCACAACCTGGCGGGCGGCAGCATCAATGCCGGCGCTCTGCAGGTCTACGCCGGTGCCCGCGTCGTCAACGATGCCGGCGCCTCGCTGGTCGTGAGCCAGGTCTCGGTGGACCCCGGCGCGGCCGTCGTCGGCGAGGGCGCCATCCAGCTTGACCAGCAATGGAATCATCTGGGCAGCCTCGCGCTGAGCGGCAACGCGGTGTTCACCAGTGCCGGGCAGTTCATCAACAGCGGCTCCGTCGCGCTGAGCCGGAGCGCCAGCTTCGTCAACCAGGGCGGTGTCTTCGACATGAGTGCGCTGGGTGCCAGCCTGACGATCGGCAGCGGCGCGAGCTTCCTCAACAACGGCGTGATGACGTTGACGAACGGCACCAGCCTGGCGATCGACGCCGGCGGCACGTTCTCCAACACCTACGGTGGCGGCCCGCTGGCGTTGCAGGGCAGCATCCGCCTGGACGGCAGCCTGTCCAATCAGGCCGGCGCCTATGTCGTCCTGCAGGGCAATGTGCAGGGCCAGGGGGGGATCGACAACGCGGGCCGGTTGCTGGTCGGCGCCGGTGGGGTGGTGGCGGTCAACCAGCTGCGCAACACGGGCGTCGTCCTCGTGATGGGCGGCGGCGCCAATCCGCGGGCCGCCGGCGTGTTGGAGGCGGGCCAGGTGCTCAACGTGAACGGCGCCGAGCTGAACGTGGAGGGGCGCCTGTCCTTCGCTGGGTCGCGTGCGCTGACCAACGAGGCAGCGGCCCGCATCTCCGTCGCGGGGCGGATCGAGGCGGACCACTCTGCCGTCGTCGCCAACGCGGGCCGGCTGGAGTTACTCACGGCAGCGAGCTGGTCGGGCGGCGGCCAGCTGACGAACACCGGCACGCTCATCGTCGGCACCGGCGCGTCGATGGCCGTGGATCGGCTCGACAGCCAGGCCGGCACCCTGACCGTGGACGGCAGCGTCGATACCAGTGCCGGTGTCACACTGACGCTGAGCGGCGGCGTGCTGAACGGCAACGGCCTCATCAACGGTGATGTCTTCGTCGGCGGTGGTGCCGGCATCGCCAGCTTCCGGCCCGGCCACAGCCCGGGCCATTTCACGATCAACGGCGCGCTGGCCGTGGGCGCCAACGGCGAGCTGGAGCTGCAGGTGCAGCGCCTGGCCGACGGCAGTCTGGCCTGGGACCGCGTCAGCGCCGCCAGCGTCAGCTTCCTCGACGGCGCGACGGTGCGCTTCGAGATCGGCAGCGGCGTCGCGACCAGCCGGCCCCAGACGCTGGGCTTTCTGGACTGTGGCAGCGGCTGCAACTTCGCCGCCGGCGTGCACTGGGTCGTCGACGGCGCGCCGGCCGGCACGACGCTGGCGTTCACCAGCAGCGGCCTGCAGCTGAACGTGTCGGCAGTGCCCGAGCCGGCGACGGTGCTGCTATGGCTGGTTGGCCTCGCGGCGCTGGCGGGCTTCAGGGCCAGGCGCAGCAGCGATGGCTATGCTGAATAAGCTGGTGGTCTGCAAGCTTCTCGCCGCGAGCTGATCAAGGCGAAGATGTGGGTGGCAAATTGCATGCCCTTTTCGAGCCTCGGGTACCGTGCCCCCGCCGGGCGGACGCAGCGTACACGCTGCCCGGCCCGCTGGACAAACTGCTCAATATCGCTGGAATACGCAACGCACAGAAGCTCGCCGTTGATTCGATCGACAAATATCGGAACGTTGGCCATCTTCTCGCGTGTCGTCATCAGTCGGGCCGGCCACTCGACTAGCGTTGACCTAGCAACGGGGAGCGCCCGACCTTCTCAACCTTCCTGCGCTTCCTGGGGAGCGGATCAGAAAACTTGGCCTCCGCAATTGGCTCGTCCAAGCAGGGAAGACTCCAGGTCTTTTGAAGGCGCAGGCTGTTCATCCCGTCGTTCCACGCGTGCAGCATCCGCTTTCCGGTTTCGTGGAACGAGGGGTAGCGCTTTGTAGCCTCAACGACTTGGGGCGTGACCTGAACGATGGCCTCACAGATGCGCTCGACACGCTTATACGTCTGAGCTGGCAACACGTTGCATCTTGTCTGCAGGAATCGCTCCAGCATTTTTCCCGGCAGCCAAGTGCTGCGCCCGCCAACGGACATTCCTGGTGGATTGGCGGCGTAATCGTCGTATACGGTGATGGTCAGCATGTCGTAGACGGGAGCCAGTTGAATCTGCTCACGGGAGCTGTACAGCAGCGCAATGTTTTTTGTGTGGCAGTCAGCGTTGCGTAGTGCGTAGGTCAGCAGCAGCAGGTCTGCAAGGTTAGAGAGCGCGGCGCCTTGTTGCCCGGCGTCTGGGGTGACGTCCTTGATACGGGAAACGACTCGTTCCCATGTCGACTCGTACTTCTGTTCGGGACGTAGTGTGAGCAAGCTGCATAGGTCTTCCATGCCCCTGCGTGTCTTTCCGTCCTCCTCGAAGTCGAAGCGATGGACCACCAGGGCTTGACCGTCCTCAGAGACTTCGGTCGCGGCTGTGGGGAATCCAGCCTGGCGTGACACCTCCATGCATAGATGCTCATTGAGAGCAACACCTGGCAGTCGTGCAGTCGTTCCTTTGATGATGTACCGGTCGGTTGCCAGTGTTCCCTTCCCAAATTCCCCCAAGGTATTGGGCGAGAGAAACTTTGGGACAACGCCGGAGACGCCCGAGGTGGCGTATCTACGGACCAGTTCAACGAAGGCCTCTTCGGAGTTGTCCCCCCGCAAGATGCCGTTCAAGTCAAAAGCCACAGGGGGTTGAGTCGGGTCGGAACCCGGCGTGGCAACTTTGACCCGCCCAATCGCATTGCGACCAACCACGGATAGCAGGTTCAAAGGGGACGCGCCTACGTGCGGACCCAGTCGCTCCTCGAGGATCGAGAGCAGGAAGCCTTCCGGTAGGTTCATCCGGAACAGCGGATGAAGCTCCGGGTACCCATAGGACTCTGTCCGTACCGGCATGAGCAAAGAGACAAAGAGCTCAGGAGGAACGTCCGGGTGATAAGTCATCACGTGCCGGAAGCCGTCTGGCGACTCCAGCGTAGCGACCGGCTTGTCATGAACGTAAACGTGCAGCTTCAATGGTCTCTGTTCCACCTCAGCACCTTGGTATCTCCCGCCTCACGCCGCTGTCGCTCCTCCAACGCGTCGTCGAGCGTGAAGGTTGCGCTTTTAGGCATGAACGCCAGCTCGTATCCCAGCGCCTCCAGAAGCCGAAGGAGCTTGCCAGAGCCGAACTCCGCAACCCCCCCGGTCTCAAAACGCGCGAGTGTCGACTGGCCAAGACCACAGAGCTCGCCCAGTTGCTTCTGAGTCAACCCGCGCTCATACCTGAGCTGAGCCACAGCTTGTCCTAACGTCTGAAGATTGTCCATATGCCGTATTTGTCATGCCGTCTAGATGACCGAAAGGCGTTCCCCGTAGAGGATGGGTCACATTTCTCTCGTTCAAATAATAGCAAATACAGCATTTTCCAGCAAGCACTGCCCTCCTGAGTTTGTGCCGTATTTGCTATGCACTATTTCGTAGTCCTACTATGAGAAAAGGTGAGGAAGGGTCTAAATTGATAGCAAATACGGCATTTTCCAGGTGGCGCACTCGGATGGCCTCTGAGAAGTCGCTTTCAGGGCCGACGTCGTCGGAGAATTCACAGCGCCGAGTTCAAGGCGCACATCGTGGCGGCCTGCGGCAAGCCCGGCGTTTCGTCGGCCGCGGTGGGCATGGCCAACGGCATCAATGCGAACCTGGTGCGCCGCTGAGTCAAGGAAGCTGAGGTCACCCGAAGAGCGGCCGTTCAGGTCTTCTTCTAGGCGACGGTCTATGACGGCTCCCTCATGCACAGCCAGACTAAAGATTCCTCGCTGGGGTGATAACTTGCGGATGGGGTCCGATCCAGGCAACCGCGCCCGCAGTCGAAATTGCCTCAAGTCGACGTCTTCGACTTGCCTTCGTATAGCAATTGGTATACATTCGATCAATGAGTCGATCTGCCACTTTGCCACCCATCCGTATTGCGCCCGAGACCAAGGCCAGCCTAGAGGCCGTACTACGAGAAGGCGAGTCATTGACGCAGTTCATCGAGAACGCTGTTTGCCGCGAGGCCGAATTCCGTACCGAGCAGAGCGCCGCTGTCTCCCGGGCGAAGAAGGCATTGCGCAACGCCGATAAGGGCGTCGGCTTGTTGACCACTGATGAGTTCTTAGCTGGTATGGAGCGGCGTGCTCAGGCAGCACAGCAGCGCATCCGTGAGGCGGTGGCTTCCAAGAACAAGCGGGCTGCGGGTTGAGCGAGCGGCATAGAGTTGTTCCGACTGTCTCGTTCCAAGAGGACATCGAGCGCCTGGAGGAGCACATCATCCAGCGCGAGTTGGCAAGCAACACGCCGGATGACACCTGCCTCTTCAGGTTCCGCGATGCGGTGGAGCGCGCGATGGGGGTCCTATCTTTCGCACCACACAGCTGTCGTCGATCCGAAGAACAACGGGAATTCCGTGAGCTGATCATCCCCTTCGGTCATGGCGGGTGCGTCGTCCTGTTCGTGATCCGTAACGTTGATGTCGTCTTGCTCGCCGCGAGGGACCAGCACGAACACGACTATCGCTGACGAACTTAGGCCGACGCCTCTCAACGGGCAACTCACTCGCGCAAGTCAGACCTTCCCAAAGCTGCCCTCCGTGACCGATGGCTTTAGGCCGACAAGCGTCGTCGTCTGCTGGAGCGAGCAGCTATTCATGGTGGCTCGTGTGAGCATCATTTCCATCGGCGACGCCGATGTCATGTTCAGAGCCCGAACTCGCATTCGGCAGCACGTCATCGAAGTCAACATCGTCGATACCCGAATCTTTGGACCGCTCGATGTTCGGCCTTGGCTTTCGGGACCCGCGTCGCACCGTGGCTATCAAGATGCCGGCGGCAATGATGATGAGCAGTCCTGCAATAGCCTCGTTCATGATCTCAGGCTACTCGAAGGCCGACCTTCGCTGTTGCCCGCTCCTGGCCGAACCCTGGCGACGGGAGGCGGGTGCCACGGCGAGGGCTGTCGGAGCTGTGGCTCACGACTGCCGGGAGCGCATTGCCAACAGGATAACGAGGGCAGGATTCCAGGTCTGCAACTCCGGCCACTGATCCCTTCATCGCTCCATGTCCGGCCTGGTTCGCTCTCTGTGTGCCATGACCTCTCGTGACCTGTCGGTACGCGCCCGCATGTCGGGCTCCCGCTGAGCGGCCCTGGGGCCCATGACCTCGACGACAAAGGGCGTGTCTCGGAGGAAGGCGGCGATCCGTTCGGCGAGCTGGCGCTCGCCGGCATCGGGGGACTTCAACAGCGCGGCCATGATGTGGGACCACGCATGCATCACGCCCGCCCGGTTCGTGTAGTAGCGGTCTCCCGACTTCTTGGCTGCACCGACGCTTGGCTGGACCCCCATTTCTCTGGCCTGGCGGCGCCACGACGGCTCCGCCTTGCGGTTTGCTCCGCGACAAGGCTGCGATGTGGCCTCCGCATCCACGCCCAGATGCCGCAGCTGGGCAGCGAACGATTCGCGCCAGCGTTGCCGCTGGGTCCAGACGTTGATGCGCTCCCCGGACCTGGCCTGGGCGCGCACGATGAGATGCACATGCGGGTGGGCCTGATCCCTGTGCAGCACGAGGACGTAGCGGCTACCTGCCAGCTCCGCCCGAGCAAATGCGCGCGCAGCCTTGAGCACCAGATCCGGGTCGGTGCCGCGCGGCATCGACAGGGTGACATTGAGCGCTTCGCGCCGCTTGGAGACCTCCTCGATCAATGCGCCGCCGTAGCGCCACTGCTCGGCCAGGTCGCGCAGGGATTCCTTGCCGATGCTGCGCACGCCGCGATCGTCCTCGAGTTCCAGGCTGGCATGGCGGGTGATGTAGTTGAACTGCGCAGCGATGGCCCGCATGCCGCGTCCTCCACCGGCGACCTTGACCATCACCTCGGGCGCGTGCCGGACCACCAGCGCCTCGATACGTTCGCGGATGACAGCAGCCTTTCTTCGCGTCAAAGTGTCCAGGCGCGGCGTCGGAGCGGCCCTCACGATGCGGTTGCCCGGATAGAACAGGCGTTCGCCCCACTGCACCAGGACGCCGTCGATCGATGTCGCTGTCGTCATCGCCATCTCCTCGTGGACTCCAGCTCGGCAAGCAGAGTGGCCGCGAGCCTCAGGTGGCCCCGGACATCGTCGATCAGCGATCGCAGCCTGGTGCGGTAGGGATCCAGCTCCGGCGCGGGCACGCTGCCAAGCAGGCGCATGAAGACCCGCAGGTCGAGGCTGAGCGCGGCGAGGAGATCGGTCGACGTCATCAGCGCGTTGATCATGGCCGCATGTTCTGCCGGCAACGCAGCCGGCTGGCCACCGTCCATCAGCATCTCCACATAGTGGCTTCGAGAAACGCCGCACGCACGCGCGCGCGTCACCAAGGCCTCGGCCCGGGCCGGTGAGACCCGAAGCAGCACCCGTGTCTTGCTGTCTTGGTCAGTGTCGACCTCCAGCGCCGGCGATCGGTCTGCATCCGAATCACGCTCGCCGGCCTCGTCTTCGAGCATGCGCGAGATGGCGATCCGGACTGCGCATGCGACGCTGACCCGGTACCGTGCCGCGTGCTCACGCAGCGGTGACCCCAGGCCCAGCAGATTGACGTGGACCTGGTCACGGTCGGCGGTCCCGACCCGCGGATCGGCGCTCAGCAGGGTCTTGCTCATGGCGTGGTCCTTTCGCGAGAACGGTCAGTCGGTGATGGGGCGGTGCGGCCGAGGTCCGCGCGGGCGCGCAGGTTGGGCGCCTGTGCGACGCCACCAGCCACCCCGGTGCCGTGAACCTCACTTGGGGCATCGGCCTGCGCACGCGCCGGCAGCGCAGGCAGCGGTTGCAGATGCGCCTGCCAGAACCAGCCCGCAGCGCCCGTGTCGGGATCCGGCGCATCGGCGTGCGGCTGCGATTGATCGCCGCGCACGATGCTGAGCGTCGCGGGCTGATCGCCGCAGTCAGACAGCACGGCGAACGCGAGCGGGGCTCGCGCTGGCAATTCGTAGGCCAGGCTTCGCGCAAATGCCCGGCCCTCGGCGACCAGCTTGTCCACCAGCCGCTTGCCAAAACCGTCGTCCACCGGCAGCCACTGCCGCGTCACCGGCATCAGGCAGAGTTCCTGGACCGCGGGAACGCCGCCGCTCACGCCGAAGGTCGCGATCACGATCATGTGGACGTCCTCGCCGGTCGCCCACAGCGCGAGCTCAGCCTCGAAGCAGCGCACCAGCCGCCGGTACAGCGATTCGTCGATCAAGAAGGCCTGGTCCGGCAAGTGTTTGACGACGGCCTTGAAGCCGTGGCGTGCCGGCACGATCTCCTTGACCTCGGCGATGAGCAGCATCAGCGCCACCGATCCTGCGGGCTCGGCGACGGCGCAGGACCACGCCGCAAGCCGTCGGGCGTTGAGCGCTTCGCGCTGGTCGACCGAGAAGGGCTCGGGGATGTACAGGCGCGACCGCAGCGACTCCCGTCTTGCGATCAACTGGCTGGCCGCCCGAAGCAAGTGGCTGCGCACCGTCCCCCAGCTCCTCTTGCCCGCGAAGGCCGGGTGCCAGCGCGCCAGTTCCGCCTGGTCCCACAAGTAGTGCAGCAGGCCCCGCAACGAAAGGCTGGCGCCGTCCGAGCGAACGCTGCTGCCCGAACCAGCAGACGCCGCCACCACAGCACGACCCGGCATCCGGCTCAGCGCGAACCCCAGCTTCAGCGTGGTCACCCCGGTGGCCGGATCCTCGAGGATCGCGCTGCCAAGCAACTGCCCGAGGCCGGAGGCCGCAGCGGGTGGCGAATATGACGGGCAGTGCGTCGCGTGACGCCAGCCCGTGTCGGGCATGCGCTTGACGATGTAGCCGCCCTGCGCCGGTGCAAGGCGCGCCACATACATCTCGACGCCGGCTGCCTGGCACATGCAGCGCAGCCGGCGGTGGCAAGCCTGGGCTTCGGCCACGACATCCGCGAACTCGCGCGAGTCCACGGCGTAGGACTGCCCGCCGACCTCATAGACCGCGCAGGCCGCCGTGACGGCAGGGCTGGACGCGTACATGGCCTCACCTCAGCGGCGCCGGCGGCGACCGATCGAGGGTGCGCTGCGTTTCAGGCGCCGACATCGTCGCCGCGTGTGACGGCGCCGCCACGTCGTAGATCCTGACCCGGGGCACCACGCCCTGGCTCTTGAGTTCCGCAAGACGCTCGGCCGCGGCCGCCATCACGGCGACGCGTTGGCGCTCGGGCACGTTTTGGGCAAGCAGCAGCGCCTCCACGGCGGCCAGGACTGTGTTGCGACCGCCGCCACTGCGCGCGGATGCCTTCTCCTCAGCCGCCGCGGGCTCGATGCGGTTGACCAGACGTGCCTCGCGTTCCCGCTGCAGCAGTTCCAGGTCCGGCGAGCTGGGTTCATACCCCAGGGCCTTGATCCCACGCACGGACGCCTCCAGCCAGATCAGGCGCTTGAAGTCCTCATGCCCGGACACGCGCAAGGCCCGCCAGCCTCGCGCCTGTGCCACGTCCACCATCGAGCGCGCCACCGACGGGCTGTTGATGTCCGTGGCCAGACGCAGGTTCGACTCGGTGAAAGCCACGCGCGAGCGGTCACCCCGAAAGAGATACTCAGTGCGCCCGATCGAGAGATCTCCGACAGTCACCGGCGCGGGCCGAATGATGTATCGCTCGGCCAGGGCGGCTTCGAGCCGCGCAGTGAGCAGGGCGCGTTCAGCCTTGGCCTCCTGGCGCGGCTCTGCGCTGGCGTCGACCGGATCGATCGATGCCGACAGCGTCGGGATGGGCGGTGGCGGCTGAACGCCACCACCTTCGGGCACCTGCTGGCGACCCGATGCGGCGCCGACCGGGTCCACAGGCGCCACCGGTCGACCCGGCTCCACCGGGGTGGCCGTCGATGCCGGACGCTGCGGCCCGCGGTGCCACTCGCCGTCCACCTTCTGGATCGATGTGCGCTTGCCGTCTGCGGCCACCGCCACGAACAGCGTGATTCCGAGCGCCTCGGCCTTGGCCGCCATCTCCGAGAAGGAATCGGCCCGGTGGATCACGTCGGCCGTCCGGTCGCGCAGCTCGTAGCGCTCGGCAGCACCTTGTGCAGGCGGGCCGGCCTTCACGGTCCGACCCACCGGCTCAACCGCGCCTCCAGGCCGCGATGGGCGGGAGGGAGAGGAAAACAGGTCTTCATCCATGACGGAACTCCGAAAAGTTGATGAGCGCCTCAGCGCCGGGTGACGGCAGCCGGATCGAATGGCACCGGCAGCACGCCGTACAGCTCGATCTCCACGCGCCGGTTCAGTTGCCGGCCCGCACTGCTGGCGTTCTCGGCCACGAGGTCGCCCACGGCCTGGTGGGTGGCGCGGATGCGTGTCGGATCCACGCCGGCAGCCACCAGGTAGTCGCGTACCGCCATCGCGCGCGCCTGTGCCACGCGGCTCTCGGCGGGGGTGTCGTTGGTGCCGTCGGTGCGCCCGCGCAGCACGATCAGCGGTGCCGACTTCGCGGCCGCCACGAGGACATCGGCGACCTCATGTGGCACTGCAACCGTCGTGTCCCCGAATCCGAAGTGCACCGTGAACACCCGGTTGGCCAGGTCTGGCGGAGCCAGCTCCGGCTGCAAGGCCGTCAACATGCGCTGCTGCGCCTCTATGCCCGCCAGCGTTGCCGCAACGGCCTGTGCCCGACGCTCTGCCTGCGTCTGTACCAGCCGTGTGTTGCGCAACTCATTCGCGCAGACTTGGAGTTCGACGTCCGCCCGCGCGTTGATCGGCCGCCTGCGCGACTCGTCCACGGTGGGGAGCCCGGGCGGCGTGCCGCAGGCGGCCAGCGTGAGCAGCCAGGGCAGGAAGCGGACGCAAGAGATGATCGGGACGCCTGTTCGCATGGCAACCTCCATGGCCTAGGTGAAGTCGGCGGGGTCGATGGGGCGCGGTTTT
The DNA here is from genome assembly GCF_058787015.1 of Roseateles sp. FW305-36. NCBI lineage: Bacteria > Pseudomonadati > Pseudomonadota > Betaproteobacteria > Burkholderiales > Sphaerotilaceae > Roseateles > Roseateles sp. FW305-36. The sequence continues at coordinate 36,231 of NZ_JBYSZK010000013.1, read as the reverse complement.
GCGGCAAGCACCCCGTCATCGTCGGGGGCCGCCTCGATCACACCTCCCGCCTCGTCCTGAGTGAGCGGCAAGTTGTCCAAGAAGCCGATCATCGTGTTCGCCGATTCCTTGGGCTCGCCCTTGTCCATCCGTGGCAGCTTGCTCTGGTCGTAGACGATTTGCTCCGCCCTGAGTGATTCCCCCGGGGGCAGCTCCTCGTCGGCATAGCGCCAGCGCTGCTGCGTCCGCGCCAGGTGCAGGTCGACGTCCATGGGTGGCACGACCGGCGCCGGGAACAGCCGGGCGCGCAAGACCTTGTCGCGGTAGTAGCGGATCTTCTCGCCGAGGATGGGCTTGCAGTTCTCGAGGAGCACCACCAGGCGCTCGCTGCCCAATTCCTTGAATTCCTGGGGCAGCAGCAACGCACGACGCTGATCGCTGTCGTTGCGGCTTACGCTGCTGGACGCGCGTCCGCTGTACGACTGGCTGCGGCCATGCGAAGTGGCGCGCTCCGTGTAGTGGCCCAGCATGGCGCTGTACTCATCGGCGTCGCGCTGCTCGCGTGGCGCAAACAGGATCTGCAGGCCATGGTTGGTTGCGAAACTGCGAGCCTGCTTGTCGCCGTAGACGGCGTCGAGCTGCGCCATGGCCTGCACGATGGTCAGCAAGCGCAGGTTGTAACCCCCCAGATAGGGAGCTGCCTGCGTGATGACGTCCACCCGGCCCATGGTGGGGAACTCGTCGTTGATCAGCAGGCATTGGAATTTGAGGGAGCCGTCCTGCTCGGGCAGGGCCTGCGTGTTCAGCCTGACGAGCTGCGAGAAGAACAGCATGAGCAGCGGCCGGGCGCTGGCCAGCTCGGACGGCTGGATGCGGACATAGACCGACATGCGCTCGCGGCGAAGGTCCTCCAGCCGGAAATCGTCGGCGCTGGTAGCCGCGTCGGTCACCGCTTGCGCAAATATCGTCAATGGCGCGTTGAACGTGGCCATCACGCTGGCCAGGGTGTTTTCAGAGTTCGACAGCAGGCGCTGCAATGCCTCGGTGCACTCGTTGGACAGGGCATCGCCCGCCTCGCGTCGCTGCGCCATGACGCAAGCAAGGTGGTCCTTCAGCGGCTGTCCCTGGCCAGAGGACTGGCGCAGCATCTCGCCGATGGTGCGCGGCAATGCTGGCGTTTCCAGCAGGAGCAGCCCCAGGGCCAGAAACACGTTGCGCGCCTGGTCATTGAAGAAGCCCTCGGTCGAGGTGCCGCCGCCGTCATTGGGGAAAAGCACCCGCCCGATGGTGAGCAGATCGTTTACCCGGTGCGTCGCGCTGATGCGCACCGCGCTCAGCGGATTCCAGCGGTGGCTTCGCCCTTCGACATCGAACGGGGAAAACGCAAAGATGGCGTGGCCCTGACGCTCGCGGTAGCCGGCCGTGATGTTGTAGTTCTCGCCCTTGACGTCCAGGACGACAACCGAGTCCGGCCAGTTCAGCAGATTCGGGATGACGACGCCCACGCCCTTGCCGCTGCGCGTGGGCGCGGAGAGCAGCACCGAGAGCTGGCCCCGCAAGTACAAATACCTGCCGCGATGGCGGCCGACGAGGATGCCGGGTCGGCCATCGCTGACGGTCAAGCCCGCGCGGGCGATTTCCGCCGAATTGGCGAATCGCGCGTCGCCGTGCAACGGCCGGCGCGTTCGTGCAGCGGCAATCAGGCCCGCCGGCACGAGCACCAGCATGCCAAACCCCGAGACTCCGATGGCGATCTGCAGCCTTTTGCGCAGCCGGGCATCGTCCGCGAAGAGATACCAGTGACGAACGATGCTCGTGAGGCTCGCGTGCCGCGGGGCGGCCTTGTTAAGCACCAGAAAGATCGCACCGGCCATGTAGAGGGCCGCGCAGGCCAGGGCGACGCAACCGGAGGCGACGAACAGGGCCGCGGCGACCTTGCGCCCCGTGGTCCAGGAAGCGAAGGGCAGGGATGTGATGCTGCTCATGCGGCCTCCGGATGGCCGCCACGGCGGCCGACAGTGCGGCGCATGCGCCGGGGTTCGTAGAGGATTTCCGAGATGAAGCGGCCACCTTCATCGCGATCGAACTGCACGACCACGTCGACGACGAGCCCGAGCAGCTGCTTGATCTCATGCAGCGCCAGGCCACCGCCGGCACCCGTCTCACGGACCATCAGCGCCATCTGCTCGAAGGCGAGGGCGCAGCTGCCGGCATGCACGCTCGTGATGCTGCCGGGATGCCCCGAGGCCGCCAGGCGTACGAAGTGGAAGCACTCGTCGCCTCGCACCTCCGCCAGGAAGATGCGGTCCGGCCGCATGCGCAGGCATGCTTCCAGCAATGACTTGGCGCTCACCCGCGCGGTGCCCTGTGCGTCCTTGCTGTAGAACAGGTGCACCACGTTGGGGTGGTTCGGCAGCGTCAGTTCCGCCGTGTCCTGGATCGTGATGAGGCGCTCGTGCCGATGCACCTCCTCCACCAGGCCCTTCATGAAGGTGGTCTTGCCCGAGCCGGTCTTGCCGCTGACCACGATGGTTTGGTGCCTGTTCACCGCCAGGCGCAGGAAGTCGGCGTAGCGGCGGGCCTGCTTGAGCGCCACCAGCTCGCGCTCGAAGGGCAGCAAGGCCGCGGTCGAGGCCGGCGCCAACATGCTGGTGCGCTCGAACAGGCCTTCGCGCTCGAAGTCGTCCAGCCGCCTGATCAAGTCAGAGGGTTTGCGCACCGTGATCGACACGGTGCCTCGGGTCACGGCCGGAGCGATGACGAACTGGATGCGTTCGCCGCTGGGCAGCGTGGCCGACAGCAGCGGATGTTCCTGGTTGACCTGTTGATCGCAGTAGGTGGCCACGGCGGTGGCCAGCGACAGGCAGCGCTCCAGCGTCATCTCTGCCGCGGGCACCGTCTGCCAACCGCGCACGGTCTCGACCCACATCTCGCCTGGCCGATTCACGCAAACCTCGAGCACGCCAGGCGCATCCAGCTGGCCTCGCAGTGGGCGCAGGAACTCGATCACCGATGTGGCGTCCCCGCGCCAGACATCGTTGCCGCCATCGTGAGCGTCAGGACGGGAGTTCATCGCACGCCCTCCTGAAGCGACTCCCCCTGCGTGGGCCTCAAGTCGTAGACCGACGAGAAGTCCACATCGCGGGCGACGTAGATGCCGACGATGCCGCCCTGGTTGCGGTAAACCAGGGGCGGGATGTTGATGGTGCTGTCCAGCACCTTCTCGGCCAGCTTGCTGGTATTGGCCGTCGTGGACGGCAACACGATCGTGTCGCCCTGACCATCCGCATGCCCGGAAGACGCTTGGGCCTGGATGACCAGCTTCACCGAATCGTCGATCAGCGACAGCAGCATCGCCGCACCGATGCGCTCGCTCCAGCGGTTGTCCACATGGCCGTCGATGCCGGATTCGCCCAGCGGCCCGGTGGCCGGCGAATCGATGTCCACCGTGACGCCCAAGGGCGTGCGGATGCGGGTCCACAGCACCGGAATGCGCACGGTCCCCGGCCGGACCGAAGCGATCCGGTACTCACCGTCGAGGTGGGATCCCCGCTCGATCAGCAGCACGCGTCCGTCGTCGCTGAAGACGTTGCGCTGCACCTGGCAGCCGACCATGCCTGATTGCGCGCTGATGATCCGCGTCTTGAGTGCGCACGTGAAGGCAGTGCCCTTGGGCAGCGTCAGACTGCGGTTGCCGAGCATCGAGGCCGTCGCCCTGGCGCTGACGGCGCCTTGCAGTTGGCCGCCAAACAAGCCGGCCGCGGAACCGCCAGCGGGCGCGGCAGCCACCGACGCAGGTCCGCCCAGAAGGACCTGCGATGGCGCAGCTGTGCCGGCCTGGCCGCTGGCCAAGCTGGCGGAACGGGTCAGACTGTCCAGAAGGGTCTGCAACTGCCGCTGGTACCCCTGCAGATTGCGCGTGGTGGCCCCGAAAGCATCGTTGGGGCCGGAGTCAGGCGCGCCTGGGCCTTCGACGGACGACGCGTCTACTCGCTCGACGGAAGACCCGGGCGACGCGACAGCCCCGGGCCGAGTCGTGACCAGCAGGATGGGCGCATCCTCGGGAGGCACCACCTTCGATCGGCCCGATGCCTGCGCCTCCGAACCCGCGCGCCGAACGCTGATGGGCTCGGGCAGCTCGCCGGCCGTGGGCACCAGTTCAGGCACTTGGGGTCTGGCCGCGGCGTTGCTCGCGCCTGGCACGATGTCGAAATTCAGCCTGCGTGCTTCGTCCTGGGCGGCGGCCGGCCTGTCGCGCGCAGCTTTGGCCTCCGCCTCATCAGCCGCGCCGCGACCTTTCCCCCTACTCTGGATCGCGACCCCCACGAAGGCGATCAGCGATCCAATGACCAGGACCAAAGACAGCAATTCTTTCGGCGAACGCTTCGTGGCGCTGGCTTCTATATAGCGGTCCGCGACTCTTGACGGCGAGATCCTGTTCTCGGCCGCACCCGCACCCGCACCCGCACCCGCACCCGCACCAGCGCCGACACCAGCACCGACACCAGCACCGGCACCGGCACCGGCACCGGCACCGGCACCGGCACTGGAATCCGCATCCGCAGCAGTGCTCGCATCAGTGCCAGTGCCAGCATCCGCACGCCCATCCGGACCCGGACCCGGATCGGGACCCGTAGTCGCATCCGCGTCTACATCTGCGACCGCAGCCTTGTTCGTTGTCGCGACCAGTTGTCGACGGCTTCGGTTGCTCGTGTCGGGCTTCATGGTCCACCTTCCTCGCGTGCTTGTGACGCTGAGAGGGCTGCACCAGCCTCCGTCTTGAGCACCCGCCGAACACCTTCGACGGTGACGCCGTTGTCCGCGGGCCTGCCATCCAGATCGAAAGCCTCGTTCCAAAGCGCCACGACCGCCGATCCAGCGCGCAGCATCAAGCGCCTGCTTACGCGGTCCACCACGAGGAGGTCCTCCTCCATGCGTGCATTGACCAACGTTTCGCTGCCGTCACCCAGCACATGGAACACGGCGGGCACCTCCCGGTTCCCGGAAAAGCGCAGATAGGTGAATCGGCCGTCGTCGAAGACAAGGCTGGGGACGATGTCCTGAGATCCGTCGCCTTGGGCGAACGAGTACTGAGAGTTCACTACCTGCGGCCTGGCCTGCAGCCGCTCAGCGACGAGCTGGTGCGGTGGTGTGGTTGGCGGCAGGGCTGCCAGCGCAGCCAGCGACGACAACATGGGCTGCGGATGTCGAACCGCAGGCGCTGGGCGGGCTGGAGCCTTCACCATGAGCCGGTAGACCGGGGTGGCAGGATCCTCGTCGGCCAGCACGACGAATCGGAAGCTGTGCGTGCGGCGGTCGGTCACCACCGCCAGGGTGTTCGCAGCGTTGGCCGAACTCTTGGGCTTGATGAACAGGTGGTGTCCGCCGGGCTGCGCCGCCACGCACCAGGTCGATGCCGCCTTGAGGCAATCGCCCCCCAGCCCGGCTGCGACCTCCATGATCGACTCGTCAGCATCGAGCACCACGAGCGTCACGACACCGCGCCTGACCGGCACCGTGACGACCCGGAGCGGGTCATAGGCCACTTCGCGTAAGCGTGGGTCGATGGGTTCAGTCGCAGCGGCCACATTGCAGAGCCCAGCGCCAGCGACCGCCAAAAGGCAGGCGATGCGCTTCATGGCCTGACCCCGAGCGCGGCTGTGTTGATTTCCGGATCGGACCGATACGCCGTGGCGACAAAGCCGAACGGGTTCTCGAGCCGATCGCGCTCCTTTGCAAATACTTTGGGCTGGTACTCGTAGACGATGCTGGCGACGTGCCGGGTGGTGATATCGGGCAGGTTACGGTCGACCAGGCGCACCACCTTGTCGTAGGTGACAGTCGCCTCTCCCTTGTTGCCGGCTCGGCCAGACGCCGCCAAGCGCACGCCCACGATGTTGATGCGCCATTCCTCGGTGGCCCCGAGCTTCTTGTGCACCGCGCCGTCGCCCTCGAACTGCCGGTTGTAGTCAGCGAACACCAGCGGCACCGCCATCCGAGCGACCTGGTCGAAGTCGCGCTGCAGGAAGGTCCAGCTGTAGCCCTCGCGTGCACGCACGAAGTTGGCAAGGTTGTGCTTGTCGAGCGCTTCCATCGGCGGGATGCTTTCGACATTCAGGCGCTGCTGCACCGTGGTCTCGCCGGTCACGCGATCGACGACGATCGGAATTTCCACGACGCTGCGCAGCGGGCCCTGCACGAACACCGCCGCGACCCCGGTGAGACCCAGCACGAGGCCGGCGATGGCCACGCCCCAAGCGCGGCGCTCCGAGCGTTCGAGCCACAGCGCACGGTCGATCTCCCAGGCACGGTTCGCGTCGATCGCCGCCTCGGCAGTGGCATCGCGGAAACTTTGGGACACATCGAGAAATGCAGCGGCTCTTCCTGGCTTCAGGAAAGCATTCATAGGAACCTCGCAGTTAAAGGACGGGGAGGAGGGCAGGGCCCTCAGTGGAGGTAGGCAGCAACCTTGCCCGGGCGATTCAGCATCTCGTACTGACGCTCTCGATCACGCGAACGAGCGATGCGCTCTTCGCTGTCGGCCATGCCCTGCAGCATCTGCACCTGGGACATCTCGTGCGCGAGCAGCGCGTTCTCGGCACCGATGCGGGCCTGGATCTCCTGCACCGCCTTCTGGTCGGTAGTGGCGTTGATCTGGCCCATGAGCGACTGGATTTGCAACAGGCGACCGGCCGCTGACTTCATGGCGTCCTGTAGCAGGCCCTTGTGCTGGTAAGGCTGCGCCAGCGAGGCTTGGCAGGTGGTCCGGGCGCTGCCTGACAAGTCCAAGCAGTTGTAGACCATGCCCGCGTTGCGCAGCGCCCGGGCCGTCGCATTAAGCCCCGCGTACCCGGACGTGTTGACGGCGTTGAGTTGGATGTAAGCCTCGGCCGGCACGTAGTTCCTCAACATCGGGTTGTTGAAGATGTCGCCGAGGTTCCGCGCGCCATTGATGCTGTTGAGCTGGCTCTGCAACTGTGCAATCTGATGCACCTGGTTGTTGATCTGCGTGATGCCGTCGATCACCTGCTGGATCGTCTGGACCAGATTGGCAACGTCGATGACCGGAATGCCCTGCGCGCGCGCGCCGCCTGATCCGAGAACGATGAGGATCGCGGAAGCAAGCTTCAGACGAATGTGCATGACAACGCTCCTTGCTGTTTGGTGATCACGACCGACCGCGCAATGCGGCGAGCTTGTAGGCAGCGGTTCGGATCGCGGCACCGGCGCCCGCCACGACAGAACCTGCAGCACGGCTGCTAGCGGCGGTCGCAGCACCCGTGACCTGGCCCGCCGCGTAAGGCAGACCGACCCCGGCCCGGGCGACACCGCCCGCGGCGCCCGCAGCACCCGCGCCGCTTCCACGAGACAGCGAACGCATGCTGGAGACCCTGATGGCGTTCTGGACCATCTGTACGCCTTGCTGGATCGCCGTGCCACCGGTGAGCGCCGACGCAAGGCTCGGTGCCTGGAAGCAGATGATCGCCATGAGGATCATCACGACGCAGTACTTCAAGCTCTCGCCGACGACGTTGAAGGTGGGGCCGAGGAAGCCTCCGTTGACCTGGATTGCCTGAACTAGAGAGTCGCCCATGAAAGCGCTCAGACCAAGCGCGAAGAAGGCGAACCAGGTCAACACAATGGCATTCAAAACCATAGAGAGCCAGCTGTCGAAGAAGCGCGCCGTCGGTCGCCAAGCCAAGCCCAAGACAAACAGTGGGCCTACCGCGATAGCGAAGGTCAGAAAAACCTTGGCAAGGGTGACCACAAATAGGGCGATGCACAGAAAGATCACGTTGCCAAATGCCGTGACGACTGCAGCAAGGACCAAATCTAGCCGTGTAATTCCAGCTTCCTTTAGAAGGTCCAACACCAGCTTGCTGGCCTCGTCATTGAAGTTGTCCAGCAGGACATATGGTGATGTGATCGCCTTAGGATCCGCGGCGGCCGGAAGGAAAGTCGTGGCCACACCCGTTGCGAGCGCGTTTGCCGAGTCGGCAACGGTCGAGATATAGACGCCTGACTGCAAAGCGATCGCGAGGACCAGGCCAATCTTGAACGTCCTCCAAAGGAATGCGGGAATCGTCTCGGCGACCTCGTTGCGCAAAACGGCCCAGCCATAGAGCGCAATCCAGATCGTCATGGTGGCCAGCGCGATAGGCGCTATGCCGACCATCAGCGCAGTTACTACGCTGAGTACATAGGTGTTCAAAACGTCGTTGAACTGAGAGCCGACCCAGGCAAACATTGCTTCGCTCCCTCTATTGAACGGCGCTTATCGGAAAGCTCTTGAGGCTGACGCACGTGCCGGTAATGGCTGGCCGTTCGCATTGGATCCACTCCCCCCCGAGTTTCACGATCCACGAGCGTGAGCGCTTCTCTGTCCCGTAGGTTGAACTGCGACAAGTGCCGGGTCTCGCGAAGACTTCCGTGCATTCAACCAAGCCTCTCTCGCCTTCAAGCATCTTCCAGCCACCTCCCGCGCAACCTGCCTTCACGGCCGGGCAAGGCGTACCCAGCGTCGCGGTTGGTAGCGGCGGCGTCTCCACCTTCCTCGTCCCATCGGGCATCACCTTGACGGCCTCGTTGCCCTTCACGAACTGGGCGCCGGCGGTAGTCGTCGCGAGTGCCAGAGCACTCTGCACCAGGACACAACAGATAGCCTTCATGCAGATCTCCTTGAGTTGCGACTCCTGCGATCCCTGACCTCGCGGAAGAGGGCAGGAAGCCAATCCGCCGGGGCGTCGCCATGGCGCGCGCGCATAGCGTCGAGCAGGGTGACGTTGTCGGTGGTGGCCGAAAGCACGGTGACGATGTCCTCGAGGCCGGCGAGATCCAGCTCGCAGATCGCGCTGGTGTGGCCCTGCTTGACGAGGAAGCGTCGGCCGCCTTGCGCGCCGAGGCTGCGCACGATGTCGTACTCCGCATGCGTCAGGCCAAAGCCCTCGACGTACTCTTCGCGCACCGCTTCCGGATTGGCGAGAAAGATCTTGGTCACGCTTTGCTCGACCATCGTGCGGCCGATCGGGTGGCGCAGCACATCGGACGGGCTCTGCGTATCGAAGATGCCCAGACCGTTCTGCTTGCGGATCGTCTTTTGCTTTTGCTTGGCGAAGTCGCTGAAGGACTCGTGGTCGAGCGCCTTCCAGAACTCCGAAATCACGTAGATCAGGCGTTCGCCATTGACGAGCTCTTCCATCACCTGCAGCAGGTACATCATCACCGGCGTGCGGACCTCGGGCAGGTCCAGGAACTCGGTGGTATCAAAGCCAATGACGGAAGCCCCTTGCAGGTCCAGCAAGCGGTCGTCTGCCTGGTCGAAGACCCAGCCAAGTGCACCGCCCTGGCACCAGCGGCCGAGTCGTTCGAACAGGCTGTTCTCACCGGCCTTGGGCAGGTTCTGCCGCACGGTCGAGAAGCGGCGCAGCGGCGCTGGCATCATCGCGACCGCCTTGACGGCATCCGCGATGGCGCGTTCGTCCGCCGGCAGCAGCGGTATGGCCACCGTGCCGATGCACGTCCGAATCAGTTGCTCCCAGAACTGGATCCGCGCCGGTGTCGGGTCACGCTGCAGAGGGTTGCACCCCGTGGGTTTCCCGGCTTCAAGGGTGAAGTAGCGCCCACCCAGCGCGCGAATGGCGATCTCGCAGCCGCGGTCCAGGTCGAAGAGCACGAGGCGAGGTGCCGGATCCCATTTGCGCGTGAGCGCCAGCAGGAACATCTCCAGCGTCGTCTTGCCCACGCCGGTCGAGCCGATGATCAGCGTATTGCCGGGCAACTTCTGATCGGCCGAGTCCTCCCCAGCGGGACTGCTGTGCAGGTTCAGATAGAACGGCTGGCCCGAGGGCGTGCGTAGCAGCGCCAGCGCCTCGCCCCACGGGTTGCCATCGCGCTTGCCGCGGGCGAAGTTGTGACCGCTCGCCAGCGCCGCGAACGCCCGCGAGGACAGCTTGGCATCACGCGGCCGCCACTGCCAGTTGCCCGGCATTTGTGCAAACCAGGCTGCGTCGGCGACCAAATCCACTGGCGACATCTGCAGGCTGGAAGCCTCGCCAACCGCGCCGATGGCCTGGGCCGCTCGCCGGCCAGCGCCGGCCACGCTGTCCTCGCCTTCCTCGCCGAATACGACGAGGCTGTAGTGGAACTCGCCCATGCAGAACTGACCGTCGCCGAGCTCGTTGAGCGCAACGTCCATCTCGGCCACCTGGCTGGCCACCACATCGTCGCTGGCGATCAGCTGGTCGCGCTGCAGCTCCAACGCGCGCATGGCGTCTCGGCGCGGCATGATCGAGAAGCTCTGCGTCTCGATGAACTCGCTGGGCTCATAGAGCAGGGCGTTCAAGATGCCCGGCTCCACGGCGTCGGCGTACTCCTTGATGTCGACCAGGGCCGCGTAGCGGCGCCGGTCGCCCTGGCGCAATTCGAGTTTGTCGCCAGCAAAGGAAAGGCGCGTCGTCGGCAGCGTCCGGTAGAGCGGCCCCGGTTTCATCGGGATCGACCGCCAGCAACCGTTGACGAGGTACCCCAGGAATTCGGCCACTTCGGAGTACGACCGGCCCCCTTGTTCGCGGGCACCCAACAAGTGCGGCCCGAATCCACGCAGCACTCTTTCCACCAACGCGCTGCGTTCATCCATGACACGCAGGGCTTCGGCTTGCGCCGCGCCGATCATGGCGCGGGTGCGTTTCGTTGATTGCAGGGCACGGCTGAGCCGCGAGACGTTGGGCCGGTAGACCAGCGTCAGGTACAGCTCGTTGCTCATCATTCGGCGCTGACCGAGCTTTGCCTGGTACGCCAGAGACAAATCTCGCGCAAAGCCGGCTTGCATCGGGTGCTGCAGGACGTCGTGCACAACACGGTGCAACCGATGCGTCCACACGGCCCATTCGCCGCCTGCGAGGTTGCGAAGCAGGCTGCACAGTGCCTCGTGCCGTTCAAGAATCAGAGGATCGTCGGCGCATTCGAAAGGCACGCCGTCCAATCGCCACACGCGCAAGTAGTCCCCGCCGCGGGTGATCACGTCGTGCGCGCTGACAAGCGACGAGAACGGGATGAAGCGAGCCAGCGGGTTCTCCATCCGAGCCTGCGTCCAATACTGAGGACGGCATTCGCCTTTGCCGGATTGGGTACCAGCACGGATGCTGGCGACGCGATCAAACATGCCAGGCATCGCGGGCTCCTCGGAAAAGGGAAGGCGCATAGCTGCGCGCGTGCCAGAAGTGGTGGTTGCTGTCGTGCAGCCGCAGCTTCATCGCGATGAAGATTTGCCGGAAGCGCTGGTCGTCCTTGGCGGTGACCAGGCGCATCCACAGCAGTGCGGGAACGATCGACAGCATGGCGCCCAGTGCGACCCACCAACTCACCAGCACGCCGCCCCACAGGGTCAGCAGCATGCCGGTGCCACACAGCACGACGAGCGGCACCAGCGGGATGCCAAGCTTCATCGCCGGACGCGTGGCACCCTTGAAGATCGCTTCGCATTGCATGGCAATGGCTCCAGCTCAGCTGACGATGTAGGAAGCCATGGCACCTGCGCCGCCGACCAGCGTGCCGCCGATCAGCACGTTGGCCACGTCGGTGAGGCGAGCACCCTGGAAGATCATCTTGAAGCCGGCCCAGATGATCGCGATGGTCACCACGGCGACGGAGATGGTCACCAGGATGGTGTTGACGTTGACGACGGTGTCGTTGATCTTGTCGAACCCAGCAGCGGCGGCCGGAGACCGGGCGACGATGGCGAGTTGAACGGCGAGCGCGACGAAGGCGTGCCTGACTTGGCTGAGGCGGCTCATGGGTTTTCCTTTCGGAAGTTGGCGGGATTGCCGGAAGACGAGGGAACAAGTTGCTGGGTGGCTGCCGCCACGACCCGGTCGACGTATCCGTGCTTGAAGCCGGTCACGAAGTTGCCGCTGTAGTAGCAGGAGAGGGCGGGGCGAAGCGCCTGCTGTTTCGACCGGGTGCCGCTCGTGTAGGCCCGCGTGAAGCAGTCGGAGAGGACCTCCTGCATCGCGCCGAGGTTGACGCATGGCTCGAAGCCGGTCTCGAGGGTCAGTCCCAGGCGCTTGAGGTTGCGCACGTTGATCTGGCCCAAGCCGATGCTGAAGTCCCATCCGGCCGACTGGAGCGCGCGCGCCGTGGCCAGCGCCTCGCCGCGGCTGCGTGGTTGGCGTAGAAGCGATCCACCGACCACGCCGATCGCCCACGGATTGAATGCGCTTTCCACATGAACCAGCGCAGCCGCTGTCTGCACGTGGATGGCCGGGGCACAAGTCGCCGCCAGAGAAGCAAAGTGGGATGCGTCGACGCACGGCAGCGCGGTGCATTCGCCAGTTGCGTTCGCCGAGCCGGCAATGCCTGACACCAGCCAGACTGCAAGCGCACCCACGCGGATCGATTGCGCGCGCTGCGGCAATCTCGTGGATGGCTGTTCGCCAGCAAATCGCGAAGGGGTCGGGGTGTTCATGCCTGGTGTCTCTTTGCCGCTCTCTTGAGCGTTGAGATCAATCTAGGCGCTGGTATGGAACGCTCGGATGCAAGATTTGCGGGCCGAACCTTTCCTTGCGGCTAACGGCTCACAACAGGCCGTAGAGCCGGGCAACCCTCGCTGCGCTTCGGCGGTCGGGTACGTCAAGCCTCGTGCAAAGACGATGGAAGCGGACGTCCACCGTTTGCGGGGCAACGTTCAGCTCCTGAGCGATGAGCCTGCTCGTTCGCCCGGCCTGCTCGTGTCTCAACAGCTCGATGTCTTCGGGTTTGATGCGTGCCTTCAGCAGCAGGTCCCTGCAGGCCGCACGTCGAATCCACCTGTGCAGCTCCATGGCGAGCATCGTCGCGACGATGCGGACCTTCGGATAGGCGTCGGCGTCAAAGAAGCCGGGGCGGCTGGAGCCCAGGCACAGGACCCCGACCCGTGACGTTCCGGCGCTGCTTGGCGCCGGGACGACCATCGCAGACGCGAATCCGTACTTCGCTGCGGTCTGCACGAACTCTTGTTCGCGAGGTAGCAACTTCAGTTCGCTGCTTCTGACGGGATCCTCGTTGTGAAGGGCATGTCGCAGCCACGGGTCGTTCTCATGCCAGCCAAGCCTGGCGTACTCGATGGCCCACACCGGATCGCAGGCGAGTAGAGATCGGTATGACGTGCGAGCTGCGTCGTCGCTGATTGCGCTGAGAAAGACACCGGCGTCAGCGCCGATCAGTTCCAGTGCTTCGTGGAACTGCCCAACTGCTGACTCTGCGTTATCGGCGCTGCTGAATCCGGCCAAAAGGTCCAGCACCTTGGCGCCGTTTTCCGGCTCGTCCACCAACGCTGAACGGCCGACCTGGTCAGCGTTTGCCGAGGGATTCATGACCTTGCCTGCGTAGTTCCCCGTGAAGCAAGGGGTCCTCGAACCGCAAGGGTTCCAGTGCGCACCACCGATCGAACCCGGCTGCATCATGAAAGAACAGTGTCTGCGCCGTTCGCCGTCCCGAGGGCTGACAGAGGCGCTTCTCGATCATCAGGCCGGTGGCGATGCGATGGATCGCGAACTCAAGGGTGCCGTCGGCAGACACGAGCAACTGCGCGCCGCGCCGGCTCCCGATGCCGGTAACTCCGGCATGCCATGTCGGAATGACCTTCCGATGCTTTCGTTGTTGCAGCGCGAAACGCTTGGCCCCGAGTCTTCTCGCCGGCTGGTCAACCGCGTCTTGATGGCGGACAGCGACATGCGGCTTGGGTTCAAGCGCCGGCTCCGCGTAGACGCCGAGCTGAGTTGACGGTTCCATTCTGGCTCCCGGTGTGATCGCTTTTCCGCGCGCTCTCTCGTTGGGCCGATTTGCGGAGGCGAGTGGGTTGATGTCCCGGGGCGCATTGCAGACCGTCGCTGCGTGCCTGTCTAGTCCGTGTACTTGGCAAGTTATCTGTCAATAAGGTGCCGTTTGGCCCTTTCAGGTCTTCGGCAGCACGCGAAATGGATTCGTGCGCCGAACGAATGGAGCGTTATTGTTTGGCGGCTCCTGGGTTCAAAGGGTTTCCACCAGCGTGCCGAGGCGGAAAATCTGACGGCCTCAGCCGTCCACCTTTGTCAGTGCAATAGAGATATTACGTTTTGTTTCTGGCGTTCGAGTCTCGAGCGAGGTCAGGCGCCGGCCAGCGCGCACTTGCCGTACTTCAGGAGGAACCGACCTTGGAGTCCCGCCCGCGAGTCCCGCCGCGTCGTGGTGGTGTCATCAGGCCCGTAGCCGCGTCGCGGCATCTCGCATGCCTTCAAAGATCGAGTCGGCTAGCCTGGCCGGAAACCCGTCGGGCAGTTGGGTATTGACCTTTGAAACGACATCTGGGATGCGGGCCAAGATTTCGTCAACCAGATGCTCGACCGGTCGAGCGCTTTCATCCAGCACGCCATGGTGCGTCCCGAGCGCTACCCAGTGGCGACGCAGAATGTCTCGCATTTTCCAGTGCGTGTTTTTCGAGCGGATCGCCATGGCCATCTTGACCTTGAACGGTGAGAACTTCGATGGCCCTTCTCCGAGTACTGGATAGGCTGACAGCACGTCGTAAAGCGGGGTGAGCTGATAGCGGCCGCCGGGTCGCAGGAATAGGCTGAAGTTCTTTGCATGCCCGTCGGGTGCGCAGAGGATCCAGAAGAGCAACTGCGCCTTGAAGAAGTCTCGGCGATCCTGCTCACGACTCATCGAGCCATCCAGCACCTCAAGTATTGCGTCGATGCCCGGCCCGCCTTGTGCCTCGTACTTTGCCTCGGGCGAAACGCCAGTGGCTTGGCACATGTCTTCTTGTGGCAGCCGGATGAGGCGGCGATCCCCCGATGGGTGGGTCCACCAGGAACGGTCGAAACGCTCGACCACCAGCGCTTTGACATCGTCAAATTGCATTGGCTTGCAGGCTGCAACCTTCAGCCCGAACTCGCTCAGGATCTGGGCGCACAGCCATTCGTTCTCGATGGAGTCGCGCATGTCGACCTTCATGCCGCCGATGAGGCCCAGCGGCAGCTTGAAGATGTGGGTTGTGGCTGTGCCGCCGTGAGGCAGGCACCACTGGCCGTCTCGAAGCAGCAATGCAGTTTTCTCCTGCGCGCCGGCGATCGAGATGCGGAAATCGTCTTCATCGGACGCCCAGCCCCTGGGATCGGCGGTGGTCGCGTTGCGTATCGCTTGCGCGACTTGGGACTCGCTCAGGGGCTCGGCCTCGAGCGACGATGTGCCGGCGGAGGGCGTGCTTTCAGGAAGAACTTCGAGCGCGCCGACGCAGTCCCGGCCGATTTCGGCAAGCAGGTCGAACGCGTCGGTCGAGCCGGTGTTGAAGCGACGCGCCATCCGCTCCCGAATGTCCTTGCTGTCGGGCAGCAGGTTCTCGAAGTAGGCACGGACCTTAGGGCCGCGATGTGGCGCGTTGCCTGGCATAAAAGGCAGGGATAGAGACAGCGGTCGCCCTTGCTCTGACAGGGCCCACGCCGAGTCGTATTGCAGCGTATCGGGGCCGTTGGGCGCCATGCTCCAGGTGCCTACGTAGGCACCGTTCATCCAGAGACCCAATGTGCGCGTGTGGGAGTGACGCCCCATGGCTACCAGACCGGCTTGTCGGCAGCGGCCTGCTGAGTTGTGGAGTCAACTGTCGGCATGGGTTTGCCCAGGGCCAGCTCCACGCCCAGAATGTTGAGCAGCTTCAGCAGCCTCGCGGTGCCTACTTTGTCAGCGTTCCTTTCCATTGCGGAGTAGGTCTGCTGGGAGACGCCCAAGCGCAAGGCGACTTCGGTCTGTGTGAGACCTGCTTGCTTTCGGTAGGCCTGCAGCAAAGGAGGCAACTGTTCGGCGGTTCGGACGATGTATCGAAGCATGCAAATTCAAGGCTGTAAGTTGCCTTCACTGCTTAGTGATCTGTTTGCAAATTCTACGTATTGCTTCCTGTAAACTCAATCCACAGCTTATAAATTGTAATTAACAAATACAATGTTTGAGCTGTACAGTGACCGAGGCAAAAGACGCATTGCCGGGTCTTGCAAATACGGGCCATAGCGGACCGTTGGCGCTCTACGGCGCCCCGTGACGCCCGTTATTCCTTGAGGCGAGTGAGCACGCCCACCAGGCGATGCATGTCCGTGTAGGTCTCATGACCGTCAAAAGCACTCGTCGCCTGCGCTCGAGCAAGCGCGCGTCCGTTTGCGGCGTCCAGCAAGCCTTTGGTGGCAGCCCAGCGCCCACCCTCCCCCTTCTCATAGCCAGGCAGGAACTGCCTCAACCGCTCGTACACCTCGTCGCGGTGAATCGGAGCTTGGACATCAACGTAGTGCAACAACAGCCAGAGCTCGAAGCATGGGACCGACACGATGGCTTCAACAGGAACGCGGACGCGCTCGTCATTGAGCAGCTGTCCGTGTAGACGGTCTACCGTGCTCAGCGCTTGGTGGTAGGTCAGGTGATCGTCACGGTCAAACACGACGTAGACATGGTCGAACGCCAATGGTTCGACTCCTCGTGGCCGTTCGCCATGACGGAAGAGGTGTTCTGCGTATTCGACGAGCAGCTGTGGCTCGGTCCCAAATCCTCCTGGCTGGACTTGGACATGGGCCGTAGACAACCGTAGCTCAGTGCGGATTTCATCGAGGTACTGCGGTTCGGTCTTTTCCCCTTCGGTGACGATTAGGACTCTTCGATAGGGCTGACGCACGGCCTCCCGCCGCCGAAGGTCTCGAGCTTTTTGACGATGTTTCGGCTGGCCGTCCTTACCCATATCGCTGGCCCCGCGGCCTAGAACGCGACTGTGGAGGCGGCCACACTCGACAAGACGCTACTCAGCTCACGTTTCAGCGGTGTAGCGGGCACGGCGGGGAAATGCGGGAAAAACGGTACAGCACCATATCGCCCCATCAGATATCCGCGCTCCAGCGCCTCGTGCTTGCGGGGGCTGAAATCCGACAGCGGATAGAGACGCGTTGCTTGATCGTTGTCCTTCTCCGTAAACCAAATCTGGTCACGCCTGAAGATGGTCAGGTCCAGTAAAGAGGTGTCGTGCGTTGTGAAGATGAGCTGGGCGCCGCTCTTGTTGATCTCGGGGTTGTGGAACATGGCGATCAATCGCCGCACCATCAGCGCGTGCAAACTGCTGTCCAGTTCGTCGACCACCAGGGCACGCCCTTCCCGCAGGACGTCGAGGACGGGGGCCGCCAAGCCAAATAGTCGTCGGGTACCTTGAGACTCCTCCGCCAGTTCGAACATCGCCTTGCCGTTGGGCGTGCTGTGCTCGAAGACGGGGAACAAGAACTCTCCCTCGATTCCGCTTACCTGTGCCTCCCCGGCGGGCGGAATCAAGAACTGCGCACGGAATCCCTTGCGAGGCACAGCCACGATGTTGGCTATCGAAATGTCGGCCGACGTCAGGAAGTCGCAGACAGCAGCGCGCCCCTCATCGCTACCGAGCATCGCGGTCGTGAACTCGTTATTGATCTCTGAGTTTGCCGGCAGGTAGACGAGGCTATCCACGATCCAACGGAAAACCGGTGACAGCATCTCGCTGTTGAGCTGCGCGGCCGTCGATAGGAACAGCGCATTGCTACGCGTGCTCTCTTGCCACAGCTTGCGCGAGCCCGTGAGGTACGCGCTGAATTCGTAGTCATAGTGTTCGCCGTCTGGGACCCACCGGCGGCTGTACAACTCCGTCGGTTTTGCTGTCCGGTACACGACGAGCGACTCGCTGATGATGCGCTGGGGGGTCAGTGAAAAGGCGTATTGGTGGCGCACGCCATCAAGCAGGAACGTAAGCTCGAATGAGGTCGGTTCCTTGGCGAAGCTGTCGTCAAGCTTAAACGGCGGTACGTTGTAGGTCTGCCCAGGTTGAATAGCTGTCGCCGATTCCGCCACGACCGAGCGCATGTAGTTCAGCGAATCCAGCAGGGTCGATTTCCCGCTGGCGTTTGGGCCATAGATCACCGCCGACCGCACTGCGTGGGGGAGCGATTTCAGGCCGGTTGGCGCCAAGTGCGACTCGACAAGCTCCTTGTCGTTCTTGGCCGCCACCAAGCTCAGGGTCTGCTCATCCCGAATGGAGCGGAAGTTCCGAACGCGAAACTCAAGCAGCATGTTCACTCTCTATTAAAAATTCCCCTCTTCGGCGCACTATATGCGCAAGAACTCGTGGAATTTCAAGAGGCAAAGTAAAATCGTGTGCACTTTTGAGGACTCGTTCGTCGTCTTCAACCTCTTCCGTGCAACCCAAAAGGAACCCCGGCGCTAGGCCGGGGCTGAAGTCGCCTTCGCTGTCACGTTGGCGCCTGCTCAGGGAGGAAAAGCAGGGGGCCGGAAGGCCCGCAGCACTCTACCTCTCCATGGATTCGCCAAGCGACCTGGCCCTACCTGAGCATTTCAGCGAGGCGTCAGACGCCTGACTCGTTGCTGAGCGGTGCGTACCGCGCTACCTCGTGCATCGCCTGCCTGTAGTCGTAGAAAGCCGTTGCCAAGCGCTGACCGAATCCCGGGCCAGTGGCGATTCTCATGACCAGCTTCCCATTGCCATCACGGGCGCAGATCAATCCCGGGGCTCGCTCAAAAGACAGCTGGCCCACGCCTGGCACTGGGCCAAAGTTGCGGTTGAATTCGAACAACGCCATCGTCTTCTCCAATTCAGGTATTGAACTCGCCCACGGTGGCCGCACGGCGGAGCGCAAGCAACAGGCTGCCGCCGCCAGATGAAGCGGATGTGGCGGACCTCGAAGCACGCAAGCAGCGGTCGCCGCGCCCCTCAGTGCCGAGGACCTCGCCTCGCTGGAAGCTGCGGGGCGCCGCCGTCCATGCGTTTGGGCGACTGACATCACACCGGCTCTTGCGCTGGCACTCCATCAGGCCGCCCTGGGGTTCTGGAAGCGCAAAGTCCGCAGTTTGCTGATGGCGACGAGCATCTGCCGGTCCGATCATCGAGCTCCGCTGGTGGAAAGACCTATGCGCAGAGGGCCATTCGATGCAGACCCGTAGTTCCAGTCACGGTACGGCGCCGAGCGAGGCTGTGGCCGTGACATGTGAGCCGGCGCCTGTCGGCGCCACAGCTCGTGCAATTGCGCCTCGGCACGGCGCCGTGCAAGCGGCGATCGACCGTTCGCCGCGCATCGTGGCGCAGCGGCAGGCACTCGACGCTGTGTTCAATCGCGCCGCGTCGTCCACCGCCCTTGCTTCCCCGCAAGAGTCTTTCGAAGGCGACAGGACTCACGACCTTCCGGGCCACTTCGAAGACATCGCCTCCGAGGCGCCATGCAGTGCACTACCTGGCGATATCCGGCGGCGCTTCGAGGCGGCGCACCAGGTGGATCTGACCTCGGTGCGCATGCACGTGGTCGGGATGATCGCCCACCACGGCGTGCGAGGTCTCTCCCATGGCCGCCAGGTCATCGTCGCTGACACGAGCGACCGCGAGGCGATAGAACACGAACTCGGCCACGTCGTTGACAACATCGGCATCGGAGATGCGCCGCCAAACACGGCGCTCGACGGGATGCCGCTCGCCGACGATCCCGCTCGCGAAGCGCGCGCCGACCAGCTCGCCACGCAAGCGCGCCACGCCACGCCCGGCGCGAGCACCAATGCGCCTGCAACGGCGCACACGCCACGCGCAGCGTCGCTGGGTACCGCCGCGCAAGCAAAACTCACGAGCCGCGCGTCGATCGGCCGCAAGGCCGAGAAATTCGACTGGGCCGAGCACAAGACCAAGCCGAAGCTGGCGCCTGGCGGCGGGTTCGCGGCAGAGGGAAGCGGTGCGGTGCTCTCGACGAACGCGAAGCTCGCGTCCGATCTCAGCTCACAGCACAAGCAACTCCTGAAGCTGAGCATGACCGTACCGCCACAGTACTTCGACGCATCGCGCGGCGCTCTGCCCGAGCCGGCTGCGCACCCGGGTGGGCACAAAGGTGCCTATGTCGTGCCAGCCGCGCTCCTCGGCGCGGCGATCGACGAGAACATGCTGTATTTGCCTCCCGCAGCGCTCGTCAAGCTCGCCGCTGTCCAATCGCAGATGACCGACCTCGCGCAGAAGGCGGCCGTGCGGATCGTGGCGAACACAACGTTTGGCGGAGACGGCCTCGCGAACCGGGTCAGGCTGCAGTGCGAGGCTCTCGATCGCATCACCGGCTTCCCCGTCGCTTACGTGCTGTGGGACACGCCGATCGAAACCGACCGCGCCAAGTGGGGCGGCGCGGCCGTGGCAAACACGGCATCCGCGGGTGTGGCGCCGGCATCTGCGGAATGGCAGACACAAATCCGTTGGCACCCAACGCGCGCGAGCGGCGACGGCCAGCGTGTCGTCGCCGACAAGCTCGGCCCGGATCACCCGCTCGGCTCCGCGCCGCAGGACGCCACGGCGGCGATGCGGGTGAAGAAACTCGAGACCGCGTCGACACCTAAGGCAACCAAGACAATCAAGAATCCGAAGGCAGAGCCGTACATCGCGGGCCATTTGCTGAACGATCACCTTGGTGGCCCCGGCAACCTGTCCGCCAACCTCGCCCCCATTCCGCGAACGGCGAATTCGCAGATGTCCTCCAGCATCGAGACGCCCGCGAAAAAAATAGTCAACAACGAGCGCGGCTGGATTCGGTACGAGGTTGAAGTGACCGAGGGCACGGATTCGGTAAGCGGAATCGCCTATCCGAGCCGCATCGACGCGCGCATCGATGTCTACAAGTCGGACGGCAAGACAAAGCCACTCGGCACCTCGTCAATCAACATCTCCCAGCCGTCAGACTACGCGAAGCTCTCTGGCAAAGATGCGGTGGCCCCAAGCGCGTCGAACAAACTCGACGGCGAGGCTGAAGAGACGACGCCTGTGATGTTCGACCAGGTCGTCCTCACCCACGAGAACGATCTGCGCCCAAACCTGCGCGACGGTGCCGACCTGTTCAAGCTCATGACGGGCGCGGGTGTCAACACGGCCGTCGACGATTCCACGCTCGGGAACGCATGGGAGGCGGTGCTCTCGGAGTTACACGAGTTCGAGATCGGCGCGCTGCGCCATCTCAACCTCCTGTCCACGGTGTCGACCGCGATGGAGGGTTGGCGCACGGACAAGGCGTCGCTCATGTTCCTTCAGGACACCAATGTCGGAGACGTCAAACGCGCGCTGGATGCGTCCTTCGCGCTCGCAAATGCGTTCTTGATCAAATCAAAAGTCATGCTCACGCGCGCGAACATCGCCGTGAACGCGATCCCCCCGTCTGACTTGTTCCGCAACGCAGAATTGATCCGATTCGCCGACAACCTTGTCGAGAACGCGCCAGGGGGCGTTTCGATGTTCCAGCTGATCGAATCGCAGTTGTCGTCTTCGGTGCCATACGTGGTGCACGAACTGCTTGACGCGAAGTCCAAGGGCGATCTGGCCGCCGAACAACGGCATGGGAAGACGCTTCTCGGGTACCAATCGCGGCCGCACCCGCCGCAGAAACTGTTTCCAATATCCCCGGTACGCATATTCGAGTCCTCGGCGACGTCCGTCCGAGATATCGAGGAGCGCTCCTGGTACGGCGCCAAGCTTGACAGCGAGCGCGCACCGCTCGCTGTCGACAAGCTCTGCGGGATGCTCGAACGGGGGGACTACACCCAGTTGTCCAAGTTGTTGAGTGATCCGACTCTGAAGGGCAGCCTGCGCGTTAGCGGCATCATTGACCAGATCAAGACGGTGGTCATCGACAACACTTGGTCGCCGGAAGCGATCGACCCAAAGATATTCGTGATGCAGCACCGGATCACATGGACCGACTCGATCGAGGCGCTCGGTCGCAAGGAGCCATCGGTCGCATTGCACCTTTACAAGCTGCTCGGCGTTGACTGAACGTGGCGAATGCAGAACGACCATTGCCAGAAACGAGATCCTGCGCCGCTTGATTGCGCTGAACCTGCATTACTCTGCTCGGCGATCCACATAGCGCGGTAGATCTGCGGGTTCGAAGACGACGGCGCCGGCGAGTACCGGAGTGAGCGCGATCCTGACGCAGGGTGAACCACGTCGGATTGCACGTTTCGCACCTTGAGGCGGCAAGGCATCAGGCGTCGAGCAACACGTTCAAGATATCCAGGCAGGCCTGGGCGGTCTGGTTGTCGGTGTCCAGTTCCGCATGCCATGCTGAGACGGAGATGGCGACGACGTTGTAGCAGCGCAGTGCGCGGAAAAGCTCGGCAATGTCGGCGGCGCGGGGGCCGCGTTGGACATGGTATTTGAGTGCAGGCATCTTGGATGGATCGTCGATGACGTCGGTGTCCCAGTGCAGGTAGATTCGCTCCTGCGCATGCAACTGCCCCAGCACTTCGTCGAGCGGGCAGCACAGGATCTGGGACCCAAGCAGGGCTTCGCGTTCACCGGGGTCCAGGTCGCGCGCATCGGCGAGGACGATCTGACGTTGCGGGTAGGCCTGCACGCCTATGGTGGCCAGGCAGGCGCGGGCCGCCTGGCTGCGCGGGTCGAGGTCGTGGTCGACCCGGCCGACAAACAGGGCAAGGGGCATGCCGCCGATGTACTGGGTCTGGCTACTGGACCAGGTGTGGAAGTCGCCATGGGCGTCCAGCCAGAGCACGCGCTCGGGCGGGTTGCCAGCCTGCTGCAACCCGGCCAGCATGCCAAGGCTGGAGACGCAGTCGCCGGCGAGGCTCACCGGCCTACGCCCGCTGCGGGCCAGTTCGGCAACTCGCGTGGCCAGCAGCGCATAAAGGGTGCCCAAGTTGCGCAGCTTCTCAATGGGATCGTCGATGCGGGTCTCGTGCAGGCTGTCCAGCGCCAACACGTCCCAGGCATGGGAGTCGATGTCCAGCACGCGCCGCAGGCCGTCGCGACGCTGGCCCATCAGATAGGGCAGCAGCAGCCTGGCGTTCACAACCATGTGTCGGGATCCATGGAGTAGCCGAGCCTGTCCATCATCTCGCCCACGTGTGCCCGCCGGCCCAGGTCCTGCAGCAACTCAGCTCGCTTGTGCCAGCGCCTGGAGCATGGCGGCTCGGTGGCCATCTTCACGGGTAGCGTGCCGGGCAGGGCCATGGCGGACAGGCCCAGGTGGTCGGTGATTGACCTCAGCGTCGCCACTGGATGGGCGATGAAGTCTTCAAAGGATACGCGCAGGCTGCAGACCCGGCTTTGCAGGATGGCTTGGTGCAGGGAGTGCCACTGGTTCAGGCAAACGTCCTCTAGCTTCGCGTGGGTGAAGCGGCGCCAGTTGGGCGGCAGGTCGAACTTCCACCATCTGCGGCCGAAGGCCACGGTGTCGGAATAGCCCGGGATGGCGAGCTCGCAGCCGATCTTGCCGAGGTCGTGCGAGAAGAATCCCAGCGGGTAGAGCCAGCCGTCCATGAGACCGTTGACGGCCTGGGCGAAGCCCCGGGTCAGATGGATATAGGTCAGCTCGGCATTCGGGAAGAGCTGCTCGTACATGCCGATGCGGTAGGCGTCGGGCGGAGACTTGAACAGCAGCACGGCGTCCCCTGCATCGGCCGCGGCCAAGGGCCGCCGCCTGAGCGTGGGCACCACGAAGGGCGGCTCCTCGATCTTGAGGGGCTGGTCGAAATGCATGCCCGTGCCGGCAGCGGACTGGCCGTCGTAGTAGTTGAGCCGCCAGGGTTCCGCGCCGAACACGGTGGAGAGCACCAGTTGCTGGAGCTCGGCTTCGCTGCGGCGGTCGCCCCGGTCGAACTGGCAGAGCGCTGCCCTGAGCGACTCCTCCAGGCCTTGGTCGGCACCGGCTTGCAGAAAATGGGCAGGAAACTGCAGCAGCAGCCGGTTCCTCCATTTCCTGAGCAGCGAGGCGGTGTCGAGCAGGTTGGGCGACTCGAAGGAGATCTCGTCCAGGATGTTGCTGGCCAAGTCCTCGGCATTGGCCACGCGCGTGATGCAATCGCTGTCCGAGTTCTGGTTGAAGCCGTTGCCGGTCAGGGCCAGCAAAGGGTCCACCTCCCCGTCCAGCGAGGCTATGCCTGGGTGCCGGGCCAGGGCCTCCTTGACGAGGCTGGAACCGCCGCGTGAGCCGGACAGGATGACGGCCACCCGGCGCACCCTTGAGCCCAACGCCGTTCGGGGCACGGCGCGCCGCGAATTGATGGCCTGCAGGAGGCTGTCCATGGCGGCTTTGTGTCAGTCCGGCGGTCAGCCCCGCTTCATCTCGTAGACGAAGAACTGCTGGCGCCGGGTTTCGTCGATGGCTTCGCTGGCCAGTTCCACGGTCAGCAGGCCCGCCGCCCGTGCGAGCCTCTGGACGGCCTCGATCTCGCCGAAGTTTGACTGCACGAAATAGATGCGTCCGTGAGGCTTCAGGTGGCGCCCCACGGTTTCGAAGAAACGGGTGTTGGTCCTGAAGCCGGTGTCCCACTGGGACATGGCCACCACATCGTGCGCCGGCTTGTTCCGGAACGGCAGATTGGCGGTGATGACGTCGAACTGCTCGCCGCCCAGCGCCTCGAAAAGATTGGACTGCAGCAGCTGCATGGTGCCGGCAAAGCCATGCATCTCGGCGTTATGGGTAGCGCTCTGGATGGCGGCCGGGTTGATGTCCACGCCCACCACCCGGCCCGCGCCCTGGTAGCAGGCAAAGATGCCGATGACGCCCGAGCCCGTGCCCACGTCCAGCACGCTTTCGCCGGGGGTGACCCTGAAATTTCTGACCAGCGGCAGGCTGTCGGCAAAGGGCCAGAAGGTGTCGGGATAGACCAGGAACTCCTTGTCCAGATAGTGGACTTTCCGGCCCTCGGGCGGCACTGACTTGAAGAGCTGCTGTCGCTGGGCCTGCCACTGGTCGGTAAAGCTAGCCAAGTCCATCTGCCACCTCCGGCCGCAAGCATTGCCGGATTTGTAGGAACTGGCAACGGCAGAATGCTGGATGCCACCTTTTTGACAGGTTAGGTCGCTTGGGGCGCAACAGTTCTTGCAAGACGGGAGCCATGCCCGTACTCTTCGTTCGAACGGATGTGGACAGCGCACGTAACCCGTTATACGGGTTGCTTTTTGCTTTGGCGTGTTGGGTTTGGGAGGACCAGATGACCGCTCCGACCCCAGTAGACCGAAGCCTGAATCGTCGTCATTGGATAGGTCTGGCCGTGCTTGCCTTGCTCGCCGGGTCATATGGCATGGGCCGGCGCCGTAAGGGACCGCCTCTGGTGGCGGAGAGCCTCTCGATCGCGCTTCCCCAGGCACCGCACGCCGGCTTGCTGCACATCGCGGCAGCGCGGGGCTTCTTCGCCGAACGCGGCCTGGCGGTGACGGTTCTTCCGCAGACCCACGGCAAGGCGGCGCTGGCCGAACTCCAGCGCGGCGGCGCCGATCTCGCTGCCGCGGCCGACGTGCCCATCGTCATAGAGGTGCTCAAAGGCGCGCCGCTGAGCATTGCGGCTGCGGTGGCGAGCGCCTCCAACGAGTTGGCGGTGCTCGCGCGCCGGGACCGTGGAATCGGCTCGCCAGCCGATCTGCAGGGCCACCGGGTGGGGGTCACTCTCGGCACTAGCGGCGAATACTTCCTTTGGGCATTCATGGTGCGCCACCGCTTGGCGCCGCAGTCGCTGGTGCTGGTGGACCTGCCGCCGACTCGTCTGACGGCCGCTCTGCGTGACGGCAGCGTGGATGCAGTCGCCGCTTGGCAGCCGGTCCGCCACGAAGCCGAGGTGGCCCTGGGCAGCGCCATCGTTTCGTACAGCGCCCCCGATGCTTATGCGCAGAACTATGTACTGGTCGGCCGCAGCGAGTTTCTGTCGACCCGCGGCGAGGCTTTGCGCCGCCTGCTGCTGGCGCTGCTGGATGCCGAGCGCTTCGTGCAGATCGAGCCCTTGCAGGCGAAGACGCTGCTGGCCGCACGCCTGAACCTCAGTCCCGACGCCATCGAGCCGGCCTGGCAGGCGCTGGATCTCGAGGTCGATCAGCAGCAGGCCCAGTTGGTCACGCTCGAGGACGTGGCGGGCTGGGCGATGGCCCGCGGTTATGCGCCCACGCAGCCAACGCCCAACTTCCTGTCCCATCTCAGTCTCGAGGCCCTGCTGGCCGCGAGCCCGGGACGGGTGACGGTGGTGCGATGAAGATCAGCAGCAAGGCCCGAGTTGCCGCGGCGCTGATGTTTGGCGCCATGGCGCTGATCGCCGCCAGCATCGCCTGGGCCAATACCCAGGTCAGCGCGGCCGTCGAGCAGCGCCGCCACAGCGCGGCGATTGCCAGTGCGCTCAACGACATGCGCATGGTGACCTTCGAATACCTGCTGAACCGGCGGGACCGCGCGCGCCTGCAGGAGCAGGCCGTCTGGCAGCGTCTTGAGGGCCTGCTGGACCGGCCAGCCCATCTCGACGAGGCTGCGGCCAGGACGCTGGCCGATCTGCGCGAGAACGGCGAGGCCAGCCACCGCTTGTTCGCTGAGGTCGAGCCCGCGCAGGGTGCCGGTGGCGTTGCCGACGAGATCCAGCGGCGCTTTGAGATCCAGGTTTCCAGCCGGCTGCTGATCCTCCAGCAAAGAAGCCTCGTTGGCGCGGCTCAGCTGATCGACGACGCGGGCTTGCGCATCGACGAAACGCAAAGGCGCGTAGTCCTCGTGACGGCTGCGGGCCTGGCTCTGATGGCGTTGATCACGGGCGCCGCCGTCTGGGTCTTCCGGCGCGACGTACTGCGCCCGATCGCCAGGCTGGAGCAGGCCACGCGCGAAGTGGCAGCCGGCAACTGGTCGTTCGAGCTGGATGTCGGCAGTGCCGACGAGCTCGGTGAGATGGCGCGCCACTTTGACGCGATGACGCGTGCGCTGCGCGACTCCTTCGGCCAGCTCGAGCTCAGCAACCGGGAGCTGGTCTCGCTGAACACCGAGCTGGAGTCCTTCAGCTACTCGGTCTCGCACGATCTGCGCAGCCCGCTGCGCAGCATGGATGGCTTCTCGCAGGCCCTGCTCGAGGACTACGGCGAGCAACTTGACGAAGAGGCGCGCGACAGCCTGCAACGCATCCGCGCGGCGAGCCAGCGCATGGGGCGCCTGATCGACGAACTGCTCGGCTTGGCGCGCGTGACGCGGGCCGAGCTGCGCATCCAGGAGGTGGACATCAGCGCGATGGCCCGCGACATGGCGGCCCACCTGGACCGCAGTCAACCGGAGCGCGGCGTGCGTTGGGAGATCGACGAGGGCATCAAGGTGCATGCCGACCGGGAGTTGATCCATATCGCCTTGCAGAATCTGCTCGACAACGCCTGGAAATTCACGGGCAAGGTCGCCGACGCCGTCATCCGCGTGGGCACGCGCCGCGAAGGCGGTGACCGCATCTGCTTTGTCGCCGATAACGGTGCCGGCTTTGACATGGCCTATGCCGATCGCCTGTTCGGCGCCTTCCAGCGCCTCCATCACGAAAGCGATTTCCCTGGCACCGGCGTAGGCCTGGCGATTGTCCAGCGCGTGCTGCGCCGCCATGGTTGGCCGCTGTGGGCGCAGGCCAGCCTCGGGCAAGGGGCAAGCTTCTTCTTCCGCATCCTGGAGCCAACCGATGAACGACGAGAGCAAGGTCATCCTGCTGGTTGAAGACAACCCGGACGATGTCGCGCTGACGCTGCGCGCGTTCAAGCGCAGCCATCTGATGAACCCGCTGGTCGTCGCCCGTGACGGCGTCGAAGCGCTTGATTTCGTGTTCGCGCGCGGCGCCCACGTCGAGCGCGCGGGCGCCGCGCTGCCGACGCTGATCATCCTCGACCTGAAGCTGCCCAGGCTCGACGGCTTAGGCGTGCTCAAGGCGCTGCGCGCCGACCCCCGCACGGCGCTGCTGCCGGCGGTGATCCTGACCTCGTCCAAGGAGGAGCAGGACATCGTCTCGGGCTACAAGCTGGGCGCCAACAGCTACGTTCGCAAACCCGTCGACTTCACCGAGTTCGTCGAGGCGGTCAAGGTGCTCGGCATCTACTGGCTGGCTCTCAACCAGTTGCCGCCGCGGCCGGTCTCGTCATGAATGAACGGCCGATCAGGATCCTCGCCGTCGAGGACTCGGAGAACGACCTCCGCCTGGCGATGCGCCTGTTGCGTCGCGCTGGTTTCGCGCCCGAATGCCACCGCGTCCAGGACCTGGCAGCGTTGCAGTCGGCCCTTGTGAAAGGCCCCTGGGACGCGGTGATCTCCGACTTCAGCATGCCGGGCTTCAGCGGCCTGGAAGCGCTCAACACCTTTCGTACCACCGGTTTGGACATCCCCTTCATCTTCGTCTCCGGCACCATCGGTGAGGAGACGGCCGTGGTCGCGATGAAAGCCGGCGCCAACGACTACGTGATGAAGGACAACATGAGCCGGCTGGCGCCGGTGGTCGAGCGCGAGCTGGTCCAGGCCGCGCGGCGGGCCGCGCACCGTGAGGCGGAGGCCGAACTGAGGCGCTTCGAGGTCCAGCTCGGCGAGGCCCAGAAGATGGAGTCCCTGGGCACGCTCGCCGGCGGCATCGCCCATGACTTCAACAACATCCTCAGCGCCATCCTGGGCAATGTCGAGCTGGCGCGTGGGGAACTCGTTGCCGGCCATCCCGTGCTGGTGATGCTGGGCGAGATCCAGAAGGCCGGCCTGCGGGCACGCGACCTCGTCCGCCAGATCCTGACTTTCAGTCGCCGCCAGCCGCAGCAGTTGCGCAATGTCGCGCTGCGGCCGATCGTAGATGAAACCTATGGCTTGCTGCGCGCGACGCTGCCGGCAGGGGTCGAACTCGAGTTGAAGCTGAGCGACGAACCCGTGCATGTGGATGGCGACGCTACCCAACTCCAGCAAGTGCTGATGAATCTGAGCACCAATGCCTGGCATGCGCTGCGCGGCGATAGCGGCAGGATTGTCATCGGGCTGGAGGCGGTCCATCTGGATGCGACCACGGCGCGGGCCCTGTCCGGGCTGGTGGCGGGTGCCTATGCCCATTTGTGGGTCAGTGATACGGGCATGGGCATGGACGCCGCGACGCGAGAGCGCATTTTCGAGCCCTTCTTCACGACCAAGCCGACCGGGCAGGGCACCGGGTTGGGCCTATCGGTCGTGCACGGCATAGTCGTCGCCCATCAAGGCAGCATTGCCGTGATCAGCATGCCCGGCCAGGGCAGCACCTTCGACCTCTACTTGCCTGCCGTCAACCCGCCGCTGTCGGCGACGAAAGTGGAGCGCGTGTCGGATGCGCCCTCGCTCGGGAACGGCGAGCACGTGATCTATGTCGATGACGATGAGACTGTCATGCTAGTCGTCGAGCGCCTGCTGGAGCGGGCGGGTTACCGCTGCAGCGGCTTCACCGACTCGGCCGCTGCGCTGGCGGCCATCGGCGGCGCGCCCGACGCGGTGGATCTGGTCGTGACCGACTACAACATGCCTGGCCGCTCGGGCCTGGAGGTGGCGAGCGAGATCGCCGCCATCCGCCCCGACCTGCCGGTGGTGATCAGCTCAGGATTGATCACCGACGAGCTGCGCGAACAAGCCAGGGCCGTGGGCGTGCTTGCCGTGCTGGAGAAGGAAGACACCTTCCGTGAACTGGCCGTGCTGGTCGGGCGGCTGCTAGCCGCTGAGAGATGAACTTCGAAGGGCATTCCATGTTTGCCGATCTGCTTTGCCAGGAGCAGCCGTTCATCGCGTTCTCCCGAAAGAGGACATGCGGCACTGTGAGTGCGGCACTTCGGTCTTCGGGGCCGTCAGCGCGCCGGCTGCAGGCGGCGCACTGCGGCGCCCACGGCCAGCATCAGGCCGACCAGGGGCAGGGTGGTGGGCTCCGGCACGGTGGCCGGCGCCGGCAGGTCCGCGATTGACCACTGGAAGAAACCGTCGTAGCCGGCGCTAAAGCGGCTGTCGCCCGACACCAGGAAGCCGCCGACGATGTTGCGCACGCCGATCGTGTGGGTCTCGCCCGCCAGCAGCGCGATGTCGAGCAAGCCGTTCGTTCCGGCCAGCAGCGAGTGGGCGGCCACGCCGTCGAACAGGAAGGTGTAGCCGCCGTCGCGTGCGCCGCCCAGGGACTCGTCCACGTTCACGTCGTAGCGGAACAGCAGGCGGGCGTCCTTGTCCGCCTGGAGCGTGTAGCTCCACAGCGGCGGCCCGAACGAGAGCGAGGTGGCGAAGGCTTCGCCGCTGATGCCGTGGGACACGCCGCCGAAGCTCTGCCTGAGCAGCAGGCTGCCGTTGTCGGCGCCATTCCAGTCGACGTTGATCTCGATGCGGGCCGAGACCTGGGTGCTGCGGTCGGTGGATCCGCTTTGCGCGTATGCCGAGACGTCAAGCCGGGACGTGCCTAGAGGCGCCGCAACGGTTAGCGACTGGCTGTCGACCACCTGCGGCTGGCTTCCCACCGTAGCCGTCGCGCGCGCCGTCAGGCCGCTGGTGATGAAGATCGGTTCCGCGGCCGCCGGCACGCAGGCCGCCACCGCCCCGACGACCGCCATCGCCTGCATCACTCCCCGCCAAGTTGCTGTCGTCCCGCACATCGCTGCCGCCTCCGTCGAACGTGCGGATGAGTGGCAGCGCCGGTCCGCAAGTTCCAGCGCCCGGCCCCCGCGACTCGGCGTGCGGCGAAATGGCCGCTGTGGGGCTGCACAAACTGACAGGCCAGGTTGTGTCGTCGCGCAACCGTTCGGCGCGTACCGTCATTGCATCGGGATGCTTTTCGAGCTGGCGTTGTGCAGCTTCCAACACCGGTTCGCTCTCCCAACGCGAGATTCGCCGATACCTTCGTCCGACCTGGCCAGCGCCGCAGCGCTGAAGTGCAGGCACCGCCCCACGGCCATGCCGCATAGCCACGGGGTTTCAGGAAGCTGACCGGATACGCCCGGATACGCCTACAAGGCCCCGTCTGACAACCGCCCACTGCGCCATCGAGTTTCATAGGGGAGACGACGCGGCACCGCATCCGTGGTACGCGCTTCGCATGAGCTTCAATTGAAGAGGACCCTGCCATGAACATTCGCCGCACACGCTCCCTCCGGCCTCTTGCAGCCGCCATGGGAGTCGCCGCCGCCACGCTGCTGACCGCTGTGGCCATGCCCGCGCAAGCCCAGATCAGCGGCGCCGTCGTCGTGCAGGACAGCAGCCCCGGCTGGCTTTATGACCTTGGCGCCGTCATCAGCATCTTCGTGGACGCGCCGCTGGAGCAGCCCGAACCCGTGGCCATCGGCTGGGCGCCGCCGCCCATGTTGGTGGAGGACATCCCGCCGCCGCCCACGCCCGACGCCACGTGGACGGGCGGCTACTGGACGTGGCAGGGCGACTGGGTGTGGAGCGCCGGCCGCTGGGTCGTGCCGCCGCGCCCGCGCTACGTGTGGGTTCAGCCCTACTACGAGCATCGCGACGAACGCGTCATCTTCGTGCCGGGCTACTGGTCGCGGCCCGACGTTGAGTTCATCGCGCCCGCCTACGACCGCCCCATTCCCTGGGCCTACGTCAGCGCCAACGTGGTCGTCGGCCCGCCGCCGAGCGGCCCCGCGGGCATCTTCATCCCGCCGCCGCCGGGGTCGCGGCCCGGCATCATCATCCCCGCGCCCGTGGGCACGCCTCCGGCCGTCATCGTCAGTGCGCCGCCGGTGATGCAGGCCGGCATGCGCATTCGCGGCGACGTGAACGTCAACAGCCACAACACCGTCGTCAACGACAACCGGGTCACGAACTACAACGTCACCAACGTTCGCAACGTGACCAACGTCATCATCGAGGCGCCCGCGGCTGCCACCGCCAGTGGCCATGCCTTCCAGGCCACTGTGCCCCACCAGGCTCACCTCGCCGCTGCCCTGAAGCCCGTGGTTCAGGTGCGCGCACCTGTCCCCACCTCACATGCCGCCGTGCAGGCCTACGTGCCGGGTCGCACCGTGGCCGCTCTGCCGCCGCCTCAAAAGGTGCGCGGCATGCCCGCCGTGCCCACGCACCCCGTGGCCGTGATCTCGCCAACGCAAATCGGCCAGTTGGCGCATGCGCCCGTCGTGCCACCACAGCATGCCGCCACGCCAGCGTTTGAGGCGGGGCCAAAGAATGTCACCGCAGGCCAGGCCAAGGCGCTGCAATCGCCGGTCATGGCGACCGAGCAGCAGAACCTGCGCACACGGCAGGAGGGGGATCGCCAACAAGCCCAGACCTCGGCACAGGCCCAACAACACGCCCAGCAGCAACAGCATCAAAGGCAAGCCGAGCAAGCTCAGGCACAAGCTGCTGTGCAGAAGCAGCAGCACGCTCAGGAGCAATCCGCCGCGCAGCAACGCGAACTGCAGCAGCTTCAGCAGCAACGCGCCCAAGCCGACTCGCAGGCCCGACAGCGTGAACAAGTGCAGCGAGAGCGTGCCCAGGCCGACGCTCGTGCGGCGCAAGCTCGGCAAGAACAGCGAGCGCAGGCCGACGGACAGGCTCGCCAGCAGCAACAAGCGCAGCGCGAGCATGCCCAGGCCGAGGCACGTGCTGCGCAAGCCCAGCAACAACAGCGCGCCCAGCTCGAAGCACAGGCCCATCAGCGCGAGCAGCAGCAAGCGCAGCAGCAGCGGATGCAGGCAGAACACCAACATGCGCAGCAGGCTCAGCGAGAGGCCGCCGCGCACGCCGAGCAGCAGCGGGCAGCTCAGCGGCAGCAGCCACAGCAGCAACATGCGGAGCACGCGCACCCGAATGGCGAAGGGGCGAGCCACTCCTCCGACGGGCATGGTTGAAGCGTAAGCGCGAGGTCGCGCTTTCTCACGGCATCAACGCCAACATCGTGTATGGCTGGCGCGAGCCGGCGGAGCGTGAGGCACCAGCCATCGCTCGGTCAGAATTTGTTCCGGTAGCCGTTGCACCTATGGCGCAGGCCAAGACCGACGAGCGCATCGTCGAGATTGAACTGCGCCGCGGCGCAGTCACTATCAAGGTGCTGTGGCCGATGGGCGCTGCAGCTGAGTTGGCTGCATTTACCCGCGAGTTGCTGCGGTGATCCGCGTCGACTCGGTGTGGCTGGCGGTCGAGCCACTTGGGCTCATGCAATCAGCGGCCAACCATGCTGGCGGCCATGGATCGCTCAGCCGCGCCTTTTACGGTTGGCTAGTCAGTAGCTTGACTACGCGCTCTGCCAACTTGGCCGCCAACTGCAGCGCTGCTTTGGTGTGTATGTCGGCGCGGCTCCCCTGAACAAAGGCCTCAGCAGACCGCATCGCGGTCTGAATTTCTAGAGCAGCATGGGCAACCTCGGAAGTTGCTCGCTCAAGGGCGATCGTCAGTCTGAGCACTTCGATGTGTCTGTCGACAACGTGCAGCTGCGATCGCGTTTGCCGTTGCCACGGGTTCGAAGTAGGCAGGGTCTTCAAGACCCCGGTTACGAGGGCGTCTAGATCTTTGATTGCCTTCGCGGCGCCAGCAAGGTCAGCGTTCGACATGTTGACCGTGGCGGAGGGGGCGTCCATGAGGGCCATTTGATCCTATCGATTGCTCAATGAAGACGCGGTGCACGTCGTGAGATCCTGGCCAGGAGGCCGTCGCCTCATTCTTACTTCAGTGTGACTCTTGTTTTAGGGTTTGCCTGCGGGTGAATCCGGGGACGGGAACGGCTCCTACGTGCCGCACAATTTGTGTACATGCATGGTGGGCATAGGTCCGCTGCGCACACATGAAGTCGGTGCCCATGATGGGTCGCCGGTCCTGATCCGCCGAGGGAGGCATTCATGAACGGATGGGTGGGCGCTTGCGTCCTGGATAAGCGCGCGTTTGCAATTTGTGTGGCGCTGACGGTAGCCGTGCCTTGCGGTGTTTTCGCCGCGGGTGTTGATGTCTCTCAAAGCGGCAGTCCCAGCTTCAGCTATGACATCGCCGTGCCCCCGGGTGCCAGCGGCCTGCAACCCAAGCTGTCCCTGAACTACACCGGGGAACGTCAGGGCCTCGCAGGCGTGGGATGGAGTCTCGGCGGCGTGTCTGTCATCGCCCGGTGTGCTCCCTCCAAGGTGGTGGACGGTGCCCCCTTGCGGGTCAACTACAACGATGCGGACAAGCTTTGCCTGGATGGGCAACGCCTGATTCAGACAAACGCTGCAGGTCAACCTTTGGCGTTCCCGCAAAGCAATGATGCTGCGCCGGTCGCCTCAAATGCGGTGCGCGAATTTCGACTGGAACTGGATTCCAACACGCGAGTCCGTGCCTATGGCAGCGCTTCAACGGGTGGTCCGGCCTACTTCAAGATCATCGGCGCGAACGGGCAAGTGCGTGAATACGGAGCGGCGGGCACCAACAAGTACAACGGGCAGCCTGATCCGGTGATCGCGACGGGTGGAACCTCGGGCACGACCATGATTTGGCCGCTGGTGCGAGTGACAGATGTCTCGGGAAACTGGGTTCAGTTCACCTATGCGATCAACGCAGTGCCACAGGCCACTTATACCGACCCCAACGGTATTGTGCCTGGCTCGATGGGATGGCCAGCAGGGAATGAATGGCTGTTGAGCCGCATTGACTACGCAGCGACCCCTCCAACCCGGAACAGCGTTGTTCTAACCTATGTGGATCGGGGAGTCTATAACGGCGATCGAGGGCTTTGGTACGCGGCCGGTATGCCGCAACTGTCGACGAAGCTCCTTTCGAAGGTTGAGACGTTTGTCGTCACAGGTTATGGAGATGTACTTGCGCGCCGTACCAAGCTGCAATACGGAACTGGCCCGACGACAAGCCGCAGCATCCTGAACAGCGTTTCGGAATGCAGTGTGAATACGGCGGGAGCGGAATCCTGCTTGCCGGCCACGTCGTTTGGATACACCCCCGGCAGTGTGGCAATGGCGGCAGATTCGCGTCCTCTGGTGGACTCGGCGGGCAATGCCAACGGGTTGGACACACTGATCATCGATGACAACCCCAGCATGCCTTGGTTGAAGTACGGCGCGCTTATGGGGGACTTCAATGGCGATGGCCGCGTTGATATTTTGCGATGGGCATCCACGCCAGCCGAGAACAAGCTGTTCTTGAGCGAAGGCTTGGGCAATTACCGTTCTATTCCCACTGGAACTGCGTCGAATCAATTCAATATCACGGACAAGGTGCTGGCCGGCAAATATGGTTGGCCGGACCAGAAGTCGGATAGCTGCGTTCAGACGCAAGTCATGGACTTCAACCGCGACGGCAAAGACGATTTGATTCGCGTGCCGTCGTTTAACGGTTGGGATGCAAACGTCGCTGGCAAGTATTGTCCCGCTGAGACTTCCGCCGGGCCATCGTATATCTATTTCTCCAGGGGGGATGGCTCGTTCGATCAGCAAATCATTCGAGATGCTGCAACCCAGCAACCCATTGTGTTGGGCCGTTCTACGGGGTCTGACGGTGCCGACAAGTACGGCAATGTCAGCAATAATTATCGGAAGGACTTCTCCAACTATTTGGTTGCAGATTTCGATGGCGATGGGTATCTGGATATTCTGTCGCTCAAGGCTGACAACGCAGCTGTTTTGGAGGACGCACCTTTCCCCGGGTTGTGGTGTTTGAATACTTCGGTTGACTGCGGTGTCACGCTTTGGCTTGGGAATGGAGATGGCTCGTTTCGCAAAGTCGCGACTCCAGCGTTCACGCCTGACCCCGCCACTCAAAGCGCCGGCGCCAACGCCCGTATGCAGGCTTCCCCCGGTGCGCACACCTACGCTGATACTCTGATCAATGGCAATTGGGTGCCATTCATAAAACCTTCGGATCCGCAAAGTTTGGTGGACTTCAAGGGCGATGGCGTGCTTGGATTCAAGCTCCCAATGTTTCAGGGTTGGGTTCGCGGCCAAGGCGCTTGGAGCCTTAGTCCCAGCGTGAGCAACTGGCGATTTGCTGGGCCCTTGACTGCAACTGTGCTTCCGTTTGCCGGCTACGTTATAGACGAGGCGAACTGTCCGCTCCCTGGTGACCTACAGGGCAGTGGTCGAATCGACTATGTATGCACTGCTAATGGAGCCCTAGCGCTGTTCAGGGCGATCGATGCCTTTGGAATTCGATCTTGGTCCAGCGGGGCGGCATACGTGTATAGCTGGCCTGGGAGCTATTTCTGGACGCCCAATGCGCTCTACTGGATGGTTGACGTTGATGGCGATGGTCGCAGCGATGTGCTTATTGGCAATAGCATCTTGAGGTCGATTGGCAATGGTGCCTTCATGAATACTGGTAGCTCCCTTGGTATGGGTAACTACGGCTGGGGGAACTATTTTCAAAATTTCCTTGGAACTGGTGGCGCCGAATATCTGCGAACGGCGGCTGGTCAAAACAGATTTGGTTATGCGCTGACCGGCGACAACAAGTTCTACAGCAAGACTGACCCTATGCCGCCGGACCAGCTGGTTTCAGTGACGAGCTCGACTGGCGCCAAGACCACGATTGGCTACACGAACCT
>NZ_JBYSZK010000012.1:0-202614 GCF_058787015.1 Roseateles sp. FW305-36 | reverse complement strand
GGATAGAAGCAAGCGCTCAGGATCAAGAGCGTCATCCGGTTGTGAACAACACATCCGATGCGTTCTCACACAGCCTCGCTGCGAACCGGTCACCGGGGCAATAGCCTCCAAGCAGCCCCCTCGCTCGTGAGCCAGGGGCTTCAAGTCACCCCCTCAAGACTTGCCCTTCACCCCCAGCGCATTCGTGCTGTTCCCCGCATCCCCGTCCACGCCCTCGCTGCCTTCGACCTGGATCTGGATGGCCATCTCGTCGCCCACAAGATCGAGGTAGGCATCCAGCCCGTAGTCCGAGCGCTTGATCGTTGTGCTGGCCGAGAAACCCACCGAGGGCTTCTCGCTGACCTCGTTCAGGCCCAGCTTGTTGAAGCGCAGGTCCAGCACGACGGGCCGCGTGACGCCGGCCAGGGTCAGATCGCCGTAGAGCTTGCCTTGCATGGCGTCGGTCTTCTCCAGCCTGGTGCTGCGAAAGCCGATCTGGCTGGAACCCATGAACAACTTGCCCCAGGAATCGTCTCCCCGCACCTGGTTGTTCCACTGCGCGTCGCCGAGGTCGATGGAGGCGATCGGCATGCTGACCTGGATGGACGAACGCGACCAGTCCTCGGCGTCGAAGACGAAGCGGCCCGGCGTCAGCCTGACCGTACCGAACAGATCGATGAAGCCCTGGTGGCGCAGGCTGAAGTTGACGCGCGAGAGCTTGCTGACGATGTTGTAGGTCGTCGGCGCGGCGTGGGCGGTCGCGGCGGAACAGGCCAGGACGGCGGCCAGCAGGGCGTGTTGAAGGCGGGACATGGGAGCCTCCTTGCTCGGTTGAAAAGGTGGCCCGTTGTAGTCAGCCAACCCCTGAACGGCCTGATCCCTCTCTGAAATCTTCTGAACGGGCCTGATTTCGTGCCGACAATGCGCCGGCCATGGACAGCCGTATCGCCACCGCCGCCCCGTTTCGCCTGCTCGACTGGCGTGTCGACCCGGCGCGCGGCCTGTTGACGCCCCTGGCCGGCGGCGAACCGCTGCGCCCGGACGCGCGCGCCCTGCAATTGCTGCTGCACCTCGCCGCACGGCCGGGCGTCGTCGTCAGCATCGATGAACTGCTGGACGAGGTCTGGACCGGTGTCGTCGTCAGCCCCGATTCCGTCTACCAGGCCATCGCCGGCCTGCGCCGCGCCCTGGGCGACGACACCAAGGAGCCGCGCTATATCGCCACCGTGACCCGCCAGGGCTATCGCCTGGTGGCGACGCCGGTGCCGGATCTGGAACTGCCACCCGCCCCCGCCGCCATGGCTGAGCCCCCTGCCCCGCCACGCCGGTCGCGCCGCGGCCTCGTGCTTGCCGCCCTGGGTGGGGTGATCGCGATCGCCGCCGGCCTGGCCGTGCTCAAGCCCTGGCAAGCCGCCGAGGCCGACGCCCGCTCGGTCGCCGTCATGCCCTTCCTGGACCTGACCGATGCCATGGACCAGGAGCCCTTCGCCGATGGCATGACCGAGCAGCTCATCGACACGCTGAGCCACCGCCCCGGCTGGAAGATCCCCGCCTTCTCGCGGGTGCTCTCCTACAAAGGCCAGGACGTGACCCTGACCCAGCTCGGCCGCGAACTGCGCGTGCGCCATCTGCTGGAAGGCAGCGTGCGCCGCTCCGACAACACGCTGCGCGTCACCGCCCGCCTGGTGCGCGTGGCCGACGGCTACGTGGTCTGGTCGTCCACCTACGACCGGCCGGCCAGCGACCGCCTGGGCGTGCAGGCCGAGGTCGCCGGCGAGGTCGGCAAGGCCCTGGATCAGGCGCTGACCGACACCATTTCGAAATAGCGCTCGAAGGACGCATCCACCGCGGCGCGCCCGCCGCCGATGATGTTCAGCCCCCAGGTGAAGCCGTAGACATCGTCGAAGGCCACGCCGCGCAGCCGCGCCTGCGTCTCGCGAACCCGGGCCGGCCGGGCCGGCACATGGTTGGGCACGCTGTACATGAAGCTGACGTGGCGGCGGTCCTGGGCCACGTGCAGGGCGTCGCCGGCCAGCAGCAGTGGCCTGCGGCTCGCACCGCCATCCCAATGCAGCACCGTGCTGCCAGGGAAATGGCCGGGGCAGCGCAGCAGCGTCGCGCCGCAGCCCAGGTCCAGGGTGTCGCCGCGCCAGAACTCCACCCAGCGCGAGCAGCGCGCCACCCA
Organism: Roseateles sp. FW305-36; assembly: GCF_058787015.1. Classification (NCBI taxonomy): domain Bacteria; kingdom Pseudomonadati; phylum Pseudomonadota; class Betaproteobacteria; order Burkholderiales; family Sphaerotilaceae; genus Roseateles; species Roseateles sp. FW305-36. The sequence continues at coordinate 200,450 of NZ_JBYSZK010000012.1, read as the reverse complement.
CTCGCGGTCGTTCTCGTGCACGAAGATGGGCACGCCGCCCAGGGCCTCGCTCCAGCGCACCATGGCCGAATAGAAATGCGGATGCGAGATGGCGATGCGCTCGACGCCGCCGCGCCGCTTCAGTTCGGCCACGGCCTCGTCGGTGACCAGGGCCGTGCTCTCCCACAGCAGGTCGGCCTCGGGCAGATGCAGGGCGCGCTGCGGGATGGCAAAGCCCGGCGCGATGCCGATGCCGAACAGCGCATGGTCCATCTCCAGCCGGTTGCGATGCGTCGTGGCCAGTTCCTCGTGCGTCGTCCAGGCCTGGCCCTGCCAGCCCACGTACTGGCGCTCGTCGCTGCAGATGCGGCACAACGCTGGCGGCTGCAGGCTGTCGGCGTGCTCGGTTCCGCAGGTGCGGCACATGAAATAGGCCATGGGGTGCTCCGTGATGTCCAAGGCCTCCAGCCTAGGCAGGTCGATGGCTCCATCACAGGGCCAAGTTCAGCGATTCAAAGGGTGCCAAGCACCTTGGTCAGGCGCTTGATGGCCTCGGGGATGCGCGCCGCGGTGATGCTGCCGTAGCCCAGCACCAGTCCCTGCACACCGCCCTCACCCATCCAATAGCGGCTGAGTGGCTCGACCCCCACGCCGGCGGCCCAGGCAAGACGCGTCAGCTCGTCCGCGTCGACGTCTTGCAGCGCCACGGCCAAGTGCAGTCCGGCAATGGCCGGATAGATGGCCGCACGCTCGCCGAGATGGCGCTTCAGCATCTGCTCCAGCACACGCCGACGCTCGGCGTACTCGCTGCGCATGCGACGCACATGGCGCAGCAGATGGCCCTCGGCGATGAAGTCGGCCACGGCCGCCTGCATCAGCGCCGGTGCACCGAAGCCGGCCACATGCTTGGCAGCCAACAAGGCCTCGCGCGCCCAGGCTGGCGTCACGACATAGCCCAGGCGCAGGGCCGGCAGCATGCTCTTGGACAGGGTGCCGACGTAGAAGACACGACCATCGCGGTCTAGCGTTTTAAGTGCGTCCAGCGGCCGCGACGTGAAGCGGAACTCGCCGTCGTAATCGTCCTCGATGACGACGGCCTGGCGGGCCGCGGCCCAGTTCAGCAGCTCGCGCCGGCGCGCCAGCGACATGGCCATGCCCAGCGGCGACTGGTGCGACGGCGTCACGCAGACGATGCGCGTCTGTGCCGGCAGCGCATCGACCACCAGGCCCTCGCCATCCACCGGCACCGGCGCCAGCCTGGCACCCGCACCGAGCAGCGCCGCACGCAGCGGCGGATAGCCCGGGTTCTCGACCGCGGCCAGCGTGCGGCCCGGCGTGACCAGCACGCGGGCGATCAGGTCGAAGGCCTGCTGGGCGCCGGCCGTGATGACGACATCGTCGGCCGTGCAGGCCACCGCGCGCGACGATGACACATGGCCGGCGATGGCCTCGCGCAGCGCCTTCAGCCCTTGGGCCTCGGGGTAACGCGCCGGCTCGCGCGAGATTGCCTGCAAGGCGCGGGTCTGCAAGCGGCGCAGCACCTCGAAGGGAAAGCTCGCCACCTCGGGCATGCCGGTCTTGAAGTGATACGCCGGCGCCGGGCCGCTGGTCAGCGGTGCCGGCCAGCCGCCGCCTTCGCCGCGCAGCCAGCGGCTGTCGGCCCAGGGCGCCACGCTGGCGCGGTCCGACACCGCCACGGCGGCCTGGGGCAGCTCGGCGACGAAGCTGCCGCCCGCACCGCGCGACTCCAGCCAGCCTTCCGAAGCCAGCAGCTCGTAGGCGGCCACGGCCGTGTTGCGCGACACGCCCAGCTGCGCGGCCAGGTCACGCGACGACGGCAGCCTCAGGCCCGGCGCGAGTCGCCCCGTGGCGATGGCCTCGCGCAGGGCCGCATGCAGGCTGGCCAGGCGCGAACCGCGGTCGGCGAGCTGAAGGTCGAGCTCCAGGCTTGGATCCATGTTTTCTCCATGACTTGGCTCTTTTGCGGAGCCATGCAAGCCGGCACTCTAGCGCCTGCAAACAGGAGAACCCCATGACCATGACGACACCCTTCGACGGCCTTCAACCTCATGTCCGCGCGCACGTCGGCTCGGCACTGCAGCGCGCCGGCCTGGACGCCTGGATTCCCGAAGGCCCCGGCAAATGGTCGCTGCCGCTGAAGTTCCTCCCCGAGGGCGGCTGGGTGGAGTTGATGCGTCTAGAGCCGGGCACGAAGTTGACCCTGCACCGCCACCACGGCGAGGTGCACGGCCTCAATCTGCAGGGCCGGCGCCGCCTGGACGACGGTCGCATCATCGACGCCGGCGCCTATGTCTTCGAGCCCACGGGCAATGTCGACAGCTGGGAGGCCGTCGGCGACGAGGTGCTGGTGCTGCATGTCGTCGTGCGCGGCGATGTGGACTACGTGGCCGCCGACGGCACGGTGCAGCGCCACATCACGACAGCGGACGTGGTCGCCGGCTATCGTGACTTCTGCGGGGCGCGCGGCCTGACACCGCGCCTGGCGCCATGACTCAGGCCAGCGCCACCGCGTCCGCACCGGCCGGCAGCCGCATCGGACTGGCCGGCTCGGTCACGGCGCGCCAGACGGCCTCGGCCACGTCCGCTGCATGAGTCACCGCGTCGGCCGGCTGCTGGGCCCATTCGGCAAACACCGCGCCGGCCAGCTCGGCGTAGGGCTCGGGGATGGAGCCGTCCATGCGCGAGCGGGCGTTCTCGCCGAAGCGCGTGGTCGGCGCGCGACCGGGCAGCACGAGGGCGGCGCGCACGCCGAAGGGCGCCAGTTCCAGCGCCAGCGACTCGGTGAAGGCATTCACCGCCGCCTTGCTCGCCGTGTAGACGGCCAGCAGCGGCAGCGACTTCAGCGTGACGCTGGACGTGACGTTGACGACGACGCCCGCGCGGCGCTGGCGGAACTGCGGCAGCACGGCCTGCGTCATCGCCATCGTGCCGAAGGTGTTGGTCTCGAAGATCTCCCGCACGCGGTCCAGGGAGATGCCCTCCAGCGCACCGAGCAGGCCGATGCCGGCGTTGTTGACCAGGGCGTCGATGGGGCCGGCCGCGGCGAGGCAGTCGCGGATGCTGGCCGCGTCGGTCACGTCCAGCGGCAGCACGCGCAGGTGCTCGCTGCGCGGCAGCACGTCCTCGCGCGGCGTGCGCATGGTCGCGACGACCTGCCAGCCGCGATCAAGGAAGAAACGGGCCGTCTCGAGCCCGAAGCCGGACGAGCAGCCGGTGATCAGCACGGTTTTCATGAGGAACTCCTGTGGGATGGGGATGCGCCACGATAGGGCGGCGAAGCCGGACCGAATACAATTAAAAGTCCTTCAAACATTCGAATCAGTCCAGATTGATCGATCCCCTCACCGAGGTCGTCGGCCTGCTGCAACCCGGCGCACGCTTCTCCAAGGTCGTGGCCGGCGCGGGCCGCTGGCGGGTGCGCCGTGCCGATGCCGGCCTGCCCTTCTATGCCGTCGTGCTGGAAGGCAGCTGCCAGCTGACCATCGACGGCCAGGCGCCGCTGGCCCTGCAGGCGGGCGACTTCGTCCTCGTGCCGGCGGCCCAGCCCTTCACCAACAGCAGCACCGAGCCGCCTGCGGCCGACCTGCCCGACACGCAGCCCGCGCAACTGCCCGATGGCAGCTACCGCGTCGGCCTGCCGGATGCACCGCCCGACGTGCGGCTGCTGGTGGGCCATTGCAGCTTCGGCTCGCCGGACGCGGCTCTGCTGGTGTCGCTGCTGCCCCAGCTCGTGCATGTGCGCGGCGAACCGCGGCTGACGGCTCTGGTGCAGCTGCTCATCGACGAGACCCGCGGTCATCGCCCGGGGCGCGAGGAAGTGCTGGCGCGGCTGCTGGAGGTGTTGCTGATCGAGGCCCTGCGTTCGGCCCAAGGCACTGCGGCGTCGCCTGGCCTCGTGCGCGGCCTGGCCGATGCGCGCCTGGCCGCCGCGCTGCGTGGCGTGCACGCAGAGCCCGCACGTGCGTGGACGGTGGCATCGCTCGCCAAGGAGGCGGCGCTGTCGCGCTCGGCCTTCTTCGAGCGCTTCAGCCGCGCCCTCGGCATGGCGCCAATGAGCTATCTGCTGGCCTGGCGCATGGCGCTGGCGCGGCGGCTGCTGCGCGACGAGAACCTCGGCGTGGCCGGCGTCGCCGAGCGCGTGGGCTACAGCTCGGCCAGCACCTTCAGCGTGGCCTTCACGCGCTACGTGGGGCAGCCGCCGGCGCGGTACGCACGGGGCGCCTGAGCGCCACCGCTAGGGCAACACCAACGACACGACCACGCGGGCAAACGGCAGGCTGGCCACCAGCCCAACGCCGACTGCACACCAAAAGTCTCGACGCCGCAGGTCTGGCCGCCGACGAGCCAAGACGACCAGCGATGTGACCGAGATCAGCACCACCGCGCTGCCGCCAAGCAGAAGAAGCCCCGCGACCATGCTGCTGATCGAACGCCGTGGCAACACGTGCAGTTCGATCACGAACATCACGAGCAAGACGAAGCAGCCAACACCGAGAACAAAGCGCGTCCTCGATTTCACGCGGACCGCCGTCTGATCGGCCTCCGTGACATCGGAAGCGGCAGCGCCCATGCCCATCGACGGCACTAGAACACCACCTCTGCCCTCAACCCACCCTCGGGCCGGTTGCTCAGCACCAGCAGGGCGCCCTGGCGACGCACCAGCTGCTGGGCGATGTAGAGGCCCAGTCCCGTGCCGCCGGTCGCGCGGTTGCGCGAACCCTCGACGCGCCGAAACGGCTGGCGCACGCGCTCCAGCTCGGCCTCGGGGATACCAGGACCGTTGTCCTCGACGACGAGGCGCGTCACGCCGGCCGACAGGTCGACGCTGACTTGCGCAGTGCCGGCATAGCGCAAGGCATTGCCGACGAGGTTGTCGACGACGCGGCGCAGGGCGACCGGATCGGCGCTGACGATGGCCGCCGGACCGGTGAAAGTGACGGCGGCGCCCGTCTCGGCAAGGTCGTCCACGGCCGACTGGGCCAGGGCCGACAGGTCGACGCGCTGGGCCTCGGTGGCTTCGGCCGGGCGGAAGACCTCGATGACGCTTTCCACCAGGCGGTTCATCTCGCGGATGTCTTCCACGCAGCGCTCGCGCACGCCGTGCTCGACCTCGCCTGTCTCCAGGCGCAGCCGCATGCGGGTCAACGGCGTGCGCAGGTCATGGGAGATGGCCGCGATCATCAGGCCGCGCTCCTCGAACTGTCCGCTCAGTTCGGCCGCCATGCGGTTGAAGACAGCCGCAGCATCGCGCACTTCGCGCGTGCCTTCGTCCTCGTTCAGTTCGGGCGCCGGCCGGCCCTGGGCCAGGGCGGGCGTCAGCTGCTGGGCCGCGCTGACGAGGCGGCGCACCGGTTGGGCCAGCCAGCGCGAGCCCCACCAGGCCGCCAGCGCGATGACAACCAGGCGCACGCCGTAGTCGATGACGCTGGCGCCCCAGGGCAGACTGGGCGGCAGCGACGGGAAGGTGGGCAGGTGCGCCGGCATCTGCGAGCCGGGTTCGCGACGCGGCGGCGGGCCTTCGCCGAAGTCGCCATGAGGCGGTGGCATCGGTCGCCCGCCGTCAGCATGCATGGGTGGCGGCCCGCCCAGGTCGGACCGCCCCCGCAGCGTCTGCGAGAACAGACTCCAGGCGGCCAGGTGGCTCAAGGCCAGCGCGGCCCACATCAGCAGGAACAGGCGCAGGCCCAGGCGGTCCCAGTCCTTCCAGGGTTTCAGCACGGGCTCACCTCGGCATCAAACAGATAGCCCTCGCCGCGCACGGTGCGGATCAGGCTGGGCTCGCGCGCCGTGTCGCCGAGCTTGGCGCGCAGGCGCGACACGGCCAGGTCGATGCTGCGGTCGTTGACCTCGACGCCGGGTGCACGGGTCAGCTCGATGAGCTGGTCACGGCTGAGCACGCGGCCCGGGCGCTGCACGAAGGCGGCGAGCAGGCGGAACTCGGCGCTGGACAGGGCGATGCCCACATCGTCCTCGTTGAGGAGCTGGCGCGTCATGCGGTCGAAGCGCCAGCGGCCGAAGCGCAGCAGGCGGGTATCTTCGGGCAGGGCCTGGCCGCCCTTGCTGGATCGCCTCACCAGGGCCTGCAGGCGGGCGACGAGCTCGCGCGGCTCGAAGGGCTTGGCGAGATAGTCGTCGGCACCCAGCTCCAGGCCGACGACGCGGCTCATGGTGTCGCCGCGCGCCGTCAGCATCAGCACCGGCGGCGCATCGGCCTGCGTGCCCAGCCAGCGCAGCAGGGTCAGGCCGTCCTCGCCGGGCAGCATCAGGTCGAGCACGATGGCGTCGACCCTGGTCTGCGCCAGCATCTGGCGCATCGCCTGGCCATCGGCCGCCGCGCTGACCTGCCAGCCAAAGCCTTCGAGGTAGGCCTTGAGGCTGTGGCGGATCTCGGCGTCATCGTCGACAACCAGGCAATGTCCATTCATACGGCTATACCTACCTTGAGCTTGGCCACATAGCCCGCGCTGACCGATCCCGTCATCGTCGCGAGCTGGGTCGAATACCCGTCACTGAAGATGCCGTCGGTCGACAGACCTGTGGCATTGTTGTTCGCCGCGCTGTTGCCGTAGCCGCTGGTGGCGTAAACGGCGGTGTTGGAGTCCGACGGGAAGCACATCTGCGAGGTGCGCAGCTTGTTGTTCCAGTTCGTGGCCGTCGTCGTGCTGCGGTAGACCTCGAAGTGGATGTGGGGCACACGGCCCGAGTAGCAGCCCGGGTAGACGGTCTGGAACACGGCTGTGCCATCGCTGCCGGTGGCCTGCACGCCGCGCAGATAGTTCTCGCCGGTCACGCCGCTGGAGTACATGGAGTAGCGACCCCGGGCGTCGCAATGCCAGAGGTAGATGGCATAGCCCGACAGGTCGGCGCAGGACGAATTGGTATTCACGAGCTCGATGATGACCTGAAGCGGCACCCCCGTGGCAACGCCGCTGGCGCTGCCTATGCTGGAGCGGATGTCGCTGCGCACGATGCCCGACAGGGCCAGCACATTGGCCACGCTGCCTCCTGAACTGTTGGAGCCGTCGCCCGGATAGGGGCCTTCGGTCTCGGACGGGATGACGGAGCAGCTGCTGCTCGTCGAACCGGAGCCGCTCGAGCCGCTGCTGCCGGAAGAACCTGACGAGCTTGATGACGAAGAGTCGCTCGCTGTGCTGCCCCCGCCGCCGCAACCGGCCAGCGTGATCGCGCCGGCGCTGGTCAGCGACATGGCGCCGGCTCCAAGCAGCCAGCGCAGGGCGGCGCGGCGCTCGAAGCCCTGCTGGTGCAGGCGGCTCAGGTCATGGGCGAGGCCCTGATCGTGGTCATCATCGTGGTGCATTGCGGCTCCTTCGGGTGTCGGATGAACGCATTGCATCGCCCGGATGTATCGGGCGGATCGGCAGATTGTGTCTACGCCGACATGTCAGCCCAGGATCAACTGCAACGAGCCCTGCAGTGCCCGGATCAGCTCCTCCAGCGCCTGCAGCAGCCTCTCGCTGCCCTGGTGCATGCGCTGCACCGCATCGCCCTGCTCCACGCGCAGGCCGCGCAGCAACACCAGCCAGGCTTCGTCCACCGCCCTGAAGGCCGGCTGCAGGGCCGGGCCGGCCAGCGGCGCGGCGCGGACCTCGTCGTAGGCCTTGACGAATTCATCCAGGCCCGCCGCCAAGCCGCTGGTGTCGTGGCCGGGCAGCAGCTGGGCCAGCAGGCCTTCCTTGGCCAGGCGCTGGCTGAGCAAACGCAGCCGCGTGACCTGGGCCAGCAGGCCCACCGGGCGCTGGCCGGCGCGATCGAACAGCTTTTCCACCAGGGTCTCGCTGCTCTCCAGCAGGCGCTGCGCCGCGCGGTCGCTGCGGGCCAGATCGGGCTGGCGATTGGCCAGGGCGGCGTCCAGCTGGGCCCATGCCGCCGACACCGCCGACAGCTCCTCGACGAGGTCGTGGCGCAGCAGTTCGCCCAGGCGCGCCAGATTGGCCGCCACGCGTTCCGCCGACGCATCCAGCAAAGCTTGCGCTTCGCGCCGCTCCGGCGGCGCCAGCTTGGGCCATTGGCGCAGGGCCTGCAGCTTGACGAGGCGCTGGCTCAACATGCGCTGGGCCCCGGCACGCTCCAGGGCCTCGGACAGCTCCGAGGTGTGCACGACACCGCGCGCCACCTCGGGCAGCTTGGACTGGGTCTGCATGGCCGTGTTGCGCAGCAGGGCGAAGGCAGCCGCCTCGTCGATGCCGCGGGCCTGCATCAGCAGGCCCTTGGCGCGCTCCGTCCATTTGCGCTCGTCGAGCTTGGCCTGGGCCGCCAGCTCACGCGATTGCTGCTGGGCAGACAGGTCGCGGGCCCACAGCAGGGCCTCGGCCAGCACGCCGGCCTCCACGTCGGCGGGCAGCCACTGCACGGCGCCGCGGGCCACCACGGCGCGGCGTTCGGCGGCTTCAGGCGGCGGCGACAGCAGCACCACGGGCAGGCCGAAAGCCCGTTCGGAGTGCGAAAGCTGCGCCAATGCGGTGCGGTCGGGGCACCAGAGCAGGCCCAGGGCCGGCGCGTCGGCCGGGGCCGCAAGCTCTGAAACGGTGCGCAAGGTCCAGCCCTGGGCCTGCAAAGCGGTGGCTTGCGGAGGCGCTTCGGGGCAGCAGATCAGCAGGGGCAGCGGGGTATCGGGAGCGGTATCGGGCATGGCGTCGGGCTTCACGCCCCAAAACGGCGCAAGAAACAGGCCAAGCAGGCCGGCGCCGAGTGGCATGGGGTTTGCAAGTATCGGGCGTGGTTCCCGCAATGGTGCGGGCGCCTTCCCGCTGCGACGACGTTCCTGCCCTCCCCCGGCAAGCGAGTCAGCGGGTGGGCGTGGGCGCGCGCAGCCCGCACGAGAGCCCGAGATGTCCGCATTCCAGAACTTCAAACGCGCCGGCCACAGCCCCACGCTGTTCGCCGCCTTCCTGTACTTCGCGTTCTCCTGCTGCATCTGGGTGCTCAACGGCGCGCTGGCGCCCTTTATCAGCGAAGCCTATGGACTGACACCGGCCCAGAAGGGGCTGATGCTGTCGATTCCCATCATGGCCGGCGCGCTGATGCGCTTTCCACTGGGCCTGCTGTCCCAATACATCGGCCGCAAGAACGCGACGCTGGTGGAGATGGGCATGATCACCGTCGCCATGCTCTATGGCTACTTCATGGTGAAGAGCTATGACGACATGCTGGCCATGGGCGTGCTGCTGGGCATTGCCGGCGCCAGCTTCGGCGTGGCCCTGAGCCTGGGTTCGGGCTGGTTCCCGCCCCAATACAAGGGCCTGGCGATGGGACTGGTGGGCGCGGGCAATGTGGGCACGGCCGTCTCGGTGCTCGTGGCGCCGCCGCTGGCCCAGGCCTATGGCTGGCAGACGGTCTATGCCTTCGCGGCCGTCGCCATCCTGGTGCCGATGATGGTCATGATCGTCTTCGCCAAGGAGCCGCCCGACGTCGATTCGCACGCCACCATGCGCGAGCACGTCGCCTGCCTGTTCGAGAAGGACGGCTGGGCCTTCAGCCTGATCTATGGCGTGACCTTCGGCGGCTTCATCGGCCTGACGACGTTTTTGCCCACCTACTACTACGACCAGTTCGGCGTCTCCAAGGTGCAGGCCGGCCAGCTGACCATGCTGGCGGCCTTCATGGGTGCCGCGGTACGCGTCATCGGCGGCGCGCTGTCGGACCGTTGGGGCGGCGTCAACGTGCTGACGCTGGTGCTGGTCGTCGTCGCCGTCAGCCTGGGCTGCGTGGGCCTGGCCGGTGGCTCGCTGGTGCTGACCACGCTGCTGCTCATCGTCTGCTTCGCCGCTCTCGGCGCGGGCAATGGCGCCCTGTTCCAGCTGGTGCCGCTGCGCTGGCCCGCGGCCACCGCCGTGGCCGGCTCCATGATCGGCGAGATCGGCGCCCTGGGCGGCGGCCTGGTGCCCAACTTGATGGGCCTGTCCAAGCAGCATGCCGGCACCTATGCCTGGGGCTTTGTCGTCTTCGCCGTGCTGGCCGTGTTGATGCTCTTCGTCATGCGCGTCATGCAGATCCGTTGGACCCGCACCTGGGCCGAGAAGGGTGGGCGCGCGCGCCGCGCGACGGCAGCGGCTGCCGTCGCCGAGCCGGTGAACTACCAGCGCGTCTGAACAACGATCAGCGCGGCAGAAAGGCCAGCCAGGCGATCAGCAGCAAGTTGAGGATGACGGAGATGCCCAGCCCGATCTGCCAGGTCAGCGCCGGGTTGGCGTCCCGCGCCGGACGGGTGCGCACCGGTCCGGCCTGATCCCGTGCCGCCAGCCGCTCAAGCGCGAGCAGAAGTTCCTCGGCCGTCTCAAAGCGCGTCTTGGACTCTCGGGCAATGGCCCGCATGACGAGGCGATCCAGCGGCATCGGCACGCTGGGCTGCAGGCGGCTGACGCTGGCCGGCTCGCGCTTGTAGCGCGCCAGCTGGTAGGGCTCGATCTCGCCATAGGGCAACTTGCCGGTCAGGGCTTGATACAGCGTCACGCCGAGGGCGAACAGGTCCGAGCCCGCATCGGCCGGCTGTGGCGGGTCCTGCCATTGCTCGGGGTTGATATAGCTGGGCGTGCCGGCATGCAGCTCATGTGAGGCCGCCGGCGCGCGCGGGCTCAGCGCGACACCGAGATCCAGCACCCGCCACTGGCCGTCGTCGCCGAGATGGAGATTCGCGGGCTTGATGTCGCGGTGTACGACGTTGGCCGCATGCAGCAGGCTCAACGACCGCGCCACGGCACTGGCCAGAGCCAATGCCTGCGCGACGTCCAGTGGCCCCTTGGCCAACAACTGCTCCAGCGTGTGGCCCCCATGCCAGTCGAAGACGGCATAGAAGTGCGTCGCGCCGTCGGCTGGTGCATGCACGCGAACGAAGCCGCCGGAACTCCAATCACGGCCACCGCGCCGGCGGTGCCGCGGCGCCTCGGCCAGACGCAGGCCCAGCCAGATCTCATGGGCCAGCATGGCGCGCTCTTCAGGGTCGTCAGCGCGGCCGGGGCGCAGCATCTTCAGCGCGACGAGACGCCCCGTGGCCAGCTCGCGCGCCTGCAAGAGGCGATGCACGCCGTTGTCGGCGACAAGGGCGGTGATCTGGTAGCCGTCCAGGGTCGCGCCGACACCGAGAGGTCCAGGGCTGGGCAGTTGGCGGCCCAGCGCGGCGAGGTCGTTCAGCCCGGGATCGGCCAGGTCCTTGATGTCGAGCAGCAGGGCCGTCGCGTTGTCGTGGCTGCCAGCGGCCAGCGCCGCGGCGGTCAGCGCATCGGCCGCTGCCTGGGCGCCGGGCGTGGTGCGCAGGACGTCGGCGATCTCGCGGCTGCGCAGCACCCCATGCACGCCATCGCTGGTCAGCAGGAGGCGGTCGCCCACCTTCAGCTCGCCGGCGCTGTGGTCCATGCGCAGCGCATCGTCCAGGCCCAGGGCGCGCGTCAGGCCGGCGAAGTCGCGGCGCTCCATGCGATGGTCTTGCGTCAGCAGCAGGCATTGACCGTCGCGCAGCAGCCAGGCGCGGCTGTCGCCGATATGGGCCAGGGCATAGCGGCGGCCGCGCAGGGCGAAAGCCGTCAGCGTCGTCAGCGCCTCGCGCGGCTGGCCATCGGCGCCGGGGCGGCGGTTGTGAGACAGCAGCCAGGCGTTCTGGTGACCGAGCAGGCGGTCCAGGGCCACGCTGCTGTCCCAGTCGGGCGGCACGCCATGGAAGTCGCGCAGCAGGCTCATGACCGAGGTCTGGGCCGCCATCAGGCCGTCGCCGTTGGAGTGCTCGCCGCCGCTGACGCCATCGGCCAGGGCCGCCACCCAGCCCCGCTCCACCTCGTGCGCGGCCGGCGCCTGCACGCCCGCGAAGTCTTCGTTGCGTGGGCGCTTGCCTTGCAGGCTGGAGAGGCCGGTGTCGAGTTCGAAGCGCATGCGTGGTCGTCGTCAGTGATTTTCGGGCCGAGCGCCGGGCCGCTCCCTAGCCGGCCCGCACTGGCGATGTGCGTGCTGGTCGAGCCGGCACGCATCGCCGTCCCCGCGGGGGACCGGCCAAGGTACGCCTTGGACGAGGGGCCTCATCTTGGTGCGATTTTCGGGATGAGTGCACCCGCGCCGGGCTAGCGAACGCTTCGGCGTGGGGCGCCGCTGGCTGTTTTTCACGCCGCAGCAGGTCTGGAGGCCAGCTTCTTCGCTGGCACATGGCTTGCAAAGCAATTGGCAGGCCACTCAGGAGTACGGCATGAAGAAGATGAAGCTGGTGATGGTGGGCAACGGCATGGCCGGCGTGCGCACGCTGGAGGAGCTGCTCAAGATCACGCCGGATCTCTACGACATCACCGTCTTCGGCGCCGAGCCCCACCCCAACTACAACCGCATCCTGCTGTCGCCGGTGCTGGCCGGCGAGCAGACGATCGACGAGATCATCCTGAATCCGCTCTCCTGGTACGAGGAGAACGGCATCACCCTGCACCTGGGCAAGACGGTCACCGAGATCGACCGCGTGCGCCGCCGCGTGGTGGCCGTCGACGGTACGGTGGCCGAGTACGACCGCCTGCTGATCGCCACCGGCTCCAACCCCTTTGTGCTGCCGGTGCCAGGCAAGGAGCTCGAGGGCGTCATCGCCTACCGCGACATCGCCGACACCAACGCGATGATCGAAGCGGCCACGAAGTACAAGCATGCGGTCGTCATCGGCGGCGGCCTGCTGGGTCTGGAAGCCGCCAACGGCCTGATGCTGCGCGGCATGCAGGTGACGGTGGTCCACCTCGTCGACACGCTGATGGAGCGCCAGCTCGACACCGTGGCCGGCGACCTGCTGCGCAAGTCCCTGGTCGAACGTGGCCTCAACTTCATGCTGGGCGCCCAGACCCAGGAGCTGCTGGGCAACGAGGCCGGCCGCGTGCGCGCGATCAAGCTCAAGGGTGCCGATGGCCAGATCGTCGAACAGCCAGCCGACCTCGTCGTCATGGCCGCCGGCATCCGCCCCAATACGGCTCTCGCCGAGAAGGCCGGCCTGCACTGCAGCCGCGGCATCGTCGTGACCGACACCATGCAGACCGTCACCGACCCGCGCGTCTACTCGGTCGGCGAGTGCGCCGCCCACCGCGGCATCGCCTACGGCCTGGTCGCGCCGCTGTTCGAGCAGGGCAAGGTCTGCGCCACCCACCTGGCCCAGTTCGGCATCGGCCGCTATCTCGGCTCCTCGGTCAGCACCAAGCTCAAGGTGACGGGCATCGACCTGTTCTCGGCCGGCAACTTCACCGGCGGCGAGGGCACGGAAGAGATCGTCATGAGCGACCCCTTCGCCGGCGTCTACAAGAAGCTGGTCATCCAGAACGACCAGCTCGTTGGCGCCTGCCTTTATGGCGACACGGTGGACGGTGGCTGGTATTTCAAGCTGCTGCGCGAGGGCCGCAAGATCGCCGACATCCGCGACAAGCTGATGTTCGGTGAGGCGGGGGCCAACATCGGCGACGTGGGTCACCAGGGCGTCAGCCGCGCGGCCGCCATGGCCGACACCGACGAGGTCTGCGGCTGCAATGGCGTCAGCAAGGGCAGCATCTGCAAGGCCATCCGCGACAAGGGCCTGTTCACGCTGGACGAGGTGCGCAAGCACACCAAGGCTTCGGCCTCCTGCGGCAGCTGCACCGGCCTGGTCGAGCAGCTCATCATGTTCACGGCCGGCGGCGACTACTCGGCCACGCCCAAGAAGAAGGCCATCTGCGCCTGCACCGAGGCCAGCCACCAGGACACCCGCGACGCCATTGCCAAGGCCCATCTGCTGACCAAGGAAGACGTCTTCCGCGCGCTGGACTGGAAGACGCCCGATGGCTGCGCCACCTGCCGCCCGGCCGTCAACTACTACCTGATCTCCACCTGGCCCAAGGAGGCCGTGGACGATCCGCAGAGCCGCTTCATCAACGAGCGCAGCCACGCCAACATCCAGAAGGACGGCCGCTACTCGGTCATCCCGCGCATGTGGGGCGGCGAGACGACGAGCGCCGAGCTGCGCCGCATTGCCGACGCGGTGGACAAGTACAAGATCCCCACCGTCAAGGTCACCGGCGGCCAGCGCATCGACCTGCTGGGCGTCAAGAAGGAAGACCTGGTCGACGTCTGGAAGGACATCGCCATGCCCTCGGGCCATGCCTATGCCAAGGCCCTGCGCACCGTGAAGACCTGCGTCGGCAGCGAATGGTGCCGTTTCGGCACGCAGGACTCGACGCAGATGGGCAAGGACCTGGAGCGGGCACTGTGGCGCATGTATGCGCCGCACAAGGTCAAGATCGCCGTGTCGGGCTGCCCGCGCAATTGCGCGGAGGCCGGCATCAAGGATGTCGGCGTCATCGGCGTCGATTCGGGCTGGGAGATCTATGTCGCCGGCAACGGTGGCATCAAGACCGAGGTGGCCGAGTTCTTCTGCAAGCTGAAGACGCCCGAGGAAGTACTGGAGTACAGCGGCGCCTTCCTGCAGCTCTACCGCCTGGAGGGCTGGTACCTCGAGCGCACGGTGCACTACGTCGCGCGCGTCGGCCTGGACCACGTCAAGAAGCAGATCCTCGAGGACGCCGACAGGCGCAAGGCGCTGTGGGCGCAATTGCAGTTCAGCCTGGACGGCGAGCCCGACCCCTGGTTCGACTTCGACCCCGCCCATGTCGACCTGCGCCAGTTCGAGAAGGTCGGTGCCTGATGCTGAGCCGCCGTACCGCTCTCTTCGCTGGCCTGACCGTCGCGGCGCCGGCCTTTGCCCAAGCCCGCATCCACCAGCTCGGCGAAGCCATCGACATGGCCGGCGCCCAGCGCATGCTGAGCCAGCGCATGGGCAAGGCCTGGCTGGGCCAGCTCCGCCCCGAACTCGCGCCGCGCGCCCGCCAGGTGCTGCAGGCCAGCGAGATGCGCTTCGAGCGCCAGCTGGGTGAACTGCTGGCCTTCGCGCCCACGCCCGAGATCGCCGGTTGCTACAAGGCCATGAAGCACCGCTTCGGCGACTACCGCGCCCTGCTTCAGAGCACGCCCAGCGCGGAACGTGTCGACGAGCTGCTGCAGACCTCGGGCGAGATGCTCAGCCTCGCTCAGGTCGCGACCGGCCAGTTGCAGCAACGCTCGGCCGCCGCAACCGCGATGCTGATCAATATGTCGGGCCGGCAGCGCATGCTGTCGCAGCGCCTGGCCCTGTTCTTCATGGCCGGCCAGCAGGGCGCCCGCCCGGATCTGGTCGCCAAGGAAACCGTCAGGGCGAGATCGGAGTTCGAGACCGCCATGCGCGTGCTGGGTTCCGCACCGGAATTGACGCCCGCCATCCGCGAGAACCTGGACCTGGCCGGCAACCAGTGGGTCTTTCTGCAATCGGCGCTGGCCGGCGAAAGCCAGGGACCGGAGGCGGCCAGCAACGTCTTTGTGGCGAGCGAGAACCTGCTCGCCGTGATGGAAACCGTGACGGGGCAGTTTGCCCGCCAACTCGGATGACAACGACCATGGACGACTGGACCCGCATCTGTGCCCTGCAGGACATCCCCGTGCTGGGCTCGCGCCGCGTGAGCCGCCCGGTCGGCGTCGACGTGGCCTTGTTC
Organism: Roseateles sp. FW305-36; assembly: GCF_058787015.1. NCBI lineage: Bacteria > Pseudomonadati > Pseudomonadota > Betaproteobacteria > Burkholderiales > Sphaerotilaceae > Roseateles > Roseateles sp. FW305-36. The sequence continues at coordinate 184,932 of NZ_JBYSZK010000012.1, read as the reverse complement.
CGCACCACCGAGGACGAAGTCTTCGCGCTGCTGGATCGCTGCCCCCACAAGGGCGGCCCGCTGAGCCAGGGCATCGTCTTCGGCAAGAACGTGGCCTGCCCCCTGCACAACTGGACCATAGGTCTCAACGACGGCTGCGCCCGCGAGCCCGATGAAGGTTGCACGCCGAGCTTCCGGGTGAAGCTGGATGGGGGCGAGGTGTTTCTTCTGCAAGCAGAACTCGACACGCTGGCCCTGGACCTCCCGGCCCCCGTGGCAGGCCCAAAGATTCCGATAGCGGTGGCGTAAGAGGCTGAGACCCGCCCGCCTGAGAAGAACATGAACGAGACAAAGTCCACCTGCCCGTATTGCGGCGTCGGCTGCGGAGTCATCGTCGAACACGATGACACGCAGATCACCGGCGTGCGCGGCGACCCGGATCACCCGGCCAACTTCGGCCGGCTCTGCACCAAGGGCACCAATCTGCACCTGACGGCCACGCCGGTCGTCATCCAGCACCAGCGCCTGCGCGAACCGCAGAAACGCGCCGCGCGGGGCGTCCAGCCCGAGGTCATGGCCTGGGACCAGGCCAATCGCGAGATCGCCGACAAGCTACTCGCCATCCGCGCCGCGCACGGCCCCGAAGCCATAGCCATCTACATCTCCGGCCAACTGCTGACCGAGGACTATCACGCCTTCAACAAGCTGGCCCGCGCCGTCATCGGCACGCCCCACATCGATTCCAACTCGCGGCTTTGCATGAGCTCGGCCGTGGTCGGCTACAAGCAGGCCCTGGGCGCCGACGCCCCGCCGTGCAGCTACGAGGACATCGAGCTGGCCGACTGTGTTTTGATCAGCGGCGCCAACCCGGCCTGGGCTCATCCCATCCTGTTCCGTCGCCTGGAAGCGGCGAAGAACAACAAGCCGGGCCACAAACTCATCGTCATCGACCCGCGCAAGACCGAGACGGCCGAGCTCGCCGACCTTCATCTGCAGATCCGCCCCGGCACCGATGTGGCGCTGTGCCACGGCCTGCTGCACGCGGTCATCTGGCAGGGCTGGACGGCCGGCGACTTCATCGCGCAGTCCACCGAAGGCTTCGACGCGCTGAAGGAGCTGGTGCGCGACTGGGCACCGTCGCGCGCCGCCCAGGTCTGCGGCGTGAAGGAGGCCGACATCTGGCAGGCGGCCGAGTGGTTCGCGACCTCGCCGTCAGCCCTCAGCCTGTATTGCCAAGGCCTCAATCAGAGCAGCAGCGGCACGGCCAAGAACACGGCCCTCATCAATCTGCACCTGGCCACCGGCCAGATCGGCAAGCCCGGCGCCGGCCCCTTTTCGCTGACCGGCCAGCCCAATGCCATGGGCGGCCGCGAGAGCGGCGGCATGGCCACGCTGCTGCCCGGTCATCGCGACCCGGGCAAGGCCGAGGACTGGGCCGAGATCGAAGCGTTGTGGGGTGTGCCCGGCCTGCCGGCCAAGCGCGGCCACACCGCCGTCGAGATGTTCGAAGCCGCCGCCCGCGGCGAGATCAAGGCGCTGTGGATTGCCTGCACCAACCCGGCCCAATCCATGCCCGACCAGACCACCGTGCGCAAGGCGCTGGAGCGCTGCGAGCTGGTCATCCTGCAGGAAGCCTTTGCCCACACGGCCACGGCCAGATATGCGGACTATCTGCTGCCCGCCGCCACCTGGGGCGAGAAGGAAGGCACCGTCACCAACAGCGAGCGCCGCATCAGCCGCGTGCGTCCGGCCGTGCCGGCCGCGGGCGAGGCGCGGGCCGATTGGCGCATCGTGCGTGACATTGCCGCGCTGATCGACGCCGGCCTGGGTCGCGCACCGCGCATCGCCGCCAACAGCCCCGAGGACCTCTGGCTCGAGCACCGCGAAGCCACCCGCGGCCGTGACCTCGACATCACCGGCCTGTCCTGGATCACGCTGGACACCGAAGGCCCGCAGCAGTGGCCCTTCGTCACCGGTTCGACACCCCGCCTCTACACCGACGGCCGCTTCGCCACCGCCGACGGTCGCGCCCGCTTCATCACCAAGCCCTATGCGGCCACCGCCGAGACGGCCAGCCCCAAACGTCCCTTTGCCTTGACCACCGGCCGCATGCGCGACCAGTGGCATGGCATGAGCCGCAGCGGCAGCGTGCCGCGCCTGTTCGCCCACGAGGGCAAGCCGCTGGTGCGCGTGAACCCCAGCGACGCCGCCCGCCGCAAGCTGGCCGAGGGCGAGCTGGTGCACGTGCGCTCCAGGCGCGGCGAGGTGGTACTGCCGCTCAAGCTGGATGAGAACGTGCCGCTGGCCGGCGCCGACATTGCCATGCATTGGGGCGACGAATTCATCGGCGCCCAGCTCGGCATCAATGCAGTGACGCAAGGTGCCTTCTGCCCCGACTCCAAGCAGCCCGAGCTGAAGTTCAGCGCCGTCGCCATCGAGCCGGCCGATCTACCCTGGCGTTTGAGCGCCTGCGCCTGGGTCGCCCCCGAGGACGCACCCGCCCTGCGCGAGCAGCTGCGCGCGCTGATGCCGCGCTTCGGCTATGCGCATTGCCTGCCCGAGCCCGCGAGATCAGATCACGGCGAGCAGGTCGGCTGGGCCTTCGAGGCCGCCTGCGCCGAGGCGCCCTCTCCCGAACTGGTCGACGAACTCGCCGCCGTGCTGGGCCTGAACAGTCCCGCCGTGCTGCGCTACGCCGATGCCCAGCGCGGCCGGCTGCGCCTGCTCAATCTCGACAAGGATTTCGACGGTTGCGACCTGCAGACCGCGCCGCTGCAGGCCCTGCTGCGCGTCGGCCAGCATGACGAAGGCGCCTGGCTGGTGGACTTGTGGCGCGAGCGCACGGCGGCGAGCGCCGTCGGCCGCTGGCTGCTGTCGCCGGGCGCGCCGCCCACCAACACGGCGGCCGCCAGCCCCCAGGTCTGCAACTGCTTCGACGTGCGCGAAGACGTCATCCGCTTCACGCTGGCCCGCTGCAGCGGCAGCTCCGCCGAACGCCTGTCCCAACTGCAGGCCGAGAAGAAATGCGGCACCCAATGCGGCTCCTGCCTGCCGACGCTGCGCCGCCTGGTCGCCACCACTCCCGAAGAGGTCCCCGCATGAGCAGTCCCCACACCGTCTCTCTCGTCGGCGCCGGCCCCGGCGACCCGGAGCTGCTGACCGTCCGCGCGCTCAAGCGCATCGAAGCGGCCGATGTCGTGCTGGCCGACGACCTCATCGACCCGCGCGTGCTGTCCCTCGTCCAGGGCCGCCTGCTGCGCGTCGGCAAGCGCGGCGGCTGCATCAGCACCGACCAGCACTTCATCCACGCACTGATGATCCGCGAAGCCAAGGCCGGCCATCGCGTCGTGCGCCTCAAGGGCGGCGACCCCTTCGTCTTCGGCCGCGGCGGCGAGGAGGTCGATGCGCTGCGCGAGGCTGGTCTCGAGGTCGAAGTGGTGAGCGGCCTGACCAGCGGCATCGCCGGCCCGGCCGCCGTTGGCATCCCGGTCACCGACCGCCGTGCCTCGCCCGGCGTCATCCTCGTCACCGGCCACCCCGGCGAAGGCCGTGCGGAGCCCGACTGGGCGGCGCTGGCGCGCACGGGCCTGACCTTGGTGATCTACATGGGCGTCGCCCGCGCGGCCGACATCACGGCCAAGTTGCTGGCGGCCGGACTGCGCGCAAACTTGCCCGCAGCCATCGTCAGCGCAGCGCATACGGCTCAGCAGCGGCACGCGGTGACGACGCTGGCCGGGCTGACCGGCTGCATCCAACGTGAAGGACTGAAAAGCCCGGCGCTGCTGGTCATCGGCGACGTGGCCACCCATGCGGCCCTGAGCGCCGTGCCGCGGGACCTGCGGCAGGCGGGCTGAGGCCCAGGGCCTCGGCACCGTCAACTGCCGGGCGCCGTCCTGATCCCGGTCAAGACGGCCAGCGGCCGATCAAGCACAGTGGGCGCATGGACAAGCCCACGAAGATCGCAAGCCCCGACGAGACCGGGACGCGCGGTGTGCACGACGCGCTCGGCGTCACCCTGCCAGAACGAATGGCGACAGCTCACATCGGGTTCGTCGATGCCCCGACCCGGTACCTGTTCTTCACCGGCAAGGGCGGTGTGGGCAAGACGTCGTTGTCGACCGCCGCGGCGCTGGCGCTGGCCGACGCCCGCAAAAGGGTCTTGCTCGTCAGCACCGATGCCGCGTCCAACCTTGACGAGATGCTCGGCATCGAGTTGCGCAACACACCCGTGCCGGTTCCCGGCGCGCCGGGTCTGTCGGTGCTCAATATTGACCCAGACCGTGCCGCCGAGTCCTACCGCCAGCGCGTGCTGTCCCAGATGGGAGAGCGCGCGACCGAGGAGGAGCGGTCGACGGTCCGAGAGCAGCTGTCCGGCGCCTGCACAACCGAAATTGCCTCCTTCGACGAGTTCTCCTCCCTGCTGGCGGAAGGTGCGCAGGGCTGGGACCACGTCGTCTTCGATACGGCCCCGACCGGGCACACGCTGCGGCTGCTGAGCCTGCCCAAGGCCTGGACCGGCTTCCTGAAGGGCAATGACCGGGGGGCCTCCTGCCTTGGGCCCCACTCGGGGCTGAAGATGCAGGAGACGCGCTTCAAGGCCGCGCTTGATGCCTTGTGCGACCCCGCAACGACGACCGTCGTCCTCGTGACCCGGCCCGACCACGCGACCATCGCCGAGGCAGCGCGCACCTCTGTCGAGCTGCATGAGCTCGGCCTGACCCACCAGCGCCTGGCGATCAACGGCGTGTTCCATGCCAGCGACAGCGCAGACGCGGTGGCCCGTGCCATCGAGGACCTCGGTCGGCAGGCCCTGGAGGCCATGCCCGCAGGTCTGCGCGAACTGCCCCAGGATCAAATCCCGCTGCGCCCCTTCGATACGGTGGGACTGGCCGCCCTGCGTGCCTTGCTCGCGCGGGGACCTGTACCGGTGGCCTCACCTGCGGGGGAACATGCTGCGAGCGGCGGCTCGCCCCCCGGGCTCGCCGCGCTGGCGGACGACCTGGCCGCCGCCGGGCATGGGCTGATCATGGTGATGGGCAAGGGGGGCGTCGGCAAGACCACCATCGCAGCCGCGCTGGCGATCGGGCTGGTGCAACGAGGCAAGACCGTGCACCTCAGCACCACGGACCCCGCGGCCCACCTGACCGGCACGCTGGGCGGCGACTGGCCGGGATTGAGGGTGAGCCGCATCGACCCCAAGGTGGAGACCCGGCGCTACATCGACAAGATCATGGCGGCCAAGTCACCCCATCTCGACGCGCAGGAGCAGGCCCTGCTGCTGGAAGACCTGCAGTCCCCCTGCACCGAAGAGGTGGCGGTCTTTCACGCCTTCTCGCGCATCGTCAGCGAAGGCAGGAGCGCCTTCGTCGTGCTGGACACCGCCCCTACCGGTCACTCGATGCTGCTGATGGATGCAACCGGGGCCTATCACCGGCAGATGACGCGCGAATTCGAAGGCCACGGCGCCACCCGCGTCGTGACGCCGCTGATGCGGCTGCAGGACGGGGCGTACACGAAGATCGTCCTCGTGACGCTGCCTGAGGTGACGCCGGTGTCTCAGGCGGCTGCGCTGCAGGACGACCTGCGGCGCGCTGGCATCGAGCCCTTTGCCTGGGTGCTCAACAAGAGCCTGCTCGCTGCTGGCACGCGCGACCCCTTGCTGCGGACGCGGCTGGCCGGAGAGCTCCGACAGATCGAGCGCATGGCCACGGGCCTGGCCGAGCGGATCTACGCGCTGCCCTGGCTGGCGGTGCCGCCTGTCGGTCTCGGTGCGCTGTCGAAGCTCGTCGAGCCGCCAGGCAGCGACGGGCACACCCTCGGCTGAAGCGAGCTGGCGTCAGGCAGACGATGCGGCTCAGCTCAGCTTGAACGACGACACCAGCCCCGCGAGGCGCACCGCCTGCTCCTTCAGCGACTGAGCCGCCGCCGCGGACTCTTCCACCAGCGCGGCGTTCTGCTGGGTCATATGGTCCAGCTCGGTCACGGTGCCGTTGACCTGGGCAATGCCCTGACTCTGCTCGACGGCCGCGGCGCTGATCTCGCCAATGATGTCGGTCACGCGCTGCACCGAGCCGACGATGTCGGTCATGGTCGTGCCGGCGTCGTTGACCAGATGGGTGCCGGCCTCGACGCGCTCGACGCTGGCGCCGATCAGCGCCTTGATCTCGCGCGCCGCTTCGGCACTGCGCTGGGCCAGCGAACGCACCTCGCCGGCCACGACCGCGAAGCCGCGGCCCTGCTCGCCGGCACGCGCCGCTTCCACGGCGGCATTCAGCGCCAGGATATTGGTCTGGAAGGCAATGCCATCGATGGTGCCGATGATGTCGGCGATCTTGCGGCTGGCGTTGTTGATCTCGCCCATGGTGCTGACGACGCGCGACACCACCTCGCCGCCACGGCCGGCCGTCTCGGCGGCAGCACCGGCGAGCTGCTTGGCCGTCATGGCCGAGTCGGCGCTCTGGCTGACGGTGCCGGTCAGCTGGGTCATGGAGCTTGAGGCCTGCTGCAGATTGGAGGCCGTCTGCTCGGTGCGCTGCGACAGGTCCATGTTGCCGGTGGCCACCTCGGCAGACGCGACCTGGATGCTCTCGGCCGACTCGCGCACCTGGCCGACGATCTCGGACAGCGATTGCTGCATGGCGGCCAGGGCCTGCATCATCTCGGCGGATTCGTCGGTGCCGCGGGCTTCGGGCGCGCGCGACAGGTCGCCGTCGGCCATGCGCTCGGCGAAGCGCTTGGCCGCCACCAGCGGACCGATGATGGAGCGGGAGATGAACACCGCCAGTGCACCGCCGATGACGATGCAGACGATGAAGGTAACGATGAAGACGCCGAAGATCTTGCTGACCCCGCTATCCACCTGGGTGAAGACCTCATCGCCGCGCTTCTTCAGATCGCCCTCGATGCCATTGAGCATGGCCAGGGCGGGGTCATAAGCGGCATCGGCAGCCTTGATGTCCTCGAAGGCAGCCTGGGCGTCGGGGTAGCTGTCGGCCAGGATCTTGTCGGCCACCGGCTTGACGGCCTTGCGGTAGTCAGCCATCAGGGCACGGAACTTGACCAGGGCATCCTTGCCCTTCTGCTCGGTGGAGATGGCACCGAAGTCGTCCATGGCCTTGTCCAGGCTGACCTGGGCGGCGTCCCACTCCTTCTTGGCCCGAGCCATGCCTTCCTTGTTGAAGATGGAGGCCACCAGCGTGGATGTGGCTGCCTTGCTCTGCAGCAGCTGGCTGCGGGCCGACATGGTGATGTTGGAGGCCGGGATCAGCTTCTGCGTGATGCCCTGGATGGCCTTCTGCGACACATCCAGTCCATACCCCCCGACCGCCACCAGCAGCGCCGTCATCGCCAGGATGATGCCGAAGGCCAGCCAGAGGCGGGCTTGGATGCGCAGACGTCGCAGCATGGAGGTTCTCCGGTGGAAGGGGCGATCAGAAGTAGCCGCTGATTGAAGCAGAAACCCGCACAGGCGGATACAAATGCGCTGGTAGGCTCGCGCCATTCGTCACGTCTTTGGTCACGCCACGACCCACCATGAGCTTTCTGGCTATCGACATTGGCAACACAAGACTGAAATGGGCCGTCTACGAGGACGACGCCCCGCCCGGCAGCCAGCCGCTGCAGCATGGCGCCGTGTTCCTGGAGAACATCGACCGGCTGGCCGACGATGACTGGCAAGGCCTGGCCCCGCCGACGCGCATCCTTGGCAGCAATGTCGCCGGTGATGCCGTGCGCCGTCGCGTCGAGGAGCAGATGGAGCACTGGGACCTCAGCGCCCGCTGGGTCGTGCCGGCGTCAGAGGCGGCCGGCGTCAAGAACGGCTATGACCACCCGACGCGCCTGGGCGCGGACCGCTGGGTCGCCGTCATCGGTGCCCATGCCCATGCCAGGAAGCGCGGCTTCGACGGCCCGGTGCTGACCGTCATGGTTGGCACGGCGGTGACGGTGGACGCGCTATCGGCCGGCGCCGAATTTCTCGGCGGCCTCATCCTGCCCGGCCACGGCATCATGCTGCGCGCTCTCGAAGGCGGCACCGCCGGCCTGCGCGTGCCCACCGGCGAGGTGCGCGACTTCCCCACCAACACCAGCGACGCGCTGACCACGGGTGGCACCTTCGCCATCACCGGCGCCATCGAACGCATGTTCCGCCTGCTGACCAAGCGCGAGGGCCGCGAGCCCCTGCTGCTGATGACGGGTGGTGCCGGCTGGAAAGTGGCCCCGGCGCTGGACGCGCCCCATGAACTCGTCGAAGGCCTGATCTTCGACGGCCTGCTGGCCATCAATTCGGTGCGGAGCTGACGAGGTCGAGGAGATCGGGCGCAGGACCGCCGCAACTTCGGCCGAGCGCGACGGCGCGGCCTCGCGTCGCGCCGGTCTGCGATGAACACTCACGCCGGCCCACTCACCACTTTTGAGGATGGCACTCCAGGCCGACCCCGGCATCGTGCTCCCTCGCCGGGGGAGCTCAACCGCGATGGGGACAAATACGAAAAGGCCGCCTCCCGCTGCGGGTGAGGCGGCTTGACAGCATGCAGTTGATCAGGGGCCGTCGGAAAAATGGGACAGCAGCGTGCAGGCTATCGCGTCGCCCACCCATGCCTTGCCTTCGTCGGTGGCCAGCCACTTGACGGCGGCGTCATAGTTGCCGTCGATGGGGTGGCATGCAAAGAACTTGCCGCCGACATCTTGAGCGTATTCGGCAAGGCAACTGTCCAGCCGCCAACCCGTGCTGCCGGACGGGGTCGGCGGCGATGTCAGGACGGCCGTTCTCGTACCAGCAGGCGCAGGCTTCGGGCAGGGTGCACAGGTGGCGCGAACCGCAAGAACATCGCGCGGGGGCGGCGGCGCCGGTGGCAGGACCCCGCCGCTGATGGCGAAGTCCGGTTGTGGCGTGTCGTACCACTCAGCGGCGTCGCAGGTGATCGTCCCCGGTTTTGCCTCTGACACCTTGACCCACACGTATCGATGAAGCGTCGTCACATTGCCCTCCTTGGCGGTAGATTGCGTTACCGACGGTAACGCTCGCAGAGGATAGTCAGCCGTGTTTGATTTGCCTATTGGCCGTTTGGCTCAAGCCATAGGGATAAGCCTGGTCGCCCTCCTGGTGGCCTGCAAGCCCGCCAAGGAAGCGGATCGCGCACCTGCCGCCGTCGAAGTGGTGTTTCTGACCCGCGGCGACGCAGCGAAGGACAGCTATTTCCAGCGCTTCTCCGCAGCGCTGAAGAAGCTGTATCTGCGCGCACCGGACCAAGTCCGTGTCGTCGCACTGAGCATGCCCGCTGACCCGGCCGACATCCCTGCCGCCCTGCAACGCGCCGCGGCACGTCAGCCCATGCTGTTCGTCGCCCAGAACGGTACGCTGGCCCGTCAGGTGCGTCAGGCAGCACCGCATGCCCGACTGGTGTTCTCCAGCCGCGCCGACCCGGTGGAACTCGGGTTGATCACGCATCCGGTAACCCGGTCCGAGCCGGCAACAGGACTGTCGATTCAAGACAGGCTGAACGCCAAACGTCTGGAGATGCTGCTGGACGCCTATCCGACGCTGCGCTCAGTCGCGGCACTCGGCGATGCGGAGTGGCTGGCATCACTGGCTGAGGAGCGCGCTGACATGGAGCGCGTCGCCGCGGGCCGCGGCGTGACTCTGCAGGTCCTCAGTGCCACATCCGTCGAGGCTGCCCTCGCGTTGGTGGATGTACCCGCGCATGCGAGCATCCAGGCTTGGTGCCTGCCGCGCACGACCTTGACCTTGGACGCCCGACTCGGCCAGCACATCACCGCTCTCGGAAAGCCGGTCATGGCCGCATATACACCCGACGTGTACACGTTTGCTCATCTGTCCTATGCCTACGACAGTGACTTCGTTGCGCCGGCCTTGGCCGAATTGGTGGCCCGGGTTGCGGGGGGCGAGGCGCCGCAGGACATACCGATTCAGACACCACAGCGTTTCCAACTTGCCGTGCGCATCCCCACCGACCCCAGGTTCCCGCCGCTGAACGCCGACGTGGTGCGGCGCGCCGACCTCGTCCTGCGGCCATGAGCGCTTCGTTCTCTCAAGAACGCTGGATGTCGCCCCTGGCCCGCCGCTACGCGCTGCGGCTGTGCGGCCTGACGCTGCTCATGCTGCTGATCTCGGGCGTCACGGAAATGGTTTTTAGCTACCGCGAGGCGCGCGAGCACATCGCGGCGCTGCAGTCGGTGCAGGCCGAAAGCGCCGCGCGCGAGATCGGCAGCTACCTGGGCGGCATAGAGGCTGGACTGCGCGACGTGGCCAAGATGCCCTGGGGGACGGCAGAGTTCGGCCCCGCACAGCGCCGCGAGGAGTTCTACCGCCTGATGCAAATGGTGCCAGCCATCGTCGAGTTGCAGGCGCTGGACGCCCAGGGCCGTGAGCAGTTGTGGCTGTCGCGCAGCGCGCCCATGCGTACCGGCTCGGGCCGGCAAGTGGACGAAAGCGAGCGACTGGCGGTATCGGCGCAGCAGCCGCTGCGCCGTGGCCCCACCTTCTTCAACGAAGCCCAACTGCCCGCCATGCGCATAGCTGCCTTCGACGGCCAGGGTGCGGTGTCGGCCGTGGTGGACCTGCGCCTGCTCGGCGAGATCGTCGCGCGGATGGGCTCAGCCCACGGTGGCCAAGCCTTCATCGTGGACGGCGCAGGCCGGTTGATCGCCCACACCCACGCCACCGAGGTGCTGGCGCGTCGCTCTCAGGCCGAACCTGATGCGGTGCGCGAAGCTCGCGCTGCCCTGGCCTCGGGCGGACGGCTGTCGGGCGAGTCCACGGCCGACGCGCAGGGCCGGCCGGTAATCGTCTCGGCGGCACAGGTGCCGGAGACAGGCTGGCTGGTGTTCGTGGAACAGCCTCGGCGCGAGGCATTGGAGCCCGTATTCGCCACACTGGCACGTACGCTGGTCCTGATGGCGGTGGGTGGCGGTTTGGCAGCGCTACTGGGCACGCTGTTTGCGCGCCGCATGGCCGCACCTATCGTGGCGCTCAAGGCGGCTACCGCACGCATCCTGTCCGGTCAGCTGGAGGCCGACATTCCACGCCCCTACACCTCGCGACGCCAGGATGAGGTGGAGGATCTTGCAGGCGACATCAACCAGCTGACCCACCGTCTGCGCGACCTCTACGCCAGCCTCGAAGCCAAGGTCGCCGCCCGCACCCAGGAACTCTCAGACGCCCGCGACGTCCTCGAAGACCGTGCCCACGAAATCGACCTCCTGAACCAGCGCCTGATGACCCAGCTCGACGAGCTCTCGCAGCGCAAGGACGAGGCCGAGCGGGCCAATGCGGCCAAGACCCGCTTTCTCGCGGCCGCCAGCCATGACCTGCGCCAGCCCATGCACTCGATCAGCCTGCTCATCGGCGTGCTGCGCACCCGCCTGAGCGATCCGGCGCAGATCGACCTCGCCGACAAGGTGCAGTCTTCCGTCACGACCATGGAGAACCTGTTCGGCAACCTGCTGGACATCTCCAAGCTCGACGCCGGCGCCGTGCATCCCCACATCGAGGAGGTGGACCTGGGCTGGTTGCTTGATCGCGCGGCGCAGACCTGGTTGCCGCAGGCCCAGGAAAAAGGATTGACCCTGCGCGTGCGACCCGGCCGCTGGGTGGTGAGGGGCGACGCGACGCTGCTGGAACGCATCGTCGGCAACCTGCTCGCCAATGCCATCCGCTACACCCGCAGCGGCGGCGTGCTGGTCGGCTGCCGCCGCCGCGGCGAGCATTGCGAGCTGCAGATCTGGGACACCGGCCCCGGTATCGCGGAAGAGCACCGCGAGGCCATCTTCGAGGAGTTCTTCCGCATCGGGGCGCCCGGCACGGGGCAGGAAAAGGGCCTGGGGCTGGGCCTGTCCATCGTGCGCCGCTGCGTGCACATCCTCGGCTATTCGATCGCCGTGCAGAGCCGCGAGGGGCGGGGCTCGGTGTTCAAGGTCACCCTGCCGCTGGCCGCCGGCGCCGCGGCCCTGCATGACATCAGCAGCACCATGGACACCACGCCGCAGGCGCTGGAGGGCAACTTCATCGTCGTCGTCGACGACGAGGCCACCAATCGCGAGGCGGTGCGCGACGCGCTGCTGGCCGCCGGCTGCCACGTCGTCATCGCCGCCAGCGGCGACGAGGCGCTGCTGCAGTTGCGCGATCATCTGCGCACGCCCGACCTCATCCTGACCGATTTCCAGCTCGGCACCACGGGCGATGGCCTGGACGTGATCCGCCGGCTGCGCGCCCACTACGACGAGCAAATCCCCGCCCTCGTCGTGACGGCCAACACGGATGCCCGCCTGCTGGCCGAGACCAACGCCCTGGGTGCCGGCCTGCTGCACAAGCCCGTCGGCCTGCAGCGCCTGCTGCTGGCCTTGAAGGAGTCGCTGGAGACGGCGGCCGGCTAAGCGTCGAAGCGCAGGCCGATGCGGCCGGCAGCGACGATAGCCTGGGTGCGGGTGGTGACGTTCAGCGCGCGCAGCACGGCCGAGGTGTGGGCCTTCACGGTGCTCAACGACAGGTCGAGCTCGCGGCCGATCAGCTTGGCAGGCTTGCCCTGCAGCAGCAGATGCAGGACCTCGGCCTGGCGCGAGGTGAGCCCCAGGTCGGCGGGACGGCGCGAGGCGGTGCCCGCGGTCGATTCGGCGCCGGCCGGCGCGGCGGTCACCATCGGCGTGACGGCAGCGGCAACGGGCGCCACCGCCGGCGGCGTGGCCGGCGCCGGGTTGCGCGCCGCCAGGAACACGCTGGGCGGCAGATAGATGCCCTTGGCGAGGATGAGCTTGAGCGCGCCGATCATGACCGCCGAGGTCGAGCTCTTGGGAATGAAGCCCATGGCACCGGCGTCCAGGGCCGCGAGCACGGTGTCCTTGTCATCGGCCGAGGACATGACGACGACGGGCATCTCGGGGTGGGCCTCGCGCAGCCGCCGCACGCCCTCCAGGCCCGAGGCGCCCGGCAGGCCCAGGTCGATGAGGACAAGATCAGCGGCGCCGCGCGCCTCGATGACGGCAACCGCTTCCTCGCAGCTGCCGGCCTCCCAGGTTTCCAGGGGCTGCACGAGGGGGCGCAGCAGCAGGGCAATGCCCTCCCTGAACAAAGTGTGGTCGTCGACGAGCAGGACTCTCATGGGGCGCAAAAGGTACAGACCGATATTAGCGAGCAATGGGGATCGCCAGCCCGCCGCGGCATTGGGCTTTTGGATAGGCCTCAATGGCAAGCCATGCTCACAAACCCTCACAACCGGAATCGCCGCGGGGCGGACCTGACCCGCCTGTCGAGCGGCAGGTGCGGCAACGCCACTGGGCCATCTGGCCGGGCCGTCTGGAGGAGGCGCGAAGCCGCGGCGGCGGCCAAACTTGCCAGCAAATCAACCGCTGTCATCGCCACGGCTCAGGGAGATCTTCATCATGCTGACCGCACTCCAGACCCCCTCAAGCGCCACACGCCCCCTGGCAAGCGCCGCATCCTCCGTGCAGACCTGCCAGGTGTTGGCTGCCCTGCCCCAGCCCATGCTGGTCGTGCGGCCGGACCGGCGCCTGCTGTTTCGCAACCGCGGTGCCGAGGGCCTGCTCCGTGATCGACGCGTGGATGTGAGTGCCGATCACCTGATGCACATCGGCCAGCTCGACGCCACGCGGCTGGAGGCGCCGTTGCGCCTGGCCCAGGCTGGTTCCACCTCCTATGTCGGCCTGTGGTTCACACCACAGATCAGCACCGGCTGGATGCACATCATGCCCCTGCCCGACGACCTCGCGGCCAGCGCCGGCTGGCCCTCAGACGCGGTGCTGCTGGTCATCCACCTCGACCAGCCCGCCTTGACCCAGGCCGCCCGCATCGACGCGCTGGCCCGCCACAGCCGCCTCAGCGCCACCGAGCGCCATGTGCTGATGCTGCTGGGCGACGGCATGACGGTCGAGATCGCCGCGACTCATCTCGGCCTGTGCCTGTCGACGCTGCGCAGCCATGTGCGCAACCTGCTCGGCAAGACGCAGGCATCGACGCTGATGCAACTGCTGCGCTGGGTGGGCAGCGGCCAGGCCCTGCCGCATTGAGTGCTCAGACTGCCGGCGGGCGCCGGCTCTCCCGCAGCGCCGCCACCTCCGCCCGCAGCGCGCCCACCTCGGCGTGCAACTGGCGCAGGATGTCGTGCTCGATGCGCCGCTCGGTCGTCTCCACCCACATCGCCGCGATGGCGGCGGTGACGAGGGAGAGCACGGCGTAGCCGAGCAGCACGACGAAGACGGAGAAGATCTTGGCGGCCGGGGTGCTGGGCACGATGTCGCCATAGCCCACGGTGGCGGCGGTCGTGAAGGCCAGCCAGAGGCCGTCGCCCAGGGAGTGCACGCGCGGCTCCAGCGCCCAGAAGCCGACGCCGCAGAAGCACAGCACCGCGAACGCCAGCAGCAGCAGGTAGCCCAGGCCGCCGCGGGTGATCCAGGGCCGCAGCGTCCAGACCATGCGCACCAGGCTGAGCAGGGCCACGGCCAGCCGCACGGCCAGGCTGATCGACGAGTCCACGCTGGCGGGCAGCAGGGCCGCCAGCACGAAGCCGGCGATCAGTGCCAGGTCCAGCACATTGCGCCGCAGGTGCTGGCGCGGGTGGTCGAGATGGGTGGCCACCCGCCACAGCGCCAGCGCGAGAATGCCGGCCGCCGTCAGGTAGATGGCCGTGGCCAGCGGCGTGGGCAGCTGCTCCAGCAGCTCGATGTAGAAGGCGGGGATGGTGGCCAGCAGGGCCACGACAACGGGCCAGCGCCAGCGTGATCGCTCGCGCACGGCGGCCGCGCTGGTGCCCGGCGGATGCGCCAGACCCCAGGTGCGCGAAGACGGATGGACGGCCATGCGCCCAGCCTAAACGACCGTCGACCTGGCCGCAGTGCCCGTTCGCGGTCCCGCCTCAGAGGATGAAGCGCGAGAGATCCTCGTTGGCCGCCAGCGCGCCCAGCTTGGCATCCACGGCCGCCGCGTCGATGACCACGGTCTGACCGGCGTTGCGCGGTGCGTCGAAGCTGATCTCGTCGAGCAACCTCTCCATCACCGTGGCCAGGCGTCGCGCGCCGATGTTCTCGGTGCGCTCGTTGACCTCGAAGGCGATCTCGGCCAGGCGGCGGATGGCACCGGGCTGCAGGTCCAGCGTGACGCCCTCGGTCGCCAGCAAGGCCTGGTATTGCTTGACGAGGCTGGCGTGGGTGCTGGTCAAGATGGCCTCGAAATCGGCCACTGACAGCGAGTCCAGTTCGACGCGGATGGGTAGCCGGCCCTGCAACTCGGGAATGAGGTCGCTGGGCTTGGCGAGGTGGAAGGCACCGCTGGCGATGAAGAGGACATGGTCGGTCCGCACCATGCCGTATTTGGTCGACACCGTGGTGCCTTCCACCAGCGGCAGCAGGTCGCGCTGCACGCCCTGGCGCGAGACCTCGGCGCCGCCGCTCTCCTGGCGCGAGGCCACCTTGTCGATCTCGTCGATGAAGACAATGCCCATTTCCTGGGCATTGACCAGGGCGGTGGCGCGGATCTCTTCCTCGTTGACGAGCTTGGCAGCCTCCTCGTCGACCAGCAGCTTCATCGCCTCGGCGATCTTGAGCTTGCGGGTCTTCTTCTGGTGGCCGCCGAACTGGCTGAACATGCCCTTCAGCTGCTCGGCCATGTCCTCCATGCCGGGCTGGTTGCCGAACGGGGTCAGCACCTCCAGGCTGGGCTTGGGCGCCAGCAGGTCGAGCTCGATGTCCTTGTCGTCGAGCTGGCCCTCGCGCAGGCGCTTGCGAAAGGCCTGGCGCGTCGGGTTGTCGCTGTCCTTGTCGGTTCGGGAGCCGGGCAGCAACACGTCCAGGATGCGCTCCTCGGCGGCATCCTCGGCACGGGTCTGGCAGCGGCGCATGGCCACCTCGCGCTCCTGCTTGACGGCGACCTCGACGAGATCGCGCACGATAGAGTCCACGTCCTTGCCGACATAGCCGACCTCGGTGAACTTGGTCGCCTCGACCTTGATGAAGGGCGCCCCGGCCAGCCGGGCCAGGCGGCGGGCGATCTCGGTCTTGCCGACGCCGGTCGGGCCGATCATCAGGATGTTCTTGGGCGTGATCTCGCCGCGCAGCTTCTCGTCGACCTGCTGGCGGCGCCAGCGGTTGCGCATGGCGATGGCGACGGCGCGCTTGGCGGCCTGCTGGCCGACGATGTGGCGGTCGAGTTCGGAGACGATCTCCTGGGGCGTCATCGAACTCATTCGAGCACCTCGAGGGTGTGGTTCTGGTTGGTGTAGATGCAGATCTCGCCGGCGATCTCGAGCGACTTCTTGACGATGTCGGCGGCGCTCAGCTCGGTGTTGGCCAGCAGGGCCTTGGCGGCAGCCTGGGCATAGGCACCGCCGGAACCGATGGCGACGATGCCCTGCTCGGGCTCCAGCACGTCGCCGTTGCCGGTGATGATCAGCGAGGCCGTCCTGTCGGCCACGGCCAGCATGGCCTCCAGGCGGCGCAGCACGCGGTCGGTGCGCCAGTCGCGCGTCAGCTCGACGGCCGCGCGCACGAGGTGGCCCTGGTGCTTTTCCAGCTTGGCCTCGAAGCGCTCGAACAGCGTGAAGGCGTCGGCCGTGGCGCCGGCGAAACCGGCCAGCACCTGGTCGCGGTAGAGCTTGCGCACCTTGCGGGCGCTGGCCTTGACGACGGTGTTGCCCAGGGTGACCTGGCCATCGCCGCCGATGGCGACCTGCCAGCCGGTGGGCGTCTGGCGGCGTACCGAGACGATGGTGGTGCCGTGGTAGACGGCAGAGGAGGAATCAGAGGACATAGCCGTTCCAGTTGAGGACCGGCCCGAGTTTCGCAAGGTCGGCCCGCGGCCGCCGCATCAATTGATACGAACCTTGACCTTGGCGTGCTCGTTGATGCCCATGGCGCCGAAGAACAGCGCGACCAGGCGGTGGGCGTCGTGGAAGATGACCGAGCGGTTCTCGCTGCGGCGCTGCAGCACCCAGTTCAGCAGGTCGCCGGCCGCCATGAAGTCCAGGCGAATCAGCTTGGTGCAGGAGATGTTGATGACGCTGGCCTCGCCGACTTCACCGGACATCACGCGCAGGTTGTCCGAAATGTCGCCGCTCAACTGGCCCATCAGCTCGAGCTGGACCAGGCTGGCCTCGGCCACGCTGGTGTCCAGGAAGGTGGACTGGGCCTCGCTCTGCATGGTGCTGGTGGCGGGGCTGTTGGTCGACGAGCCTTCGCCGCCGATGCGCACGCGGCACTTGGCGCGCTCCCAGGACGGCGGCGACACCTCGTAGGTCACGCAGTAGTCGATGGCGGCCTCGTCGAACTGGTCGGGCCGGTTGGCCAGGCGCAGGGCTTCGAGGCGCAGCATCCACAGCGCCGGGTCGGTGTCGCGCTCGCCGACGGGGGCGAGTTCCTTGAGCTGGTTCAGGAAGCGGTCACCGCCGATCCAGCGCTGGTCGACCGCCTGCTGGGCCCAGGTGCGGAACAGCTGGCGCAGCTGGATGGCGGCATCGATCTCGACCCCCTCCGCCACGCCCCAGTCGAAGACCCAGGGCATGGGCAGGGTCTCGCTGCGCTTTTGCAGCACGGCCACGTCCTCGGCCGTCAGCGTGGACGGCGCCGTCCAGCTGACCTGGCTGGCCTTGGCCATCGGCGAGCGGTTGGACTGGCGCGTGGACTCCGCCACCAGCTTGGGCATGGAGAACCACTGCGGCGCCGACAGACCGAACTGCTGCGCATACTCGACGGCCAGCACCTCGAACTTGCCCTGGGCACCGGTGGCGCGGTAGTGGTCGAACAGCACCAGCCAGGTTTCGCCGTGCAGGTTGCGACTGCCGCCCGGGCGCACCAGGTCGGTCAGCGCGCGCTCGCTGTTCTCGTAGTCGGCATTCGCGAAGGCGATGACGGCCTCGTCGAGCTCGGGGTCGTGCACGACCTCCTGCACCTCGACATCGGGCGTGGACTCGGCCAGCGTGAAGGACAGGGGCATGTCCAGCGGCGGCAGATCGGGCAGGCGGCTGGCCGGCGAGTCGGACAGCGGCGGAATGGCCGCGCCCATGGTGACGGCCGCCGGCGGCGTCGGAGCCTGCAGGCGCTCGACCTCGCGCGGCGTGGAGAACTCGCTGACGCGACCGCCGTCGGGCGGCGGCGCGGCGACGGTGGGCGAAAAAGCCGCCGGTCGCGTGCTGGTCTCGAAGAAACCGGGCTGCTGCTTGGGCACGGCCTGCGTCGTCGCAAAGCTCTCGCCCACCATCTGCTGCTCGATCTCGTCGATCTTGGCCTTCACGCCGAGATCGATCTTGGAATTCGGCTCGCTGATGCGCTCGTCATCGCCCAGCTTGGACGGCTGCGAGGCCAGGGCCGCGAGCTGCTCGGGCGTCAGGCCCTCGCGGCGGATGCGCCGCAGCATGTCGAGCTCGCGCTTGCGCACGAAGTCGTTGCGGCGCTTGCGCTCCACCATGGCGCGCAGCTCGGCCTTGGCGAGGTCGCCCTCGGGGTCGTCCTGGCGCGAATTGATCTCGGCCCAGTCCGTCGTCGGGTTGGCGACGAAGCGCGCAACCTTGCGGAAGAAGCTGTCGCCTTCCTTGGGGTCTGCGGGCTTGGATTCGGACATGGGCGTGAGTGGAGGTTAATCCCCGAACATCTTCTGCTTGAGCTCGCGGCGCTGTTGCGCTTCGAGGGACAGCGTCGCGGTCGGGCGGGCGATCAGGCGGCCGAGGCCGATAGGTTCGCCGGTCTCGTCACAGTATCCATAGTCGCCGCTGTCCAGTCGTGCGATGGATTGCACGATCTTCTTCAGCAACTTGCGCTCACGGTCGCGTGTACGCAACTCCAGGGCGTGTTCTTCCTCGATCGTGGCACGGTCGGCCGGGTCGGGGACGATGGTCGTGTCCTCGCGCAGGTGCTCGGTCGTCTCGCCCGCGTTGGACAGCACGCCGTCCTTCAGCTCGGTGAGCTTGGTGCGGAAGAACTCGATCTGCTTGGCATTCATGTACTCCGAGTCCGGCATGGCCAGGACTTCGGCGTCGGTCAGCTCGGCACCCGATTTGCTCTTCCAGGCGTTGGCCAGCTTGGGGTCGCCCTTGGCGGCCACGCGCGGCGTTTCATCGGCCTGGTTCGCACCCCGCGCAGGGGGTTTCGGCGGGGCGAAGCGGTCGGCAAAGCGATTCGCGGGCGCGGGCGCTTCCAACATGGCGACGTCGGCGCCGGCATCGGTTTTCTTCGCACCCTTGGGGGCGGTTTTGGGGGCCGGGGTCTTGCTCACTGTCTTCTCCTCGCTCAGGGCTTGCATCGGCGCGGTGTCAGACCTTGATCCCACTGCTTTTCAGCCGGCAGCCCAATTTTGAGCGCGGCGGATTGTAGCCATGCAGATTCGTCGGTCTGTAGCCTGCCGAAAACGACGTTCCCGGCAGCCAAAAACATCACGCCAGGCAACCTTCCAAGCCTTGCATCAATACCTCTTTCGGCAGGTCGATGCCAATGAACACCATCTTGCTCTGCTTTTTCTCTCCGGGCATCCATTTCGGGCCCAGATCGGACCCCATCATCTGGTGGACGCCCTGGAAGATGACCTTCTTGTCCGTGCCTTTCATGTGTAGGACACCCTTGTATCTCAGCATCTTGGGGCCGTAGACCTGCACGATGGCGCCCAGGAAGTCCTCCAGCTTGGCCGGGTTGAAGGGCTTTTCCGAGCGGAACACGAAACTCTTGACATCATCGTCGTGATGATGGTGGTGGGGATGGTCGCAATGCTCGCCATGTTCATGATCGTGGTGGTCGTGATCATGATGATGGTGGTCGTGATCGTCCGCCTTGAGGAAATCGGGGTCGATTTCCAGCTTGGCGTTCAGATTGAAGCCGCGCAGGTCGAAGACCTTGGACAGGGCCACCTCGCCGAAATGGGCGGTCTGGATGGGCGCCCGGGGGTTCATGTGCTTGATGCGGTGCGTCAGGGCTTCCACGGCGGCCGGTTCGACCAGGTCACTCTTGCTGACGAAGATCTGGTCGGCGAAACCCACCTGCATGCGGGCCTCCTGGCGGGTGTCGAGCTGGGCGTCGGCGTGCTTGGCGTCCACCAGGGTCAGGATGGAGTCCAGCAGATAGCTCTCGGCGATCTCGTCGTCCATGAAGAAGGTCTGGGCGACGGGGCCGGGGTCGGCCAGGCCGGTGGTCTCGATGACGACGCGTTCGAAGTCCAGCTCGCCCTTGCGGCGCTTGGCGGCCAGGTCGCTCAGCGTCGTGCGCAGGTCTTCGCGGATGGTGCAGCAGACGCAGCCGTTGCTCATCTGGATGATCTGCTCGTTGGTGTCCGACACCAGGATGTCGGTGTCGATGTTCTCCTCGCCGAACTCGTTCTCGATGACGGCGATCTTCTGGCCGTGGGCCTCGGTCAGCACCCGCTTGAGCAGCGTGGTTTTGCCGGCACCGAGGAAGCCGGTCAGGATGGTGGCGGGGATGAGACCTTTGTCAGACATGGCGGAGACCGTTTCGAAAGAAGGCAGCCAAGATAGGGGCTAGGCGCCGGGAAGCAAGAGCTGATGACGGGGTTTGTCAAACCAATCGGCTATTCTGTCCCTTCCGCAATACCCTGACAGCGTCCCTTGAGCGAACCGCATTCAGGCAGGCCCCCAGTTCGCGGGGCCGCCAAACACCCGCCCGAGGCACGTGGCCTGCTGGAGCGCATGCTGGAGTTCCTGCACCCCGGCCCCGACTCCAAGACCGAACTGATCGAGACCCTGGCCGAGGCCGAGCAGCGCGAGCTGATCGAGCCCGAATCGCGCCAGATGCTGGAAGGCGTGCTGCGCATGGCCGAGCTGTCGGCCGGCGATGCCATGGTGGCCGCGCCGCGCATGGACCTGCTGGACATCGACGCGCCCTATGACGAGCTGCTGGGCATCGTCATCGACAGCGGCCATTCGCGCTTTCCCGTCTATGAAGGCGGCCGCGACAACATCATCGGCATCCTGCTCGCCAAGGACCTGCTGAAGATGCAGCGTGCGCCCGAGCTCAATCTGCGCGCCCTGCTGCGCCCCACCGTCTTCGTGCCCGAAAGCAAGGGGCTCAACGAGCTGCTGCGCGACTTCCGCTCCAACCGCAACCACCTCGCCATCGTCATCGACGAATTCGGCAACACGGCCGGCCTCATCACCATCGAGGACGTGCTCGAGGAAATCGTCGGCGAGATCGAGGACGAGTTCGACGAGAAGGACGGCGAATCGGGCCTCTACACGCTGGCCGACGGCAGCCTGCGCGTCGCCGGCGACGCCAGCATCGCGGCCGTCAACGGCGCCTTCAGCCTGGCCCTGCCCGACAACGACTTCGACACCATCGGCGGCCTGGTCGCCCACGAGCACGGCCGCGTGCCGCGCCGCGGCGAGGTGGTGACGGTGTCCGGCCTGGACTTCGCCGTCATGCTGACCCGGGGCGGCGCCGTGCGCTGGTTCAAGGTCACGCGCGCGCCCGAAGACGAGACCGAAGCGTGAGCGGCCTGCGCGCCGCGCTGATCGCGCTGGTCGCGGGCGTGCTGCACACCGGTGCCTTCGCGCCGACGGGCGCCTGGTGGCTGCAGATCATCGCTTTGGCCCTGCTGTTCGCCGTCGTCGACAGCGCTTCGCCCAAGCGAGCGGCCCTGCTGGGCGCGCTGTTCGGCTTCGGCTGGCTGGCCTCGGGCCTGTGGTGGCTGCATATCAGCATGCACCAGTTCGGTGGCATCCCCTGGATCGCGGCGGCGCTGGCGGTGGCCCTGCTGGCCGCCTTTCTCAGCGTCTACTACGCGCTGGCCCTGGGCCTGACCGCGCGCTGGATGCCGCCGGGCCGCTGGCGGCTGCTGGCCCTGGTGCCGGCCTGGCTGCTGGCCGAACTGGCACGGGCCACCTGGCTGAGCGGCTTCCCGTGGATCGCCTCCGGCTATGCCCACAGCGTCGGTCCGCTGGCCGGCTGGGCGCCGTGGGTGGGCGTCTACGGCATCTGCGGATTGGGCGCGCTGGCCGCGGCCGGCCTGGTGCTGCTCAAGCGCCGCGCCACGGCCTGGGCGGCGCCGGCCCTGGCCATTCCGCTGGCCGGCCTGCTGCTGCCCCAGGACTTCACCACGTCGACCGGCCGCATCAGCCTGTCCCTGGTGCAGCCCAGCATCCCGCAGGACCAGAAGTTCGACGCCGCCCGCTTCTCCGCCAACCTGGAGATCCTGGCCCGGCTCATCGAATCGGCCCGCGGCCAGGTCGTCATCACGCCCGAGTCCGTCGTGCCGCTGCCCCTGGCCGAACTGGACCGCGCGACGTTGACGCGCCTGTCCCGCCCCGACCACCCGGCCCTGCTCGGCGCCTTCCTCGGCAATGCCGACGAGGGCTTCGTCAATTCCGTCGTCGGCCTGGGCAGCGACTACCACTACGGCAAGCGCCATCTGCTGCCCTTCGGTGAATTCATCCCGCCCGGCTTCGGCTGGTTCGTGCATGCCATGAACATCCCGCTGGAGGACCAGGCCCGCGGCGAACACCAGCATCCCTGGGCCGTCGCCGGCCAGAAGCTGCGCCCGCTGATCTGCTACGAGGACTTGTTCGGCGAAGACCTGGTGGCCAGTGCCACCGGTCCTGACGCCGCAACCCTGTTCGTCAACGTCAGCAACCTGGCCTGGTTCGGCACCACCATGATCCTGGACCAGCATCTGCAGTTCTCGCAGATGCGCGCCCTGGAATTCCAGCGCCCGGTCGCCCGCTCCACCAACACCGGCGCCACCGCCGTCGTCGACCACCACGGCCACATCACGATGCGCCTGCCGCCGCTGGTTCGCGGCGTGCTGGAGGCCGAGGTGGAAGGCCGCGCGGGCTCGACGCCTTATGCGCGCTGGCTGGCCGCTTTCGGCCTGTGGCCGCTTTGGACGGCAGCCGGCGCGTCGCTGCTGCTGCTCGCCGCCGCCCGGCGGTCTCGTCCGGAAATGCCATGAAGAATCGCCCCCTGATCGCCTGCCTCGTCGCCAGCATCGCGGCGACGGCTTCGCTGCCCGCGCTGGCCGGCGACGCCGCATTGCCGCTGCCCGAGATCTACCGCGCCACGCTGCCATGCCTGGTTCATGTGTTCCAGGTGCAAACGCCGGGAGAACGCCGAGATCTCTTCAGCGAACTGCTGGGCGGCAAGTCCGCGCCTCGGTCCAAGGCCGAACCCGTCGAAGTGCGCGAGACCCGGCGGGAGGCCCCCAACGGCCTGGGCATGATCTGGGGCGATGGCAGCTCGGTGTTGACCGCCGAGTTTCTCGTGACGGGCAGCAAGCGCGAAGAGCAGGCCCGGCGGGAGTTCGTGCTCGAGACCGCCAACGGACGCCGGCTGGAAGCCAAGCTGCAGGCCATCGATCGCACCAGTGGCGTCGCGCTGCTCAAGGCCCAGGTGCCGCTGGGCCCCGCCTGCCGCTTCGGCGACTCGGCGCCGCTGGAAGTCGGGCAGACTGTCGTCGCCATCGGCAATGTGCACCGGCTGCGGCTGCTGATGTCGCAGGGCATCGTGAGCGCGCTGACGGATGCCGACCCTGCCGGATCATCGGGCGCTGATCTCGCCATCCTGACGACGACGGTGTCGGGCGCCGGCATGGCGGGCGGGCCGCTGCTGGACCTGCAGGGCCGCGTGATCGGCATGCATCAGGCCATGCTCGTGGGCAGCGGGGGCGCCGAGGGCATTGCCGTTGCGCTGCCGATCCGGCGTGTGCTGGCCGCCGTCGACGAACTGGCGCGCTACGGCAAGGTCCAGCGCAGCCGACTGGGCCTGCAGGCCGAGGACGAGCGCCTGCCCCTCGGCAAGGCCGCATTGCTCGAGACCCGGCGCGTGCCCGTCGTCAGCAGCGTGGTGGCAGGTGGCCCGGCCGAGCGGGCGGGGCTGAGCGTCGGCGACCGGCTGATTGCCATCGACGCGGCGCCGCTGGCAGACGCCGCGGACCTCCGCCGTCGCGTGAGCGCCAGCCGTCCCGGCACCGCGCTGCGCATCGACCTGGAACGCAATGGCGCTCGTCGAGCCGTCACGATCACCACTGAAGCCATCAGCGGCGACTGAGCCCGCCGACCTCGCCACCTAGAATCGGCGGCACCCCTGCCAGGCAGCTCGCCGGCCCGGCACTCCCCGAGACCTCGAGAAACACCACCGTGCTGACCTTCCAGCAAATCATCCTGACGCTTCAGGACTATTGGTCCCAACAGGGCTGCGCCCTGCTCCAGCCCTACGACATGGAAGTCGGCGCCGGCACCAGCCACACCGCCACCTTCCTGCGCGCCCTGGGCCCCGAGCCCTGGAAGGCCGCCTATGTTCAGCCCAGCCGCCGCCCCAAGGACGGCCGCTACGGCGACAACCCGAATCGCCTGCAGCACTACTACCAGTACCAGGTGGTGCTCAAGCCCGCGCCGGCCAACATCCTGGAGCTCTACCTCGGCTCGCTGGAAGCCCTGGGCTTCGACCTGAAGAAGAACGACGTGCGCTTCGTCGAGGACGATTGGGAGAACCCGACGCTCGGCTGCTGGGGCCTGGGCTGGGAGGTCTGGCTCAACGGCATGGAAGTGACGCAGTTCACCTACTTCCAGCAGGTCGGCGGCATCGACTGCAAGCCCATCACCGGCGAAATCACCTACGGCCTGGAGCGCCTGGCCATGTATCTGCAGGGCAAGGAATCGGTCTACGACTTGGTCTACACCGACGGCCTGACCTACGGCGACGTCTTCCACCAGAACGAGGTCGAGCAGTCGACCTACAACTTCGAGCACAGCGACGTCGAGTTCCTGCTCGGCGCCTTCGCCGCGCATGAAACGCAGTCCAAGAAGCTGATGGAGCACCAGCTGGCCCTGCCCGCCTACGAGCAACTGCTGAAGGCCGGCCACAGCTTCAATCTGCTGGACGCCCGCGGCGCCATCTCGGTCACCGAGCGCGCCGCCTACATCGGCCGCATCCGCAACCTGGCCCGCGCCGTCGCGCAGAGCTATGTCGACAGCCGCGCGCGCCTTGGCTTCCCGATGGCGCCCAAGAACTGGGCCGACGAAGTGATCGCGCAGATCGAACTGAAGAACAAGAAGGCGGCCGCGTGATGACCAACCTCCTCGTTGAACTGTTTGTCGAAGAGCTGCCGCCCAAGGCGCTCAAGAAGCTGGGCGAGTCCTTCGCCGCCGTGCTGGCCGACAGCCTCAAGGCCCAGGGTCTGGCGGGCGCCGATGCTGCCGTCACCTCCTTCGCCTCGCCGCGCCGGCTCGGCGTGCATGTCGCCAACGTCGCCGCCAAGGCCGCCGACAAGGCCGTGCAGCAGAAGCTGATGCCCGTCGCCGTCGCCCTGACGGCCGACGGCCAGGCCACGCCGGCCCTGCTGAAAAAGCTGGCTTCCGTCGGCGCCGGTCCCGAGGTTGTGCCCCAGCTCAAGCGCCTGCCCGACGGCAAGGCCGAAGCCCTGTTCTGGGACAGCGTGCAGCCCGGCGCCACGCTCGCGCAAGGCCTGCAGAAGGCCCTGGACGAGACCCTGGCCAAGCTGCCCATCCCCAAGGTCATGACCTACCAGCTCGCCGACGGCTGGAGCGACGTCAAGTTCGTGCGCCCGGCCCACGGCCTGATCGCCCTGCACGGTGCTGAAGTCGTGCCCGTCCAGGCCCTGGGCCTGAGCTCCGGCCGCACGACGCAAGGCCACCGTTTCGAGGCGGCGCAAGCCACCGTCAGCATCGAGTCCGCCGACAGCTACGCGACGCAACTGCGCGAGCAGGGCGCCGTCATCGCCAGCTTCGCCGAGCGCCGCACCGAGATCTCGCGCCAGCTCAAAGGTGCAGCCGACGCCCTGAGCCTGACCCCCATCGACGACGAAGCCCTGCTCGACGAAGTGACGGCCCTGGTCGAGCGTCCCAATGTGCTGACCTGCGCCTTCGAAGCCGAGTTCCTGACCGTGCCTCAGGAATGCCTCATCCTGACGATGAAGGCCAACCAGAAGTACTTCCCGCTGCTGGATGCCCACGGCAAGCTGACCCGCCACTTCCTGGTGGTCAGCAACATCGCCCCGGCCGACGCCAGCGCCGTCACGCAGGGCAACGAGCGCGTCGTGCGCCCGCGCCTGGCCGATGCCAAGTTCTTCTTCGACCAGGACCGCAAGAAGAAGCTGGCCGACCGCCTGCCCGGCCTGGCCAAGGTGGTCTATCACGGCAAGCTGGGCAGCCAGGGCGAACGCGCCGAGCGCGTGACAGCCATTGCCCACGCCATCGTCAACCAGCTCAGCATGGCCACCCTGCCCTACACGGTGGACGCCGACGACGAGTTCAAGGTGCTGGACAGCAAGGTCAAGCAGGCCGCCACACTGGCCAAGTGCGACCTGCTGACCGACATGGTCGGCGAGTTCCCCGAGCTGCAGGGCATCATGGGCGGCTACTACGCCCGCCACGAGGGCCTGCGCGACGGCGTCGCCATCGCCATCGAGGATCACTACAAGCCGCGCTTCGCCGGCGACGCGCTGCCGCGCAACCACACCGGCACCGTCGTGGCCCTGGCCGACAAGCTCGAGACCCTGGTGGGCCTGTTCGGCATCGGCCAGCTTCCCACCGGCGACAAGGACCCGTTCGCGCTGCGCCGCCATGCCCTGGGCGTCATCCGCATCCTGGTCGAGAAGAACCTGCCGCTGGACCTGCCGGCCCTGATCGAGGCGGCCCTGCCGTCCTTCGGCGAGCTGATCGAGAACCCGGTCGGCACGCATGAGGCGCTGCTGTCCTTCTTCACCGACCGCCTGGCCGTGAGCCTGCGCGACCAGGGCTACAGCGCCCAGGAAGTCGACGCCGTGCTGGCGCTCAACCCCGCGCGCCTGGGCGATGTGCCCAAGCGCCTGGAGGCCGTGCGCGCCTTCGCGGCACTGGCCGAAGCCGCCTCGCTGGCCGCTGCCAACAAGCGCGTCGGCAACATCCTGAAGAAGGTCGAAGGCGAGCTGCCCACCGCGATCAAGCCCGAGCTGCTGAAGGAAGCCGCCGAGCAGGCCCTGGCCGCGGCGATTGCCGAAGTCCAGCCCGCCGCCGACCTGCTGTTCGAACAGCATGACTACACCGGCTCGCTGAAGGCCCTGGCCGCGCTGAAGGGCCCGGTCGATGCCTTCTTCGACGACGTGATGGTCAACGCCGAAGACCCCACCCTGCGTGCCAACCGGCTCGCCCTGCTGGGTCGCCTGCATGCCGCCATGAACCGGGTCGCCGACCTGTCGCGCCTTGCCTAAGTCCACCACGCGCGCCGACCACGCCCACGGGATGAAGCTCGTCATCCTCGGGCGGGACGGCACCTTGAACCGCTACCGCGACGACCACGTCAAGGCGCCCGAGGAGCTGGACCCGCTGCCGGGCGCGATGGAGGCCGTTGCGCGGCTCAACCATGCCGGCTGGCACACGGTGCTGGCCACCAACCAGGCCGGCATCGGCCGCGGCCTGCTCGACATGGCCTCGCTGAACGCGGTGCACATCCGCCTGAACCAGCTGCTGGCGGAAAAGGGCGGACGCCTGGACGCCGCCTTCTTCTGCCCGCACACGCCCGAGGAAGGCTGCGACTGCCGCAAGCCCCTGCCCGGGCTGATCCAGCAGATCGGCGAGCGCTTCGACGTCGAGCTGCCCGACGTGCACATGGTCGGCGCCTCGCTGACCGACCTGCTGACGGCGCAGAACGCGGGCTGCGTGCCCCACCTGGTGTTGACCGGCCCCTTCGGCAACCTCAGCACCGAGGAGCTGGCCAACCTGCTCGTGCAGGTGCCCCAGGCCCGCGTGCATGACGACCTGACGAGCTTTGCCGAGACCCTCATCCAGGAAGAGCGACGGCGCGTGGCCGAGGCGCGCGGCCAGGTCTTGACCCCCGACACCCAGGCCGGAGACCTGACGTGACAGGCCCACCCCGTACCGGCTTCGCCGGCCCCCTCAAGGGGGCGACGCCAGCAGCCCGGCAAAGCCGGCTCTGCGGCATCTGCTGGGCTATGCACGCTGGCTCCGCCGACACGCACCTCTTCGTTTGGAAGTCCTAATGGCAACGGTATTGAGCGCCATCCGCTCGCTGATCTTCGTCCTCGTCCTCATCGCGACGGTCATTCCCTGGGCGCTGGGCGTGCTCGTGCTGTCCATCTTCCGCCGCGGCGACCCGGTCTACTGGGCCTGCGCCGGCTGGCTCAAGGTCGCCATCTGGAGCGCTCGCTTCATCTGCGGCATCCGCTGGCGCATCCAGGGCATGGAAAACCTGCCGCCGGCCTCGGATCGCCGCGCCGGCGTCGTGCTGCTGTCCAAGCACCAGAGCACCTGGGAGACCTTTGCCTACCCGGCCCTGCTCAGCCATCCGCTGGCCTATGTCTTCAAGCGTGAGCTGCTCTACGTGCCCTTCTTCGGCTGGGCGATGGCGCGCATGGACATGATCCACATCGATCGCAGCCGCCGCACCGAGGCCTGGAACAAGGTGCTGGCCCAGGGCAAGCGCCTGGGTGGCCAGGGCAACTGGGTCATCATGTTCCCCGAGGGCACGCGCATCGCTCGCGGCCAGGTCGGCGAGTACAAGACCGGCGGCACCCGCCTGGCCATCGAGGCCGGCCTGCCCGTCGTGCCCATCGCCGCGACCGCGGCGCGCTGCTGGCCGCGCAAGAGCTTTCTGCTGCGTCCGGGTATCGTCGACATCTCGATCGGCCGCCAGATCAGCCCCGCAGGTCGCGAGCCCGCCGAACTGATGGTCGAGGTCAAGGACTGGATCGAAAGCGAAATGCGCCGCCTGGACCCGGAGGCTTACCGCAACCCTCCGCCCGCCGGCGTCGCCGGCACCGCCAACCAGCACTGAACACCATGCCGCCGAAGCGCCCGGCCCCACTCCTGCAGGACAGCCAGCTGTCGCTGTTCGACGTGGAGCCGGAGATCACCCCAGCCGAGCCCGGTGCGCCACGCTCGCGGCGTGAGCTGCTGCTGGGCCAGCACCGCATCGGCTACGAACTCAAGCGCGCGCGTCGGCGCAGCATCGGCTTCGTCGTCGGACCGCAGGGCCTGCGCGTCAGCGCGCCGCGCTGGGTGCCCATCAACGAGATCGAACGCGCCCTGCACCACAAGGGCGAATGGATCCTGCGCAAGCTGGTCGAGCAGCGCGAGCGCCAGCAGCGCATCCAGGCCTCGCGCATCGAATGGCTCGACGGCGGCCGCCTGCCCTATCTCGGCGAGGTGCTGAGCCTGGTGATCGCACCCGCCGAGCGGGAAGTCATCTGGGACGCGGCCGCGCGCGAGCTGCGCCTGCCCCTGCCCCACGGCGCCTCGGCCGAACAGATTCGCGACCTGGCCCAGTCCTGGCTGCAGGCCCGCGCCAAGGAGGACTTCCTGCCGCGCTGCCAGCACTTCGCCCAGATGCTGGGGGTGTCGATGAAGACGCTGCGCCTGTCTGCGGCCCAGACCCGCTGGGGCAGCGCCAGCGCCGACGGCTCCATCCGCCTGAACTGGCGCTTGATCCATTTCGCGCCGGCCATCATCGACTACGTCGTCGCCCACGAACTGGCCCATCTGCGCGAGATGAACCACAGCCCGGCCTTCTGGGACACCGTGCGCTCGGTACTCCCTGATTTCGAACGATCCCGCGACGCGCTGCGCGAGGAATCCATCGTCGTTCAGTAGGCCCCTCGTCCATGGCAGGCCCGGCGCTCGGCCCGAATACGAATACCGACTGGCAAGCCAGGAAATCTTGCTGCAATGGTTTGCATGTGAATACTACCGGGCCGCTGTCCCCCAGCTGACTTCACAAAGCGCAACACTCCGTTCCGACGCTGTCATCACAGGTACCCCGGAGCCGGCCCAGCCGGAGGGAGAGAAGGTACCGAGCCAAGCAAGACCGCCGCCGCACGAGTCACCTCGTCGGCGGCGTTTCTCTTTGCACCGGAATGAGGCGGGGCCGGATGCACAATCGCCGGCAAAAGCGCCCCCGTTCCGTGCACCCAGGCCGACCGCACCCGCAACTCATCCGCCCGCCATGGTGAAGCGGCGGCTCCTCTTGCAGATGCCACTGCTGGGCTCGCCCGCCATCGTGCGCGCGGCCCCGCCGCTGCAGGTGGTCTACCCGGCCCCCGAATCCGGTCAGGACCACCGCTCCGAGGATCTCGTGGTGCTGCTGCGCAGCGCCCTGCAGCGTACCGAGACCAGCCACGGTCCCTTCGAACTGGCCCAGGCGCAGACGGCGTCCAGCGAGGACCGCCAGCTGCTGGACATGGAGCAGGGCCGACTGCCCAACGTCGTGTGGGCATCGGCCACGGTCGAGCGGGAACAGCGCCTGCTGCCAATACGCATTCCGGTGCGCAAGGGCCTGATCGGCCATCGCATCGCCCTGATCCACCGCGACCGCCAGGCCGAGTTGCGCCGCATCCGCACGCTGGACGAGTTGCGCACCTACACCCTGGGCCAGGGCCCGAACTGGCCCGAGACCCAGATGTATCGCCAGCTCGGCTTCCGGGTGCACTCCGGCAGCTACGAGGCCCTGTTCCGCATGCTGGTCAACGGCCGCTTCGACCTCTTCCCGCGCGGCGTCAACGAGATCTTCGGCGAGCTGGCCCAGCGCCAGGCCGAACTGCCCGAACTGGCCGTCGAGGACTCACTGCTGATCCACTACCCGCAGCCCTATTACTTTTTCGTCGCGCGCAGCAATCCGCTTCTCGCCGAGCGCATCGAGACCGGCCTGAAGCGCATGCTGCGCGACGGCAGCTTCGACGCCCACTTCTGGCGTTATCACGGCGACGCCATCCGCCAGGCCCGCCTCGGCGAGCGGCGGTTGCTGAAGCTCGACAACCCGATGCTGCCGCCGGACACGCCGCTGGCGGACAGCCGGCTCTGGTTCAACGCGAAAGCCGCTCAGCCGGGCAGGAAGCGGTAGACGCCATCGGCACCCAGTTCGCGCTTCAGCTGGCCCTGAAGCCACAGCGCATGCAGATGCGCGATCGCCTCGCCCATGGCGAAGGTGGTCTGGTGCAGGTCGAGCTTGCGCTTGAACAGCACGGGCAGCAGGCCGGCCGCATGGGTGGGCTCAGCGCGGCAGGCGGCCATGACCTCGGCCAGGCGCTCGTCGTGGTGCTCGCGCAGCTGGTCGATGCGGGCATGCAGGCCGGTGAAGGGCTTGCCGTGCGAAGGCAGCACCAGGGTGTCGGCCGGCAGGTCCAGATAGCGGGACAGCGAATCCAGGTAGAGGGTCAGCGGGTCGGCCTCGGGCTCGACGTCGACGACGGAGACATTGGTCGAGATGCGCGGCAGCACCATGTCGCCGCTGATCAGCAGCTTCGCTTGCTCGCAGAACAGGCTGATGTGCTCGGGCGCATGGCCATAGCCGGCGATGCAGCGCCAGCTGCGCCCGCCGATGTCGACGACGCTGCCGTCCATCAGGCGGCGGTAGCTGGCCGGCACGACCGGCACCATCTTGGGGTAGTAGTCGGCGCGCGCGCGGATCTTGTCCAGCGAGTCGGGATCGGTCAGGCCGTGGCTGCCGAAGAAGGCCGCCGCCGACGCGCCGCCCATGCCCACGGTCGAGCTGCTGGCCAGGCGCGCGAGGTTGAAGTCGGTCGCGCTCATCCACAGCCGGCAGGCCCACTTCTCGGTCAGCCAGTGGGCCAGGCCGAGGTGGTCGGGATGGAAGTGGGTGGCGATGACGCGCAGCACCGGCAAACCGTCCAGATGAGCGGCAAACACCTTGTCCCAGTTGG
Organism: Roseateles sp. FW305-36; assembly: GCF_058787015.1. NCBI lineage: Bacteria > Pseudomonadati > Pseudomonadota > Betaproteobacteria > Burkholderiales > Sphaerotilaceae > Roseateles > Roseateles sp. FW305-36. The sequence continues at coordinate 153,329 of NZ_JBYSZK010000012.1, read as the reverse complement.
CCTTGGTGTCGTCGCTGGCGATGCCGCAGTCGACGATGGTCCAGCCCTCGCAGCCGTCGATGCGGTCGCGCAGCAGCCACAGATTGATGTGGTCCAGCGCGAAGGGCAGGCCCATGCGCACCCAGCGCACACCCGGCGCCAAGTCCAGGGCTTCGCCCGGTCCGGGCAGGGTTTCGCCCAGGGGATAGTGGAGTTCGGATTCGCGTGGATTGCCCATGGCCGACTTAGACTGACGTTTACGTCAATCGAGTGTAGCCATGCCCTCCCGCAAGTCTGTCTCCGTCGCGACCGAAGCCGCGCAGCCGACCTTCACGATCACCGAGCTCGCCGCCGAGTTCGACATCACGCCGCGCGCCATCCGCTTCTACGAGGACATGGGCCTGCTGGAACCCGGCCGCAAGGGACGCAACCGCGTCTACACCCCACGCGACCGCACGCGGCTGAAGCTGACGCTGCGCGGCAAGCGCCTGGGCCTGGCCCTGCAGGAGATCAAGCAGCTCGTCGACATGTACGACAGCCAGGCCAGTGCCGCGCCCCAGCTGCGTGCCTTCCTCACCATCCTGGCGCAGCACCGCGAGCAGCTCGAGCAGCAGCGCCACGACATCGAGGTCACGCTGGCCGAGATCCAGCAGCACGAGAAGCGCTGCCGCTCGCTGCTGGCCCAAGCGTGACGCTTTGCCGGAAATGGCCCTCCCCTGCGTCGCGTGAGGGACAAACCCCGCTGACGGCTTGCTCAAGCCTGTCTAGAGTCCGCCGCTCGGACCATGAGCCGACCCGTCTTTGTGGAGCTGTCATGACACTCGGACCGCGCCCTTCCCTGGCGCTCGCCCTGCCCGCCATCGCGGGTGCCCTGCTGATGCTGGCCCAGGCGGCCGGCGCCCAAGAAGCCCCGAAGCCCGAGCTCGAGCGTGCGCAAAAGGCCGCCGACGCCGTCTTCCACTGGATCAAGCTCAACGCCGACAAGGGCGCCACCCGCGACAAGCCGGCCGCTGCGCCGGCGCCCGCCCCGGCGCCGGTCGCTCGCAAGGCCGCGCCTGCACCTGCGCCGGTGGCCGCCGCGCCCAAGCCCGCACCGGCTGCGGCGCCCAGTGCCGCGCCCGCCCCGACGACGACGGCCGCCGCCGAGACGCCCACGGCAGTCGCCGCGGCGCCCCAGGCCGCCCCTGAGCCCGAGCCCGAACTGGAGCGCGCCCCCGTGGTGCTCGCCTCCGCCGCGCCGACGCCCGCGCCTGCGGCGCCCATGGCCGCCGCGGCCCGCGCCGCCGAGCCGCCGCCCAAGCCGGCCGAGGAAGAAGCCGAAGAGCCGCTGAAGCTGCTGGCCAAGGTCGAACCTTCCATTCCGCGCCAGCTGGCGCAGAACAATTTCCGCAGCGGCTTCGCCCAGGTGCAGTTCACCGTCGGCCCCGACGGCTTGGTCCAGCAGGCCTCGGTCATCAAGGCCAGCCACTCCCGCCTCGGCACCGCCGCGGTGGAGGCCGTCAAGCAATGGCGCTTCGCACCCATCCGCAAAGCACGTGAAGCGGCCGTCGAAGTCGCCTTCAAGGGCGACACAGACTGACATCAGTCTCGGGCCTCCCCGGGTTGACGCTGAGCCGGGGGACAGGGATGCTGTTGACGAGCCGTTAGAAGTCCTGCGGCCGAAATCAGGGAGTCTCCATGTCCATCCGTCTGCTCGCCCGCGCCATCGCGGGCATTGGTCTTTGTGCGGTCGCCCTTGCGGCCTCGGCCACCGGCCCCTACTCCGGGCTCGTCGTCTTCGGCGACAGCCTGTCCGACAGCGGCAACAACGCTGCCGTCGTCGGCACCGTCACGGCCCAGGCCATCACCGGCAACGGCGTCTACTCGCGCCAACCCTACGACGCGGGCACCTACACCAACGGCATGGTGTGGACGCAATACCTGGCCCTGTCGCTTGGCCTGGACCTGAAGCCTTCGCTGGCCGGCGGCACCAACTTCGCTTTCGGTGGGGCCCAGACCGGCATCGACGGCAACGAGATCCCGCAGCTGCCCGGCTTCCCCTTCAGCATGAAGACCCAGCTGGGCATGTACCTCGGCGCCACCCACGGTGTGGCCGACCCGAACGCCCTCTACATCGTGTCCGGCGGTGGCAACAACATCCGCGTCGCGCTGGAATCCATGGGCCCCGGCACCGACCCCAACGTCCTGATCCCCACCATGGCAAGCGCCTATGCCACCGACATGGTGGGCATCGTCGGTGACCTGAAGCTGGCCGGCGCCCAGCACATTCTGGTCGTCAACACGCCCAATTTCGGACTGACCCCGATGGCGCACGAGTACCACGTCGAAGCCCTGGCCGGCCAGCTCTCGTGGTCGATGGACGCCGCGCTGACCGGTGCGCTGGCCGGCAGCAACGTGCAGACCTTCGACCTCTACCAATTCATGACCAATGCGGTCACGTCGGGCCAGGGCTTCAGCGACGTCACCCACGCCTGCGGCTGGGCCAGCGCCGGCTGCAATCCGGCGACCTCGCTGTTCTGGGACAGCATCCACCCGACCACGCTGGGCCACCAGCAGCTCGCCACGGCCGTGTTCGCCGTGGCAGTGCCTGAACCCGCCACCGTGATGCTGCTGGTCGCCGGCCTCGCCGTCGTCTCGACGGCCGGCTCAAGGGCCCGGCGCCGGGCAGCCATCCAGCAAGGCTGACATCGCCTCCAGGAACACCCGGGTGCGCAGCGGCATCAGCCGCCGCTCCGGGAACACGGCCCAGCAGCTCGAGCCGGGCAGGCTCCACTCGGGCAGCAGGCGCTGCAGCCGGCCCAGCTCGACGGAATGGCGCACCAGCAGCCGGTCCACGCCGGCGATGCCCACGCCGCTGAGCGCCAGGCGCGCCAGCAGGTTGGGCGAGTTGGCCAGCGTGCGCTGAGCCGGCCGGGCGAGATAGGGTTCGGCACCCTCGCACTGCAGCCGCCACGGCACCGGGTCGCCGGTGCGGCTCAGCAGCATCAGGCCGTGCATGGCGTCCAGCGCCTGCGGCAGCAGCGGCTCGCCCACGCGCTCCAGATATTCGGGTGAGGCATACAGGCCCCAATAGGTGGTCGCCAACTTGCGGGCGGTGAGCTGGCTGTCCTCGTCCATCAGTCCCATGCGGATGGCGAGGTCAAAGCCCTCGCCGACGATGTCCACGCGGCGCGGCGTGAGATCCAGCTCCAGTTGCACCTCGGGGTAGTCCAGCGCGAACTGGGCTAGCATGCCGGCCGCCACCTGCTCGGCAAAGTCTGCGGGCATGCTGACGCGCAGCCGCCCGCTGGGCTTCTGCTGGCGATGCAGGGCCAAAGCCAGCGCCCCATCCACCTCGGCCGCGACCACGCGCGCATGCTCCAGCACGCCGGCGCCGAAGTCCGTCAGCGACAGCTTGCGCGTGCTGCGCTGAAGCAGCTTCTCGCCCAGCCGCGTCTCCAGCGCCGCGATGCGCCGCGACACCGTGCTCTTGGGCCAGTGCACCCGCTCGGCGGCGCGGCTGAAGCTGCCGGCCTCCATCACTCGGGCAAACAGCAGCAAATCGTCGGCGTCGGGTTCCATGGCGGGTCTATTGATCCATTGATGGAACAATCTTATGCAATTCGGCGACTTCTGGTGCTGCAGATGGAACTCTAGAGTTCATTCCATCGCAACCCCTTCCCTTCCAGGAGCCCGTATGAACATCCTGCAAATCAACGCCAGCGCCCGCCGTGCCACCGATACCGAAGGTTCGGTGTCCACCCGCCTGGCCACCGAACTGACCGCCGGCCTGCGCGCCGCCAACCCGGCCGCCACCACCACCATCCGTGACCTGACGCTGACGCCCCAACCCGTGCTCGACGAGACCGCGCTGGGCGCCCTGTTCACGCCGGCCGACAAGCGCACGCCCGAGCAGGCCGCCCGCGTCGCCCAGGACGATGCCCTGATCGCCGAACTGCAGGCCGCCGACACCGTCGTCATCGGCGTGCCCATGTACAACTTCAACGTCACCGCCCAGTTCAAGAACTGGATCGATGCCGTGGCCCGCGCCGGCGTCACCTTCAAGTACACCGAGAAGGGCCCCGTCGGCCTGCTGACCGGCAAGAAGGTCTACATCGTCACCAGCCGCGGCGGCATCCACCGCGACCAGCCGAGCGACCAGATGACGCCCTATCTGCGCACCGTGCTGGCCTTCCTCGGCATGACCGACGTCGAGTTCGTCTACGCCGAGGGCATGGCCTTCGCGGCCGAACAGGGCCTGGCCTCTGCCCGCAGCCAGATTTCCGAACTTCTCGCAGCCTGAAGGAAAAGCCATGAGCACCGTCGCGACGTCCCAACTCACCCAACCGCGCGAGGTCGAACGCCTTGTCGCCGGTCAGCCGACCAGCGACGGTGCGGGCGTCAAGTTGAACCGCGTGCTGACGCAGAACCTGCAGCGCCGGCTCGACCCCTTCCTGATGCTGGACGCCTTCGGCACGGACAACCCCGACGACTACATCGCCGGCTTCCCCGACCATCCGCACCGCGGCTTCGAGACCATCACCTACATGCTCAACGGCCGCATGCGCCATCGCGACTCGGCCGGGCATGAAGGCCTGATCAGCGATGGCGGCGTGCAGTGGATGACGGCCGGCCGCGGCGTCATCCACAGCGAGACGCCCGAGCAGAACGCGGGCCGCATGGCCGGCTTCCAGCTCTGGCTCAACCTGCCCGCCAAGGACAAGATGCGCGCGCCCTGGTATCGCGACATCACGAGCGCCGAGGTGCCCGAATTCGAACGTGACGGCGTGAAGGCCCGTGTCATCGCCGGCGCCAGCCATGGCGTCGCTGGCGCCGTGCAGCGCGACAGCACCGAGCCGCTGTATCTGGACCTGCACTTCGCGCCGGGCACCGGGTTCGAGCAGTTGCTGCCCAGCGACTTCAACGCCTTCGTCTACGTCTACGAAGGCGCCCTGAAGTTCCAGACCGGCTGCCAGGTGCTGTCGGGCCGGATGGCCATCCTGGCCAATACGCCGGGCAGCGACGGCGTGCGCCTGCAGGCCGGCGACTCGGCCACCAGGGCCCTGCTGATTGCCGGCAAGCCCCTGGGCGAGCCCATCGCACAGTACGGCCCCTTCGTGATGAACACTGAGGCCGAGCTGGTGCAAGCGGTACGCGACTTCCAGGCAGGAAGACTGGCTTAGCCTAAGCCCCTCGCCCACCCTCGCATCGCTGAACGCGAGCGATTCCGGTCGGTCCCCCGAGGGGACGGCGATGCTTGCGGCGTCGAGCCGCAAGCACATCGCCAACCGGGCCGGCTAGGGAGCGGCCCGTCGCTCGGCCCGAATACTCCAATTCGTGCGGCATAGTCCGGCGGCATGGATCGCCTGCAAGCCATGGAAGTCTTCGTCGCCGTCGTCGACAGCGGCGGCTTCGCGAGCGCGGCGCGCAAGCTGGACCTGTCGGCCCCTGTCGTCACGCGTGCCGTGGCCGAGCTGGAAGCGCGCCTGGGCCTGAGCCTGCTGACGCGCACGACCCGCAGCGTGCGCGTGACCGAGGCCGGCGCCCGCTATGCCGAGGACTGCCGGCGCATCCTGGCCGACGTCAGCGACTCCGAGGCCGCCACCAGTGGCAGCCGCAGCCAGCTCAAGGGCCTGCTGAGCGTCACGGCGCCGGTGTTGTTCGGCAATCTGCACGTGACGCCCATCGTCACCGAGTATCTGCGCCGCTACCCCGACGTCGATGCGCAATGCGTGTTTGTCGACCGCGTCGTCAACCTCGTCGACGAAGGCCTGGACGTGGCCGTGCGCATCGGCGAGCTGCCGGATTCCTCGCTGCGCGCCGCGCGTGTCGGCCAGGTGCGGCGCATGCTGGTCGCCTCGCCCGACTATCTCGCCGCGCATGGCCGCCCACAGCGTCCCGAGGAGCTGAGCGGGCATGTGCTCATTCAGCCCACCCAGGTCGCGCCCTACCCCGAGTGGCGCTTTGCCGAAGGCGGCAAGCCACTGGTGCAGCGCATCCGGCCGCGCCTGCGTACGACCACCAACGACGCGACCCGCTCCTTCGCGCTGGCAGGCCTGGGCATCGCACGCCTCATCAGCTACCAGGTCGCCGATGCCCTGACGAGTGGCGCCTTGCTGCCGCTGCTGGAAGACTTCGAACTGCCGCCTGTGCCCGTGCACGTCGTGCACCATGAGGGCCGGCACGCAACGCAGAAGGTGCGTAGCTTTGTCGACCTGGCGGTGGAAGCGCTGCGCGCCAATCCCGCGCTGCGCTAGCGGTTCTGCGGCGCCCAATCGCGAAAGCGCCAACGCAAGGGCAGCGCGTCACGCAACCACCATCCCTCGTCGAGTTGGAATCGCCAGGCGCGCTCGGCATTGGCGAGGCCGTCCAGTGCCGGACCCTCCCAGACGATCTCGGCGCGGCCGGTCAGCGTCAGCAGGTCGCCCCGCTCGAAGTCGATGAAGAGCAGGCCGGCGCGGCCATCGAGCTGCAGATTGCCCAGGGTCATGAACATGCGATTGCCGGAGTAGTCGGGCACCAGCAGCGTGCCCGCTTCCTCCTGCAGGACGAAGCCCGCCGGGCCGCCGCGATGCGACACATCCGCGCCCGCCGCTCCTGCATGCGTGGCGACGAACAAGGTGTCGGCGGCAGCGATCAGCCAGGCCGCGTCGCCGTCCAGGCGGTCGATGCGCTCGATGGCGCGCGGCCGCGTGTCCGCCGCATCACGAACCCATTCGAACTCGCGCCCCTGGATGTATTGCGGGCAGTTGCCCACCGTCTGCGTCACCTGCAGCCGCAAGCCCTCCGGCAGCACCGTCTCCAGCCGGCCGTTGACGCGGTTGCGCCGCCGCGTGTGCAGCTCGATGCCGAGCAGGCCCAGCGGCGCGCCCGGCGTCATGCCGGCAGCCGCGGGGTCGCCCGGGATGGGCCGGGCATCGAAGGTCAGGTGCCCGGCGTCCGGCGCCTGCACGAAGCCCGGCCGGCCCACCAGCACGGTGGCCCAGGGCCGGCCCGACGGATCCACGCTGCCAGCCAGCATCAGCGGCAACTGCTCGTAGAAGCGCTGGTGCTGCTCGGGCATGTGGTCACGCACGACCTTGCGGCCGATCTCGTCCATGCGCTCCGCCACGCCGAGACGGGCTTGCACGGCGACTTCGCCGGCGTGGAAAGGGGCGGTGTCCATGATGATGAATCTCAGGCCACGGCCCGCAGGCCGACGGGGCTGGCGGGAAACGGCACGAAGCCCGGCAGCGCCTCCACGCGCGCCAGCCAGGCGCGCAGCGCCGGGTAGGGCGAGAGGTCCACATTGCCCTCGGGCGCATTGGCGATGTAGCTGTAGCCGGCCACGTCGGCCAGCGTCGGCTGGTCGCCCACCAGGAAAGGACGGCGCGCCAGCTCGCCCTCCATCACCTGGAACAGGCCGTGGGCGCGCGCCATCGCCTCGCTCGCATCGGCGGCGGGGCGGAACAGCTGGATGGCGCGAGCCGCGGCGGGGCCGTAGGCGATCAGGCTGGACGCCACCGACAGCCAGGCCTGCACGGCCGCCCGGCCGACGGGGTCCTGCGGCAGCCAGCGGCCCGTGGGGTCGTATTTGCTGGCCAGGTAGACGAGGATGGCCGTGCTGTCCCAGACGAAATGACCGTCGTCTTCCAGCAGCGGCAGCTGGCCGAAGGGGTGGCGCGCGATGAACTCGGGCGTCTTGTGAGCGCGCGACGCGAGGTCCACGTCCACCAGCTCGTGCGGCAGGCCCAGCAGGGACAGCGCGAGTTCGACGCGGTGGGCGTGGCCCGAGATCACGTGGCGGTACAGCTTGAGGGTCATGTGGGGCTCCTTGAAACCAACGGCACCACTGTGCCCAGCCGCGGGCCGCCGAGAAACCGCACACGCCGCAAGTGATTCTTTCCGCGCCTGGCAGGACTGGACAATCCACGCCCCATGAACGAACGCCGCCACAGCCCCGCCGCCGAACGCAACGGCCCGCCCATCCTCGCGGCCCTGCAGCGCCTGCTGCCCGCCAGCGGCGTGATGCTGGAGATCGCCAGCGGCACGGGCCAGCACGCCGCCTGCTGCAGCGAAGGCCTGCCGGGCTGGCAATGGCAACCCAGCGACTTCGACACCGCCGCCCTGCCCTCCATCGCTGCCTGGTGCGAGGGGCTCGCGCGGGTGCACCCGCCCATCACGCTGGATGTGCTCGATGCGGCCTGGCCCGGCGTCCCGGCCCAGGTCGATGCGATCTACTGTGCCAACATGATCCACATCGCGCCCTGGGCCTGCACGGCGGGATTGATGCGGGGCACCGCGCGTCATCTCGCACCGCAGGGGCTGCTCATCACCTACGGCCCCTATGTCATCGACGGCGAGCCGACAGCGCCGAGCAACCTCGCCTTCGACGCCGACCTGCGCGGGCGCAACCCGAGCTGGGGCCTGCGCCGGCTGGCCGATGTCGAGGCCGAGGCGGCCCGAGCCGGCCTGAAGCTGCGCGAACGCATCGACATGCCGGCCAACAACAAGCTGCTGGCCTGGGTACGTACGATTTGAACGTTAGGCAACCGGCAGCTAACGGCAAGCTGTCGGACAGGGCGTCAGGCCTTGCGCGCCGTAGACAGCGCCCAGCCTGAGGGGCAGACTGCCCCAACGCCATGCCCCGTGCCAGGGGCACGACGCTTCTCCAAGGAGTGGCTGTCATGAATCCCATGCAATGGAAGATCGGGCCGCGGCTGGCCGCGGCGATGGGCGTGATGCTCGCCCTGCTGATCCTGGTCACGGTGATGGCGATGCTGCAGATGATGCGCATGCGCAGTGCCACGCTCGACATCACGAGCAACTGGCTGCCCAGCGTGTCGCTGGTGAACCAGATCAACACCAACACCTCGGACTTCCGCATTGCCGAGACCGCCCACGTGCTCGCCACCGAGGACGCCGCGATGGCAGTCAAGGACAAGGCGATGGCGACCGTGCTGGCCGAGCTGGGAAAGAACCGCGCCGCCTACGAAAAGCTGATCAGCTCTCCCGAGGAGAAGCGCCTCTACGACAGCTTCACGGCCGACTGGAAGGCCTATATGGCCGCGCACGACAAGCTCTACGCCCATTCGCGCAAGAACGAGAACGACAAGGCCCTCGCCATCCTCGACGGCGAGTCGCAGAAGTTCTTCGACAGCGCGTCCGACGTGCTGGACAAGCTGGTCGACATGAACACCAAGGGCGCAGAGCGGGCCAGCGCCGATGCGGAGGCGGCCTATGTCATGGCGCGCACCGTCGTCTTCGTCGCGCTCGCGCTGGCCATCGTCATGGCGCTGCTGATCTCGCGCCTGCTGATCCGCTCCATCACGCTGCCGCTGCGCCGCGCCGTCGAGGTGGCCGACGCGGTGGCCGATGGCGACCTGCGCCAGGCCGTCAATGCCCAGGGCGCCGACGAGGCCGCCCAGCTCATGCGCGCCCTGGACCGCATGCAGAACGGCCTCACGCAGACCGTGTCGCGCGTGCGTGCCAACGCGGAATCGGTCTCCACGGCCAGCAGCGAGATCGCCCAGGGCAACGCCGACCTCAGCCAGCGCACCGAGGAACAGGCCTCGGCCCTGCAGGAAACCGCCGCCACCATGTCGGAACTGGCCAGCACCGTGCGCAGCAACGCCGACAACGCCCGCCAGGCCGACCAGCTCGCCCGCAATGCCAGCGACGCGGCCCGCCAGGGCGGCGGCGCCGTGGGTGATGTCGTCGACACCATGCGCGGCATCAGCGAATCCAGCCGGCGCATCGCCGACATCATCGGCACCATCGATGGCATCGCCTTCCAGACCAATATCCTGGCGCTGAATGCCGCCGTCGAAGCGGCCCGCGCGGGTGAACAGGGCCGCGGCTTCGCGGTCGTGGCCGGCGAAGTGCGCACGCTGGCCCAGCGCAGCGCCGATGCGGCCAAGGAGATCAAGAGCCTGATCTCCAGCAGCGTCGAGCAGGTCGAGCGCGGCAGCCAGCAGGTCGACACCGCCGGCCAGTCCATGCAGTCCCTGGTGCAGGCCATCCAGCGCGTGACGGACATCGTCGGCGAGATCAGCACGGCCAGCGTCGAGCAGGCCGATGGTGTCGGCCAGGTCGAGCAGGCCGTCTCGCAGATGGACCAGGTGACCCAGCAGAACGCCGCCCTGGTGGAAGAGTCCGCCGCTGCGGCGGAGAGCCTGCGCCAGCAGGCCCTGCAGATGGTGGAGATCGTGTCGGTGTTCCGCCTCAACGGCGGGGCGTCGCCGGCACCGGTGTCGGCCGCCAAGCCGCGCCCGGCCCCCAGCGCGGCTCGGCCAGCGCCCAAGGCCAAGGCGCTGCCACCGCCGCCCGTACTCGCGCCCAAGGCCGCGCCGGCCACCGCGACGGCAAGCGGTGGCGACGAGGAATGGACCAGCTTCTGAGTCCGGCCACGCGTCTTTGCCTGAGAGAAATCCTGGCCGCACCGGCCGCACCTATGCTGTAAGCCTGGGCGCTTGCCGAGGTGGCGGCGGCCGCCGCCAAGGCGCGGCCGCTTTGCCCTCTCCCCCATGCTCCTCGGACTCCTCGTGCTCGCCGGCCTCTGGGCTGGTCTTCAGAACTCCCTTGCCGGTGGCGGCTCCTTCGTCACCCTGCCGGCCCTGATCCTGTCGGGCATGTCGCCGCTGGCGGCCAACATCACGTCGACCGTGGCCCTGTTCCCGGGCCAGCTCAGCTCGGGCTGGGCCGGTCGCCGCCTCGTCGTCGGCACGCCCACGCTGTCCTTCCGTGCCTTGGGTCTCATCAGCCTGCTCGGCGGCGCCGTCGGTGCCTGGCTGCTGCTCAACACGCCGTCCTCGGTGTTCGCCCGCCTCGTGCCTTGGCTGGTGCTGTTCGCCACCAGCGTATTCGCCTGGGGCAGCTTTCTGCGCAAGCCGGTGGCGGAGGACCACCACCTGAGCGCCCGCGTGACGGCGGTCATGCAATTCCTCATCGCCATCTACGGCGGCTACTTCGGTGGCGGCATCGGCTTCCTGATGCTGGCCGCGCTGACGGTGGCGGGCATGCCGACCCGCAATGCCGGCGCGACCAAGAATGTGCTGGCCGGCGTCATGAACGCCTCGGCCGTGGCCCTGTTCGTGCTGTCGCCCGAGGTGCACTGGCTGCAGGCCGTCGTGCTCGGCGCCAGCGCCATCGTCGGCGGCCTGGCCGGCGCCTGGGCCCTGCATCACGTCAACGAGAAGGCCTTGCGCATCGCCATCGTCGCCCTGGGCGTGGCGCTGACGGTCGGCCTCTTCCTGCGGCCGATCTGAACGGCTTCAACCCTCGACCAGGCCGGCGGCCAGGTGGTCGCCAAAGGCCCTGACCTTGCCCGACAACCGCCGCTGCGGCGGGCTGACCAGCTGCATGGGCAAGGCCTGGCCCTGCCAGTGCGGCATGGCCAGTTCGATCTCGCCGCTGGCCAGTTCCTTATGCACCAGCCAGTGCGGCGAGTAGGCCAGCCCCATGCCCGCGAGCACCGCCTCGCGCACGGCCTCGCCGCTGTTGGTGCGCAGGTCACCGCCCACTCGCACGCTGACCAGGCTGCCCAGCGGGGCGTCGGCCCCAGGCCCGGCCTCGAAGGTCCAGGTCGGCCCGCTGCGCAGTTCGCTGTAGACGATGCAGTTGTGCTGTTGCAGGGCCGCCGGGTCGCGCGGCGCTTCGACACCGAGCTGCTGGAAGTAGCCGCGCCGCGCCACGACGGCCCGGCGCACGGTGCCGATGCGGCGGGCGATCAGGCTGGAGTCGGGCTGTTCGCCGATGCGCACCGCCACGTCGATGCCCTGTTCGACGAGATCGATGAAGCCGTCGTTCAGCCGCAAGTCGATCTTCACGCCCGGGTGGGCAGCCATGAAGCTCTGCACCAACGGCATCAGCTTCAGCCGCCCGAAGCTGCCTGAGGCCGCGACGCGCAACCAGCCCTGCAGCCGGTGCTCGCCCGCGCGCAATTCGCTCTCGGCCTCGGCGATCTCGGCCACCAGCCGCCGCGCCTGCTCCACATAGCGCTCGCCCGCCTCGGTCAGCTTCAGCGCCCGCGTGCTGCGCGCCAGCAGCTGGGCGCCCAGGGCCTTCTCCAGCGCTGCCACCTGCTTGCTGACGGCGCTCTGGGTGCTGCCCAGCTCGCGCGCCGCGGCCGAGAAGCTGCCCAGCTCGACGACCCGCACCAGGGTCTGCATTGACTGCAATCGGTCTGCCATGCCTGCTCGCTTCAGTCTTGACTGGAATAAATCTTAGGCAGGCGGGCCGTCTTCTGCATCGAGGAGGCAGCAATCACAGTGAGTTCACTCAACCACTGTTTGGAGCCTTGCTCATGACCTCCCCCATCGTCCTCATCACCGGCGCCCTCACCGGCATCGGCCGCGCCACCGCCCTCGCCTTCGCCAAGGAGGGCTCAGTCGTCGTCGTCAGCGGCCGCCGCGAGGCCGAAGGCCAGGCCCTGGCCACCGAACTGCAAGCCCAGGGTGCGAAGAGCGCCGCCTTCATACGCGCCGACGTGCGCGAGGAAGCCGAAGTACGCTCGCTGGTCGAACAGACCGTCGAGCGCTACGGTCGCCTCGACGTGGCCGTCAACAATGCCGGCACCGAAGGCCACAACGGCCCCATCGCCGAGCAGAGCGGAGAGAACTACGACGCCATCTTCGACACCAATGTGCGCGGCGTGCTGTTCTCGCTGAAGCACGAGATGCGCGCCATGCTGGCCCAGGGCAGCGGCGCCATCGTCAACCTGTCGTCGGTGGCCGGCCAGATCGGCTTTGCCGGCGCCTCGGTCTATGTGGCCAGCAAGCATGCCGTCGAAGGACTCACCAAGAGTGCAGCCCTCGAAGGTGCCGCGGCTGGCGTGCGCGTCAATGCCGTGGCGCCAGGCCCCATCCAGACCGACATGCTGGACCGCTTCGTCGGACGCAGCGAAGACGCCAAGGCCGGCCTGCGCGCCGGCAACCCGACGCAGCGCTTCGGTACCGTCGACGAGATCGCCCAGACCATCGTCTTCCTGGCCAGCGACAAGGCCCGCTATCTGACCGGGCAGTCGCTGGCGGTGGACGGGGGCATGACGGCTCAGTGAGCCGGTGACAGCGTGCGCAGGAAGGCCACCAGGTCCTGCCGCTCGTCGGGCGACAGCTCGATGGGCTGGCGGGCCTCGCCCTGCAGCCCTTGCCCCGTGTGCCGGTGGTTCAGCTCCGAGCTGCCCACGGCGGCGTGCGGCGCCGCGACATAGTGCTGCACCACCGCCTCCAAGGTGGCGATCTGGCCGGCGTGCATATAGGGCGGCCGGTCAGCCACGCCGCGCAGGCCGGGCGTCTTGAAGGCGCCTTCCAGCGTCGGGTCCTGCTTCACCAGGAAGCGCAGCTCCTGGCATTGGCCCGGACCCGCGTCGCTGTAGGGGCCGAGGCAGTTGAACTCGTCCTGGCGCAACGTGGCCAGGACTGCCGCACGCCCGCGCTCCGCCACGCCGTCGTGCGACGGGACACCGGTGTTGTGGAAGTGCTGATCGGTCAACAGCGGACCGTTGTGGCAGCTGATGCACTGGGCCTTGCCGATGAAGAGGCGCAGGCCGTGGATCTCACGCTCGTTCAGCGCCTCGTTGGACGGCTGGCCACCGGCAACACCGTCGAGGTAGCGGTCCAGCCGCGTCGGCTCGTGCTGCAGGCGCTTCTCGTAGGCCGCCAGCGCCTTGCCCAGGTTGGCAAAGACCCGCGTGACGGCGTCGCGCTGTGGCGGGGTCAGCGCCTGCCAGGCCGCGCGCTCGGCCTCACTGCCCAGCGGGCCCGCATCCTGCGGCAGGCCGTCCAGCGACGGCAACGGGCCGAACAGCGCTTCGTAGGGCTGGCGGTAATGGGTCTGCAGCAGCCGCGCATAGCGCAGGCGATTGCCGCCATGTTCGGCCGCGTCTTCCAGGGGCCCGAGGGCTTGCGACCAGAGGCTGTCCTTGCGCCCGTCCCAGAACAGCCAGGGGCTGTGGCCGGCCCCGGCGAGGGGCATGGCCCGGCGCGAGCCGGCCCCGACGCCGATGCTGGTGGCGCGGTCGTCCTGGAACTGCCGGGCCGGGTCGTGGCAGCTCGCGCAGGAGACGGCGCCATTGCGGCTCAGGCGCACGTCGGAGAACAGCCGCTCGCCCAGGGCAGCCGCGGCGGGCAGGTTCTCGAAACGATTGGACGGGTCGGCCGGCGCGGGCGGCAACTGGCTCAGCCGCAGCGACGCCAGCATCGCCAGCTCCTCCCGGCTCCAGGCCTGCACGCGGTTCACGCTGGCGGCCGCCAGCTCGGGCCAGGACCCGAGTGCGATCAAGGCCAGTCCCGCCAGCGCGAGCGTCCAGATCAGCAGGCAACGTCGGCAGGCGCGCATCGTGGCCCTCAGCTCTTGTTCGCCGCCGGCAGGGCGATGACCTTGTTGAAGGTGACCGCGTCCGCGCCACGCTCGGCGGAGTCCAGCTTCAGCTTGATCTCCCACCAGCCCGTCATGCTGAACTTCATGCCTTCCATCAGGTAGCGGCCGCCGCCCAGTTCCTGCGTGATGGCAGGCTGGGTCGGCAAGCCGTGTCCGTGCTGGGGCATGCCTCCGTCGACATCGATGCGGGCATGCAACACCGGCTCGCCACCGGGCGAGGTGACCTGCACCTGCCAGGCGTGCAGCTGGTTGATGGCGATGGACGGCACCATCGGCTGGATGGTCACGCGGTACTTGCTCTGTGCGGTCGGCTTGGACAGCGACAGGTCCAGGTTCTGCGGCGGCGTCATGCAGGCGCCGAGCAGCAGGCTCAGCGAGAACGGCAGGAAGAGGAGGAGGTGTTTCATGGCATCGGATCGGTGGTGTTAGCCTGTGCCAGATCGCGGCTCAGGCGCAGCGGCAGGCCGGCTGGCAGTTGCAGCTGGGGCCGCAGGCGCAGCCGGCGGGTTGCGGGTTCGCCTTGGCTTGCTGGCAGCCGCAGGTGCAGGAAGCGCCGGGGCAGTTGACGCAGCGGCAGACAGGGGTCGTGGTGGTTTGCATGGATAACTCCGAGAGGTGAAGAAGATGCGGACCGGTTTGTCCGTGGAACGAATTCTGTGGATCGCGGGCCTTGGCGGCTTGAACGAAACGGCTGAAATGAAGTTCGAGCCCCTCACCCAATCTCGCCACGCTGGACGCGGGCGAGCCTGGTCGGTCCCCCGCGGGGACGGCGATGCTCGCGGCATCGAGCCGCGAGCACATCGCCGACGCGGGCCGGCTAGGGAGCGGCCCGGCGCTCGGCCCGAACGCAATGCAACGGGCATTGCGAATGGCGCCTAGCAAACCCATCGCCGGCATTGGCCGCGTGCTGCTGTGGAGCGGCGGCAGCCTCTGGATCGGCCGCGCCGTGGGGCAGTCCCAGGCACACGAGCATCACGGCATCCAGATCTCGATGGCACTCACCGGCCGGCTGCGTTTGTGCGGCGGCGACGGCGCGCAGGCCTGGCAGGATCACCATGTCGCGCTGGTCCGACCGCATCAGCGCCACCAGTTCGATGGCGCGGGCGAAACCGTGGCGCAGATCTTCGTCGAGCCCGAGACGGCACAAGGCCGCCTGCTGCTGCAGCGCTACGAAGGCGCTGCCATCGCCGAGCTGCCGTTCGAACCCATCGCGACTCTGCTGGCCGGCCTGCGCGATGCCTTCGCCGCCGACGCGCCGGACGCGGCCCTGGTCGCGTTCAGCCATCGTGTCGTCGATGCTCTGTGCGGCCAGTCGCCGCCGGCGCTGAGCGTCGACCCGCGTATCAGCCGCGCCATCGAGTTCATCCGCAAGCGCCTGGACGCCCCCGTGACGCTCGCCGAAGCCGCCGCCGCGGCCCATCTGTCACCCAGCCGCTTCCGGCATCTCTTTGTCGCGCAGACCGGCCTTTCCTTGCGCGCCTATCTGCTCTGGGCCCGCGTCGAAGCCGCCGTCGGCGCGGCCATGGGCGGGCAGTCGTGGACGGAGGCGGCGCAGGACTGGGGGTTTGCAGACTCGGCCCACCTCAGCCGCACCTGCCGGCGCATGTTCGGCATTGCGCCGACGATGTTGGTGAGGCCTCAGTAGGCGGCGAGTGCACGTTCGTAGACCTGCAGATCCTCGGCCGAGAAGCAGCAAAAGATGACCTCTCTGAGGTGGCCATGCGCAGCGGCTTCCACGCGCACGGCCTCGATGGCGACGCGCGCGGCCTGCTCGATCGGGTAGCCGAAGATGCCCGTGCTGATGCTGGGAAAGGCGACCGTCGTCGCCTGTTGCGCGGCAGCCAGCTTCAGGCTGTTCCGATAGCAGGCGGCCAGCAACTCGACCTCGCCCTGCGCACCGCCGCGCCATACCGGACCTACCGTATGGACGATATGGCGAGCCGGCAGTCGATAGCCGCGCGTCAACTTGGCCTCGCCCGTCTTGCAGCCCCCCAGCAGGCGGCATTCATGCACCAGGTCCGGCCCTGCGGCACGATGGATCGCACCGTCCACGCCTCCACCACCCAGGAGCGATGAATTGGCCGCGTTGACGATGACATCGACGGCCAGCTTCGTGATATCCGCTCGCTCAGCCCTGAAGCCGACAGTCATCGGTCATTCCTTCCGCCCTGCCCCCAGGTAGGTCTCGATCACCCGCGGATCCGCGGCCAGCTGATCCGCCGGCCCGCTGAGCCCGAACTCGCCGGTCTCCAGCACATGGCCGTGATCCGCCACGCGCAGTGCCGCACGGGCGTTCTGTTCGACGAGCAGGATGCTGACGCCGGTGGCGCGCAGGTCTTCGACGATGGTGAAGATCTCGCGCACGATCAGCGGCGCCAGGCCCAGGCTGGGTTCGTCCAGCATCAGCAGCTTGGGCTGACCCATCAGCGCACGGCCCAGGGCCAGCATCTGGCGTTCGCCGCCGGACAGGGTGCCGGCAGCCTGCACTCGGCGCTCCTTCAGGCGCGGGAAACGGGCGTAGACGCTCTCCAGCCCGTCGCGCCACCGCTTGTCACCCAGCTTCTTGGGCCGCCAGCCACCGAGCAGCAGGTTGTCTTCCACCGTCATGGTGCCGAACAGCTCGCGCTTCTCGGGCACGAGAGCCAGGCCGGCGAGCACACGCTCTTCCAGCGTCAGCCTGGCGATGTCTTCACCGGCAAAACGCAGCGCCGCGCTGCGCGACGGGATCAGGCCCATCAGCGCGCCGAGCAGCGTGGACTTGCCGGCGCCGTTGGGGCCGATGACGGTGACGACGCTCTTCTCGGCCGCTTCAAAGCTCAGCCCATGCAGCACCTCGGCGCGGCCGTAGCCGGCGTGCAGGTCGCTCACTTCCAGCAGCGCGCTCATTCGTCGGCTCCCAGATAGGCCGCGCGCACGGCTGGGCTGGCCTGCACCTCGGCCGGCGTGCCGTCCATCAGATAGCGGCCGAACTCCATGACGACGATGCGGTCGGTCAGCTTCATGACGAAGTCCATGTCGTGCTCGACGAGCAGCAGCGACAGGCCCTCGGCCTTCAACTGCTTCAGCACCTCGGCGAGCGCCTCCTTCTCCTTGTGGCGCAGGCCGGCGGCGGGCTCGTCCAGCAGCAGCAGCGACGGGTCGCTGGCCAGCGCGCGCGCGATCTCGACGAGGCGCTGCGGGCCCAGGGCCAGGTTGCCGGCCAGCTCATGGGCATGGTCGCCCAAGCCGATGCGGCGCAGCTGGCGCATCGCCTCGGCGCGGGCCTGCGCTTCCTCGGCCTTGTTCAGGCCGAGCATGGCGCTCAGCGTGCCGCTCTTGGTGCGCAGATAGGTGCCCAGGGTGACGTTCTCCAGCACCGTCATGTCGGGCACCAGCTTCACATGCTGGAAGGTGCGGGAGAGTCCCGCGCGGGCAATGTCGCGGCTCTCGCGGCCGTCGACGCGCTGCCCCAGCAGTTCGACCTCGCCGCTGGTCAGGGGCAGCACGCCGGAGACGAGATTGAAGGTCGTGCTCTTGCCCGCGCCGTTGGGTCCGATGAGGCCGACGATGTCGCCGGCGCGGATGCTGAAGCTGATGTCGTTGACGGCGACGAGGCCGCCGAACTGTTTGCGGATCTTGCGCACGTCCAGCAGCGCCGCGCCGGGCTGCGGATGGCTGCGCGCGCTCAAGCGTGGCGCGTTCTCGTCCACCGCTCGCGCGCCGCGCGCCGGCAGCCAGCGCGCAATCAGCGGCCACAGCCCATCCGGCGCAAAGCGCAGCACCAGCACCAGCACGACGCCGAAGACGATGATTTCGTAGTTGCCCGAGCCGCCGAAGATCAGCGGCAGCCAGACCTTCAACTGATCCTCCGCCAGCTTGACCAGGGCCGCGCCGGTGAAGGCGCCGCCGACCGTGCCGATGCCGCCGAGCACGGCCATGAAGAGGTATTCGATGCCGAACTTGATGCCGAAGGGCGAGGGGTTCACGCTGCGCTGCATGTGGGCGTAGAGCCACCCGGAGACCGAGGCCAGCAGGGCCGCGACGACGAACATGATGAGCTTGTAGCGGAAGGTGCTCGCGCCCATGGCCTCCGGCATGGTCGCGCCGCCGCCCCGATTCGTGTTGAGCGCCCGCATGATGCGGCCCGGCCGCGAGTCCAGCAGCCGCGTCACACCGACGGCCGCCAGCAGGGCCGCCAGCCAGATCAGCAGATAGATGCGGCGCTCGCTCTGGAAACTGAAGTCACCCAGCGTGATGGCGGGCAGGCCGAGCAGGCCGTCGTACTTGCCCAGCTCCTCGAGGTTGCCGACGAGGTAGTACAGCGCCAGGCACCAGCAGATGGTGGCCAGCGGCAGGTAATGGCCCGACATGCGCAGCGTCAGCGCGCCGATGACGAGAGCCAGCACCAGCGTGATGGCGAGGCCCGCCACCAGGCCCAGCCAGGGCGACATGCCCATCGCGTTGCACAGATAGCCGGTGGCATACGCGCCGATGCCGGCAAACGCGGCCTGGCCGAAGGACGTCAGCCCGCCCACGCCGGTCAACAGCACCAGGCCCAGCACGACGAGTGAGAACAGGCCGATGTAGTTGAGCTGGGTGATCCAGAAGTCGGGCACCGGCGCGAAGGGCAGCACCAGCAGCACGACGGCGGCAGCGATCGACAGATGCTTGCGGGTCATCGTTCAGTGTTCCTCGTGGTGTGGGTCCACGAAGGACCGCCAGAGGAGGATGGGCAGGATCACCGTGAAGACGATGACCTCCTTGAAGGCGCTGGCCCAGAAGGAACCGAAGCTCTCGATCAGGCCGACGCCCAACGCGCCGGCCAGTGCCATCGGGAAGCTGGCCAGGCCACCGAAGACCGCGGCGACGAAGCCTTTCAGGCCGATCAGGAAGCCGGTGTCGTAATAGATGGTGGTCGACGGCGAGATCAGCAGGCCCGACAGCGCGCCGATGAAGGCGGCCAGCGTGAAAGTCTGGCTGCCGGCCGCGTCGCCCGAGATGCCCATCAGCCGCGCACCGGTGCGGTTGACGGACGTGGCGCGCAGGGCCTTGCCGGTCAGCGTGCGCTCGAAGAACAGGAAGAGGGCGACGATGAGAGCGACCGAGGCGCCGAAGATGATCAAGGTCTGGCCCGTCAGGCTCAGGGGCCCGACGTCGAAGCGCGCCTCCCAGAACGCCGGCGTGCGATAGCCCTCGGCACCGAAGAAGACCAGGCCCACGCCGGTCAGCGCGAAATGCACGCCGACGGAGACGATGAGCAGGGTCAGCACGCTGGCGCCGGACAGGGCGCGGTAGGCCAGGCGGTAGAGCAGCGGGCCCATGGCGGTGACGATGGCCAGCGTCAGCAGCACCTGGATCCACAGCGCGGGCTGGCTTTCAGCAAGCAGGGGCACCGCGATGGCCATGCCGACGGGAAAGCTCAGCGTCTGCATCAGCTCGAAGGCCATCTTCGCCAGCGTCCGGCGTTCGCGCAGGCCCTGCACCAGGTCCAGTACAGCCGCAGCCGTGGCCATCATCAGCAACAGCCAGACCGTTCCCGGCACCTTGCCCAGTTGCAGGGCCGCCAGCGTCAGCGCGCCGAAGGCGACGAATTCGCCCTGCGGGATGAAGATGATGCGGGTGACCGAGAACACCAGCACGAGGGCCAGGGCGACGAGGGCGTAGATGGCTCCGTTGGTCAGGCCGTCGAGGCCCAGGATGGCGGCAATCGTGAGATCCATGGCGGCGCGTGGTGAAGGCCCGCCCATGGTATCGGCGGTTTGCCGACCGAACGGTCGGGAATTCACCCAGGAAGGGTGGCGCCGGGCGCTCAGTCGGCAGGCTTGTCGGCCCCCTGCTTCGGCGTCTTGGCCAGGGTCCAGCGGCCGCCGCCGGTCAGCTTCAGCACATGGCGGTGAAAGCCCGCCACCGCGGCCCGGTGGGCGATGCTGATCAGCGTCGTACCGCGCTCGCGCAGCCGCTCATACAGACGCTTCTGGTTGGCATCGTCCAGGGCGCTGGTGGCCTCGTCCAGGATGGCCAGGCGCGGCGCATGCACCAGCAGGCGGGCGAAGGCCAAGCGCTGCTGCTCGCCGCCGCTGAGCAGCTTCTCCCAGTCCTCGCTGCGGTCCAGGCCGGCATCACCTTCGGCCAGGTGGCGCAGCTGCACCTCGTCGAGGATCTTCAACAGCGCCTCGTCGTCGAGCTCGCTCTGGGTGCTGGGATAGATGAGCTGGCTGCGCAAGGTGCCGGTCTGCAGATAGGGCCGCTGCGGCAGGAAGAACACGTCCTCGCGAGGCGGATGCGAGACCTGGCCGCTGCCTTGCGTCCACAGGCCGGCGATGGCGCGCAGCAGCGAGCTCTTGCCGCAGCCGCTGGCGCCGGTGATCAGCAGCGAGCCCCCCTCGGGCACCTTCAGCGACAGCTTCTCCACCAGCACGCGGTCGCTGCCCGGCGCATGCACCGTCAGGTCCTTGATGTCCAGCTCGCCCCCTTCCTCGCGGGCGATGCCGGGCTTGGGCGGTTCTGCCTCCAGCACCTCGGCCATCACGTGCAGGCGGTCGATGCCGGCGACGAAGCGCGACAGGCTCTCGAAGTTGTCGATGATCAGCGACACCGCACCCAGCACCGCCGCGAAGGCCCCACCGGCCTGCACGGCCTGGCCCACTTCCAGCCGCCCGCCGAGCACGTCGCCGGCCAGCACGACGCAGGGCACCAGCAGGCTGACCTGGCTGAAGCCGCGCTGGAAGAGGTTGAGGCCGAACTGGGCGCGGATCATGCGGCGTGTGTTCAGCAGGGCGGCGCGCAGGCGCTGCTGCAGCTGGTGGCGCTCCTGCTCTTCGCCGCCGTAGAAGGCGATGGACTCGGCGTTCTCGCGCACCCGCATCAGCCGGAAGCGGAAGTCGGCCTCGCGCTTGAGCTGCCAGTAGTTCAGCCGGATCAGCGGCCGCCCGAACAGGCCCAGCGACAGCAGGGTGCCGGCCAGCGCGTAGACGACGAGAAAGCCCACCAGCGTGTGCGACAGCGACCACAGCACGGCGCTGAAGGCGACCAGCTGCATCAGCGAACCGAGCAGGATGAGCAGGAAATGCAGGGACCGGCCGGTGAAGGTGTTGACGTCCTCGGCGATGCGCTGGTCGGGGTTGTCGATCTCGTCGGCGGCGAGATGGAAGTAGCGGCGCTCGCGCAGATAGCCGTCCAGGAAGCGCTGCGTCAGCCAGCGCCGCCAGTCGTTGGCATAGGCATCGCGAGCGTAGTAGTAGGTGGCATAGACGGGTACAGCGATGCCTATCACCCACAGCATGGCGCGCACCGCGGTCCAGAAACGGTCCGCGTCATGTGCCGCCAGCGCCGAGGTCAGCTCGCCGGTCTGGTTGTTCAGCAGCACGGCGAGCTGGGTGTCGGCCAGCATCAGCACGATGAGGCCCGCGAGGAAGGTCCAGGCCCAGACCTTGCGGTCGCCCTGCCAATAGGGCTTGGCCACGGTCAGGAAACGTTGCAGCGCGGAGGCGGGGGCGGCGGCCATGAGAGAAGCTGTGAGTTGCGTATCAAGGCTAGCGAGCGCCCGGCAGCGGCCCTGTCGGACGGCATGCCGAGGCGGGCAAAGCAAAGGCGCCCTCGTGAGGGCGCCTGGAGCTGGGGACACGCGACGCTCAGCCGTTGCGGGTGACGACCAGCTGGTTGTTGACCTGCTTCACGCCGTCCACGGCCGAGGCCAGCGTCGTGGCGCGTTCACGCGACTTGGCATCGGGTGCCCGGCCGGACAAGGTCACCTGGCCATCACGTGTGTCGACATTGATCTGGGTGGCCTTGAGCTGGTCGTCGGCCACCAGAGCCGCATTGACCTTGGCCGTGATGCCCATGTCCGATGTCACCTGGGCCGTCTTGTCGGCGGCCTCGTGAGCCGACATGCGGGCATCGGCCACCCGTTCACGGGTCTCGCGCTTGGCCTCGGCAGTCGCGTTGTCGACGCGCTGGCCGGCGCTCAGTTCATCGTCGGGCTGCTGCTTGCTGCAGGCGCCCAGGGCGGCGGCCAACGCGAGGGTGGCCAGCAGCGGCATTCGGTGACGGGTGTGCATGGGGAAGTCCTTTCGGTGCAAGGCCTTGGAGACCGGTCCATCAACTTTGGGCGCGGCGTTGCCATCGCGACTTCGGTCCAGGCGCCCATCGCCTGTCGGACCGGGCCGACAGGGCCGGGTGTCCGCCCGTGTCCTACAGGCGTGGAGGCCCTCGTCCCACGTCATCTGCCGCCCCGGGCCGCGAGCATGCCTCCATGAAAGTCGCCGTCACCATTGCCGGCGCCGTCGTGCTGGCCGTTCTCGCCACGGTGGGCATGGACCTGGCCGGCTGGCCGGGCCTGGCGCCCTGGCTGGCCGCCCGCGCCGACCGCGGCCTCGACATGGATTCGGGTTCCCGCCTGCACCTGCTGTGGAAGCCGCGGCTGCAGGCCGGCAAGCTGCGCGTCACCGGCACCGGCGGCGAGAACCTGGCCGAAGCCCAGGACGTGGTGCTGAACTGGCAATGGGGCGACATCTGGGCCTGGCGACGCGGGGAGCCGCTGCGGCTGCGCCTGGTGCAGGCCGAAGCGCTCTCGCTGAACTGGCAGCGCGACGCCAACGGCCACACCGCCTGGCCGGTGCAGCCCTCGGGCAAGCGCGACGAGGCGGCCGAACTGCCGCGCATCGACCATCTCGTGATCCATCACGGCACGGCCCATCTCGACGACGCGCCCATGCTGCTGCTCGGCGACGCCCGCTTCGCCACCCAGGCCGACGGCCACTGGACGGCCGACCTGCAGGGCAGGCTGCGCGGCCAGCAACTGGCGCTGAAGGCCGAGGCCGGTGCCGGCCTGGCCCTGCTGTCGCCCGCCGAGTCCGGCCTGCCACCGGTCAAGCTGCGCGCCGAACTGACGCAGCGCGAAGGCCGCATCGCCTTCGACGGCACGGCCGCCTCGCTGCTGGATGCACGGGCGCTGGACGGCCAGTTGCAGGTGCGCGGCAACTCCCTCGCCGATGTCGGCCGCCCCTTCGGCATCGCCCTGCCCAGCACGCCGCCGCTGGAGCTGGCCGGGCGGCTGCAGCACGCCTCGGGCGTGTGGCAACTGGGCGGCGCAAGGGCCCGCGTCGGCCGCAGCAACCTGGCCGGCGACTTCAGCTACGACACCCGCCCCCCACGCAAGATGCTCAGCGGCGTGCTGCGCGGCGGCCCGCTGCGCCTGGCCGATCTGGGGCCTGCAGTCGGCACGGACGCGCCGCCCAGCCGGCCCGGCCGCGTGCTGCCCGACCGCCCTCTGGACCTGCCGTCGCTGAACAGCATGGACGCCCGTGTCGCCGTGGCCTTGAACCAGCTCGACCTCAACACCCCCAAGCTGGCACCGCTCGCACCGGTGAACACCAGCGTCGTGCTGGAGAACGGCGTGCTGACGCTGGAGCACTTCAATGCCGGCGTGGCCGGCGGCGAACTGGCCGGCTCGCTGCGCCTGGACACCCACCCGAGCCCGCCGCAATGGCAGGTGCATGCCGATGTGCGCGGCGTCGCCATCGAGCAATGGTTCAAGTTCCAGACCAGGAGCCTGAGCGCCCACCCGGTGACCGGCCGCGTGCGCGCCGACGTCGATGTGAAGGGCCAGGGGCGCAGCACCGCCGAGCTGCTGGGCAGCCTGAACGGGCCGCTTCACCTGCAGCTCGACAAGGGCAGCATCTCCCATCTGCTGACCGAGGCCACCGGTCTGGATGTCGCCCAGGGCCTGGGCATCCTGTTGCGCGGCGACAGGAACCTGCAGCTGAACTGCGCGCGGGTGGACGGCCACTTCAAGGCCGGCGTGCTGAGGCCGCGCTCGGCCGTCATCGACAACCGCGACAGCCGCATCGACATCGACGGCCGCGTCAATCTCAACAACGAGACCCTGGACCTGCGCCTCGTCGCCAGGCCCAAGGACTTCTCGCTGCTGACGCTGCGCTCACCCGTGCGCGTCCAGGGCACGCTGGGCGACCCGCGCGTGGCCCTGGAAGGCAAGGCCCTGGGCGGCAAGGCCATCGCCGCCATCGCCCTGGGCGCGCTGGCGCCGCCGGCGGCACTGCTGGCCTTCATCGACCCCGGTGAAGACCTCCCACCGGTCAGCTGCGACAGCGCGGAAGCGGCACCCCGCGCTGACGCGGCCCAGCCGGCTGTAACAGCGTCGGCGCCTTCCTACCCGGCAGCGCGGCGCGGACCGGCACCCCGCCCCCAGGGCCGGCCATAAATTGGCGATGCCAACAGCCCAAGGAGAAACCTCATGCTGCGTTACGCCATCATCTTCTTTGTCGTCGCCCTCGTCGCCGCCTTGTTCGGCTTCGGCGGCATCGCCGCGAGCGCCGCTGGCATTGCCCAGCTGCTGTTCTACGGCTTCATCATCCTGGCCATCGTCAGCCTGGTGGTGGGCCTGATCCGAAGGTAGATGTGAAAACGGCGCGGCCTGAAGGCCGCGCCGTTTTTTTCGCCCGTATCTGACTCAGCGGCCGCGATGGGGTTGCTCATGAACCGCGTCGAGAAACTCGCGCAGCGTGCCGTTGCAGGGGCCCTGCGGGCACAGGAAGAGACCCTCGGCCTCCGCCGGCACATCGGCCGGAAAGCCCAGGGCGCCCAGGGAATTCATCGCATCGCCGCACAGGGCCACCGTGCGACCGCAGCGCCAGGCCATCTTCAGCAGGGCCTGCAGCTTGGCGCAACCCGTGGGCGCGGCCCAGGCGTCGGAGTTCAGCACGATGAGGCCATCGGCCCAGTCCGCCTCGACCGGCGGCTCGCCAAACTCGTCGTCCAGGCGCCAGTCCAGGCGATGCACGCGGCGGTCGCCCGCCAGCACCGACAGGTCGTCCTCGCTGGCCTGCATGACCTCGGCAGTGCCGACGACGCAGATCAACACGTCGGCATTCCGGGACGGAACCTTCTGGAGTTCGGGCGGGCAATCCGTGGTGGCATTCATGATGCAGCTCCGCAGTTGGGGGATGCTGCAACTCTGGCGCCGCCACGCCGGCCGCGTCGTGAGCCCGCGGCTCGAACCGACGTAGGACGCCGCCTAGGGCTCCAGACGTGCCGCGACCATGGCGTCGACGTTGTCCGCCATCCGGGCCAGCAACCCCGCCAACACCTCGACCTCGTCATCGCTGAAGCCCTGCAGGGCCTCGGCGCCCAGGGACTGCATGACGGCCTTGGCTTTGGGCATGCGGTCCTTGCACGCCGCGGTCAATGAAATGAGGCGGCTGCGGCCATCCTCGGGATCGGGCAGGCGCTCGACGAGGCCGTCCCTCTCCATGCGGTTGAGCAGCTGGGCCATGCTGGGCTGCTCGACATGGGCCAGGCGCGCCAGCTCGGCCTGGGAGCGCGGTCGGCCGTCCTTCAGCGCCATCAGCACCGGCAGCTGGCCCAGCGCGAAACCCTGGTCGCGCAACGATTGGTCGGCCACGCGCTGGAAGGCGCGGTGCACATGGCCGATCAACTTCAGCGGCGGCATGGAGGGGCGGGACTCGGACATGGCGACTCGCAATGAACGCTCGGGAATGACCGACGAACGGTCATTGACTTTACATAGGCCCCTATTCTAATATGAATAGGAACCTATTCAAATCCGCCCGGCCTGCTGCCATGCCTGGGCATCCCCCCTGACGACACTGGTGCCCGCCTCGCGACCGCACCTGCCACCGGATATTTCCATGCCCCAAGCCACCACTGCCGGCGCCTCTGCCGCGCCGCCGCCCAGCTTCACGCCCTACCAGCGCTTCGCCACCGGCCTGCTGACGCTGCTGCAGTTCGCCGTCATCCTGGACTTCATGATCATGTCGCCGCTGGGCGCCATGATCATGCCGGCGATGTCGATGACGGCCCAGCAGTTCGGCCTCGTCGTCTCGGCCTATGCCTTCAGCGCCGGCATCTCCGGCGTGCTGACCGCCGGCTTCGCCGACCGCTTCGACCGCAAGCGGCTGCTGTTGTTCTTCTACGCCGGCTTCCTGCTCGGCACGCTGTGGTGCGGCCTGGCCACCAGCTTCGAGTCGCTGCTGATGGCGCGCATCGTGACCGGCCTGTTCGGCGGTGTCATCGGCTCCATCGTCATGGCCATCGCGGCCGACCTGTTCGAGCCGGCTCTGCGCGGCCGCGTCATGGGCCTGCTGCAGGGCGGCTTCGCGGCCAGCCAGGTGCTGGGCCTGCCCTTCGGCCTGTATCTGGCCACGCACTGGGACTGGCATGCACCCTTCATGGCCCTGGTGGCCTTCGGCGCCATCGGCGGCCTGCTGATCGCCTGGCGCATGAAGCCTGTGGACGCCCACCTCAAGCTGCAGACCGACCGCAGCGCCTTCGCCCACCTCTGGCACACCGTCGCCGTGAAGCGCCATCTGCACGCCTTCCTGATCACGGCCCTGCTGACGACGGGCGGCTTCATGATCATGCCGTTCGCCAGCGCCTTCTCGGTCAACAACGTCGGCATCGACTTGAAGCATCTGCCCATCGTCTACCTCGTGACGGGCATCAGCACCATGTTCGTCGCGCCCACGGTGGGCCGCCTCGTCGACCGCTTCAGCCCACTGCCGATCTTCTTCACGGGCAGCGCCATCACCATCGCCATGGTGGCCATCTACACACGGCTGGGTCCCTCGTCGCTGGCGACGCTGGTCGTCGTCAACGTCATCCTGTTCGCCGGCATCTTCTCGCGCATGGTGCCCTGGCAGGTCGTCGTCACCGGCATTCCGGCGCCCGAGCAGCGCGGCGCCTTCACGGCCATCAACGCGGCCCTGCAGCAACTGGCCGGCGGCCTGGCGGCCCTGGTGTCGGGCCATATCGTCACCATCGCCGCCGACGGCAAACTGGAGCACTTTCCCTGGGTGGGCAATGTGCTGATCGGCACGACGCTGATCGTCTGCGTGCTGCTCTGGTTCCTGCAGAAGAACGCGCCTAAACGAACTCCACGGTGACCAAGAGGCCGCGGCCCTCGGGCCCGGCATCCAGCCGGATGCCGGCGCCATTGCGCGCCGCGGCTCGCTCCGCAATCGCCAGCCCCAGGCCGCTGCCGCTCTGGGCCTGGCCGGGGATGCGGTAGAAGCGTTCGAAGACGCGCTGGCGCAGGGCCTCGGCGATGCCGGGGCCCTGGTCGCTGAAGCTCAAGGCGCAGCCGCCACCCGGCCGGTCGGACAGGCGCACCGCGATGCGGCCGTTCTCAGGCGAGTACTTGATGGCGTTGCTGATCAGGTTGTCCACCAGGGCCCAGACCGTCTCCTGGTGCAGGGGCCGCTCGCAGGGCGAATCGGCATGGAAGTCGATGTCGATACCGCGCTGCACGGCCAGCGGCGCTGCAGCGGCCAGGCGGTCGCGCACCAGGGTCTCCAGCGACAGTGTCGGCAGGGCTTCGTCCGCATCCGAACGCGCCCGCTCCAGCGACAGCAGCTGCTGCACCAGGTGATTGGCCCGCGCCACGCCATCGCGCAGCCCGGCACTGACCTCGGCATGGCGCTGCGCATCGCCGTTGGGCGACTGCAGCAGATGGGCGTTGATCTGGATGGCCGCCAGCGGCGTCTTCAGCTCGTGGGCGGCGTCGGACAGGAACTCATGCTCATGCTCGATGCGCCGCCGCAGCCGCGCCATCAGGTGATTGATGGCCGTCACCAGCGGCGACAGCTCGCGGTAGGTGGAGTCGGGCAGCGGTGTCAGGTCCTGGGCCGAGCGGTTCTCGATCACCGAGGCGAAGGCGCGCAGTGGCTTCAGGCCCATGCCGATGATGAACCAGGCCGGCAGCAGCAGCAGGGGCAGGCTGAAGATGGAAGAGCGCAGCAGGAAGCTGACGCCCGAGAAGCTCAGCATCCAGCGGTCGTCCACCTCGTGGCTGCGCTCCACCACCAGGCCGCTGGCCGCGTCCTTCTCCACTGCCTGCACCCAGGCATTGCCCTCGTGCTCGCTGCCGGGCAGAGGCAGGACGTCGGGCAGGGCTGGCCGGGAGTTGTAGACCAGCTCGCCGTGCTGCCAGACGCGCACGCGCACCTGGGAGTGGTAGTCGAGCTGGCGGAACATCTCGGCACGCACGGCTTCCAGCGCCTCGGCGGACCGGCGCAGTCGCTGGGGCTGGTCGCCAATGTCGGCCAAATGCAGCAGCAGCTCGCGCGTGTGGGCCGAGTTCTCGCTGGCGGTACGCGAGCGCTGGGTCTCGCGAGCCTCCCAGGCCACGTAGAGAAAGCCGCCCAGGGCGACGAAGAGGGTGACGGCGCTGAAGCCGAGCAGCAGGCGCCGGAACAGCGACGACTGTTCAGGCTGCACGGCCGCTCTGCATCATGTAGCCGACGCCACGCACGGTGCGGATGTGGCCGTCGCCGATCTTCTTGCGCAGATTGGAGATGTGCACGTCCAGCGTCGCGCCATCGCTGAAGGGCAGCACGCGGCGCTCCAGTTCGGCGCGGGTCAGCACCCGGTCGCTCTGCTTCATCAAGGTCAGCAGCAGCGCGTATTCGGTCTTGGACAGCGTGATGGCCGCGCCGTCCAGCGTCACGCGCATGCGCTTCTCTTCCAGCGCCAGGTTGCCGAAGTTCCACAGCGCCTCCGCCTCGCCATGAGCGCCGCTGCGGCGCAGGATGGCGCGCAGGCGCACCAGCAGCTCGGGGATTTCGAAGGGCTTGATGAGGTAGTCGTCGGCGCCGTTGTCGAAGCCCTTCAAGCGATCCTGCAGGCCGTCGCGGGCCGTGATGATGAGGACGGGCACCGTCAGGCCGGCCGCGCGCAGGCGCTTGAGCAGCTCGTTGCCGTCGCCATCGGGCAGGCCAAGGTCGAGCAGCACCGCGTCGAAATCCTCGGCCTGCAGCCGCTCGACGGCGTCGTTCGCCATGCGCACCCAGACGACCTCATGGCCCTCGTCCTTGAACACGGTCAGCAGGGCCTGGCCGATGTTCAGGTCGTCCTCGATCAGATAGATCTTCACGCGGAGAAGTCTAGCGGCGCATGCCCTGAATGTGGCTTGGGCGAAACGCGCACCGCGACCCGGAATTCGTCAGCAACCCCGATGGATAAAGGGGAAAACAGGAATCTTCAGGATTTCTTCAGCCCCGTTCGAAAGTTGTCTATAGGCCAGCTTCAGCGGCTCACGCTCCGGATTGCGCGGCCTGCAGCCAAACCGGAGCATCGCGGCCGTTCGCTCAACACAACCGGACTCGCGACCCGGTTGCCACGTGCAGAACCGGACCCGACCACTACAACATACGAGAGGCAAACCATGGCTCATCTGCCAGCCGCACGAGCGCCGCGCCAGCCGCAAGCGCGCGGGCTCCACATCCTTCCCATCGCCCAGGCCTGCGCCCTGCTGCTCGCGGGCGCCGCCCAGGCCCAGACCGCGCCGGCCGCCGAGTCGCTGGAGACCGTCGTCGTCACCGGCATCCGCAAGAGCGTCGAAGACTCCATCGCCACCAAGCGCAACAACTCGTCCATCGTCGAGGCCATCAATGCCGAAGACATCGGCAAGCTGCCCGACGTGACGGTGGCCGAGTCCCTCGGCCGCGTCAGCGGCATCGCCGTGCAGCGCAGCAAGGTCAACGGCAAGGCCGCCGGCGTCAGCGTGCGCGGCATGGCCCCGGCCTTCGGCGGCTCGCTGTTCAACGGCCGCGAAGTGGCCTCCACCAGCGACGCCCGCAGCCCCGAGTTCGACCTCTTCCCCGCCGAGCTGCTGAGCAGCATCCTGATCTACAAGACGCCCGACGCCGGCCTGGTGGGCCAGGGCCTGTCGGCCACCGTCGACATGCGCACCATCCGTCCGCTGGACTACGGCAAGCGCACCTTCGCCGCCAATGTGCGCAAGGAGCGCATCGGCGAGGGCTCCGGCGTCGAGGTCGGCTCGGGCCACCGCACCAGCCTGGTCTATGTGGACCAGTTCGCCAACAAGACCCTGGGCGTGGCCGTGGCCCTGAGCCGTGCCCGCGAGGACAACGGCGGCGAGCAGCGCTTCGACAGCTGGGGCGGCTGGGCGCCGCAGGTCGACTACAACGGCCAGCAGGTGGCCGTGCCCGGCGGCTTCAAGCACGAGACCCAGCGCCGCCAGAGCACCCGCGACGGCGCCACGCTGACGCTGCAGTACAAGCCCAGCAGCGAGTTCAAGACCTCGGCCGACATCTTCTACGGCGCCGGCACCGAGAAGACCAAGCAGACCGGCCTGGAAGGCGCCATCGCCTTCGGCGCGGGCGTCTACGACCCCAACGGCGCGCTCAGCAACGCCACCATCGCCAACGGTGTCGCCACCAGCGGCACGATGAGCAACTACAAGGGCGTGGTGCGCAACCACATGTTCTCGAACAAGGACCGCCTGTTGGCCCTGGGCGTGAACAGCGAGCTCAAGACCGGTGACTGGCGCTGGGAGGCCGACCTGTCGCGCTCCCACGGCGTCAAGAACATGAGCAACTTCGAGACGACGGCCGGCCAGCCGGGCAACACGCCTGCTTCCCAGCTCGCCAGCATCAGCTGGACGGGCTTCAACGGCAGCAACTTCGCCGACGTGAAGTACACGACCAGCGGCAACTTCGCCGACCGCAACTTCGCCGTGCTGACCGACGTCGACGGCTGGGGCGGTGGCCCCGCCACGCCGCAGGCCGGCTACGCCTCCCTGCCCACCATCGACGACACCCTGACCAGCGTGCGCCTGACGGCCCACCGCGACCTGGAATGGGGCCCCATCGTCGGCACCAAGTTCGGCATCAACCTCAACAAGCGCGACAAGGCCCGCACCGGCGACGAAGGCCGCCTGTCCATCCTGAACAGCAGCGACGGTTTTGCCAGCGCCAAGATCCCCGGCAGCGCCACGGCCATCGCCGGCGCCTCGGGCATCGAGGTCGCGTCCTGGGACCCGACCGGCTCGCTGGGCAGCATCTACGCCATCAACCGCTGGGTCGACGCCACCGTGCTGTCGCGCAACTGGACGGTGGGCGAGAAGGTGGCCACGGCCTACGCCCAGGCTGACCTGAGCGGCGATCTCGGCAGCCTGCCCTACAGCGGCAACATCGGCCTGCAGCTGGTGCACACCGACCAGAACGCCAGCGGCAACCAGGTGGACCTGGCCAAGTGCACGGGCATCACGGTGGACACCTGCCCCTACGTCGTGCGCACCGACGGCACCAGCTACAACCACCTGCTGCCGTCGCTGAACCTGACCTTCGAGCTCGGCAACCAGCAGCTGCTGCGCCTGGGCGCGGGCAAGCAGGTGGCGCGCGCCAACCTCGACAACATGAAGGCGAGCCTCGACTTCGGCGTGCAGAACGCGACGGCCCTGCAGCCGGCGCTGACGGGTTTTGCCGGCAACCCCAAGCTCAAGCCCTACGCGGCCAAGGCACTGGACCTGTCCTACGAGAAGTACTTCGACAAGTACGGCTACATCAGCCTGGCCGGCTTCTTCAAGAAGCTGGACAACTACGTCATCAACGCCCCGCGCGACTTCGACTTCAAGCCTTACACCAGCGCCAACACGCCGCTGCCCGACCACGGCCCCTACAAGGGCTCGACCGTCGGCTTCCTGACCCAGCCGGTCAACGGCCAGGGCGGCAACATGCACGGCTTCGAGCTGGCCATCAACCTGCCGGGCCGCATGGCCTTCGACTGGCTCGACGGCTTTGGCGCCCAGGTGAACCACTCCTACACGTCGAGCTCGATCCGGCTGCCCACCAGCGGCTTCGTGTCGCCGCAGAACGGCCCGGTGTTCAAGGACGTGGTCAGCGAGATCGGCCTGCCCGGCCTGTCCAAGAACGTGACGACGCTGCGCCTGTACTACGAGAAGCACGGCTTCCAGCTGGCCTGGGCGGCCCACAAGCGCTCGGACTTCATCGGCCAGATCCTGGACTACCGCAGCGACTCGCAGTTCACCTTCATCAAGGGCGAGACCATCGTCGATGCCCAGGTGGGCTATGAAATCCAGGAGGGTTGGCTCAAGGGTCTGTCGGTGCTGCTGCAGGGCCACAACATGACCAACACGCCTTTCCAGGAGTACACGACGGACCGCAACGTCATCACCAACAAGGTGGTCTACGGCAAGACGTACCGACTGGGCCTCAATTACCGCTACTGATTGACCCAGCTCCGCTGCGCCCTGGCCTCCCGGCTGGGGCGCGGCCTCTCCTGCTCTGCATATCGTGACCACCGCCCTCCGCGCCTTCGCGCAGCTGCTGCTTGCACTGGCCTTCGTGCCCGCGCTCGCCACCCCCCTCGCCGTCGACCAACCCAAGCCCTATGTGCACGTCCAGCACCCGGCCTGGGCGCGCAATGCGACCCTCTACCAGATCAACACCCGCCAGTTCACGCCGGAGGGGACCTTCCGCGCCGCCGAGGCCCAGCTGCCGCGCCTCAAGGCCCTGGGCGTCGACATCCTCTGGCTGATGCCCATCCACCCCATCGGCGAGAAGAACCGCAAGGGTGCTCTGGGCAGCCCCTACGCCGTGCGCGACTACCTCGCCGTCAACCCCGAGCTCGGCACGCTGGCCGACCTGAAGCGCTTTGTCGCCGCCGCCCATTCCCTCGGCCTCAAGGTCATCCTCGACTGGGTCGGCAACCACACGGCCTGGGACAGCGTGCTCGTGAAGCAGCACCCCGACTGGTATGCCCGCAACGAACAGGGCCAGTTCACACCCACGCCCTGGTACGACTGGGACGACATCATCGACCTCGACTACGACAAGCCGGCCCTGCGCCGCTACATGACCGAGGCCCTGCTCTACTGGGTGCGCGACGTCGGCGTCGACGGCTATCGCGTCGATGCGGCCGGCCTGTCGCCGCTGGACTTCTGGGAGCAGGCCGCCAAGGAGCTGCGCGCCATCAAGCCCGTCTTCCTGCTGGCCGAGTGGGAGAGCCGTGACCTTCACGCCCGGGCCTTCGACGCCACCTATGCCTGGAGCTGGTGGGACGCCATGAAGCTGATCGCCGAGGGCCGCGCCGACGCAACCTCGCTGTATCCCTATTACGCGTGGAACCGCAAGTTCTTCCCGCGCCAGGCCTACCGGCTGCTCTACACGACCAACCACGACAAGAACGCCTGGGAAGGCACCGAGCACGAGATCTTCGGCGCCGCGGTGGACGCGGTGACGGTGCTGAGCTTCATCAGCGAGGGCCTGCCGCTGATCTACAACGGCCAGGAAGCCGGCAACGCCAGGCGCCTGGCCTTCTTCGAGCGCGACCCCATCGTCTGGAAGGACGCGCCCCAGGGCGAACTGTTGCGCCGCCTCATCGCGCTGAAAAAGCGCAGCACGGCGCTGTGGAATGGTGCAGACGGCGCCGTCATGGAGCCGGTGGCCAACAGCGCACCGAGGCAGGTCTTCAGCTTCGTGCGCGGCAACGGCAAGGACAAGGTGCTCGCCGTCTTCAACCTGTCGGCCCAGCCCGTCGAGGTCGCACTGAAGGGCAGCCGCCCCGCCGGCCGCTATCTCGACTTCAACGGCGGCGCCGAAGTCAGGCTGGAAGACGGCAGCACGCTGAGCCTGCCCGCCTGGGGCTGGCGCGTCCTGGTGCAGTAAGGAGACCTCCATGCAACAGAACCTGAACACCGTCGTGATCGTCGGCGGTGGCACGGCCGGGTGGATGACAGCGGCCGCACTCGCCAAGGTCACGCGGGGCCGCGTGGCGATCAAGCTCGTCGAGTCCGAGGAGATCGGCACCGTCGGCGTCGGCGAATCGACCATTCCGATGATCCGGCTGTTCAACCAGCTGCTCGGCATCGACGAGAACGAGTTCATGCGCGAGACCCAGGCCACCTTCAAGCTCGGCATCGAGTTCCGTGACTGGGGCGCAATCGGCGACCGCTATCTGCACGCCTTCGGCCAGATCGGCCACCGCTCCAGCATCCTGCCCTTCCACCACTACTGGCTGCGCATGCACCAGTCCGGCAAGGCGCCGGACCTGTGGGCCCATTCCATCAACGGCTCGGCAGCGCGCGCCCATCGCTTCATGCGCGCCGACGCCAGCCTCGGCCACTCGCCGCTGGCCGAGATCGTCCACTCCTTCCATATCGACGCCGGCCTCTATGCCCGCTATCTGCGCCGCTATGCCGAGGGCCTGGGCGTGCAGCGCAGCGAGGGCCGCGTACTCGACGCGCAGCTGCACGAGAACGGCCATGTCCGCAGCGTGCGCCTGGCCGGCGGCGCGGCGATCGAAGGTGAGCTCTTCATCGACTGCTCAGGCTTCCGCGGCCTGCTCATCGAGCAGACGCTGAAGACCGGCTACGAGCACTGGAACCACTGGCTGCCCTGCGACCGCGCCGTCGTCGTGCCCAGCGCGCCAGCGTCTGATCTGCTGCCCTTCACCCGCGCCACTGCACGCCCCGCGGGCTGGCAATGGCGCATCGGCCTGCAGCACCGCACCGGCAACGGCCATGTCTACGCCAGCCAGGCCATGGGCGACGACGAAGCCGCGGCCCTGCTGTTGCGCAACCTGGACGGCAAGTCCCTGGCCGAGCCGCGCGTGCTGCGCTTCGAAAGCGGCCGGCGCCGCAAGGTCTGGAACCGCAACGTCATCGCCATCGGCCTGTCCTCGGGCTTCATGGAACCGCTGGAGTCGACGTCCATCCATCTCGTGCAGTCGGCCATCGCACGGCTGATCCAGTTTTTCCCCGACCGAGGCTTCAACCCGGCCGACATCGCCGAGTTCAACCGCCAGAGTGACTTCGAGACCGAGCGCATCCGCGACTTCCTGATCCTGCACTATCACGCGACCACACGCAGCGACAGCGCCTTCTGGAACCACTGCCGCACCATGGAGCTGCCCGCCACCCTGCAGGACAAGCTCGATCTCTGGCGCGCCAGCGGCCGCATCGTGCGCCACGGCGACGAGCTGTTCTCCGAGGTCGGCTGGCTGCAGGTGCTGCATGGCCAGGGCATCCAGCCCCGCGGCCACCACCCGCTCGCCGACGCGCTGTCTGAAAGCGAAATCGACGACTATCTGGATGACGCCCGAGCCGTCATCCAGCGCTGCGTGGCGCAGATGCCGAGCCATGCCGAGTTCATCTCGGCCCACTGTGCCGCCGCCAAGGACCCCGAGACATGCTGACCCGTCGCCTGTTTGCCCTCCTCTTCCTCGTCGTCTGCACCGCTGCCCAGGCCGACGACACCGTCGCCACCGTCGCCTCCCCTGACAAGCAGCTCGTCGTCAGCGTGCAGCTGGGCGGCGACGGCCGCCTGGCCTACCGCGTCGACCGGGCGGGCAAGCCCCTCATCAACGCTTCGCGCCTGGGCCTGCTGCTGACCAATGCCCACCAGCTCGACGGCGGCTTCAAGCGGGTCGGCCAGCAGACCACCGAGCATGACGAGACCTGGGAGCAGCCCTGGGGCGAAAGCCGCCGCGTGCGCAGCCACTACCGCGAACTGCTCGTCGAGTTCTCCCAGCCCGACCAGGGCGGCCGCGGCATGGCCCTGCGCTTTCGCGTCTTCGACGACGGCTTCGGCTTCCGCTACGAGCTGCCCGAGCAGCCCCAGCTGCCCATCGCCCGCATCAGCGACGAGCTGACCGAGTTCGACATCGCCGAGCCCGCCACGGCCTGGTCCATCCCCGCCGGCGAGGTCCAGGTGCTGGAGTGCCTGGTGCAGCGCGGCCCGCTGGCCGAGGTCGGGCTGGTCAACACGCCCTTGACGATGCGCACGCGCAGCGGCATCCACCTGGCGCTGCACGAAGCAGCCCTGGTCGACTACGCCTCGATGTGGGTGAGGCGCGTGAGCGGCCAGAAGCTGCGCGCCCAGCTCGCGCCGAGCGCCAGCGGCGCCGCGGTGTTCAAGCAGGGCGGCTTCGCCACGCCCTGGCGCACGCTGCGCGTGGCGGACACGGCCGCAGCACTCTACGAGTCCAACCTCGAACTCAACCTCAATGAGCCCAACAAGCTCGGCGACGTGAGCTGGGTGCAGCCGGGCAAGTTCGTCGGCGTCTGGTGGGAGATGCATCTGGACCGCTCCAGCTGGTCCAGCGGGCCCAAGCATGGCGCGACGACGGCGAATGCCAAGCGCCACATCGACTTCGCGGCCAAGAACGGTTTTCGCGGCGTGCTGGTGGAAGGCTGGAACCTCGGCTGGGACGGCAACTGGGTGGGCAGTGCCTCCGCTTTCGACTACTTGAAGTCCATGTCCGACTTCGACCTCCAAGCCGTCGCGGCCTATGCCAAGTCCAAGGGCGTGCGCCTGATCGGCCACCACGAGACCGGCGGCAACATCGCCCGCTACGAGGCGCAGATGGACGCCGCCTACGCGCTGTACGCCAAGCTGGGCGTGGACAGCATCAAGTCCGGCTATGTGACCGATGCCGGCACGGCCCAGTTCGCGAATCCCGGTGGCAGCGGCACCCACTTCGGCTTCACCGAGTCGCAGGAAGGCGTGCGCCACATGCTGAAGGCGGTCCAGGAGGCTGCCAAATACAAGATCGCCATCGACACCCACGAGCCCGTCAAGGACACCGGCCTGCGCCGCACCTGGCCCAACTGGGTCTCGCGCGAAGGCGCACGGGGCCAGGAGTACAACGCCTGGGGTGACCCGATCAACCCGGTGGACCACGAAGTGAATCTGGTCTTCACCCGCATGCTGAGCGGGCCCATGGACTACACGCCCGGCGTCATCAGCCTGGACGGCGCGCACGGCCGCAAGCTGAACTCGACCCAGGCCAAGCAGCTGGCGCTGTATGTGGCGCTCTACTCGCCCATCGCCATGGTGCCCGACCTCATCGAGCACTACGAGCGCTGGCCTGCCGCCTTCCAGTTCATCAAGGACGTACCGACCGACTGGGAGACGACCCAGGTCATCCATGGCGAGCTGGGCGAAGTGGCCACCATCGCGCGCAAGGACCGCCGCAGCGAGGACTGGTATGTCGGCGCCATCACGAACGGCGACGGCCGACGCCTGACGCTGCCGCTGGGCTTCCTGACCCCGGGCCGCGGCTACCGCGCCGAGATCTACCGCGACGGCGACAAGGCCGACTACCGCGATGCCCAGCACCGCTTCGATCTCGTCACCGAGCAGGTCACCGTGACC
The DNA here is from genome assembly GCF_058787015.1 of Roseateles sp. FW305-36. Lineage (NCBI taxonomy): Bacteria > Pseudomonadati > Pseudomonadota > Betaproteobacteria > Burkholderiales > Sphaerotilaceae > Roseateles > Roseateles sp. FW305-36. The sequence continues at coordinate 116,079 of NZ_JBYSZK010000012.1, read as the reverse complement.
TCCACCGACTCCCTGCCCCTGCGCCTCGCTCCAGGCGGCGGCCAGGCCATCCGATTCGTTGCCCTTCCCCAGTAAGCCCATGTCTGTCCCCGCCTCCGCCCTGCCGGCGCCAGCCACATCGCGCGCACCCCTCGCCATCGTCACCCTGCTCTTCTTCATGTGGGGCCTGCTGACGGCGTTGAACGACGTGCTCATCCCTCACCTCAAGGCGCTGTACACGCTGAGCTATCTGCAGGCCATGCTGGTGCAGTTCTGCTTCTTCGGTGCCTACTTCCTGGTCTCGCTGCCGGCCGGCCGGCTGATCCAGCGCCTGGGCTATCAGCGCGGCGCCGTCGCGGGCCTGGCGGTCGCGGCCACAGGCTGCCTGCTCTTCCTGCCCGCCGTCGGCGCCGGCTATGCCCTCTTCCTGTTCGCCTTCTTCGTGCTGGCGGCCGGCATCACGGTGCTGCAGGTGGCGGCCAATCCCTATGTGGCCGCACTCGGCGACCCGCGCACGGCCTCGAGCCGGTTGACGTTGACCCAGGCCTTCAACTCCCTGGGCACGGCCGTCGCGCCAGCCCTGGGCGTGCTCATCCTGCCCGCGGGAGCGAGCGGCAGTGTGCAAGGGCCTTATCTGGCGCTCGCCCTCGCCTTGCTGGCCCTGGCTGGCTTCTTCGCAATGGCCCGCCTGCCACGCATCGCCGACGAGACTGCGCCGGCCAGCGGCTCCGCGATGGCGGTGGCGGGTTCGCACCCTCATCTGCTCTGGGGCGTCGTCGCCATCTTCCTGTACGTCGGCGCCGAGGTCAGCATCGGCAGCCTGCTGATCAACTTCATGCAGGAGGCCGCCGGCCTGAGCGCCGCCACGGCCGCGCCCTACCTCAGCCTCTACTGGGGCGGTGCCATGGTGGGCCGCTTCATCGGCGTGGCCGTCATGCGCGTGATGGCACCCGGCCGCCTGTTGGCCGTGCATGCAGCCCTGGCCGTCGCGCTGCTCGTCGTCGGCGTGACCACCCACGGCCCCGTCGCCATGTGGGCCCTGCTGGCCGTCGGCCTGTGCAACTCCATCATGTTCCCCACCATCTTCAGCATGGCCGTGCATCGCCTGGGTGCGCAGACCGCTCAAGGCTCGGGCCTGCTGTGCATGGCCATCGTCGGCGGCGCCCTGCTGCCGCTGGTGCAGGGGCACGCCGCCGACGTCATCGGCCTGCAGGCTTCCTTCGGCGTGCCGGCCCTCTGCTATGCCGGCATCGCCTGCTACGGCTGGCGCTTTGCCGGCCTCTTCAAGAGCTGATGGACGCCCAACCCTGGCCACGGCTGCTGGCCTGCTGGCGCGACGGGCGGCTGAGCACCGTGCTGCTGCACGCCGACGGTCGCCGCGCCCATGCACGCGACGAGGCCATCCAGGACGGCACCCAGCTGGCACCGGCGCTGGCCGACGCCCTCGCCGCCCTGCACCGCCCGGTCCATCACGCCGTGCTGATGACGGACACCGAGCTTGCCGCCGACACGTTGAGCAAGCGCCTGGGCCTGGCCACGCTGTGCACCGTGCCCTGGGCTCGTGCGCTGCGTCTGGCGCCGGAAGACGAGGCCGGCTGGACGGGCGCGGCGCGAGCCCTGGACCTGGCCCTGCACACACCCGCCAGCGGCGCCGTCTGCGCGCAGATTCGCGGCGCCTACACGCACCTGACGCGTTGCGAACGCCGTGTCGCCGACATCGTCCTCGCCAACCCCAGCGCAGCACTGGAGACCGCCACCGCCAGGCTCGCCGACGCCGCCCAGGTCAGCCAGCCCCAGGTCATTCGCTTCTGCCGCGCCCTGGGCTTCGACGGCGTGAAGGCCTTCAAGCGCGCCCTGGCCGAAAGCCTGGCCGTCGGTGACGACGCCGCCAGCACCGGCCATCCGCTGCTGGCCCGCAGCACCCAGGCCCTGCGCGGCCTGGACCGCGCGACGCTGGGCCGGGCGGTCAGCACGCTCACGCACGCCAGCCAGATCGTCGTGCTGGCCGACAGCGCCCGCGCACCGCTGCGCGAGCTGGCCTTGCAGTCGCTGTGGCGGGCCGGCCTGGCCGCGCGGCCGGCGCTGCCGGGAGATCCGCAGCCGGCCTCGTCCGCCGTCTGCCTGGCCCTGGGCCGCGAGGCCGTACCGCACAGCGGGGCCGACGGCGTGTGGGTCACCGAGAGCGTCCAGGCCTCCAGCGCCGTCCAGCTGGTCACCGGGGCCGAGGCCGAACTGGCACCCACCCTGCTCGCCACCCTGACCCTGCAGCTGCTGCTGGCCGACGTGGCGGCGGCGCGGCCCAGGCGGCCTGTTTCTGCAAGCTGACCACCCCGGCGCAACCCGGGAAACCCCGGCTCGCCTCGAGCCACCGACTCCTAAGATGCCCCGCGGCGGGAAGACCATCGGGGAGGATGGCGATGTCGTTGGCACCCATGTCGTTCTATGCCGGGCAGGGACAGCTGCTCGAGATGATCGCCCGCGGCGCGGCACTGCCCGACACGCTGGAGCGCCTGGCCCTGCTGATCGAGGCGCAATCCGACGGCCTGTACTGCTCGGTGCTGTTGCTCGACGAAGACGGCGTGCATGTGCGCCCCGGCGTCGGCCCGCGGCTGCCGCCGGCCTATCTGCAGGCCCTGAACGGCTTTGCCATCGCCCCCGACGCGGGCTCCTGCGGCAGCGCGATGGCGCGCGCCGAGACCGTCATCGTCAGCGACATCTGCACCGACCCGCGCTGGGCCGCCTACAAGGGCCTCATCGAGCACGAGGGCTTTCGCGCCTGCTGGTCCACGCCCATCTTCTCGACGCAGCGCCGGGTGCTGGGCTCGTTCGCGATGTACTACAAGGCGGTGCGCACCCCCAGCGCCGGCGAGCTGGAGCTGCTGACCGTGGCCACGCAGCTGGGCGCCATCGCCATCGAGCAACAGCGCAAGCAGGAGCAGCTGCAGCGCTACCAGACGCATCTGGAAGCTCTGGTCGAACAGCGCACGGGCGAGCTGGAACGCACGCTGCTGGAGCAGCGCGCCATCTTCGACAACGCGACCGTTGCCATCATCGTCGTCGACACCGAGCGCCGCGTCGCCCGCTGCAACCGGCGGCTGGAGGAGATCCTGGGCTATGGGCCGGGCGAGCTGGTCGGGCTGTCGACGCGAATCTATTTCGAGTCCGACGAGGCCTGGGAGGCCTATGGCCGGGCGACGCGTGCGGCCGTGCTGGCGGGCGAGGCCTATGTCGGCGACACGGTGGCCGTGCGCAAGGACGGCCGGCGCATCTGGTGCAGCAGCCACGGCAAGGCCATCGATCCGCAGGACCTCTCCAAGGGCACGATCTGGGTCGGCATCGAGATCACGGAACGCCGCCAGGCCGAGGAAGCGCGCCAGCAGCTGCTGCTGGAGTACCAGGCCATCCTGGACAACGCGTCGCTGGGCATCACCTTCACGCGCGACCGTACCTTTCTGCACTGCAACGAGCGCTTCGACGCGATGTTCGGCTGGCCGGCGCACGAGCTGGTCGGGCTGCCGACGTCCATCGTCTACCCGGACGCTGCGGCCTTCGAGGAACTGGGGCGCCAGGCCGTTCCGGTGCTGAGCAGCGGCCAGCGCCTGGATGTCGAACTGCAGATGAAGCGGCGCGACGGCTCGCTGTTCTGGTGCCGCATGCTGGCCAAGGCCATCGACCCCAACGACGGCAGCAAGGGCACCATCTTCATCACCGAGGACATCACGGCCCGCAAGGAGGGCGAGCGCGCGCTGCAGCAAGCCCTGTTCGAGTTGCAGGCCATCTTCGACAACACCAACGCCGGCATCCACCTCGTGCGCGACCGCCGCACCATGCGCTGCAACCGCGCCATGGAAGAGATGCTGGGCTTCGGGCCGGGCGAGCTGACGGGGCTGTCGACACGGGTCTTCTTCCCGTCCGACGAGGCTTTCGAGGCCCTGGGCCGGGACGGCTACGAGGCACTCAACCGCGGTGAGGTCTGGATGACCGAGGCCCAGCTGCTGACCAAGGACGGCCGCCTCATCGAGGTCAGCGCCCATGGCAAAGCCATGGATGTCAACGACCCGTCGCAGGGGACGCTCTGGGTCTCCCACGACATCACGGCACGCAAGCAGGCCGAGGCCGCCCTGCGCGCCGTCAACGACAAGCTCGAGTCCAGCCTCGTCGTCGTGCGTCAGACCTACCGCGAGGTCAGCCTGCTCAGCGAGCTGTCCAGCTTCCTGCAGGCCTGCGAGACGCCGCGCGAGGCCTACGACTGCCTGGGTCGCTACGGCCCCCGCCTCTTTCCCGGCAGCGGCGGTGCGCTGTATCTGCTGACGCCGGGCAGCGATCTGCTGGAGGAGCAGCTGGGCTGGGGTGAGCTCGCGGAGGCCGAGGCCAGCTTCGGCGGCCAGGAATGCTGGGCATTGCGGCGCGGCCGGCCGCACCAGCTTGACGGCGGTGGCCAGCCGCTTTGCTGCCCGCATCTGCGCCTGGCGGGCCGCGAGGTCACCAGCAACTGCCTGCCGCTGGTCGCCCAGGGCGACACCTTCGGCCTGCTGCTGGTGCTGCACCGCGGCCCGCCGCCGGAGGCCGAACAGGGCGACATGCGCCAGCGCCTGGCCGTGGCCCTGGCCGAGCAGATGGGGCTGGCCCTGGCCAATATCCGGCTGCGCGAGACGCTGCGCCTGCAGTCCATCCGCGACCCTCTGACCGGCCTCTACAACCGCCGCTTCATGGACGAGTCGCTGCGTCGCGAACTGGCCCGCGCGCGCCGCAGCGGCCAGCCGCTGGCGCTGGCCCTGATCGACGTCGACCACTTCAAGCAGTTCAACGACCAGCATGGCCACGAAGCCGGCGACCTGGTGCTGCAGCAGGTCGCCCGCGCACTGGAGTCGCGGGTGCGCTCCAGCGACGTCGTCTGCCGCTTCGGCGGCGAGGAATTCGTCGTGCTGATGACCGAGCTGACGCCCGAACTGGCCCTGCGCCGTGCCGAGGAACTGCTTCAGGCCGTGCGCGACCTCGTGCTCGTGCATGGCGGCCGGCCGCTCGGGCCGCTCAGCGCCTCACTGGGCCTGGCCTTGCATCCGCGCCATGGCGAACAGCCCCAGGCGCTGATCGAGACCGCCGACACCGCCCTGTATGCCGCCAAACATGCCGGCCGGGACCGCGTCGTCATCGCGGCGGATCGGGCAGGGTCCTAGGCGCGGGCGACGGCTGCAGGGCACGAAAGCGGCGCTGCGCCAGCACCAGCATGCGGCCGAAGGAGATGGCGATGCGCGTCGGCGCGGTTGTCGTCTTGGGGGAAGGCATGTCCATGGGGAGTCTCCTCAACCGAAGGTGAAGGCATAGGCCCGCGCGCCGGGCGCGTCGAAGCGGATCTCGAAGCTGCGTTCGCGCACGGCGCCGCGCTGGCGCACCAGCTGGTAGAGACGCTCGCCGTGGATGACGCCGCGGCCCTCGGCATCGACGTCGAGGCCCGCGTCGGCGCCCGGCGGTTTGCCATCGAGGGTGATGCGAAAGGACAGCGGCCTGCCGTCGACGTTGGGTCCGAGCACGAGATGCAGGTCGCGGGCGTGGAAGCGCAGCAGCACGCCGCCCACGGGGCTGGCCAGCTCGGCGAACTCCCCGCGCACGATCCAGTCGCCGGACAAGGCCCATTCATTGAGGGGTGGGTTGCCGCCGGCGTAGCGCTTGATGCGATCGGGCAGGATGGCGCGCGCGGCACCATGGGCATGGCCGAGATAGGTCTCGGGTGAGCGCACGTTGGCGAGGTCGGGCGCGGCGCCAATGCCCGTCAGCGCTACCTGTGCCATGCCGCCGTCCGCCGCCCTGCCCGCCTCCTTCAGCAGTTCGCGGATGCGCTGTTCGGCCCCCTCGTAGTCGCCCTCGCCGAACTGCTGGTGCCGCACGCCGCCCTGGGCGTCGAGAAAGTAGAGGGCCGGCCAGGCCTGGTTGTTGAAGGCGCGCCAGATCCTGAAGTCGTTGTCCAGCACGATGGGATAGGCGAGCTGGCCGTCCATCGCCGCCTGGCGCACCCGCTTCACGTCGCGCTCGAAGCCGAACTCCGGTGCATGCACGCCGATGACGACCAGTCCCTGCGGCCCGTACTTCTGCGACCAGGCTTTCAGATAAGGCAGGGTGCGCTGGCAGTTGATGCAGGAATAGGTCCAGAAGTCGACCAGCACGACCTTGCCGCGCAGGCCCCCCAGGGTCAGCGGCGGCGAGTTGATCCATTCGCCGCCACCGTCCAGCGTGGGTTGCGGCGCGGCCCAGGCACCCATGCACAGGGCCAGTCCGGCGAAACAGAGGGTGAGCAGTCGTCTCATGGCGAGGTCGGCGTCGGTTGGTTTTCATTATTGTTGACTGATCGTTCAAAAACAAGTCCAATTCAGTCCATGGCAAGACCGCTCGAATTCGACCGCGACGAGGCGCTGGCGCGCGCCATGGAGGTGTTCTGGCGCCAGGGCTTCGAGGCCACCGGCATGCCTGACCTCGTCGAAGCCATGGGCATAGGTCGCCAAAGCCTCTACAACGCCTTCGAGAGCAAGCGCGGCCTCTTCCTGGAAGCGCTGCGGGCCTACCAGGCCGAGCGCATCAAGTCGCTGCAGAAGGTGCTGGGTTCGGCGCCGACGCCGTTGCAGGGCGTCGAGGCGCTGCTGACGGGGATCGCGACGGCCACCGGCGCGGCGCGCGCGCGCGGCTGCCTGTCGGTCAACACGGCGGCCGAGATCGGCGTCAAGGACGAGGAGGTTGCCGCCATCCTGCGCCAGGGCGCGCGGCAATCCGGGGCGGAGGTCGCCGCCACGCTGGCCCGGGCCAAGGCCCAGGGCGAACTGCCGGCGGGCCTCGACGAAACGGCGGCCGCCGATTTCGTGATGACCGTCGTGCGCGGCCTGCGCCTGAGTGCCAAGGGCGGGGCCGGCGTGGCCGAGACGCGCAACGTCGTGCGCATGGCCATGTCGGCCCTGCGCCATTTCCAGCCCGGGTCCTGAACCTCGCCGTCAGGGCGCCAGCGGGCAAGCGCCGACGCGGGCGGCACAAAGAAAAAGATGAGGACCTCCGTCGGCTGCGGCCGGCGGTGGCCCTCATCGAACCGTCGGCGGGCCACACCCGGACCGCTGGCGGAGACACACAGGAAAGCGTCAGAAGCTGGTTCGCCGATCAGAACTTCATCTGAGCGGTCAGCTGATAGGTACGGCCCGGATTCCAGTAGCTGCGCACGGCGAGCTCTTCCTGGATATAGGACTTCTGCGTGGCCTTGTTCAGGTTGGCAACGTCAAAGTTGAGCGACACGCCCTTGTTCCAGCCCACCCAGTCGCCGATTTCGAGGCGGGTCGAGAGGTCCGCCTGGTAGTAGGCCTTGTTGTACTTGAGCATGGTGCCCGCCGGGATGGAATCCGTGTTCTTCGACTCAAACGGGGTCCGGGCCTGGTAGCTGTTGCTCAGGCGGATGGAGCCGCGGCTGTTCTCGAAGTACACGGTCAGGTTGGCCGTGTACGGCGCAGCGCCGATCGGCACCTGGCCACTGGTGCCCGCGTCCTGCTTGGTGCGGGTGTAGTTGGCGTAGAAGCCCAGGCCGTTGACCGGCAGGAAGCGGTCCAGCGACTGCGCCCAGCTCAACTCCCAGCCCTTCAGCTTCAGGACGTCGGGCGTGTTGACCGGCTGCGACAGCGGAATATTGAACTTGTCGGGGCCGCCGGCCGCAGTCACCGCCAGGTCGATCGCGCTGCCCGCCGCGTACTGCAGCGAGTCGGCACCGAACTCCTGACGGATCTGCGTCAGCGTCAGCTGGCGCACGACAGTGCGCGGGAAGTTCTTGATCTTCTTGTCGAAATAGGCCGCTGCGACATAGCTGCCCTTCTTGTCCGTGTACCACTCCCAGCCCATGTCCAGGTTCTTGGACTCGAAGGGCTTCAGCCCCGGGTTGGTGGCTGTGGCGTTCGACAGGGCCACGTCATTGGACGTCGCCCTCAGCGGCTGCAGCGCCTTGGGGTCAGCGCGGGTGATGGCCTTCGAAGCCGCCGCGCGGACGATCATGTCGTCAGTCAGGTTGTAGGCCAGCGTGCCGCTGGGCAGGGTGTTGCTGTATGAAGTCCGGCCGGTCGTCTCCGTGACAAGGTTGGGGTACAGGCCCCCATTGGTCAGGCCTGCATTGCGCGGATCGGCCACATTGCCGGTGTAGGCGCCGACCGTCTGCATGGTGTGTGTGCGGCGCAGGCCCGCGTCATAGCGCAGCTGGCGGTCGAAGATGCGCGTCTGGCCAGCCACCTCGATGTAGCTGCCGGCGACGTTTTCGGTGAAGTCCTGGGGGGAGGTCCCGCTGAGGGCGTTGCTGCCCGCGACCTGGACCATGTTGGCGGTGATGTTGTTGTAGCCGGTGGCCCCAGCGAAGCGGCTCCAGTCAATCACCACGAAGCCGTTGGGGCCGGGGACCAGGTACTTGGTGATGTCAGGCACGGCCGAGCCTTGATAGGCCAGCGCCGGCCCCCCGGCCGTCGAGCCCTGGCCGTAGCCCGGGTATTGCGTCGCCGGGTTGGCTGTCACCGGCGTGATCACGCAGCCATTCGGGTTGGTGGTGTTGGGCGCGTACATGCGCACGTTCAGGTTGCCGCCGCAGACGACGTTCTGCAGACGGCCATCGTCGGTATACGGCGTGATCAGGCGGTGGTAGGTGTCATAGGCCATGCCGCCCTTGACGGTCAGGCTCTCGTCACCCCAGGCCAGGTTCCAGCGTGCACCCCTCGTCTGGATCGAGCGGTCTTCGCGATTGATGCTGATCTGGGCGCCCGTCGCGTTGCCGTGGTGGTCCCAGGTGTAGAGGGCCGGATTGTTGGGGTCGAAGCCGTTGGGCGTATAGACCGGGAAGTTGCCGTTGGAGCCGATGTTCACCGTGAAGGGCTTGGCCGCGTCGGTCGGGACCAGGATGGTGGGCGCGAGGCGGCTGAATTTGCTGCTGGCCATATTGCCCTGAGCGTCCAGCGTCCACTTGTCGGAGATATGCCATTCGAAGCCCGGGTTCAGGGACGTGAAGCTGCTCTTCTCGTCCATCCGGCGGTATTCGAGAAAGCCGGTGCCGTTGAGGAGGGTGCCGCCCGTCACGAAGCAGTAGACCGAGCAGTCGCTGCGGTCATAGCTCATGGCCGAAGGGATGACGGCACTGTTGCGAACGTTGATGTCGAAGTCGGCACGCTCCTGCTTGCTGGTCTTGCTGCCGGTCAGCATGTCAAGGTAGGCGTCGAAATCCGCGGTCGGGCGGAACTCGAAGCTCAGCAGGGCGTTGGCGCGGTTGCGCTCACCCGCGAAGTTCACCGGACGCGGCAGGCGCGGCATATAGCCGTTGTCGATTTGCTGGATGGTGGCATTGGGGTTCAGCTGCCGCAGCAGGGCCATGTTGACGGGTTGGTTGGCCGTCAACGTCGTCGAGCCATAGGTGCCGGCTGCCGCGGCGGGCACTGCCGTCGGGATGCCCCAGGCACCGTTGGTGGTCGAGGACCCCGTGCCGGTCTGCAGGGGGTTGGTCAGGCGCGGCGTCACCCAGTCCGTGCCGTCCTCGAAGCCGCGCGTGGTGATCTTGTTGCGGGCGAAGGACACGCCGGCCAGCACGCCGAAGGTGTCGCCGAAGGTCGTGCTGAAGATCGCCGTGCCGCGCGTGCTGGGATCGGGCGCGGGGTCGTTCTTGGCCAGCTGCAGCTTGACGGTGCCGCGCGTGCCGGGCTTGTCGAACGGGCGGGCGTTGCGCATGTTCACGACGCCTGCAATACCGCCTTCCAGCATCCCGGCCGTGGGGCTCTTGGACACGGTGATGCGCGAGAACAGGTCGCCTGGCATGAAGTCCAGGTCGACTTCGCGGTTGGCGTTGCCGGCACTGGTGAGGCTCGTGGAGGCCGATGCGACGGGGGCGCCGTTCATCAGGATGCGCGTGAAGTTGGAACCCAGGCCGCGCACCTGGATGTTCAAACCCTCACCCGTCACGTCGCGGTTCACCTGGACGCCGGGAATGCGCGAGATCGACTCGGCCAGGTTGTTGTCCGGGAACTTGCCGATGTCTTCGGCGTGGATCGAGTCCGACAGGCCGATGTTGTCGCGCTTGGCAAGCGCCGAGGCCGCCAAGGAGCTGCGGATGCCGGTGACGACGACCGTCTCCAGTTGCTGGGTCGATGCTGTCGGCGCCGTCTGCGCATAGGCCTGTGAAATCAGGCCGGCCAGCAGCGTGGTGCCCAGGGCCAACTGGCGATCCAGGCGGGTGCGGTGGTTCGGCCGCGAAAAGCTCTTGTTCATCTCGTCTCCTGATTGGTTTTATGACGTCGGCACCATCAAATGGTAGCGCGCACATTTTTGAATTTACGTTCACCAACTTCCGTCGTCAACGAGGGTGTGTACTAATGTATTAGTGCTCCAGCAGGGCCGGACGCGCCTCAGAATTGCGCCCCAGTCGAGGCGTCGACAAGCGCTTTCACACGCCGGGGATGCGTGGGGCTCGCGACGACAATGACCCCCAGCCTTCGCGTGTCGGCGGCAGATTCGGCTTTCCACCTGAGATGAACACCACGCTTGATCCCACCCGCCACGCGGCACCCCAGGTCGTCGAGGCGCTTCGAGCCGCCATCATTTCCCTGGAGCTGGCGCCCGGCAGCGCGCTGGACCGCGGCGAACTGGCCCAGAAGTTCGGCGTCAGCCAGACGCCGGTGCGCGACGCCCTCATCCGCCTCAGCGAAGAGGGCCTGGTGCTGATCCGCGCCCAGTACACGACCCAGGTCAGCCGCATCGACGTGCCGGCCGCCCGCGAAGCGCATTTCCTGCGCCGCTCGATCGAGATCGAGATCGCGCGCCTGCTGGCGCTGTCGCATGACCAGGCGGTGATCGCGGAGCTGCGCACCCAGCTGTCGCGCCAGCTGGACCTCGCCGCCAGCAAGGCCTACCCCGCCTTCATCGCGGCCGACAAGGAATTCCACCGTCTGATGTACGTGGCTGCCGGCCTGCCGCGGCTGTGGGCGGTGGTGACGCGCATGTCGGGCCATGTCGACCGCCTGCGCCTGCTCCATGTGCCGACCGAGGGCAAGGCCGAGTCCATCATGGCCGGCCACCTGACCATCCTGGAAGCCATCGAGTCAGGCGATGCCGAAGCCGCCCAGCTGGCCGTGCGGGAACACCTGTCCGGCACCCTGGCCTCGGTGGATGAGATCCAGCAGCGCTATCCCGAGTACCTGATCCTTTAGGTAGCGCTCACAATCTCGGCATGAACCCCGCCGCCGAGACTTCTTTCCTTCCCGCCGACGCCGAGCGCGCCCTGCTGCTCGGCCGCGTCTGGCGCCCCGACGTGGCCGGCCCGGCCCTGGTCACCGTGCGCCATGGCGAACTGGTCGACCTGTCGCGCCACGCGTCGACCATGGCCGAGCTGCTGGACCATGCCGAGCTGCTGCACATCGCCCGCAGCGCCCCCGGTGAAGTGCTCGGCCCGGTCCAGGCCCTGGCCCCTCGCCTGCTCGCCCCCTGCGACCTGCAGGCCATCAAGGCCTGCGGCGTGACCTTCGCCGTCAGCCTGCTGGAACGCGTCATCGAGGCCCAGGCCGGCGGCGATGCGGCCCGCGCCCACGAGTTGCGCGCGCAACTGCATGAAAGCATCGGCAGCGACCTGTCCACCATCCGCCCCGGCTCCGAAGCCGCGCAGCGCCTCAAGGCCGAGTTCGTCGCCCGCGGCGCCTGGTCGCCCTATCTGGAGGTGGGCCTCGGCCCGGACGCCGAGGTCTTCACCAAGGCTCAGCCCATGTCGGCTGTCGGCTTCGGCGCGGCCGTCGGCCTGCATCCCGATTCGCAGTGGAACAACCCCGAGCCCGAGGTCGTGCTGGCCGTCAACGGCCGCGCCGAGGTCATCGGCGCGACCCTGGGCAATGACGTCAACCTGCGCGACATCGAAGGCCGCAGCGCCCTGCTGCTGGGCAAGGCCAAGGACAACAACGCCTCCTGCGCCATCGGCCCCTTCATCCGCCTGTTCGACGGCGAGCACTTCACGCTGGACACGGTGCGGGCCGCCGAGGTGAGCCTGCGCATCGAAGGCGCAGACGACGGCTTCGTGCTGGAAGGCCTCAGCCGCATGCAGGAGATCAGCCGCGACCCGCTGGAGCTGGTGGGCCATGCCTGCGGCGCCCACCACCAATACCCCGACGGCTTCATGCTCTTCCTCGGCACCATGTTCTCGCCCATCCAGGACCGCGGCGCGCCGGGCGCCGGCTTCACGCATCGCCTGGGCGACCGCGTGACGATTTCAAGCCCGGCTCTGGGCGGCCTCGTCAACACCGTGCAGCGCAGCGACGCCCTGCCGCCGTGGACCTATGGCGTTGGCGCGCTGATGAAGCATCTGCGGAACCGTGCGCCATGAAGCGCCTGCGCTCCCAGGACTGGTTCGACAACCCCGACCATGTCGACATGACGGCGCTCTATCTGGAGCGCTTCATGAACTACGGCCTCACGCCCGCCGAACTGCGCTCGGGCCGGCCCATCATCGGCATCGCGCAGAGCGGCAGCGACTTGAGCCCCTGCAACCGCATCCATCTGGAGCTGGCGAAGCGCGTGCGCGACGGCATCCGCGACGCCGGCGGCATCGCGATGGAGTTCCCGCTGCATCCCATCTTCGAGAACTGCCGCCGCCCCACCGCGGCCCTGGACCGCAACCTGGCCTACCTCGGCCTGGTCGAGATCCTGCACGGCTACCCGCTGGACGCCGTGGTGCTGACGACGGGCTGTGACAAGACAACGCCAGCCCAGGTGATGGCCGCGTCCACCGTCGACATCCCCGCCATCGTGCTGTCCGGCGGGCCCATGCTGGATGGCTGGTTCGAAGGGCAGCTGGTCGGCTCCGGCGCCGCCATCTGGGCCGGCCGCCGGCGCCTGGCGGCCGGCGAGATCGACGAAGAGACCTTCATCCAGATCGCCGCCGCGTCCGCGCCCTCGGCCGGCCACTGCAACACCATGGGCACGGCCTCGACGATGAATGCGCTGGCCGAGGCCCTGGGCCTGTCGCTGACCGGCTGCTCGGCCATCCCCGCGCCCTACCGCGAGCGCGGCCAGATGGCCTACGAGACGGGCCGGCGCATCGTCGAGATGGCTCGCGAGGACTTGCGGCCCTCGCGCATCCTCAGCCGCGACGCCTTCCTCGACGCCATCGTCGTCAACGCCGCCATCGGCGGTTCGACCAATGCCCAGCCGCATCTGGCGGCCATGGCCCGCCATGCCGGCATCGAGTTGACCGCCGCTGACTGGACCGAGGTCGGCCAGCGCGTACCGCTGCTGCTCAATATGCAGCCGGCCGGGCAGTTCCTCGGCGAGCGTTTCCATCGCGCCGGCGGTGTGCCGGCCATCATGTGGGAGCTGCAGCAGTCAGGCCTGCTGCGCACCGAGCGCCCCACGGTGACCGGGCGCACGATGGCCGCCAACCTCCAAGGTCGCGAGACGCACGACCGCGAGGTCATCTTCCCCGTCAGCGCACCGCTGAAGCCCGACGCCGGCTTTGTCGTGCTGAGCGGCAATCTCTTCGACTTCGCCATCCTGAAGGCCAGCGTCATCTCGCCCGCCTTCCGCGCGCGCTATCTGAAGGACGGCGCCTTCGAGGCGCGGGCCATCGTCTTCGATGGCGCCGACGACTATCACGCTCGCATCAACGACCCGGCCCTGGCCATCGACGAAGGCTGCATCCTGGTCATGCGCGGCGCGGGGCCTGTCGGCTGGCCGGGCTCGGCCGAGGTCGTCAACATGCAGCCGCCGGATGCGCTGATCCGCCGCGGCGTGACCAGCCTGCCGACCCTGGGCGACGGCCGCCAGTCCGGCACCTCGGACAGTCCGTCCATCGTGCATGCCTCGCCGGAAAGCGCCGTCGGCGGCGGCCTGGCCTGGTTGCGCACGGGCGATGTCGTCCGCATCGACCTGGAGGCCGGGCGCTGCGATGTGCTGTTGAGCGACGAGGCGCTGTCACACCGACGCGCCGAAGGCCCGCCCGCGTCGCCGGCGAGCCAGACGCCCTGGCAGCAGATCTATCGCTCGACGGTCGGCCCGCTGTCGACCGGTGCCTGCCTGGAGCTGGCCGTCCCCTATCGCGGCGTGGTGGACACGCCGCCGCGACACAATCACTGAGGCCGCGCCGTCGCCCAGAATCGCGCCATGACCGCCTTGCCTGCTTCCATCGTCGCCATCACCCCCCTCGGCATGCCCTGGGAGACCCTCGACCCCTTCCTGTTCTGCGTCCACCACGATGACGCCTACCCGCGCGGCAACGGCCGCCATGGGCCGGATGCGGCGCTGCTGCAGGGCCGGCAGATAGGCTCTGACTTTTCGGGCAAGGACGGCTGGAGCATGTATCACGGCCAGCAGGTGCCCGGCTTCCCCGCCCACCCGCATCGCGGCTTCGAGACCGTGACCATCGTGCGCCAGGGCCGCATCGATCATTCCGACTCGCTGGGCGCCGGCGCGCGCTTCGGCGGCGGCGACGTGCAGTGGCTGACCGCCGGCAAGGGCATCGTGCATGCGGAGATGTTCCCGCTGCTGCACATCGACAAGCCCAACCCCCTCGAGCTGTTCCAGATCTGGCTCAACCTGCCGGCCGACAGCAAGATGGTCGAGCCGCACTTCACGATGTTCTGGTCCGAAGACATTCCGCGGCACCGCTTCGTCGATGACGGGGGGCGGGCCACCGACGTCGTCTGCATCGCCGGCGACCTCGCTGTCGACGGCCAGGCCATGAAGCCGCTCGCGCCGCCGCCGGACTCCTGGGCCTCGCGCCTGGATGCCGACCTCGCCATGTGGACCCTGCGGCTGGAGCCTGGCGCGCAATGGGTGTTGCCCGCGGCTGACGGCGACGGCACACGGCGCAAGCTCTATTTCTTCGCCGGCGCGCGGATCAGCATCGACGGCCAGCCCGTGGCGGTGAAGTCGGCCATCGAGGTCGATGCCCGTGCCGCCATCACCCTGGTCAACGGCGGCGAGGTCGCCGAGCTGCTGATGCTGCAGGGCCGCCCCATCGGCGAACCGGTGGCGCAATACGGCCCCTTCGTGATGAACACCGAGCAGGAGCTGCGGCAGGCCTTCAGCGACTACCAACGCACCCAGTTCGGCGGCTGGCCCTGGACCGATTCGGCACCGGTGCACGGCGAAGGCGATGATCGCTTCGCCCGGCATGCCGATGGCAGGACGGAGCGGCCTAGGTGAACTGCAGAATGGCGCCCAGCGCATGCGCCTGGGCGTGCTGCACAAAGGCCTGCAGCTCCGCCATGTTCTCGGTGAGATAGGCCTGGGTGTCTTCGTCACGCCTCGTCCACAGTCCCTTGGGGTAGACATCGCCCAGGTCCAGCGAGCGATAGGCGGCCAGCAACTGCGCTTCGCTGACGCCGGCGTAGGCCTCGGCGATGCGGGCCATCTCGGCGCTGCGCACATAGAGCGCCGGGCCGTAGCCGACCTCGATGCGGCCGACCTGCCCGCGGCCTTCAAAGAAGCTGGGCGCGTCGGGAGCGCAGGCCTCCAGGCAGACTCTCAAACAGTCCCAGGACTTGTCCAGATCGACCGGCCTCAGTTCGTGCTCGGTGAGGTCCAGGCCCGGGGCTTCCACGGCAGGTGGCGCCCTGCCCAGCAGCTTGGCCAGCCACGAGACCTTGGATTGCTTTTGCAACTCGGCCAGATAGGCGCTGTCATCCTCGGTGTCGACCACCTTCCAGATCAGGGGCGGGTCGGCCAGCAAGCGCTCGATGTTGGCGTCGCTCAGTGTGTAGGCGCAAAAGCAGACTCCCAAGCGCCCTCCTCGTCTGGCTAGGCCACCGCGCCGCGCGTGTTCACATACAGCGCGTACAGCGAATGCGTGCTCGCCATGAAGAGGCGGTTGCCCTTGGCGCCGCCGAAGCAGAGGTTGGCGCAGCGCTCGGGAAGGTGGATGTGAGCCAGCGGCTTGCCGGTGGCGTCGTAGACCTTCACACCATCGAGCCGGGACGCATCCGCGCCCGCGCTGCCGTCGCTGCCGAAGCCACACCAGAGATTGCCCTGCACGTCGACGGCCATGCCGTCGAAGGCGCCCGGGCCGCCGGCATCGATGAGGAGGCGCTTGTTTCTCAGGCGCGCGCCGTCGACGTCATAGGCCCAGATGCAGCGATGCGGCCTGGCGCGGCTCTCGATGACGTAGAGGACCTTGCCGTCGGGGCTGAAGGCCAGGCCGTTGGGGCCGTTGAGGTCGTCGAGCTGCAGGCCGAGTTCGCCCGTCATTCCGTCGATGCGGTAGACCCCCTGGGCCAGCTCGGGCTCGGCCTTCTCGCCCTCGAAGTCGCTCAGGATGCCGAACAGCGGGTCGCTGAACCACAGGCTGCCGTCCGCGGCGCAGGTGATGTCGTTGGGCGAGTTCAGGCGCTTGCCCTGATAGCGATCGGCCAGCACCGTGATGCGGCCGTCGTATTCGGTGCGGGTGATGCGCCGCGTCAGGTGCTCGCAGCTGACGAGCCGGCCTTGCAGGTCGCGCACATGGCCGTTGGCGTTGTTGCTGGGGTTGCGAAAGTCGCTGACGGCACCCGTCGTCTCGTCCCAGCGCAGGATGCGGTTGCTGGGAATGTCGGAGACCAGCAGATAGCGGCCGTCGCCGAACCACACCGGC
Source organism: Roseateles sp. FW305-36 (assembly GCF_058787015.1). Taxonomy (NCBI): domain Bacteria; kingdom Pseudomonadati; phylum Pseudomonadota; class Betaproteobacteria; order Burkholderiales; family Sphaerotilaceae; genus Roseateles; species Roseateles sp. FW305-36. The sequence continues at coordinate 99,506 of NZ_JBYSZK010000012.1, read as the reverse complement.
CCCTCGGCCCAGGCCAGGCCGGTGGCGAGCTGCTCGACGCCGGCGGCGAACAGGCGCAGCGGCAAAAAGGCTTCGTCCAGCACCTCGATGGCCGGGTCGGGCCGGCGCGCATTCGGCGTGAAGGCGATCTTCATGCTTCGGGATCTTTTTCGAAGGGACCGAGGGTCACGAACTGGCCACCCTGGCAGCGCACTTCAGGTTTGCTCGGGTCGACATGGGGCTGGGCCGCTTCGACCTGGGCGCGCCAGGGCTCGGAGCTGTCCTGGGGCCTGAAGCCAATGTGCTTGGAAGCGCTGTTGTCCCACCACACCGAGCGGTTGTCGCTCATGCCGTAGATGATGCTGTGGCCGACGACGGGCGCGCTCAGCGCAGCGACCAGCAGGCGCTCGAGGTCGTCGAAGCTCAACCAGCTCGACAACATGCGCCGGTCGGTCGGCACCGGCCAGCTCGAGCCGATGCGCACCGACACCGTCTCCAGGCCGTAGCGGTCGAAATAGAACTGGGCCAGGTTTTCGCCGAAGGCCTTGGACAGGCCGTAATAGCTGTCGGGCCGCGGCGCCGCCTGCGGCGTCAGCGTCTCGCCCTGGCTGTAGAAGCCGGTGACGTGGTTGGAGCTGGCGAAGACGATGCGCTTGACGCCACGCTGGCGGGCCGCCTCGTAGACGTTGTAGGCGCCGACGATATTGGCCGGCAGCACGACATCGAAGGGCTTCTCGATGGAGACGCCGCCGAAGTGCAGCACGGCGTCGACGTCCTTCAGCAGGGACTGCATCGCGGCCAGGTCTTCGAGCGGGGCCTGCACCACCTCTTCGCCGTCGCCGGCCGGGTCCAGGGCCGCGAGGTCGGACAGGCGCAGCACGTCGCAGTAGGCCTTCATGCGCGGGCGCAGCACGCGGCCGAGATTGCCGGCGGCGCCGGTCAGCAGCAGGCGCTTGAAGCGGGGGGCGGAAAGTGGCGTCATGCAAAAACGGCCCACGCGGGGCCGGGGGTCATGCTTTGCGCAATGGGGGGCGCAGCCGCGGGGCCGCGTCGGACTGGCGTCGGACCAGTTCGAAATCCTTGAGCTCATGCTCGCAGGGCAGAGGCTCTCCGGTGCGGCGCGCCTTGATGTGGCGCACCAGCAGGTCCACCGCCGCGCCGGCCATCTCCATGATGGGCTGGCGCACGGTGGTGAGTTCGGGCCAGATCGTCGTGGCCAGCGGCGCATCGTCGAACCCGACGACGGTCAGGTCACTGGGCACGTCCAGGCCCATGCGGTGGGCGATGGCGACGGTGGCGGCGGCCATGTCGTCGTTGCTGGCGAAGATGGCCGTCGGCCGCTGCTCCTGCGACAGCAGGAACTCGGCGGCGTCCAGGCCCGAGCGGTAGGTGAACATGCCCTGGGCGACGACCTCTTCCTCGGCGATGTTCAGACCGGCATCGGTCATCGCGGCGTGAAAGCCGGCCAGGCGGCGCGAGCTGCTGCTCTGGTAGGGGTCGCCGATGATGAAGCCCAGGCGGTGGTGGCCGAGGTTGAGCAGATGGCGCGTCATCTCGTAGGCGGCCTGGTAGTCGTCGATGCCGACGGCGCAGACATCGTCGGGCGGCTGGCCGGCGGAGACGACGACCGAGGGCGTGTCGGTCTCGGCGACCAGCTTGAGCAGGGGCTGGGAATCGCAGAAGGGCGGCGGCAGGATGAGGCCATCGATGCCGTTGGCAATCATCTCGGCCACCGGCTTTTCCTCGCCCTCGCGCGCGGCTTCGCAGCGCTGCACGATGAGCTGCACATGGCGCAGGCTGGCCTTGTTCAGCAGGCCGATGAGGAACTCGTTGAGGTAGCCGGCCGTCGGGTCGATGTAAAGCATGCCGATGCGGATAGGCTCCGAACCGGCCAGGTGGCGGGCGGCCTGGTTGGGCACGTAGTTCAGCTCGGCGACGGCGGCCTGCACCTTCTCGCGCGTGCCGGGCCTCACGTTCTGCTCGCCGTTGATGACCCGCGAAACCGTCATCGGCGACACCCCGGCAAGCTGGGCCACGTCGGCGATGGTGGCGACCTTGGTGCTGCGTCCAGCACGTGCGGATGGCTTCAAAGGGTTCCCTCGAATGATGGTGGGGCTGTTTGCGCAATCATATTTCGTCAACCTCCCCGGCCCGGGGCGAAGGGGAAGCGCAAGGCTTTGTACTCCTCCAGCGAGCGCGCCGGGGGCTGAGTGCCTGCCGGCAGTGGCAGGCCCGAGACAGATTGGAAATAGGCCAGGCAAGCGTCACGCCACCAGCGGGCTTCGCTCTGCTGCACGGCGAGATAGGCAGCGACCTCGGCGTGGCGGCGCGCGTCGATGTCGGGCTTCAACGCATCCCATTGCGAGCGCATGGCGACCACGCTGGCAACGCCGCGGTCGTAGTGGGCCACCAGCTCGGCCCACAGCGTGCGACCGGAGGCAGTTCTGTAGTCCCAGGGCAGATGATGAAACCACAGCAGCCAGGCTTCGGGTGTCGTTTCCGGCCGGGCCAGGCGCGCCGCCCACTCGGGCGGGTACTGGGCTATCGCATGGCTGCCGCGCGGGCTGCGGTCGAAGCCGATGCCGTCACGGCCGGCGCGGTGGAAATAGACCGGGTTCCAGTCGGCCCGCTCGAGGTTGTCGACCCAGGGCGCCGGGCCGTGGTGGTGGCCAGTGCCCATCAGATGGTGCAACCCCAGCGGCGTCATGTAGTCGACCACCGCCTCGCGCGAGGCGGTCATCATCGACACGATGCTGTCCACGGCATGCGGCGTGGTCGTGAAGGTCTGCTGCACCCATTCGCGCGCCACGGCGTCTGCGGCCAGGTTCGGGCCCCAGGCCATGCGGCCGAAGGCATACCAGTTGGCTTGGTCGAAATGCGAGCCGCTCCAGTTGCGGTCGCTACCGATATTGGCCACGCCCGCCATCGCCTTGACGAGCTGGGCCACCGTCTTGTCATCGGGCCTGGTGCGCAGCACCTCCTCGAACAGCGGCCCGAGGTAGACGAGATGGGTCGAGAAGCCGAGGTATTCCTTGGTGATCTGCAGCTCCAGCGCCAGCGGCGTCCTGGGCATGGCGCCGAACAGCGGGTGGAAAGGCTCGCGGGGCTGGAAATCGATGGCGCCGTTCTTGACCTGGACGATGACGTTGGGTGCGAACTTGCCGTCCAACGGCTGGAACTCCGCGTAGCCTTGGCTTGCGCGATCGCTGGTGTCAGGCGCGTAGACAAAGGCCCGCCACATCACGAGGCCGCCATGCGGCGACAGCGCCTCGGCCAGCATGTTGGCGCCGTCGGCATGGTTGCGGCCATAGTCCTGCGGGCCTGGCTGGCCTTCGGAATTGGCCTTGACGAGGAAGCCGCCGAAGTCCGGGATGGCCCGGTAGATCTCGTCCGCCTTGGCCTTCCACCAGGCGCGCACGGCCGGATCCAGCGGGTCGGCCGTCTTCAGCCCGCCCAGCTCCACCGGCGACGAGAAGCGCGCCGACAGCCAGACCTTGATGCCATAGGGCCGGAACACCTCGGCCAGCGCCGCGGCCTTGGCGATGAAGGGCGCCGTCAGCGAATCGGCCTTGGCATTGACGTTGTTCAGCACCGTGGCGTTGATGCCCAGCGACGCATTGGCCCGGGCGTAGTCGACGTAGCGGGCGTCGCGGAGGTCGGGCAGCTTCCACCAGTCCCAGATCGACGCGCCGGCATAGCCGCGCTCGACGCTGCGGTCCAGGTTGTCCCAGTGGTTGAGCAGGCGCAGGTCGACCTGGGGTGCCGAGCGCTGGTCGAGCCTGGCGAGGTCGGCGCCGGTCCGGGCCGCGCGCAGCCAGGCAAAGCTGCCGTAGAGCAGGCCGATGTCGGTGTTGGCCGCGATCAGCGTCACGGTACGGCCGCCCAGTTTCGCGCTGCGCAGCGCATAGCCCTCGCGGCCCAGCTCCGTCCAAGGCAGCCCGATACCCGCCGGCGCATGGGCGGGCGTGACCAGCATCAGCGCCCCGTCCACCGGCTTGTCCGACGACGTCGGCTCCCGCCCCGTCAAACCCGCCACGCCGCGCTTGAGTTCGTCCACGGCCGACTGCAGCGTCGGCGACGTCGGTTCCGCGGTGACGATGCTGCGCGCCTGGGTCAGCACCCGCGCCTGAACCGCCGCGGGCAGGTCACGGTAGCGCAGCCACAGGTCGTAGCCGTCCTCCACGGCGCCCCATGCCGGCAGCAATGCCAGCCCCAGCAGCAGCGCCGCCGCCAGGCTCTTGGCCCAAGTCCTCATCCTGTCTCCTGTTGTCGTGCTGGCCAAGACCCCGGAAATGCGGGAATGTTAGAGATTTCTCGCTTGCACAAAGCAAAATGGTAGCGCTACATTTGAGCCCGTAGCAAGTCCGAAAAGAGGCGCCACCGAGCGCCACGCCCCTGGAGACAGCCCGTTGAACCCTGACCTCGCCATCCCGGCTCCCGCGACCTCCGCCCCCGCCACCGCGCCCGGGGCGGCTGCGTTCAAGGCCGCGTGATGGTCGGCTCGGTCGCCAGGTCGCTGGGCCGGCAGCGCTGGGTCATCTGTGCGTTGCTGTTCGTCGCGACCACCATCAACTACGTCGACCGCAATGCGCTGTCGGTGCTGAAGACCAGCCTGCAGCAGCCCCTCGAGGCCGGCGGCCTGGCCCTGACCGATGCCGACTACGGCTGGATCACCTTCGCCTTCACGGCTGCCTATGCCGCCTTCCCACCGCTGATCGGCATAGCCATCGACCGCTTCGGCGTCAAACGCAGCCTGGCAGCCGCCCTGCTGCTGTGGTCGGCGGCCGCTGCCCTGCACGGCGTGGTGGCTTCGGTGATCGGCCTCGTCGTCGTGCGCTTCCTGCTCGGCATGGCCGAGGCGGCCCACTTCCCGGCCGCCATCAAGGCCGTGGCCATGTGGTTCCCACAGCAGGAGCGCGCCCTGGCCACCGGCATCTTCAATTCGGGCACGGCCCTGGGCGTCATCGCCTCGCCCATCACCGTGTGGCTGGCCGTCAGCTTCGGCTGGCAGTTCGCCTTCGTCGCCATCGGCGGCGCGGGCCTGGCCTGGCTGGTGTTCTGGGAACACGGCTTCAACGCGCCGGAGCAGCATCGCGGCGTGTCGGCCCAGGAGCTGGCCCATATCCGCGCCGGCCAGCCGGCGCAGGAGGCCGCCATCAAGCTGCCCTGGACCGCCCTGCTGCGCTTCAAGGCCATCTGGCCCTTTCTGACGGCGAAGCTGCTGACCGATCCGGTCTGGTGGTTCTTCCTGTTCTGGCTGCCGTCCTATCTGGAACGCGAGCGCGGCCAGAACCCGCTGAAGAGTGCCGGTCTCGTCGCGCTGATCTATCTGGGCTCCAGCATCGGCTCCATCGCCGGCGGCTGGCTGTCCAGCACGCTGCTCCAGCGCGGCTGGCCCGTCGGCCGCGCCCGCATGACGGCCATGGGCATCGCCGCGGCCTGCATGCCCGGCGCCATCCTGGCTTACTACAGCGAGAGCTTCGCGCTGTGCGTCGGCCTCATCACGCTGGCAACCGCCTGCCACCAGGCCTGGTCGGCCAATCTGCTGACCTCGGCCACCGACCTCTTCCCGACCCGGGTCTCAGGCGCCGTCATCGGCCTGGGCGCCACGGCCGGCGGCGTCGGCGGCATGTTCATCGCGCTGCTGGCAGCACTCGCCGTGCAGTGGACCGGCACCCAGCAATGGGTCTTCGTCTTCGCCGGCCTGATGCACCTGACCAGCCTCGGGCTGTTCTGGCTGTGGTTCCGCGGCCGCTTCGAGCGCGTGGACATCGCTGCCGGCGTGGACCTGCACGGCGCCCATCGCGGCCTGCTGACGGCGGGCGGCTTGCTGGCGACCCTCGGCGCCCTGCTCGCCTGGCTGATCGCGGCGAACTGGGAAGCCTGCGTCGTCGCCGCCAAGTTCTCCGGCGCCGCCCAGGCCCTGACCGCTGCCATCGGCGTCACCTTGATCGGTGGCGCCCTGTTGCACGCCGGCCGCCCGCGTGCGGCCTCCGAGGTGCTGGCATGCAGCTGACCGCCGACCAGCATCTGCTCAAGGACCTCAACCGCATGGCCATCGTGCGGCAGCTGAGCGCCTGGCCGGGCCAGTCGCGCGCGGCCCTGGCCGAGTCGCTGCAGCTCACCAAGTCCACCGTCAGCGCGCTGGTCAAGGAATTGATTTCCGAGGGCTGGCTGCTGGAGCGCGACGTCGTCGCCACCGGCGAGCTGGGCCGCCGGCCCACGCCGCTCTTCGTCGACCCGGGCCGCCTGGTGCTGCTGGGTGCCGAGGTCGGCGTCGATGGCGTCAGCGTCGTCGCCACCTCGCTGACCGGCGACGTGCTGGCCCGCGCCCGCTCGCCGCTGGACGCCGGCCGCGACGCTCATCTCGCCCTGGTGCGTGCCGCCAAGCTGCTGGCGCAGGTGCATGCGCGACTGGACACGCCGGCCCAGCGCGTCATCGGCATCGGCATCGGCCTGCCCGGTGGTGTGGACGAGCAGCGCGGCCATTTGCACTTCGCCCACAACCTCGGCTGGCGCGACCTGCCGGTGGGCGGCCTGTTGACCGAACATCTGCGCACGACGCCGCTGCAGGGCGTGCCGCTGTTCGTGCAGAACGAGGCCGACGTCGCGGCGCTCGGTGAGCTGGAGTTCGCCACCAACGACAGTCGCCAGGATCCGCTGATCTATCTCAGCCTGGGTGTCGGCGTGGGCGCCGGCGTCGTGGTCGAGGACCGCCTGCTGACGGGCGCTCACGGGCTGGCCGGCGAGGTCGGCCACATGACGCTGGAACTCGACGGGCCTCGCTGCAGCTGCGGCCGCCGGGGTTGCGCCGAGGCGTTGATCGGCTTTCGCTCCATGCTGCCCGAGAGCGGCAGCGTCGGCCTCACCGAAGTCCAGCACCGGCTGCGCGGCAAACAGGCGGAAGGGGTCGAAGCGGTTGCCAGCGCCGGCCGCTATCTGGGCCTGCTGCTGGGCAACCTCTGCGCCGCCTACGACCCGGGCCGCATCGTGCTCGGCGGCCCCGCCGTCGAACTCGGCGCCCCCTTTCTCGAACACGCCTTCCGGACGCTGGAAAGCCAGGCCAGCGCCGCCAATGTGGCGCCACCCCTGGTCACCCTGTCGCGCTTCGGCGCCGATGCCGTGCCGGTCGGCGCCGCCGCCCTGGCCCGCTACCGACTCACCCGCCCCCTGATTGCCGCCAGCCGCCTGGCCGCGGCCGCATGACCTTGTTGTCCTGACCCCATGATCACCAATCCCATCCTGCCGGGCTTCCACGCCGACCCCTCGATCTGCCGCGTCGGCGACGACTACTACATCGCCACCTCCACCTTCGAGTGGTGGCCCGGCGTGCGCATCCACCACTCGCGCGACCTGAAGCACTGGCGCCACCACAGCTACGCCTGCACGCGCAAGAGCCAGCTCGACCTGACCGGCCACCCCGACTCGGCCGGCGTCTGGGCCCCCTGCCTGAGCTACGCGGGCGGCCAGTTCTGGCTGATCTACACCGATGTGCGCTCCACCATCGGCGCCTTCAAGGACACCCACAACTACCTCATCACCGCGCCCAGCATCGACGGCCCCTGGAGCGAACCCATCTACCTGAACAGCTCGGGCTTCGACCCCAGCCTCTTCCACGACGACGATGGCCGCCACTGGCTCGTGAACCAGCAGTGGATCCATCAGCCCGGCAAGCACCACTTCAACGGCATCCTGCTGCAGGAATACGACCATGAGGCCAAGCGCCTCGTCGGCCCGGTGAAGAACATCTACGCCGGCACCGAACTGCAGGTCGTCGAAGGCCCGCACCTGTATCGCCGCAAGGGCTGGTACTACCTGCTGACGGCCGAGGGCGGTACCTTCTACGAGCACGCCGTCACGCTGGCCCGTTCGCGCCACATCGACGGCCCCTACGAGACCCTGCCCGGCAATCCGCTGCTGACGGCCTGGAAGCAGCCCACCGATGGCCTGCAGCGCAGCGGCCACGCCAGCCTCGTGCAGACGCAGAACGGCGACTGGTATATGGCCCATCTCTGCGGCCGGCCGCTGGAATGGAGCGGCCCGAATGCAGACAAGCAGAACGGCGTCTACGAGGGTCTGCACTGCCCGCTGGGCCGCGAGACCGGCATCCAGCGCCTGCACTGGCGCGACGACGACTGGCCCGAGGTCGAAGGCGGCGGCAATGCACCACGCCTGCAGACGGCCGAGCCGGGCCTGCCCGAGCATGTGTTCGCTGCCGAGCCGGCGCGCGACGACTTCGACGGGGTGAACCTCAACCACCACCTGAACTCGCTGCGCGTCCCTTTCGACGAGCGCTGGATCTCGCTGACCGAACGCCCCGGCTTCCTGCGCCTCAAGGGCCGCGAATCGCTGATGAGCCTGTTCGACCAGAGCCTGGTCGCGCGCCGTCAGCAGCACTTCAACTGCCGCGTCGAGACGCGCCTGGAATTCCAGCCCGAGCTGTTCCAGCAGATGGCAGGCCTGGTGGCCTACTACAACACCAGCAACCACGCCTATCTGCACGTCAGCCGCGACGTGGACTCGAACAAGCGCGTGGTGCGCCTGACGCTCAACCGCGATGCGGCGCTGAGCGAGCCGGCCACGGCCGTCGAGCTGAAGGACGGCGCCGTGGACCTGGCCGTCGAGTTCAAGCACGAGCGCTACCAGTTCCAGTTCCGCCAAGGCGATGCCGCCTGGCAGGACATCGGCCCGGCCCTGGACGCCGCCATGCTGAGCGACGAGTTCGCGACCCAGTTCGTCAACGGCTTCGCGCGCAGCTTCGGCTTTACCGGCAACTTCATCGGCATTGCCTGCCAGGATCTGTCGGGCCAGAAGCTTGCCGCTGACTTCGACTATTTCTCTTATGAAGCCAGGCCCTGACGCCTGACTCATCCATAACAAAAGACGAGACAAACATGGCCATCACCCACCATCGCCTCTCCTTCGTGGAGAAGGCCGGTTACAGCTGCGGCGATGCCGCGGCCAATCTGGTCTTCATGTCCATGATCCTGTTCCAGCTGAACTTCTACACGGACGTGTTCGGTCTCAGCGCCAACACGGCCGCGGCCATCCTGCTGTGGCCCAAGCTGTGGGATGCCTTCTTCGACCCCGTCATGGGCGTGCTGGCCGACCGCACCAACACCCGCTGGGGCAAGTTCCGCCCCTGGGTGCTGTGGACGTCTGTGCCCTGGGCCATCGTCATGGTGCTGGCCTACACGGCGCCCGATCCAGCCTGGGGCTGGAGCACCGGCATGGTCATCGCCTATGCCGGCATCACCAACACCCTGCTGATGACGCTGTACAGCATGAACAACATGCCCTACTCGGCCATGAGCGGGGTCATGACGGCGGACCTCAACGAGCGCACCAAGCTCAACTCCTTCCGCTTCGTGTCGGTCAACGTGGCGCAGTTCGCCGTGGGCGGCCTGACGCTGCCGCTGGTGGCCAAGTTCGCACAAGGTCATGACCGCGCGCATGGCTGGCAGATGACGATGACCATCTGGGCCGTCGCCTGCCTGGTGCTCTTCCTCGTCACCTTCTTCACGACGCAGGAACGCATCAAGCCCATCCAGGACACCACGTCCTCGCCCAGGCAGGATTTCGGCGACCTGCTGAAGAACAGCCCCTGGATCACGCTGGTGCTCTACACCCTGTTCCAGTTCGCCATGCTGTCGCTGCGCGGTGGCGCCCACTTCAACTACTACCACCACTACGCCGACAAGGCGGCCATGTTCGACTTCCTGGCCGCGGTGGGCCTGACCACGCCGGATGCGGCCGGCACCGGCAGCCTGGCCGACACCCTGGGCTACATCGTGCACGGCACACGCGACAACCTCGCGCAGTCCAACGCGGCCGATGTGTTCAACAGCATCATCAACATGGCCGGCACGCTGACGACCATCATCTTCATCATGGCGTCGATGGGGCTGTCGGCCCGCTATGGCCGCCGCGCCATCGGCATCGTCTGCTTCGGCCTGTGCACGCTGACGGCCTGTGCCATGTATCTGCTGCCGCCCGAGGCCGTCTGGCTCATGCTGGGCCTGCATGTGCTCTCCGCCGTGTTCTACGCACCGACCGTCGCCGTGATGTGGTCCATGTATGCCGACGCGGCCGACTACTCCGAGTGGCAGACCGGCCGCCGCTTCACCGGCATGGTGTTCGCCACCATCGGCTTCTCGCTGAAGGTCGGCCTGGCCCTGGGCGGCGCCGGCTTCCTGTGGCTGCTGGCCGGCTTCTTCGGCTACGACACCCACCTGCCCACGGCACCCAACGCCGTCGAGGGCTACCGCGTCGCGTCCAGCTTCGTCGTCGGCGGCCTGTTCGCGGCCTGCACGCTGTGCCTGCTCTTCAACAAGCTGAGCAAGCAGACCACGCTGCAGATGTCCGATGAACTCGCCCAGCGCCGCAGCAAGGCCGGCACCCGCCGCGACGACGACAACGGCTCGACGAACGCCGTGCCGGCCACCGCCTGAACCCTTTTCCCATCCACACCCCCGATCCCGCAGTAAGGACCCCGCCATGAGCACCGCCTATTCCGACCTCCCCACCGTCAAGTACGAAGGCCCCTCCTCCACCAACCCGCTGGCCTACCGCTGGTACGACGCCAATCGCGTCGTGCTCGGCAAGACCCTGGCCGAGCACCTGCGTCCGGCCGTCTGCTACTGGCACAACTTCTGCTGGAAGGGCGAGGACGTCTTCGGCTTGGGGCAGACGGTGTTCCAGCGCCCCTGGTTCAACGAGGCCGACCCCGTCAAGGCGGCGTACATGAAGCTGGACGCCGCCTTCGACTTCTTCGGCAAGCTCGGCCTGCCCTACTGGTGCTTCCATGACCGCGACGTGGCTCCCGAAGGCGCCAACCTGGCCGAGTCCAACCGCATCCTCGACGGCCTGCTCGAAGCCGCGGCCAAGAAGATGCAGGACGGCAAGGTGCAGTTGCTGTGGGGCACGGCCAATCTGTTCTCCAACGGTCGCTTCATGAGCGGCGCCGCCACCAACCCCGACCCCGAGGTCTATGCCTACGCCGCCGCGCAAGTGAAGCATGTGCTGGAGTGGACGAATCGCCTGGGCGGCGCCAACTACGTGCTGTGGGGCGGCCGCGAAGGCTACGAGACCCTGCTGAACACCGACCTCAAGCGCGAGCTGGCCCAGTACGGCCGCTTCCTCGCCTCGGTCGTCGAGCACAAGCACAAGATCGGCTTCAAGGGCACCATCCTCATCGAGCCCAAGCCGCAGGAGCCCACCAAGCACCAGTACGACTACGACAGCGCCACGGTCTACGGCTTCCTGAAGACCTATGGCCTGGAGAACGAGGTCAAGGTCAACATCGAGGTCAACCACGCCACCCTGGCCGGCCACAGCTTCGAGCATGAAGTGGCGACCGCCTGCGCCCTGGGCATCTTCGGCTCGCTGGACGCCAACCGCGGCGACGAGCAGCTGGGCTGGGACACCGACCAGTTCCCCAACAACCACGCCGCCCTCGTGCCGGCCATGCTGGAGATGATCCGCCACGGCGGCTACACCACCGGCGGCACCAACTTCGACGCCAAGGTGCGCCGCCAGTCCATCGACCCCATCGACCAGCTCGAGGGCCACATCGGCGGCATGGACACCATGGCCCGCGCCTTCCTCAGCGCGGCCGCGCTGTTCGAAAGCGGCCAGCTGGAGAAGGTTGTGGCCGATCGCTACGCCGGTTGGGAGGGTGATCTGGGCCAGAAGATTCACGGTGGCGCCAGCCTCGACGATCTCGCGGCCGTTGTGCACGCACAAGGCATCTCGCCCACTCCTCGCTCGGGCCGCCAGGAGCGTCTGGAAAACATCGTCAACAACTTCGTCTGATCGGAGCCCGGCACGGTCCAGGAACAAAGCCACAGAGGCACAGAGACACAGAGGCAGCGCGCTGTTGCCTCTGACCTGCCCTCTCTGTGCCTCTGTGTCTCTGTGGCTGTGCTGAAAACCAAAGGCGGCGAACATCCGCCGCCACGAAAAGCCCTCCCGGAGATTTGAGATGTTCCTCGGCATCGACCTCGGCACCTCCGAGCTGAAGCTGCTGCTGCTCGACGAGCAGCACCACATCGTCGCGACCACGGGTGTCGCGCTCACTGTGCAGCGGCCGCAACCGCTGTGGAGCGAGCAGGACCCGGCGGCGTGGTGGGTCGCCCTCGACGAGGGCATGGCCAAGCTGGGCAACAGCCACGCCGCGGCGCTGGCCGGCGTGCGCGGCATCGGGTTGTCGGGGCAGATGCATGGCGCCGTCACGCTGGACGAGGCCGACCGCGTGCTGCGGCCGGCCATCCTGTGGAACGATGGCCGAAGCAGCGCCCAGTGCGCCGAGATGATGGCCGCCTGCCCCGAGCTGCCGGCCATCACCGGCAACCTGGCGATGCCGGGCTTCACCGCCCCGAAGCTGGCGTGGATGCGCCAGCACGAGCCCGAGTTGTTCGCCCGCGTGGCCAAGGTGTTGCTGCCCAAGGACTGGCTGCGCCTGCAGCTCAGTGGCTCCTACGTCAGCGAGATGAGCGACGCCGCCGGCACGCTGTGGCTGGACGTCGCCCGTCGGCGCTGGTCGCCCGAGGCGCTGGCGCTGACCGGGCTGAGCGAAAGCCATATGCCCCGCCTTGTCGAAGGCAGCGAGCCGAGCGCCGGCCTCAAGCATGAGCTGGCCGAGCGCTGGGGCCTGAAGGCCGGCATCCCGATCGCGGGCGGTGGCGGCGACAACGCGGCCAGCGCCGTCGGCATGGGTGTCGTCAAGCCGGGCCAGGGCTTTCTGTCGCTGGGCACCTCGGGCGTCATCTTCCTGTGCAACCCCGCCTTCAGCCCCAACCCGGCTCGGGCCGTGCACGCCTTCTGCCATGCCCTGCCCGACACCTGGCACCAGATGAGCGTCATGCTCAGCGCGGCCAGTGCGCTGCGCTGGGTCACGCAGCTGCTGGGCGAACCGGGCGAGGCCGAGCTGATCGCCAAGGTCGCGCAGCTCACGCCGGCCCAGCGCGAGCGCGCACCCATCTTCCTGCCCTACCTCAGCGGTGAACGCACGCCGCACAACAACGCCAATGCGCAAGGCGTGTTCTTCGGCCTCACGCATGAGCATGACGCCGCGGCCCTGGGTTATGCGGTGCTGGAAGGCGTGGGCTTCGGTCTGCTTGAAGGCTGGCAAGCCCTGCAAGCCGGCGGCGGCACGGCGGAGTCGCTGTGGCTGGTGGGCGGCGGCGCCCGCAGCGAATGGTGGGCCAGGTTGCTCGCCTCGCTGTTGAACGTGCGCCTCGTCAACGGCGTCGGCGCCGAAGCCGGTGGCGCCCTGGGCGCTGCGCGCCTGGCCTGGCTGGCCTGCGGCGGCAACGTCGACGAGGTCTGCCGAACGCCCGAGATCGCCCGCGTTGCCGAACCCGATGCCGCGCTGGCCGCGGAATTGAAGCCGCGCTTCGAGCGCTTCCAAAGGCTCTACGGCGCGCTGCGCGCCGAGTTCGGCTAACCCCTTTCTTCACCCACATGGCCTGTGCTGCCTGACCGCGGCAGGGTCGCGCTTTGCCCATGAACAGCCTTGACCAGCTCCGCCAACACACCACCGTCGTCGCCGACACCGGCGACTTCGACCAGCTCTCGCAGTTCCAGCCGCAGGACGCGACGACCAACCCATCCCTCGTGCTGAAGGCTGTGCAGTCGCCGCGCTACCGGCCACTGCTGGAGCAGGCCGTCGCTGCCCATCCCGGCGCGTCGCCGTCGACCGTGGCCGAGCATCTGCTGGTGGCCTTCGGCATCGAAATCCTCAAGCTCGTGCCCGGCCGCGTGTCGACCGAGATCGACCCGCGCCTCAGCCACGACAGCGCCGCTTCGGTCGCCACGGCCCAGCGCCTCATCGAGCTGTATGCGTCCGCCGGCGTACCGCGAGCCCGCGTCTTGATCAAGCTGGCGTCGACCTGGGAAGGCATCCAGGCGGCACGCCAACTGGAGCAGCAAGGCATCCGCACCAATCTCACGCTGCTGTTCTGTCTCGCTCAGGCCCGGGCCTGCGCGGATGCCGGCGTGCAGCTGATCTCACCCTTTGTCGGCCGCATCTACGACTGGTTCAAGAAGACGGCGGGCAACAGCTGGGACGAGGCGGCACAAGCCGGCCCCAACGACCCCGGCGTGCGCTCGGTCGAGGAGATCTACCGCCACTACAAGCGCCATGGCATCCGCACCGAGGTGATGGCGGCGAGCTTCCGCAACACCGGCCAGATCGTGGCGCTGGCCGGCTGCGACCTGATGACCATCAGCCCGGCCCTGCTGGCCGAGCTGAGTCAGGCGACGACAGCCGTCGAACGCCGCCTCTCGCCCGACGGTCACCTGGACGCCGCGCCCGCGCCGCTGTCCGAAGCCGAGTTCCACGCCGCGCTGGCCGCCGATGCGATGGCCCGCGACAAGCTGGCCGAAGGCATCGCGCAGTTCATTGCTGACACCGAGACCCTCGAACAACTCATTCGCACCACCCAAGCATGAACAGCCCCGACCTCACCCTCGCCGCCAACGCCCTGCGCCTGCTCGCTGTCGACGCCGTGCAGCAGGCCAACTCCGGCCACCCGGGCATGCCCATGGGCATGGCCGACATCGCGGCCGTGCTGTGGGGCCAGTACCTGCGCCACAACCCGGCCGACCCGCAATGGCCCAACCGCGACCGCTTCGTGCTGTCCAACGGCCACGGCTCCATGCTGCTCTATGGCCTGTTGCACCTGAGCGGCTACGACTTGGCCGTGGAAGAGCTGCGCAACTTCCGCCAGCTGCACAGCAAGACGCCCGGCCACCCCGAAGTCGGCCTGACGCCCGGTGTCGAGACGACGACCGGTCCGCTCGGCCAAGGCCTGGCCAATGCCGTCGGCATGGCGCTCGCCGAACAGCTGCTCGCCGCCGAGTTCAACACGCCCGAGCATCAGTTGATCGACCATCGCACCTTCGCCTTCTGTGGCGACGGCTGCCTGATGGAAGGCATCTCCCACGAGGCCTGCTCGCTGGCCGGCACCTGGGGTTTGAACAAGCTGGTCGTCATCTACGACGACAACGGCATCTCCATCGACGGCGATGTGCAGGGCTGGTTCAGCGACGACACGCCGGCCCGCTTCGAGGCCTATGGCTGGCGCGTCATCCGCAACGTGGACGGCCACGACCCTGCCGCCATCGACGCCGCGCTGCGCACGGCCACTGCCTCCACCGACAAGCCGGTGCTGATCTGCGCCCGCACCCAGATCGGCCGCGGCTCGCCCAACAAGGCGGGCGGCCACGATGTGCACGGCGCGCCTCTCGGCGCCGCCGAAGTGCAGGCCGTACGCGAGGCGCTGGCCTGGCCGCACGCCCCCTTCGTCGTGCCCGAGGGCGCCCGCCGCGCGCTCGATGCCCGCGAGCGCGGCGCCGCCGCCCAGCGCGAGTGGGAAGCAGCGCTCGCCCGCCATCCGCGCGCCGCGGAGTTGCGGCGCCGCCTGCGCGGCGAACTGCCGACCGATTTCGACGACCGCGCCGCGGCCCTGCTCGCCGCCGCGGCCCAACGCGGCGAGACCATCGCTTCCCGCAAAGCCTCGCAGAACAGCCTCACGGCGCTGGCCGGCCTGCTGCCCGAACTGCTGGGCGGCTCGGCCGACCTGGCGCCGTCCAACCTGACGCAGTGGAAGGGTTGCCGCCCGGTGACCAAGGCGGCCGGCGGCGGCAACTATCTGCACTACGGCGTGCGCGAGTTCGCCATGGTGGCCATCCAGACCGGCCTCACCCTGCACGGCGGCCTGCGCCCCTTCGCCGGCACCTTCCTGATGTTCTCGGAATACGCCCGCAATGCCATCCGCATGGCGGCGCTGATGCGCATCAACCCGATCTACGTCTTCACCCACGACTCCATCGGGCTGGGCGAGGACGGCCCCACCCACCAGCCCGTGGAGCAGATTGCCACGCTGCGCCTGGTGCCCAATCTCGACGTCTGGCGCCCAGGAGACGCCGTCGAGACCGAAGTCGCCTGGCAGACCGCCGTGCGCCATCTGCACACCCCCACCTGCCTCATCCTGTCGCGCCAGAACCTGGCCCACCAGGCGCGCAATGCCGACACCCTGGCCGCCATCGAGAAGGGCGGCTATGTGCTGGTAAAGGAGGCGGCCGACAAGCCGCTGCAGCTCGTGCTGATCGCCACCGGCTCGGAACTGGCCCTCGCCGTCGAGGCGCAAAAGACGCTGGCGGATCGAGACGTCAACGCCCGTGTCGTCTCCATGCCGTCCTGCTTCACCTTCGAGCAGCAGGACGCCGCCTGGCGCCGCGCCATACTGCCGCCTGCAGTGCCGCGCGTCGCCGTCGAGGCCGGCGTGACGCCCGGCTGGCGGCAATACGTCGGACTGGAAGGTGCCGTCGTCGGCATCGACAGCTTCGGCGAATCCGCACCGGCGGCCGCCCTGGCCCAACACTTCGGCATCACGACCTCAGCCGTCGTCGACGCGGCCCTGGGTTGCCTGCCTTCCTGATCGCCCAGGCGCTGGCATCACATTTGCTAAATCTGGCTATCAAGGCGTTACAGATCAGGCGGCCGACCCAATGGCGGGTCGGTATCAGGCAGCGCCGCCACTGGGACCAGAGGAGAGCGTCATGGCGATGGAGGACATCCGGGTAGTACTGGTCGACGACGACCTGGACGCCTGCGAATCGTTGAGCGAGTTGCTCCGGGAGGACGGCTACAGCGTGCGCTTCGCCACCAATGCCAAGGACGCCGTGACCGCCGTGGACGAGTACCGGCCCGTCTGCGCCCTGGTCGATCTGGGCCTGCCCGACCTGGACGGCGTGGAGCTGTCCAGGCGCCTGCGCGAGAGCTACGGGGCCGACCTCGTCCTCATCGCCGTGACCGGACGCAGCGGCGCCAAGGCCCATGACGAGGCCATGCGGGCCGGCATCGACCATGTGCTGAGCAAGCCGCTGTCGGTAGAAAGACTGAGACGTTTCTTCCCGCCGCGTGGATGAGTTGACGGCAAATTTTGCCGATTGCCCTGCCACCACCGCCCGGCCCGGTCCGCCTCGGGCCGTCTTTCCCTTGACCTGAAGACCGCCCGCGGTTCGCGACCGGATCGGCATGCGTCTTGCGTCGTGCCTGGGTTCGCGTGAGGGCCAGTGGGGGCACGCTCACGACATCAAGGCAAGCGATGAACGAGACCAGCGCCGAAGACACGAGTCAATTCAAACGCATCCTCACCCGCAATCTCGCCATTCCGCTGGCGATGGGCCTGGGCAGCATCATCGTTTTCGTCGGCCTGCTGTGGCATCTCGTCGGCCTGCTGAACTGGGTGGATCACACCCACCGCATGGTGGCCAAGGGGCATGAGCTGGCCGCCCTGATCGTCGACCAGGAAAGCGGCATGCGCGGCTTCGCCATCGCCGGCGATGAGAGCTTCCTGGCCCCCTATGTGCTGGGCCAGTCCAAGTTCAGCGCCGAACTGCGGGGCGCCCAGCAACTGGCGGCCGACAACCCGAACCAGGTGGACCGGCTGCGCCGCGTGGACGCGCTGGCGCAGCGCTGGAACGATTTCGCGCAGAAGATCATCGACATGCGTCGTCGCGGCGAGGCCGTGGACGAGTCCATCCGCCTGCAGACCGGCAAGCAGCTGATGGACGAGATCCGCCGTGAGCTGCGGGCCTTCGGCGAAAACGAACTGCGCCTGCTGCGCGAGCGCAACGAGGACGCGCAGAACGGCATGTGGACGGCCGTGGGCGGCTATATCGCGCTGCTGCTGCTGGCCAGCGGCGCGATCGCCCTGGCCGGGCGGCGCGACGTGCTGACCCTGTCGCGCGAGTATGGCGCGGCCCTCAACGACGCCCGCCAGACGGCCGTCGACAACGAGGAGCGCGCCTGGCTGCGTGGTGCCCAGGCCGAGCTGGGCGAGCAGCTGGCGAGCGAGCCCGCGGCGGCCGGCATCGGCGAGCGCACGCTGGCCTTCCTGGCCGAGCGCATCGGTGCCGTCGTCTCGGCCGCCTTCGTGCGCGGTGACGATGGCCGCCTGCACCGGGTGGCCGCTCACGGCCTGGCGGCGGACGACGCCGAGCCCCTCGATGCCGAGAACGGCTTGCTCGCCCAGGTCTGGCGCGACGCCCGGACCCTGCGTCTGCCCGGCCTGAAGGCCGACTTCCTGAAGGTGGCCACCAGCCTCGGCGAGGCGCTGCCCCAGGAAATCATGCTCGTGCCGGCGATGAACGAAGGTCGCGTCAACGGCGTGCTGGAGCTGGGCTTCATGGGCGCTCCGGACGCACGCGCCCTCGCCCTGCTCGAACAGCTGCAGACGACGCTGGGCGCGCTGATCGACGCCGCCCACTTCCGCCACCGGCTGCAGCTGTCCGTCGAGGAGACCCGCCAGCTCAACGAGGAGCTGCAGGTGCAGCAGGAAGAGCTGCGCTCCGCCAACGAGGAGCTCAGCGAGCAGGCCCGCGTGCTGAGCGAATCCCAGCTGAACCTGGAGGAGCAGCGCGCCGAGCTCGAGCAGACCAATGTGCAGCTCGGCGAGCAGGCCGAGACCCTGTCGCGCCGCAATGCCGCCCTGGGCCAGGCCCAGGCCGAGCTGAGGGAGCGCGCGCTGGAGCTGCAGCGCGCCAGCCGCTACAAGAGCGAATTCCTGGCCAACATGTCGCACGAGCTGCGCACGCCGCTGAACAGCTCGCTGATCCTGTCCAAGCTGCTGGCGGAGAACCGCCCCGGCAACCTGAGCGCCGAGCAGCTCAAGTTCGCGACCACCATCCACTCGGCCGGCCAGGACCTGCTGACGCTGATCAACGACATCCTGGACCTGTCCAAGGTCGAGGCCGGCAAGATGGAGGTCACGCCGCGCACGCTGGACCTGCGCGCCCTGGCCGAAGCCATGCGCCGCACCTTCCAGCCCCTGGCCCAGGACAAGCAGCTGCGCTTCGACATCCAGCTCGCTCCCGGCCTGCCGCCCACCATCATCAGCGATGGCCAGCGCGTCGAGCAGGTGCTGCGCAATCTGCTGTCCAACGCCATCAAGTTCACGGAGAAGGGCTCGGTGACCCTCGCCATCGAGCCGCGTGACGCTCGCATCGGCATGGTCGTGACGGACACCGGCATCGGCATCCCGGCGGCCCAGCACCAGCGCGTCTTCGAGGCCTTCCACCAGGGCGACGGCGCCTTGAACCGGCGCTTCGGCGGTACCGGCCTGGGCCTGTCGATCTCGCGCCAGCTCGCCGGCCTGCTCGGTGGCGATCTGCATCTCAGCAGCATCGAAGGCCAGGGCAGCCAGTTCACCCTGATCCTGCCGGTCCAGATGCCGGAAGCCCCGCGCGCCGACGACTCGACCGTTGCGCAACCCGCAGCCTGGCTTGCACCGACCGCCGCGCCCCTTGCCGACGAGCCGCCGGCGCCGGCGTTCGACGACGACCGCCCCCAGCTGACGCCCGACGCCACGCCGCGCCGCCTGGCCCTGGTGGTGGAAGACGACGCCAATTTCGCCGGCATCCTCTACGACCTGGCGCACGAGATGCAGTACCGCTGCATCGTCGCCACCCACGGTCGCGAGGCCCTGGAGCTGGCCAGCACCCACCTGCCCCAGGCCATCCTGCTCGACGTCCGCCTGCCGGACGGCTCCGGCCTGTCGGTGCTGCAGCGGCTCAAGGAGGACCCGCGCACCCGCCACATCCCCGTGCACATCATTGCCGGCGAGGACTTCCGCGACGTGGCCCTGCCCATGGGCGCCGTCGGCACCGCCATCAAGCCGACGACACGCGACGAGCTGGTCGACATCTTCCACAAGCTGGAGCGCCACGGCGCCGATCAGATCCGCCGCCTGCTGCTGGTGGAGGACGACCAGCGCCAGCGCGAGAGCATCGCCCACCTGATCGGCGACGACGAGGTCGAGGTGGTGGCCGTGGAGCGCGGCGAGGAGGCGCTGAAGCTGCTGGACGAGCAGCATTTCGACTGCATGATCATCGACTTGAAGCTGCCCGACATGGACGGCACCGAGCTGCTGTCGCGCATGGCCGCGCGCAGCCTCGAGAAGACGCCGCCGCCCGTCATCGTCTACACCGGCCGCCACCTCAGCCGCGAGGAAGAAGCGCAGCTGAACCGCTACTCGCGCTCCATCATCATCAAGGGCGCGCGCTCGCCCGAGCGCCTGCTGGACGAGGTGACCCTGTTCCTGCACAAGGTCGAGTCGCGCATGCCCGCCGAGCAGCGCGACATGCTGCGCACCGCACGCAACCGCGAGCTGGTGTTCGAGGGCCGCAAGGTGCTGCTGGTGGACGACGACGCGCGCAACATCTTCGCCTTGACCAGCGTGCTGGAGCAGCGCGGCCTGACTGTCGAACCGGCCCGCAACGGCGTCGAGGCGCTGGAGAAGCTGGCGGCCCAGAGCGACATCGACATCGTGCTGATGGACGTCATGATGCCGGTCATGGACGGCCTGGAGGCCACGCGCCGTATCCGCGCCGACGCCCGCTGGAGCAAGCTGCCCGTCATCGCCATCACGGCCAAGGCCATGCGCGACGACCAGGAGCAATGCCGCCGCGCCGGCGCCAACGACTATCTCGCCAAGCCGCTGGATCCGGATCGCCTGATGTCGCTGCTGCGCGTCTGGCTGCCGGGCATCGAGGGCCGCTGATGCCGCATTCCGTCGTCGACATCGAGGTGCGCCTGCTGATGGAGGCCATCTACACGCGCTACAACCACGACTTCCGCGAGTACTCGGGCGCCTCGCAGAAGCGCCGCGTGCTGCACGCCATGGAGCAGCTGAAGTGCGACTCGGTCTCGGCCCTGCAGGGCCTGGTGCTGCGCGATGCCGCCGCCTTCGCCAAGCTGCTGGAGATGCTGACCATCCCCTTCACGGAGATGTTCCGCGAGCCGGAGTTCTTCCTGGCCCTGCGCCAGCATGTGATGCCGGTGCTGCACACCTACCCGTCGCTGAAGATCTGGGTGGCCGGTTGCGCCAGCGGCGAGGAGGTCTATTCGCTGGCCATCCTGCTGCAGGAGGAAGGCCTGCTGGAACGCAGCCTCATCTACGCCACCGACATCAACCCCGCCGCGCTGGAGCGCGCGCGCCAGGGCATCTTCCCCGTCAGCGAGCTGCAGCAGTACACGCGCAACTACCAGGCGGCCGGTGGCACGGCCGGCTTCTCCAACTACTACACGGCCGCCTACGACGCTGCCCGCTTCGACCGCGAGCTGTGCCGCCACGTCACCTTCGCCGACCACAGCCTGGCCACCGACAACGTCTTCTCCGAGACCCACCTGATCTGCTGCCGCAACGTGCTGATCTACTTCAACCGCAAGCTGCAGGATCGCGCCATCGGCCTGTTCTCGCAGTCGCTGTGCCACCGCGGCTTCCTCGGCATCGGCAGCAAGGAGAGCCTGGACTTCTGCGCCCGCGGCGCCGACTTCGAGCCCGTGGCCTTGCGCGAGCGCCTTTTTCGCAAGCGATGAAGAACAGCCCGTCACGCGACATCGAACTCGTTGTCGTCGGCGCCTCGGCAGGCGGCGTCTCGGCCCTGCTGGCCCTGCTTGCACCGCTGCCCGCCAGCTATGCCTTGCCCATCGTTGCGGTGCTGCATCTGCTGCCGCGCCACCGCAGCCAGCTCGACAGCGTGCTCGGCAGCCATCTGACACTGCCGGTTCGCGAACCTGCCGACAAGGAGGCCGTCCAGCCCGGCACGGTCTATGTCGCGAGCGCGGACTACCACCTGCTGCTGGAGTCCGACCGCAGCTTCGCCTTCAGCAGCGACCCGCCCGTCGGTTTCGCCCGGCCCTCCATCGACGTGCTGATGATCTCGGCCGCCGACGCCTACGGCCCGGCCCTGGCCGGCGTGCTGCTGACCGGCGCCAACATGGACGGCGCCGAAGGCATGGCCGCCATCCATGCCCGCGGCGGCCTCACCCTCGTGCAGTTGCCCGCAGATGCTGCCGTGCCCACCATGCCCGAGGCGGCCATCGCACGCTGCCAGCCCGACCACATCCTTCCCTTGAAAGGCATCCAGCACATGTTGCTCCGCCTCGGCGCTGCCGGAGGCGGCGCATGACCACCACCGCACGCCCCGACGTCGCCAAGCTGCTCATCGTCGACGACCTGCCCGAGAACCTGCTGGCGCTGGAGGCCCTGCTGCGCGACGAACGCCTGGAAGTTCACACGGCCACGTCCGGCGACGAAGCGCTGTCGCTGCTGCTCGAACATGAATTCGCCATGGCCCTGCTGGACGTGCAGATGCCCGGCATGTCGGGCTTCGAGCTGGCCGAGCTGATCCGCGGCAGCTCGCGCACCCAGCACCTGCCCATCGTCTTCGTCAGCGCGGCCGACCGCGAGCAGTCCTACACCTTCCGCGGCTACGAGAACGGCGCCGTCGACTTCCTCTACAAGCCCCTGGACGCCCACGCGGTCAAGAGCAAGGTCCGCGTCTTCACCGAACTGCACCTGAAGAGCCGCGAGCTGCGCCGCCAGCTGCTGGAACTGGAGGCCGCGCGCGCGGAGCAGGAACGTCTGCTGGCGACGCTGCAGCACACCCAGGCCGAGCTGCAGCGCGCGCTGGCGATGCGGGATGAGTTCATGTCCATGGTCTCGCACGAGCTGCGCACGCCGCTGAGCGTGATGACGCTGGACGTGGTGATGCGCAAGGAGAAGTTGAACAAAGGCAAGCTCGACTGGTTCAGTCCCGAGCGCCTGCAGGCCATGGTGGCGCGCGACGATCGCCAGCTGCGCAGCATGACCCGCCTCATCGACGACATGCTGGACATCTCGCGCATCCAGCACGGCAAGCTGTCCATCCAGCCGCGCCGCACCAATCTCGGCGAACTCGCCCGCCATGTGGTGGCCGATTTCGACGTGCACTATCGCGAGGTGCCCCTGCGGGTGGAGGTGGTCGAAGACATCGTCGGTGAGTGGGACGACAGCCGCATCGGCCAGGTCCTCGTCAACCTGCTGAGCAATGCGCTGCGCTATGGCGAGGGCAAGCCCGTGCAGATGGAGGCGCGCCGCACGCCCGAGGGCATGGCCTTGCTGGCGGTGACCGACCAGGGTGCCGGCATCGCGCCCGAAGACCAGCAGCGCATCTTCGAGCAGTTCGAACGCGGTGCTGCGGCCCACAACTCCCCGGGCATGGGCCTGGGTCTCTTCATCAGCCGTTATTTCGTCGAGGCCCACGGCGGCAGCCTGACGGTGAAGAGCGCGCCGGGTGCGGGGGCGCGTTTCGAGGTCAGATTGCCGATGTCGTCGTAGGCGCGGGCCTCGCGCCTCTGCTTGCCCGACCGGGAGGCTTGTCACCACGGGGGCATGGCGGTCTCCGGGTGCTGGCAAGCCACCACCAGGCGACGCTGGCACGGCCCTCGATGCGGAGCGCCGCGCTGCGCCCCCTAAGTTCGACAGCCGGCTGAAAGCCAGGTCAAAATATAATTGCGAATTATTCTCATTAGCAATCCGGAGGCGTGCGCCGACGGTTCGACGGTGGCGGCATGCTGAACTGGACATCATGGAGGGGCAGGCTCGCCCTGCTGGCGGCAGCGGCCTGGCTGGCGGGCTGCGGCGGTGGAGGCGGCAATGCGGCGGCGACGGCCAGCGCCCCGGAAGAAGCCACGCTGTCGGCCCAGGCGGCGCTGGGCGAGAAGATCTTCAACGACGCCTCGCTGTCCGCCTCCGGACGCCAGTCCTGCGCGAGCTGCCACGACGCCAGCCAGGCCCATTCGCCCACCAACGCGCTGCCCACCCAGCTCGGCGGCCCGCTGCTGGACCAGCAGGGCCGGCGCAGCTCACCGTCGATCAACTACCTGAGCTTCAACAGCGCCTTCCATTTCGCGGCCGACGGCACGCCCACCGGCGGCTTCTTCTGGGATGGCCGCGCCGCGTCGCTGCAGGCCCAGGCCGCCGCGCCCTTCGTCAATGCCTTTGAAATGGCCAACACCGACGTCGCCGACGTCGTCGCCAAGCTGGCGCGTGCGAGCTACGCCAACGAGTTCAAGCAGGTCTTCGGCGCCGACATCCTGAGCCGCCCCGCCGACGCGATGGACCGCATGACGCTGGCCTTGTCGCAGTACCAGAAGGAGGACGCCGACTTCCGCAGCTTCTCCAGCAAGTACGACGAGTTCCTGCGCGGCAAGGCGAGCCTGAGCGGGCAGGAACTGCGCGGCCTGGCCCTGTTCAACAACCCGAACAAGGGCAACTGCCAGGCCTGCCACCCCTCCGCCAAGGGCGCCGACGGCAGCTTCCCGCTGTTCACCGACTTCAGCTACGACAACCTCGGCGTGCCGCGCAACCCGGCCATCGCACGCAATGCCGACCCGGCCTATTTCGACCTCGGCCTGTGCGAACGCCCCGACATGGCCGCCCGCACCGACCTCTGCGGCGCCTTCAAGGTGCCCTCGCTGCGCAACGTCGCCAGACGCCAGGTGTTCTTCCACAACGGCCGCTTCACGACGCTGAAGGAGGCGCTGACCTTCTATGTGCAGCGCGACACCAACCCCGAGAAGTGGTACCCGCTCAATGCCGACGGCAGCGTGCGCAAGTTCGACGACCTGCCGGCCGCCTATGCCGGCAACGTCAACACGACCGAGGTGCCCTACAACCGCAAGCCGGGCGACGCACCGGCGCTGACTGACGCCGAGATCGACGACGTCATCACCTTCCTGCGCACGCTGAACGACGGCTACGCGCCGCGCTGATCCTCCAGAAATACAAGTCCCGGAATCGTCATGAACACCAACCGCACGCACGTCCGCAGCCTGCTGGCTGCCGCCCTCGCCCTGGCCCTGGGCAGCGCCCAGGCCCAGACCGCCACCGAGGCCGAACTGGCCCGCAAGCTGGACCAGCTCGCCGCCGAACTCGCCGCCGTCAAGGCCCAGCTCGTGCAACTGCAGCAGCAGCGCGCGGCCCAGCCCGCCCAGCCCGCGCCCGCCGCTGTCGCAGCGCCAGGTCCCGCCCCCGCTGCCATGGCCGAGACGCCGCGCGCCGAGCCCGCCACGGTGCTGACGAGCTATGGCGAGATCAACTACAACCGCCCCACCAAGGCGAGCCAGAACGCCCAGGCCGACATCCGCCGCTTCGTGCTCGGCTACCAGCACCGCTTCGACGAGAAGACCAAGGTCGTCACCGAGCTCGAGGTCGAGCACGCCGTGTCCTCGGCCAGCGACCCTGGCGAGGTCGAGGTCGAGCAGGCCTATATCGAGCACCAGATCAGCCCCAATCTGGCATTGCGGGCCGGCCTCTTCCTGATGCCCGTCGGCCTGCTCAACGAGAACCACGAGCCCACGGCCTTCTACGGCGTGGAGCGCAACTTCGTCGAGACGGCCATCATCCCCAGCACCTGGCGCGAAGGCGGCATCCAGCTGGTCGGCAGCTTCGACAACGGCCTGACGCTGCAAGGCGGCCTGACGACCAGCTTCGACCTGAACAAATGGGACGCGACGTCCACCGAGGGTCGCGAGTCGCCGCTGGGCAGCATCCACCAGGAGATGGCCCTGGCCAAGAGCCATGACGTGGCAATGTTCGGCGCCGCCAACTGGCGCGGCATCCCGGGCCTGCTGCTGGGCGGCTCGGTGTTCAGCGGCCAGGGCTCGCAGGCCCAGGCGGTCGTCAAGTCACGCATCACGCTGTGGGACGTGCATGCGCGCTGGACGCCCGGCCGCTGGGACTTCTCCACCGTCTACACGCGCGGCAGCATCAGCAACACGGCGGCACTGAACACGCCGCTGGTTGGCAATGACACGCTGATCCCGAAGAGCTTCGACGGCTTCTATGTGCAGGGCGCCTACAAGCTCTGGTCCAGCGGCGACTACGCCCTGCTGCCCTTCGTGCGCTGGGAGCGCTTCAACACCGCCAGGTCCTATGCCGACCTCGGCCCGGGCCTGACGCCCGACGCCGCCCGCAGCGAGCGCGTCAGCACCATCGGCGCCAATTTCAGGCTGTCGCCCAACGTCGTCTTCAAGGCCGACTACCAGCGCTTCCGCGAGACGACCGACGCCAACCGCTACAACCTCGGCGTCGGCTGGAGCTTTTGATGAAGCTGACCCTGGTGCCAGTCGCACTCGTCGCTCTCGCGCCGGCCGGCGCCTACGCAGTGAACTATCTGAACCCCGAGCAGGCGGCCCAGCTGATGTTTCCCGAGGCCGACCGCTTCGACACGCAGACGCTGGCGCCCGAGGGCGGCGGTCGGCCGCTCGGGCTGCGCGTTGCCAGGAAGGGCGGCGCCGTGCTCGGCTACGTCGTGCTGGACGAGGTCATCGGCAAGGTCGAACTCATCAGCTACGCCGTCGGCATTGCCATCGACGGCAGCGTCAAGCAGGTCGAGATCCTGGCCTACCGCGAAAGCCACGGTGGCGAGATCCGCCTGCCGGCCTGGCGCCGGCAGTTCGTCGGCAAGACGGCCGCGGCGCCGCTGCGCATCGGCGAGGACATCGCCAACATCAGCGGTGCGACGCTGAGCTGCACCCACGTCACCGACGGCGTGCGCCGCATCGTCACGGCGCTGGGCGCAGCCCGCCGCGCCGGCAGCGTCGCTTAACCAGCATGCAGCGGCGTGCTCGCCCCTTGCTCGGCACGCTGGTCGAGATCGGCGCGCCTTGCGGCCACGAGGCCGGCTTCGACGCCATCGCCGCGCTGCAGACGCAGCTCTCCCGATTCGAGCCGGGCAGCGACATCGCCCGCTTCAACGCGCTGCCGGCGGGTGGCGAGCTGCAGGTCGGCGCCTTCGCCGTCGACGTGCTCACGGCCGCGCGCCAGCTGCAGCTCGACAGCGAAGGCCTGTTCGACATCAGCCTCGGCAGCGGCCCCGAGGCCTGGCGCCTCGACGGCGACCGGCTGCACAAGCTCGAGCGCGACGTCGCCCTGGATCTCGGCGGCATCGCCAAGGGCCAGGCCGTCGACCTCGCCGTGCAGGCCCTGCGCGATGCGGGCGCCGAGGCCGGCTGGGTCAATGCCGGCGGTGACCTGCGCGTGTTCGGCGACCTCGAGCTGCCCATCCTGCTGCGCGACGAAGCGGGCGGCGGCACGCGCGAATTCGCGCGCCTGGCCGATGGCGCCTTCGCCACCAGCCACTACGCGCCCGGCAGCCGCTCGGCGACGCTGCGCGCCGTGCAGGCCCATGTCAGCGTGGCCGCGCCGCTGTGCCTGTGGGCCGATGCGCTGACCAAGGTCGTCGCGCTCAGCGGCCACTGCGACCACGCTGTGCTGGCCCGCTACGATGCGGCCGCCTGGCGGCACGAAGCGCCACGCTGCACATGACCCGCCAGCACCATCCCCGCGCCCGTCCGCCGCATCCCACGCACCCGCCGCGCCACCGGCTGCCGCGCTGGCAGCGCCACACCCTGCATGTCAGCGGCGCTCTGCTGCTGCTGACCGGTGTTGGCTGGCTGGCCCTGCACTACAGCGTCGGTGCCGGGGCGGGCGAGCTGCCACATCCCCTGGAGGCCTGGTGCCTGCGTCTGCACGGCCTCGTCGCGATGCTCGGCGTCTTCGTGCTCGGGGCACTGGCGGCCGCCCACATCCCCCAGGGCTGGCGCCTGAGCCGGCGCTGGCACCTCGCGGGCCAGCAACGCACCGGCCTGCTGCTGTGTGGCCTCGCCGCTCTGCTCGTGCTGACCGGCTATCTGCTGTACTACTTCGCGCCGGATGACCTGCGGCCCGCCCTGGGCTGGACCCATGCCGGCCTCGGCATCGCGATGGCCGGCCTCACGCTCTGGCACCGGCGCGGCACCTGAAGCGCCTTGCCGGCAATGACGCTCAGAAGCTTTCCCAGTTCCCGCCTTCGTCGGCCGCCATCGTGGGCCGCGCCGGCCTGGGTGCTGGCGGACGCACGAACTTCGCTGGCGCACGCCTGGCTTGCGGCGGCGGCGGCGGCACCTCGGCGCCGAGCTTGAACTGGTCCACCACCTCCGCCAGCCGCGCCGCCTGGTGCTTCAGGCTCTCAGCCGCGGCGGCGGATTCCTCCACCAGCGCGGCGTTCTGCTGCGTGACCTGGTCGAGCTGGTTGACGGCCTCACTGACCTGGCCGATGCCCTTGGCCTGCTCGCCGCTGGCGGCGTCGATCTCGCCGATCAGGTCGGCCACGCGCTTCACATGGGCGACGATCTCGCCCATGGTGCTGCCGGCCTCGGCGACGAGCTGCGATCCGGCATCCACCTTCTCGACGCTCTGGCTGATCAGGCTCTTGATCTCCTTGGCCGCCTCGGCCGAGCGCTGCGCCAGCACGCGCACCTCGCCGGCCACGACCGCAAAACCGCGCCCCTGTTCGCCAGCGCGCGCCGCCTCCACGGCCGCATTCAGCGCCAGGATATTGGTCTGGAAGGCGATGCCGTCGATGGTCGCGATGATGTCGACGATGCGGCGCGAGCTGGTCGTGATCTCGTCCATGGTGCTGACGACACGGCCCACCACCTCGCCGCCCTTGCTAGCCACGCCGCTGGCGCTCGTGGCCAGTTGGGTGGCCGTGCGGGCGATGTCGGCGTTCTGCTTGACCGTCGCGCTCATCTCTTCCATCGACGCCGCCGTCTGCTGCAGGTTGGAGGCCTGTTCCTCGGTGCGCTGCGACAGGTCGGCATTGCCGGTGGCGATCTCCGACGAACCCGTGGCGATGGAGTCCGAGCTGTGGCGCACCTGGCTGACGATCCTGACCAGGTTCTCGTTCATCGTGCCCAGCGCTCGCAGCAGCTGCGCCACCTCGTCCTGACCCCGGACGACGACGCGCTGGCGCAGATCGCCGGTCGATACCGCCTCGGCCAGCTGCACGGCGGCGGCCACGGGCTGGGTGATGGAGCGGGTGATCAGCCAGGCCAGCACGACGCCCATGACGATGGCGAAGATGGCGGCCGACAGGGTGATCCATTCGGCGCGGCGCTGCACGGCCTGGGCGGCCTCGAACTCCTGCTGGGCCACGCGCACCTGCAGGCGCTGCAATTCGCCCAGGGTGTCCGCCACCAGCGGCGCCATCTCGGCCACCTTGCCTTCGTAGAGGGCGCGTGCCGCCTCGGCGTCGCCCTTGAGCAGGGCGGCCCGCGCCGGCGCCAGGCCCTGCTGCGCATAGCTGGTGCGCGCCGCCACGAAGCGGTCGGCCAGTTGCTTTTCCTCGTCGGTCAGCTTGGTGGCAAGGTATAGCTTCAGCAGTTCGTCGATGGCCTTGATGTTGGCGGCCATCTCCTGCGTGTGCTTCTCGACGACCGTGGGCTCGGCCTTGAGCATCATGTCGGCGAGCAGGAAGCGGTTGCGGATGGTCAGCCGGCTGATGTCACCGAGCTGGGCCAGCGGCACCGTGCGGTCCTGGTAGACGGTCTCCAGCCCCGCGGCCACCTGGGCCAGGCTGGCCCGCCCCAGCAGCGCCACGGCGGCCAGCAGGCACAGCACGACACCGAAAGCCAGGCCCAGTCGGGGCCCGATCTTGATCTGCTTCAACCAGTCCATGTCGTTCTCCCGTTAGGTGAGACCGACTCTAGGCAGGGGCCGACTGCGCTGTCAAAGGATTTGTGCAGCGCAGCACGCGGAAGGGGATGGGCAGGCAAGCTATGGTTGGGCCATGCCATTGCCTGACGCCCTGCCACCCAAGCCGGCGCCGCTGTCCTTCGAGCGCCGGCGCTGGACCGTGGTGTTCTCGTTGCCCTTCGCCTTCGTCGTGGGCCTGGCCGGGCTGTCCGCGCCCTTCCTGCTGCCGGCCATGTTCGGCGCACGGCTGGGGCTGGCCATGGGCATCTTCTTCGCGCTGATGTCCCTGGCCCTGGCGGCCAGCGTGGCCGGTCCGGCCCTGAAGGCGCTGCGGGAGCAGGGCCCGGCCCTGGTCGTCGATGCCCGCGGCATCACCGACAACTTCCATCTCCATGTCCACCTGCCCTGGAGCGCCGTCCAGTCCGCGACCGTGGACTACGGCGAGGGCGACTCATTGATGCTGACGCTGCGCCCCGGCGCCCAGCTGCCAGACGGCGGTGTGGTGCAGAAAAGTCTGTGGCGCCGCGTCCGGCGGGCCTTCAACGGCGGTGACGTGCGCATTCCGCTCGGCGGCCTGGTCTACGAGCACCGCCGCCTGCGCGACGCGCTGAAGGCGCATCTGGCACACCAGGCCGGGAGCGCCTCAGACAAAGCGCGTTGACAGCCTCACCACCAGCTCGGGCGCGGGCGCCACGGCCCGGGGCCGGCGGTGGGCCAGCAGGTCCAGCATGGCGGCGACTGCGCGGCGCCCCAGTTCGGCCGGCGACAGATTGACCGTCGTGCGCGGCGGGCAGGCATGGGCCGATGCCAGCACATCGTCGAAGCCGACCACGGACACGTCCTGCGGAATGCTCAGGCCATGCCGGCACAGCGCCTGCGCGGCGCCGGCGGCCATCTGATCGTTGGCCGCAAAGATCGCCGAGAACTCGATGCCACGGCGCAGCAGGTCTTCCGCGCCCCGCTCACCGCTGGTCTCCTGGTAGTTGCCGCGCACCACCAAGGCACGGTCCAGAGCGACGCCGGCCTCCTGCAGCGCCGCGCGATAGCCCCGCTCGCGCTCGAGGGCATCCGGGTGGCTGGGGTCGCCGGTGATGTGGGCGATGCGGCGGTGGCCACGCTGGATCAGATGCCGCGTCGCCGCGCGCGCCCCCTCGAAGTCGTTGGAGTGCAGGCAGTGCAGGCCCGGCGCCTTCAGGTCCCGGCCAGTCGCCACGACGGGCAGGTCCTGGGCCAGCTCGGTCAGGAAGCTGTCGTCCAGTGTGCCGGTCAACACGATGATGCCGTCGACGCGGCGCGCCTTCAGCGACTGCACGCAGCGCTCTTCCTCGCGCCGGTCCCAATGCCCGCTGGCGACGACGAGGCCGTAGCCGGCCTTGGACAGGGCCTCCTCGACGCCGCGCAGCGTCCAGGCATAGCAGGGGCTCTCGAAATGCTGGACGACGATGCCGATGGTGCGCGAGCGCCCGTCCGCCAGGGCCCGCGCAATGGTGTTGGGCACGAAGCCCAGGCGCGCGATCGCCGCCAGCACGGCCTCGCGTTTCTCGGGGCGCACATGGGGGGCGTTGTTGATGACTCGCGAGGCAGTCGTCGTCGACACGCCGGAGGCATCCGCCACCATGCGCAGGGTGGCGGCATGGGAGGGGGCAGAGAGATGGTTTTTCATGAAACCGGATGAAATGACAGCGTTGTCAGCTATTTTGCAATCGTGCATCAAGTTGGGCCGTTCGGCAAGCCGGGGATGAATTCAGCCGCGCTTGTCGATTTCGCGCCGCCTCGTTCGTCATGAGGGCAGACGGCGGAATCGGTCCGCCGCGATTCGAACTTGGATGGAGACCGAGCATGCGATTCCTGTCGATGATCCGCGCCGACGAAACCACCGGCCAGGCACCCAGCGAACAGCTGATGGCCGACATGGGCCAGCTGATCGATGAACTCACCCGCAGCGGCCAGCTGGTCAGCACGGCCGGCCTGCGGCCTTCGTCGGAAGGCGTGCGCGTGCGCCTGCAGCGCGGCGGCCTGCTGTCGGTGGTGGATGGCCCCTTCACCGAGACCAAGGAGGTCATCGCCGGCTTCGCCATCTTCGAGGCGCCGTCTCGCGAGGCCGCGCTGGCGCTGACGCATCGCTTCCTGAAGTTGCACGGCACGGACTGGGACATCGAGTGCGAGGTGCGCCAGCTCGACGCACCCGGCTGCGGCTGCACGCCCGCCAACGTCTGACGCGAAGGAACCGCCATGTCTTCCTGGACGAACTCCGTGCGCGAGCACTACCGCTGGGTCATCGTCGCCGCCGGCGGCCTGCTCGGCTGCGTGGCCATCGGCGCCCTCTTCTCCCTGCCCGTGCTGCTGCGGCCCATCGCGCTGGACACGGGCTGGTCCACGACAGGCATCTCCACTGCCATGACCATTGCCTTCACGGCCCTGGCCGTCGGCAGCATGGGCTGGGGCGTGCTGTCGGATCGCATCGGGCCGCGCGCCGTGGTGCTCACGGGCACGGTGCTGCTCATCGCCGGCCTGGTGCTGGCCAGCTTCGCCGGCTCGCTGGGCGGCTTCCAGCTGTGGTTCGGCGCCCTCGTCGGCGTCAGCGCCGCGGCCATCTTCGCGCCACTGATGGCCTGCGTGACCGGCTGGTTCGACACCCGTCGCAGCCTGGCCGTGTCGCTGGTCTCGGCCGGCATGGGCATGGCGCCGCTGACCATGTCGCCCCTGGTCGCCTGGCTGGTGCAGGCCCACAACTGGCGCAGCACGCTGCAGATCGTCGCGGCCGTGGTGGCCAGCGTCATGCTGCCGGCAGCGACGCTGATTCGCCGCCCACCGGCCCTCGCGGTCGAAGCTGCTGCCGGCGCGGCGCAGGAGCCCGGCCCCTCCGTCGGCCAGGCCGTGCGCTCGGCGCCCTTCCTGATCCTGGTGCTGACCAGCTTCCTGACCTGCGCGACGCATTCCGGGCCGATCTTCCACACCGTCAGCTATGCCGTCACCTGCGGCATCCCGCTGATGGCCGCCGTCTCCATCTACAGCCTGGAAGGCCTGGCCGGCATGGGCGGCCGCCTCGTCTTCGGCCTGCTCGGCGACCGCTTCGGCGCCGCTCGCACTCTGGTGCTGGCCCTGCTGGCCCAGGCCATCGTGGTGCTGGGCTATGTGTACGCCCGCGAGCTGAAGAGCTTCTACACCGTGGCCGCGCTGTTCGGCTTCACCTATGCCGGCGTGATGCCGCTGTTCGCCGTCATCGCGCGCGAGAACTTCCCGCTGCGCATGATGGGCACGGTCATCGGCGGCACCGCCATGGCCAGCAGCATCGGCATGGCCCTGGGGCCGGTGCTGGGCGGGCTGATCTACGACCAGTTCTCGACCTACCGCTGGCTCTTCATCGGCGCCTTCGCGCTGGGCATGGGTGCCTTCCTGTCGGCGCTGATGTTCATGCGCCTGCCGAGGCGGCCGCTGGCCGCCGTGCCGGCATGAGTGCGATGGGATGGATGGTCAGGGCGGCCGGGGCCAGCCGCTCTGCTGCCGCGTCAGGGCGCGGCCTTGGCCGCCAGCCAGCCGTTCACGTCCATCCAGTGCATGAAGACCGGGAACCAGCCGTTGGCGGTGTTGCCCGGATAGCCCAGGCCGAAGCCATGGCCGCCGTTCTGGTAGAGATGGAACTCCACCGGCCGCCCGGCGTCGAACCAGGACTTGACGACGCCGAACTGGCCGCGGAACAGGAAGTCGTCGCTGGCGATGGCGTTGAACATCGGCGGCGCGCCCTTGGGCACGTCGACCGGCCCCATGCCGCCGTAGATCGGGGCGATGAAGGCCAGCTTCATGGTCTTGGAGTTCAGCGTGGCGTGCAGGGTCAGGCCCGCGCCGGCCGAGAAGCCCATCATGCCCAGCCGGCTGGGGTCGACGCCCCAGGTCTTGGCCCGTGACAGGATGAGGGCATAGGCGGCCTCGGCGTCGGCGAGCTGGTTGGACAGGTCGGGGTTCAGCGGCGGCGGCTTGCCGCCCTCGCCGGCGGCCGCGAACAGGCGATTCATCGAGTCCTGCAGGCCCTCCAGCGAATCCGGCGTCGGGATCAGCCTGTACTTGAGCACGAAGGCGGCGACGCCGCGGTCGGCCAGGGCCTGGGCAACCTTCCAGCCCTCGTTGTTGATCGACAGCCAGCGAAAGCCGCCACCCGGCACCACCAGGACCGCGGCGCCATTGGCCTTGCCCGGCGCGGGCAGGAAGGGCGTGAGCGTGGCGGCACTGACATTGCGCACCATGGGCTCGCCCCACTGGCGGAACCAGCCTTCGGCGGCGGGCTGCTTGTCGACGCCGCCCGTGCCGAGCGGGATGGCGTTGGGCTCGGGCGGCGCCTGCAGCGGGTAGATGCGGCCATCCTGGGCCCGGACGCCCGCGGCGCTGGCCAGCAGCAGGGCCAGGGAGATCAGCGTGGTGCGAAGGGATGTGATGGTTTTCATCGTGGCAGCAGGGTTTGTTGTTCCAAGGAAAACTCGGCGCTCACGACCGGAGCGCCGGTGTCGGGCTGGCCGCCGCCGACGCTGAGGCGGTAGCCGCCGGGCATCAGCTGGCGCACGCCGTCGCGGTCGACGAAGCTGAGGTCGCGCGCATCCAGGCTGTAGCTGAGCTCGCGCCTCTCGCCGGCCTTCAGGTGCAGGCGCTGGAAGCCGCGCAGCGCTAGGCGCGGGCCGCCCTCGAAACGCGGCGGCAGCAGATAGAGCTGGGCGACCTCGTCGCCGTCGCGCTGGCTGGTGTTGGTGACGGCGGTGCGCACCCGCAGCCGCGTCTGCAGGCCGTCTTCCTGCACCTCGACGGTGGCCGGCTCGTAGCGGAAGCTCGAATAGCTCAGCCCGTGGCCGAAGGGGTAGACCACCTCGCCGCCGAAGAAGCGATAGGTGCGACCCGCCATGCGGTAGTCGTCGAAGGGCGGCAGGTCGGCCGCGCTGCGATAGAAGCTGACCGGCAGGCGCCCGCCCGGGTTGGCCGCGCCGCCCAGCACCTGGGCAATGGCCTGGCCGCCGCCCTCGCCGGGATACCAGGCCTGCACGATGGCGGCCGCATTCGCCTTGGCCCAGGACAGGTCGATGGCGCTGCCGCTCAGGTTCACGACCACCAGCGGCTTGCCGAGTTGGGCCGCGGCCTGCAGATAGGCGCGCTGGTCGGCCGGCAGGTCCAGCTTGGTGCGGTCGCCGCCCGAGAAGCCGTCGATCTTGACGGGCATCTCTTCGCCCTCGAGGTCGGAGGTCAGGCCCATGACGGCCACGACCACGTCGACCTTCGCCACGCCCGCGCGCAGCTCCGCCAGCGGCTGGCTCGACACGCGCTTCCACACCAGGGCTGGCGGCGCGCTGCCGCCCGACTCGGCCTCGAAGCGCAGCGCGACGCGCTCGCCCTTCTTCAGCTGCAGCGGCACCAGGGCCACCGGCTCGGCCCATTGCGTCGCACGCCTGGCCAGGCTGACGTCGCGGCCGCCGACGCGCACCTCGCCCTTGATGCCGGCCACGCCAAGCCGGTAGCTGCCGCTGTCGGGTGCGACCAGGAAGCCAGTCCAGACGGTGCGCGTCACCTCGCCCGCCTCGGCGAAGTCCCGCGGGCGTGAGTCGAGCTGGGCCACGCCGTGGCTGGCGAAGGCCTTGGCCTGGAATCGGCGCTTGCCGGCGTCCTTGGGCGAGCCGGTCTCCAGGTTGAAATAGCTGGCGCGCAGCCCCGGGCTGCCGTCGGGCGCGACGAACGCGCTGGCCGGCACCGGGTCACCGTCGGTGATGGAGGCGCCGAAGGGCAGCAGCTGGACCTGGCTGGCCGGGAATTGCTGGCGCAGACCTTCGAAGACCGTCTGCGTCGGCCCGGTCTGGCCCGAGGAATAGTTGCCTCGCATCACACGGCGCGCATCGGCCAGCGGGCCGACGACGGCAATGCGGGCCGTGGCCGGCAGCGGCAGCAGGCCATCGTTCTTCAACAGCACCAGGCTCTCGACCGCGGCCTTCAGCGCGAGGGCGCGATGCTCGGCCGAGTTGATCGTCTCGGCCGCGGGGAAGCTGCGCTCGCCCAGGCCCGGCAGGTCACCGTTGCGCAGCCGCGCCGAGAACAGTCGCACGAGGGCGTTGTCGATGTCGGCCTCCCGCAGCAAGCCGCGCTGCAGGGCCTGCTTGTAGCGCTCGCCCAGGCCCGGCGTGTGCGACAGGGTCGCGACATTGCACTCGTTGTCCATGCCGGCCTTGAGCGCCGCGGCGGCACCCGCAGCGGCATCGACGGCGTATTTGTGGTGGGCGCTGATGTCGATGACCGCGTCGCAGTCCGACACCACATAGCCCTTGAACTGCCAGTCCTGGCGCAGCGTCTTCACCAGCAGGCTCTGGCTGGCACAGGCCGGCTCGCCGTTGATGCGGTTGTACGCGCACATGATGGAACCGGCCTGGGCGTCGACGATGGCGGCGCGGAAGGCCGGCAGATAGGTGTCCTCCAGGTCCTGGGCCGAGACCCAGACGTCCACCGAGTGGCGCGTCGACTCCGGTCCGCTGTGCACGGCGAAGTGCTTGGGGCTGGCGATGACCTGGGGCAGGGATGCATCCGGCCCCTGCATGCCGCGCACGAAGGACTTGGCCAGGCTGCCGGTCAGGAAGGGATCCTCGCCGTAGGTCTCCTGGCCCCGCCCCCAGCGCGGGTCGCGGAAGATGTTGATGTTGGGCGACCAGGTGTCCAGCGAGCCGCCGATGCGGTTGGGGTTGTCCTTGCCGCGGCCCAGCGCGTAGACGGCCCTCACCTCGGTGCTGATGGCGGCGGCCACGTCCTGCATCAACCGGTCATTGAAGCTGGCGGCCAGCCCGATCGGTTGAGGGAAGTTGGTCGTCGCGCCGGGACCGAAGGCGCCGTGCAGCGACTCCGTCCACCAGTTGTAGGCCGGGATGCCCAGGCGCGGGATGGCGGGCGCGCCGTTGAGCAGTTGCTCGGCCTTCTCGTCCAGCGTCAGCTGCGACACGATGCGGCGGGCCTGGCCTTCGGCATCGGCAGCCGGCGCCGCGGAGGCCGGGCCGGCAAAGGCCAGGCAGCCGGCGAGGCCGAGCGTCAACAAGGTCTTCATGTTTGTCTCCCTTTTCACCATACTTTGAAGCGGCCCGTCACATGCAGCAGACCCATGAACTGCAGCAGGCCGTCGTAGTAGCGCCATTGGCCAGACGGCGGCTCCAAGGCCCAGATGTCGTTGACGAAGCGCTCGGCCAGCGCCTTGTCGACGAGCAGGGCCGCCACCGCATTGCTGGCCATCAGCCCTTTGGACGCTTCGTCGTTCAAGGGCTTGCCGTCCAGCGTGTAGAGATGGGGATAGGGCTTGCCGTTCTTGCCCTGTGAGGCGAAGAAGGCGAGCAGCCTGCGGCTCAGGCCGGCCGCGTCGGGGTTCTTGTCCCACCAGGCCTGGTCGACGCTCCAGTTCACCGCGGTGCGGAAGGCGTCGTAGCGGAAGTCCTCGTGGCCCTCGTGCTTGTGGGGGCGGCCGTCGAACTCGGCGTAGTCGGGCGTCAGGCCCGTCTTGGGATGCGCGGCAACCGAGAAATAGGCGCGGCTGATGTCGGCGATCTCGGCCCAGCGCTTGCGGTCCTCGGGCTTGGCGGCGCGACGGGCCCAGATCTCGTAGAAGGCCGGCAGGTGGTAGGACGGGTCGCTGAAGTCGGCGGCCTCGCCAATGGGCACGAAGACGACCTGACCACGGTCGGGCGAGAACATGGAGCGCACGCCGGCGACGATGCCACCGTTCAGGGTCTCCTTGTGCAGCATGGTGCTGAGCAGGGCCTGGGCCTGGGCGTTGTAGTCGTAGAGGCCCTGGCCATTGCCCCAGCGACCGGCGGCCATCAACAGGGCGGTGGCGAAATAGGCCTCGCCGTCGGACGCGGGCACGGCATCCTTGTCGCAACCCTTGGGCTGGCACTGCCAGCGGAAGTAGCCGGCGCGCGGCCCGGCGCGGTAGCGCATGTGCGTGGCGGCCCAGTTCCACAGCGCATCGAACTCGGCCTTGCGGCCCATCTGCACGGCAATCATCATCCCGTAGGACATGCCCTCGCTGCGCACGTCGGCGTTGTTGACGTCCAGCACATAGGCGGCCGGGCCATCGGGTGTGGCTGCGGCGGGGTAGACGACACGGTGCTCGGCATCGCCATCGAACAGCGACTTCCAGTAGCCGGCCAGCTTGGCGTCGATGGCAGCCTCGCTGACGTCGGGGCGAATCTCGCGCAGCAGGTTGCGGTAGTTGCCGGTGATGGCCGCGCCGCGCGGCGCGACGTTGATGCTTTGCAGCGGCGCCAGCACCAGCCTCTGCAGCACGGCGTTGTCATCCAGGCGCCAGACCTTGATGACGTGGCGGCCGGCTTGCAAGCCCTTGAACGAGCCCCTCAGCACAAAGTCGTTGTCCTTGACGGCCTGGGCCCAGTCCTTCTCGGCGCGCGCCAGCTCGGGGCCGGCAGTGGGCACGAGATTGAGCTTGAGTTCCTGCACGGCCTGGTCGTCGATGCCGACGGCCAGGCGAATGCCGCCGCCGTTGCGCGTATCCAGCGTCGGCACCATGTGCAGGCTGAGCAGCATGTCGCCGGCCTGGGTCGTGTCGACGTCGTACTCCAGCCGCACACCGTCGGCCAGCGTCGTCGACGCGCGGCCCTGCGGCAAGGCCGTCACCGCGCCCAGGCCAGCGCCGAGATTGGGAATGGCCGTCCAGGTCAGGCCCTGGCCATTGACGGCGCGGCTGAAGCGCGGGGCTTCAATAGTGATGGCCTTGGAAGCGACCGGTGCGCCGAGGTCCAGCTGACGCTGCACCTCGGCCGCATCCGCACTGCCGGCCACACGCCGCACGGCCGGCATGATGTTCTTGTCCGGCTGCTGCCAGCTCGTGTAGCCGATATGGGTCTGCAGCATCATGCCGGCCCACTTGCCGCCGGCGATGGTGTGGTACTGGTCGGCAATCGCCTGGTCGCGTTGGAAGGCCGCTTCGGTGCGGTCGGCGAAGACATTGGCGCGTGCGTCACCGGCCTTGGCCAGACGGTGGTTCCAGGCCGCCGCGTAGTGCAGGCGGTAGAGGTTGGCCATGGCCAGCACCGGGTGCTCGACGAGCTGGAAATAGGCGTCGAGCTGGTCGGGCCGCAGCGCTGGCTTGAGCTTGGCGACACGCGCCTCCAAGGCTTCCCACTCGGCCACGCGCCGGCCGAAGTCGCCGCCGTCCAGCGCATCCGCCGAAGCGCCGCCGAGCGGGAAGCTGGTGGGGTCGACCAGCTCGGGCTTGCGCCGCGCCGCGTACTGGCTGTAGCGCGTGACCAGCTCGCCGATCTCCGCCGCTTGGGGCCCGCCGAAGGTCTGCGCCGCCCAGTCCTTCGGGTAGGCCGCCAGCGCCGCCGGCGTCATGGCCTTGGGCGACCAGGCCATGTCGAGGAAGAAGCTGATCGGAAATTCCATCGGCTTGATGTCGCCGACGTTGACGATCCACAGCGCATCGGCACCGCGCTCGTGCGCGAGATCCATCTGCTGCCAGGTCTTCTCGATCTGGTTGGTGTTGAGCCACTTGTAGTTGCGCGGCCCGCCGACATAGTCGAAGTGGTAGTAGACGCCGTAGCCCCCCTTGCGCTTGGCGTCGGTTGTCGGCAGCCGGCGGATCTGGCCCCAGTTGTCGTCGCAGAACAGCAGCAGCACGTCGTCGGGCACCTGCATGCCCTTGTCGTAATAGTCCTGCACCTCCTTGTAGAGGGCCCACATCTGCGGCGTTTCCGATGCCGGCTTGCGCGTCACGTCGGCCAGGATCTGGCGCTGGTCCTTGACGATGCCTTCGAGCAGGCTGATGGCCGTGCCCTCGCTCATGGGCTCGTCGCCATCGCCGCGCATGCCGACGGTGACGAGGCTGTCGAAGGCGCCGCCATCGGGCCGGCCCATCATGCGCTGGGCGCCACCACGCCAGAACTCGCGCAGCTTCTCGCCGTTCTTGGCGTAGTCCCACGCCCCACCCTTGGCCCGTGCCCACTCATCGTGGGCACGCATCATGGGCTCGTGGTGGGAGGTGCCCATGACGATGCCCATCTCATCGGCCAGGGCCATGTTCCTCGAGTCGTCGGCGCCAAAGGCGCGCGGCTGCCACATGGCCGGCCACAGATAGTTGCCGCGCAGGCGCAGGATCAGCTCGAAGACGTGTTCGTAGAAGGCCGCATTGGTGCCGCCGAACCTGGACTGCGCCCAGGTCGACAGCGCTGGTGCCTCGTCGTTGATGAAGATGCCGCGGTACTTGACGCCGGGCTGGTCGCTGCGCGTGCCGGCGGCAAGGAAAACATTGGCCTGCTTGCGCACCGGCACATCGGCCCACCAGGCCCAGGGGCTGACACCGATGCGGGCGGACACGTCGTAGGTGCCGAAGACGGCACCGCGCCGGTCCGCGCCGGCGATGACGAGGGCACGCGCAACGCCCGGCCAAGGCTGGTCGACCACCGTCTGGCGATACGCCTCCCACTGCCCCTTGAGGTCGTCGAGCTTCAGCTTGCGGCGGGCGACGAGGTCATCGAGCACGGCACTGCGGCCCAGCTCGGCGATGACGACGACTTCGCCGCGCGCGTCGGCAATGCGGTTCAGCAGCGCCGCCGGCTTGCCCGACACGCGCTCCAGGTCGGCCGCAAAATTGCGACTCGCATGCCTGAGCGCTGGATCGGCGCCAGCGTCCACATAGACGGCCGCTGGCTGCCCCGCCTTCACCAGGGCGAGGCCCCGACCGGGGTCGCGCGCGCAGACTGACACCGGCGTGTCGCAGGCCTGGGCGGCCAGCGTGTGGCCAACGGTCCCCAGCAGGACGAGGAACTTCGCGAGCCCTTGCATGCTTGTTTGTCTCCGCGACAGGCACTGCCGGCCGGCCGCTTTAATGGTTACGCAATCAGAAAGGTTTGCCCTGAGTGCGAAGAATCTGGTTTTGAATTATGGTAGCGCAATCTTTTTGCCTGTCTGCAGGGGTTGACCCGCTGCCGAGACGCCGTATCCATGATCCGCAACCCCGTGCTGCCCGGCTTCAACCCGGACCCAAGCTTCTGCCGCGTCGGTGACGACTTCTACATCGCGACCTCCACCTTCGAGTGGTATCCGGGCGTGCAGATCCACCACTCGCGCGACCTCGTCAACTGGACGCTGGTGGGCCGGCCGCTGAACCGCAAGAGCCAGCTCGACCTGCGCGGCAACCCCGACTCCTGTGGCGTCTGGGCACCCTGCCTGTCGTATGCCGATGGCCAGTTCTGGCTGGTCTACACCGACGTCAAGCGCTTCGAAGGCAACTTCAAGGATGCGCACAACTACATCGTCACGGCGCCCAGCATCGAAGGGCCGTGGAGCGACCCTGTCTATGTGAACTCCTCGGGTTTCGATCCGTCGCTCTTCCACGACGACGATGGCCGCAAGTGGTTCCTCAACATGGTCTGGAACCACCGCACCGGCTCCATCGGCGGCCAGCCCAAGGCGCCGGCCTTCGACGGCATCCTGCTGCAGGAATGGGACGCCGAGAAGCGCAAGCTCGTCGGCCCCATCACCAAGATCTACAAGGGCACGTCGCTGGGCCTCGTCGAGGGCCCCCACCTCTTCAAGCGCAAGGGCTGGTACTACCTGATCACGGCCGAAGGCGGCACGGGCTACAGCCATGCGGTGACGATGGCGCGCTCACGCCAGCTGCTCGGGCCCTACGAAACCCACCCCCACCAGCATGTCGTCAGCAGCAAGGACGCGCCCGAAGCGCCGCTGCAACGCGCCGGCCACGGGCAGGTCGTCGAACTGATCGACGGCAGCACCTATCTCGCCCACCTTTGCGGCCGCCCCCTGCCGGGCACGCTGCGTTCGCCCCGGGGCCGCGAGACGGCCATTCAGAAATGCGTCTGGGGCGACGACGACTGGCTCTATCTCGAGCATGGCGGCATGGTGCCGGCCGTGGACGTGGCAGCACCGGTCGCTGGCGTCGAGCCCAAGCCGCGTGCGGCGGTGCGCCGCAGCTTTGTCGACTGCCCCGCACTGCCACCCGAGTTCCAGTGGCTGCGCACGCCCGAGCCCGAGCGTCTGTTCCGGCTGACCGGCGGCGCGCTGCGCCTGACGGGCCGCGAGTCGGTGGGCAGTTGGTTCGAGCAAAGCCTGGTGGCACGACGCCAGGAGGACGCGAGCTTTCGCGCCGAGACCACGCTCTCGAGCTTCTCGCCCGACACCTATCAGCAGGCGGCTGGCCTCACCCACTACTACAACCGCCACAAATTCCATGCCCTGGTGGCGACCTGGCAGGACGGCATCGGCCGCGTGCTGAGCCTGCTGTCCTGTGCGGGCGACTGGCCCGACAACCGGCTGCAGTTCCCGCTGGTGGAGCCCATCAAGCTGCCGGACATCGGCCCGGTGCGCCTGGCCGCCGACGTCAACGGCGCGGCCCTGCAGTTCTTCGCCGACTGGGGCCTGGGCTGGCAGCCCGTCGGCCCGGTGCTGGACGCCAGCGTCATCTCCGACGAAGGCGGCCGCGGCGAACATGGCAGCTTCACCGGTGCCTTTGTCGGCATGCTGGCCTTCGACACCAGCGGTGGTGCGCGCACGGCCGATTTCGAGCGCTTCGACTACCTGCCGAAATGAAGGCACAGGTCTTCCGTCTTGGCACGGCCGGTGGCCTGCAAATCGAGGTCAGCAACTACGGCGCGCGCTGGCTGTCGTGCCTGGTTCCCATGCCCGACGGCAGCGTGCGCGAGGCCATCCTGGGCCATGCGACGCTGGCCGACCACGCGCGCGAGCCGGGCTTCTTCGGCGCCGTCGTCGGTCGCTATGCCAACCGCATCGGCGGCTCGGCCTTCACCCTCGACGGCCATGAATATCGGCTGGTTGCCAATGAAGGCGTCAACCAGCTGCACGGCGGACCCGAGGGCTTTGACCGCCGCACCTGGACCGTCGTCGACCACGGCCCCCTGCATCTGCGCCTGGCCCTGCATTCGCCGGACGGCGACCAGGGCTACCCGGGCAATGTGGACGCCGAGGTCGAGTACCGCGTCGACCCGGCGGGCTCGGCCGTCGCGCTGCGCTTCGGTGCGCGCACCTCGGCGCCCTGCCCCGTCAACCTGACCAGCCACCCGTATTTCAATCTCGATGGCGGCACGGCACCCGTCCTCGGCCACCGGCTCCATGTCGCGGCCGGCCATATGCTGCCCGTGCGGCCCGACATGATCCCGACCGGCGAGCTCGCCCCCGTCGACGGCAGCGCGTTCGATCTGCGCCCGGCGCGCCGCATCGGCGACGGCCTGGGCCGGGGTGAGCAGCAGCGCCTGGCGCACGGCTACGACCATTGCTTCGTGCTGGACGAGGCCGCCGCCCGCGGCGAGCTGGCCGCGGCAGAGCTGACGTCGACCGACGAGCGCCTGGCGATGCGGCTTTTCACGGACTACCCCGGCCTGCAGGTCTGCAGCGGCAACTTCGTGCAGAACTCGCGCGGCCGCGATGGCCAGCCCTTCGAACGCCATGCCGGCATCGCGCTGGAGCCGCAGTTCTTCCCCGATGCGCCCAACCATCCGGCCTGGCGCGAGCAGGGTTGCATCGTCAGGCCGGGCCAGCCGCTGTCGCGCTGGATGCGGCTGAAGTTCAAGGCACGCTAGTCGCGCCGAGCCGCAACTCGCCAGCCTTCAGGCCCTCGGCGTCGGCACGCAGCTTCAGGGCGCCCCCACGCCCACGCACGATGACCAGGGCCTGGCCGCTGAAGGCCATGCGGCTCGTCGATGGGAAGGGTTCGAAGCTGGTCGCATCGCCGTTGTCCGTGGCGACGATGTCGCCGTCGCCTTCAAGGCTGAAGCGGATGGGTGAAGCCGCCCGCGGCACGTTGCGCCCTTGGTCGTCGACGACGCGCACGGTGACGAAAGCCAGGTCATCGCCACCGGCGCGGATCACCGCCCGATCCGCCTCCAGCACCAACGCCGCAGCGTCGCCCACCGTGCTCACCGTCTGGGTCGCCCAAGGCTGGCCGCCGCGCCAGGTCACGACCTTGAGCTCGCCCGGTTCGTAGACCACCTCGTCCCAGCGCAGCCGGTATTCGAAGGCGCCCCTCTTGCGCCTTCCCTGCGAACGGCCGTTGACGAAGAGTTCGCCCTCGTCACCACTGGTGAACACGTGCACCGGCGTGAC
The DNA here is from genome assembly GCF_058787015.1 of Roseateles sp. FW305-36. NCBI lineage: Bacteria > Pseudomonadati > Pseudomonadota > Betaproteobacteria > Burkholderiales > Sphaerotilaceae > Roseateles > Roseateles sp. FW305-36. Next base: position 56,070 of record NZ_JBYSZK010000012.1, on the reverse strand, counting down.
CTGGCCGACGCGCTCCGGCCAGGTCCAGTGCGGCAGGATGTGGGCCATGGGCAGGTCGGGCCGCCAGCGCGACTGGTAGAGCCAGTAGCGGTCCTTGGGAAAGCCGGCCAGGTCCACGACGCCCGAGTAGGACGAGCGCGAGTCGTAATAGGGCGTGGGCTCGCCGAGATAGTCGAAGCCGGTCCAGACGAACTCGCCGGCGACGAAGGGGTGACGGTCCAGAGCCGCGAAGACCTTGTCGGCGGAGGCGCCGAAGTCCACCGCATGCAGCTCGTACCCGCTGACCTGGCGCGCCACCGAGTCGCCACCGCGGCCGTCACGCGTGATCGAGCTGTTGGCCGGCGTGACCGGAAAGAGATAGACGCCGCGGCTGCTGAAGGCCGAGGCGGTCTCGCTGCTGAACACCGGCTTGTTCGGGAAGCGCTGGTGGAAGCTCGGGTACTGCGGCGGCGTGCGGATGCGGTCCGTGCCGTCGAACTCGGCGTCCTGGCGTATGCCCTCGCCCTGGTAGTTCAGGCCAATGGCGTCGACCTCGGCGGGCAGGGGCATGTCGGGCTTGGCGTAGTTCATCGCCGTCGTCGTCGGGCGGGTCGGGTCTTCCTCGCGGGCGATGGCGTGCAGCCGCCGCGCGACCGCCGCACCCGCCTCGCCGGTGTATTGCTCGCCCACCTCGTTGCCGAGGCTCCACATGACGATGGACGGGTGGTTGCGGTCGCGCCTGAGCATGGCGCGCAGGTCGGGCTCGTGCCAGTCCGGGAAGATCAGATGGAAGTCCAGCGGCGTCTTCTTGCGCTCCCAGGCGTCGAAGATCTCGTCGATGACGAGGAAGCCCATGCGGTCGGTCAACTCCAGCAACTCGGGCGCGGGCGGGTTGTGGGCCAGGCGGATGGCGTTGGCACCCATGGCCTGCAGGATCTCCAGCTGGCGTTCGGCGGCGCGGTAGTTGAATGCGGCACCGAGGGCGCCGAGGTCGTGGTGCTGGTTGACGCCCTGCAGTCGCACCGGCTGGCCGTTGACGTGCAGGCCTGTGTTCGGGTCCCAGCGCAGCTCGCGGATGCCGAAGCGGGTCTCGTAGCGATCGACGACGCGGCCCTCGCCTGACAGCGTCGTGCGGGCGAGATAGCGATGCGGTTGCTGATAGGGCGGCGGGCCCCAGAGGCGAGGCTTGAGGATGACGACGCAGGCCGTGGTGCTGGCCTGACCTCGAGCCGGCACGGTCAGGCCCTTGCGCGTGATGCGAGCCACGACCTGCCCACCGGGTGCGATGAACTCGGTCCGCACATCGACACGCGCCGGCTTGTCGCCATCGTTGTCGACATTCAGCTCGAGGCTCAGCTTCGCCCGGGCCGCCGACACCTCGGGCGTGCGCACGACGCTTCCCCAGTGGCCGACATGCAGCGCATCCGTCTTCGTCAACCACACGCTGCGGTACAAGCCCGCGCCCGGATACCAGCGCGCCGACTCCGGCGGGTTGTCCAGGCGGATGACGAGTTGGTTCACGCCGCCGGGCACCGCGTGCGGCGTCAGGTTCAAACGCCAGGAGTTGTAGCCATGGGGCCAGCCGCCGACGAGATGGCCATTGAGCCAGACCGTTGCATAGGCCATCGCGCCGTCGACATCGAGAAAGAGGGAACGGCCGCGATCACTCGCCGGAAGGCTGAGCTTGTTCCGGTACCAGACCGGCCCCCAGGTCTGCAGCCGGCCCATGCCGCCGTAAGGCCCCCGCTCCAGAAACGGTCCTGCGATGGCCCAGTCGTGCGGCAGCGTGACGGCGCGCCAGGCGCTGTCGTCAAAGCCGGCCTGCATGACGGGCAGATCGCCACCGGGGTCGCCCGCGGGGCGCAAATGGCGACGGGCGGGGTCGCGGATGAAGGCATTGCCGCTCGGCAATATCCAGGGCTTGAGAGCCGCTTCGCCACCGCCCTCGATTTGCTCCGCGGCTTGCGGCCGCGCGTCGGCCACCTGGCCGTCGGCCGACTGCCTGACCTCGGGCCTTCGGTCGTAGATCAGCGCGGCCGATGAGGCATCCGGATCACCGCGGCGAAACCGCCAGCCCGCGTCCAGGGCGATGCGCTCGCGCGGTGCGAGCTGCTCGCTCGCGCGATCCGGCAGCAGCCGCTGGGCCGACACCGGCAGGCAGAGCCCGCCCATCAGCAAGGCGATGCCAAGGCTGATGACCAGCGCTGGTGCGGTTGGCGCCTCTTTCTGGTGAAAACGCTGATCGCCTGGGGTCGTCATGCATTTATGATAGCGCTCCCATTTCAAGCATTTCGGTGGTCCTCTCCATGAACCTCACCGACAGCACCGCCGCCCAGGTCAGAGCGGCCTGCGCCGCGGCCGCCGCAGCCGCACCGGTCTATGCCCATCGGCCGGTCAAGCAACGCGCAGCGCTGTTGCGCGCCCTGGCCGACGCCCTGCTCGCCGCCCGCGAAACCCTGGTGCCCCTGGCCGATCGCGAGACCCGCCTCGGCGGCACGCGGCTGAACGGCGAACTGGACCGCACCGTCTTCCAGTTGCGCGGCTTCGCGACCCAGGTCGAGAACGGTGCGGCCCAACCGCTGCTTGACGATCCCGCCATTCCGGGCGCACCGCCGCTGGGCCGCCCGCGGCTGACGCGCATCGCCGTGCCGGTCGGGCCGGTGGCGATGTTCTCGGCCAGCAACTTCCCCTTTGCCTTCAGCGTGCTGGGCGGCGACACGGCCTCGGCCCTGGCCGCCGGCTGCCCCGTCGTCGTCAAGGCCCACCCCGGCCACCCCGCGCTGTCGCGTGCCGTCTTCGAACTCGCCGCCCAATGCCTGGCCGAGCTGATGCTGCCCGAGGGCGTGCTGCAACTGGTGCAGGGCGGCGGCACCGACGTGGGCCTGACCCTGGTGCGCGATCCCGACATCGAGGCCGTCGCCTTCACCGGCAGCCTGCGCGGCGGCCAGGCGCTGTGGCGCGAGGCGAATGCGCGGCCGCGCCCCATCCCGTTCTACGGCGAACTCGGCTCCATCAATCCCATCGTCGCCCTGCCCTCGGCGCTGCAGGCCCACGGCCCGGCACTGGCCACGTCCCTGGCCGGCAGCATCACCCTGGGCTGCGGTCAGTTCTGCACCAGCCCGGGCATCGTCATCGTGCGCGACGACGAACTGGGCCAGGCCTTTGTGCGCCAGCTCGCCGAAGGCTTGGCCGCGGCCACGCCGCACGCCATGCTGCATGCCGGCATCCGCGCCGGCTTCAACGCCGGCGTGGCCCGCCTGCATGGCCATGCAGCCGTGAAGACGCTGGTGGCCGCGCCCGCGGGTGGCGAGACGCCCGGCGCCCATCTGTTCTCGGTCGCTGCAGCGAGCTTCATTGCCGACGAGACTTTGCGCGAAGAAGTCTTCGGCCCGGCCTGCGTGATCGTCACCGTCCAGGACCTGGACGAGACCCTGGATGTGCTTGCCGCCGTCCAAGGCAGCCTGACCGTCACGCTGTGGGGCGTGGACGAAGACACACCGGACAACCATCGCCTTGTCGCCGCCGCCGAACGCATCGCTGGCCGCGTGTTGTTCAGCGGTGTGCCGACCGGCGTGGCGGTGACAGCCGCCCAGCAGCACGGCGGGCCGTGGCCATCGTCGACGAACGCCTCCAGCACCAGCGTAGGCTATGCAGCGTTGAGCCGCTTCCTGCGCCCGGTCGCGCTGCAGGACGCGCCAGGCTGGCTGATCCAGCACAGAGGGCAGGCATGACGAACAAGAACGCCGAGGACCTGCGCAGCGCGCGCTGGTTTGCCAAGGACGATTTCCGCTCCTTCGGCCACCGCAGCCGCGTGCTGCAGATGGGCTATGCCGGTGAGGACTTCATCGGCAAACCGGTCATCGCCATCGTCAACACCTGGAGCGATGCCAACCAGTGCCACACCCACTTCAAGCAGCGGGTGGAGGACGTCAAGCGCGGCATCCTGCAGGCGGGCGGCTGGCCGCTGGAGCTGCCGGCCATCTCCCTGAGCGAGAGCATGGTCAAGCCGACCTCCATGCTGTATCGCAACTTCCTGGCGATGGAGACCGAAGAGCTGCTGCGCAGCCATCCCGTCGACGGCGCCGTGCTGATGGGCGGCTGCGACAAGACCACGCCGGGCCTGCTGATGGGTGCCATCAGCATGGGCCTGCCCTGCATCTACCTGCCCGCGGGCCCCATGCTGCGCGGCAACTGGCGCGGCCAGGTGCTGGGCTCGGGCAGCGACGCCTTCAAGTACTGGGACGAGAGACGCGCCGGGCGCCTCTCCGACCAGGCCTGGGCCGAGATGGAAGCCGGCATCGCGCGCAGCCACGGCACCTGCATGACCATGGGCACGGCGGCCACCATGATGGGCATTGCGGAAGCCCTCGGCTTCACGCTGCCTGGCGCCAGCAGCATCCCCGCGCCGGACGCGAACCACATCCGCATGTCGGCCGAATGCGGTCGTCGCATCGTGCAGATGGTGTGGGACGACCTGACGCCAGCCAGGCTGCTCAGCCGCGGCAGCTTCGCCAACGCGATTGCCGTCGCCATGGCCATGGGCTGCAGCACCAACGCCATCATCCACCTCGTTGCCATCAGCCGCCGCGCGGGCCTGGCCGTCACGCTGGACGACTTCGACGCGGCCAGCCGTCATGTCGGTGTCATCGCCAACATCCGGCCCAGCGGCGACCGGTACCTGATGGAAGATTTTTTCTACGCCGGTGGCCTGCCGGCGCTGATGAACGTCATGCGCGGCAAGCTGGACTTGTCGGCACTCACCGTCAATGGCCGCACGCTGGCCGACAACATCGAAGGCGCCGAAGTCTTCAACGACGACGTCATCCGCCCGCTGGCCAACCCTATCTACGCCGAAGGTGCGCTGGCCGTGCTGCGCGGCAATCTCGCGCCGGACGGCGTCGTCATCAAGCCCAGCGCCGTCGCACCGCATCTGCTGCAGCACACCGGGCGAGCGCTGGTGTTCGACGACTATCCCAGCCTCAAGGCCGCCGTCGAAGACCCGGATCTCGACGTGACCGGTGACGACATCCTCGTGCTGCGCAACGCCGGCCCCAAAGGCGCCGGCATGCCCGAGTGGGGCATGCTGCCCATCCCGACCAAGCTGCTGAAGCAGGGCGTGACCGACATGCTGCGCCTGTCCGACGCGCGCATGAGCGGCACCAGCTACGGCGGCTGCCTGCTGCACTGCAGCCCCGAGGCCTTCATCGGCGGCCCGCTGGCCCTGGTCAAGACGGGCGACCGCATCAGCGTCGATGTGCCTGCCCGACGCATCCATCTCGAAGTCAGCGACGCGGAACTGGCCGCCCGCCGCGCCGCCTGGACACCGCCGCCGCCGCGCTACGAGCGCGGCTACGGCTGGATGTTCGGCCGCCACATCCTGCAAGCCCACGAGGGCTGCGACTTCGATTTCCTCGAAACCCAGTTCGGCGCTCCGGTGCCTGAACCCGTCATCTATTGAGCAAGCAATACAACACAGCCACAGAGACACAGAGGCACAGAGAAAGCACCATTGCCTCTGTGTCTCTGTGCCTCTGTGGCTGTGTTCCTCTTCTTAGATTGAAGGCGCCATGAATCCCGACACCAGACAAAAGCTGATGGGCGTCAGCACCGCGACGCTCTGCACCGCCCTGTTCAAGCGCGGCCTGCGCAACCAGTTCATCCAGGGTGTGCTGCCGCTGAACCCCGGCCTGCCCAACATGGTCGGTCCCGCCTACACGCTGCGCTACATCCCGGCGCGCGAGGACCTGAACGACATCAGCGTGTTCAAGGACCGCGCCCATCCGCAACGCAAGGCGGTTGAGGAATGCCCGGAAGGCGCGGTGCTCATCATCGACAGCCGCAAGGACGCGCGCGCCGCCTCGGCCGGCGGCATCCTGGTCGCGCGGCTGATGGTGCGCGGCGTGGCCGGCGTCGTCACCGATGGCGGCTTTCGCGACAGCCCCGACATCGCCAGGTACACGATGCCGGCCTACCACTCGCGGCCGAGCGCGCCGACCAACCTGACCCTGCACCAGGCCATCGCCATCAATGAGCCTGTCGGCTGCGGTGATGCGCCGGTCTTCCCCGGCGACATCGTGGTTGGCGATGCCGAGGGCGTCATCGTCATCCCGGCTCACCTGGCCGATGAAATCGCCGGCGAGGCCGTCGAGATGACGGTCTTCGAGGACTATGTGCAGGACAAGGTCATGGGCGGCCGCAGCGTGCTGGGCCTCTACCCGCCGACCGACGCCGACGTGGCCGCGGACTTCGCGGCCTGGCGGCAGCTCAAGGGGCGTTGAGGACCTTCGGGCACTTCCGGTCGAGCACCTCGACCGGGAAGGCCTCGGCCATCGCGCGATAGCCGGCGAGCGACGGATGCAGGCCGTCGTTGTCGACCTCGGCGCGCAGATAAGCCGGACGCGCCGGATCGCGCATCAGCGCGTCGAAGTCCACCAGCACATCGACGCGGCCCGGCTCGCGCAGCCAGGCATTCAACGCCTGCCGGTCGGCTTCGTTCTCGGCCTGGGGCGCGTAATAGCCGCTGCCCGAGTAGGGCATGACGGTGGAGGCGATCAGGCAGACACCGCGGGCCCGGGCGCGCGTGGCGAGATCGGTGAAGCCGCTCTTCAGCTCGGCCAGCAAGGCCGCGCGTGACTCCGGCGTCGTCGGCTTGCCACGGTGGCTGACGCCCAAGTCGTTGACGCCGATCAGCACGAAGGCATGGGTCACGCCGGTGCGTGCCAGCACATCGCGCTCAAAGCGCGACACCAGGTGGGGACCAAGACCGTCGCGCAGCAGGCGGCCGCCGCCAATGCCGGTGTTGACGACGACAGCCTCGCGCTTCTCGGCGACGAGGCGGCGCGATAGCAGATCCGTCCAGCGCTGGTAGCTGCCCGAGGGCACGCCATAGCCGTCGGTGATGGAGTCGCCCGTCGCGACCAGCACGGGCGCCGGCTTGGCGGCGCGCACATCGATGGCGGCGAGATGCCACCAACCTTCCTGGGCAATCGCATCGGGCCAGTCGGCCAGAACGACGCGGTTGCCTTCGACGGCCCAGCTGCGGATGCGCGAACCCGGGTGAACTGTGGCCACGCCCGGCCCGGCCTGCACATACATCTGCACGGCGAGGTCGGCCTGACGCGCCGCCGCGAAATCGATGGGGTCGCTCCAGAGTTCGCCGTGGGCTGGCACGGTCACCTCACGTCGACCGCCAAAGCTCAGCGGGCGCAAGCTGGAGGCGTTGACTGCAATGCCATCCGCCAGCGCCACGGTGACGGCACCGAGGGTCAGCGGTTCGGCGCCAAAGAGATTGCTGATGCGCACCCGCAGCGCCGGACCGGCGGCGTCGACGCGCACGATCTGCCGCAGGCTGACGTCGCGCATCGGCTGGCGCCATGGGGCTTGCGCGCTAGGCGGTGGTGCCTGCTCCAGCTGGGCGCTGGCCCAGGCCGCCAGCCAGCCGCTGTCGCTGCGCGGTGCGCTGGCGCATCCGACCAGCAGCAGGGTGGCGATGAACAGGTACAGCCTGGATGGGAGAGCGTTGCGCATTCAAAAATGGTATCGCAACCATTTTCGATGTCATCCGGACCATCCCCAGCCCTGCCGATCTGGAGGGCCTGCTCTGGCCCCTGCCCGCCAAGGGCTGATGAACTTCAGGGCGCGGGCCAGGTGCAACTGCCATTCGTGGCCTGCCGGTTGCTTTGAACGCCCACCGGCCTCGTCTTGCCCAGCTCGGCCGCACATTGCTCGACATAGACCTTGCTCGGATGCCAGGGCCCCGAGCAGAAACTGTCACTTTGCAGTGTGACCCGCGGGGTATAGATCACCCGCCACAACAGCACCTTGTCCATTTCAGCGACTTTGCTAACGTCCTGACGAAATGGTAGGAAGCGCGGCAGGCGGTGTCACTGCCACCAGTCAAGCGGCAGGCCACAACGCCGCTTTGTTCACGGAATTTGCCGAGGTGGGAAGGCCCACCGTATTGACATCTGTGGCGTCCCAGGTGATCCACCTACACGCCCTGTCAAGAACTCCCGGCTTGCTTCTTCAGCGCCTCATCGGCTAGCGCCGCTCGAGGCCTGTGCCAACCGCGTCGACCACAGGGGTTGCCGCGCCAGTTCAGCGGCCGTGGCGTCATCGGCCGTGACCGCATATTCGTTGCTGCTGCGCTCCACGAAGTAGGCCGAGCGGTAGCGTTGCAGCAGCCCCCCGAGGGCCTGGCGCGCCTGGCTGGGAGGGCCGTTGAAGGTGAGTGTCAGCGTGGTCATGGTCTGAGCTTTCGTCGAGTGCCGGCGAGTTGTTGCCGCCGGCCCTCCTTGAACGTCGGCCCGCCGGCCCGGTTGACCCCGGAAGTTGATACAGCATGTGAGCAGCCGCTCCACCCCGAGACCAATTGGCGACGACTTGATCAAGCGCAAGCCGCCACGCCGGCCCCCTCACTACGCTGCTGACCAGCACCACATCGCACCGCGTCGACGGGCCAGCCGTGCGGAGCCTTGCCTGAACAGCCCATCCACTTTGAGGACGTCACACCATGACTTACCGCAGCATGCTGGTGGCCCTGGACGCCAGGTCGACCAACGCATCACGAGCCGACATTGCCATCGCGCTGGCCAGGGATTTCGAAGCGCATCTGATCGGCCTCGCGCCGGTCGCACCGGTCACCCCCCAGGGTCTGCAAGCCGCCACGGCGATGTATGACTTCGTGTCTCGCGCCAGCGCCGAGATGCTGGACCAGGCGCGCGACCTTGCGCAGCGCTTCCACCAACGATGCGAAGCCGCCGGGCTGACGTCCTTCGAGGCGCTGGCCGACGAGACGCCGCTCCCCGGATCGCTGACCGGGCATGCCCAGTGCGCCGATCTGCTGGTCATGAGCCAGCCCGACCCCGCCGAGGCCGATCATCGCCAGCACCTGGCCGATCTTGAAGAGGTGCTGCTGTCCTGCGCGCGTCCGGTGCTCCTCCTCCCCTATGTGCAGCGCCAACCCATCCATGCGCGTCACGCCCTGCTGGCCTGGGACGGCAGCCGCCAGTCGGTGCGGGCGATGACCGACGCCCTGCCGCTCCTGCGTCGCGCCGAAAGCGTGGCGCTGATGCACTGGCGTCGCGAGGACGACGAGGCCCATCCCTCGGAGCGCCTCGCCTGCCTGCGGCAATGGCTCGCGTTCCAGGGTGTCGACGCCGAGATCCGGGAAGAGGTGACGTCGCTGGCGATCGGCGATGCCTTGCTGAACGCGGCGTCCGACCTGGGTTCGGACCTGGTCGTCATGGGCGCCTACGGCCATGCCCGCTGGGCCGAGAAACTCTTTGGCGGTGTTTCGAAGACGCTGCTGCAAACCATGACGGTGCCGGTGCTGATGTCGCATTGATCTTCATGCCCCGCGCCACCACCCCAGGGCCGGCATCGCCGGGCAGGCCCCCGCACAGGCGCATCCTGCAGGCGCTGCTCGCCGCCTGCCTCGCCATCGGCGCAGTCGCCGCCGACGCCGCCGGCCATGCACCATCCGGCCCCGCACCGGCAGGCTTCGCGGCGGCCTACCAGCGCGGCTCGGCCTGGGCCGTCGGCGTCTACATGTTCGTGGCTGGCGAAGAAGAGCCGCGCGTCGGCGCGGGCTTCTTCGTCGATGGCAACGGCAGCATCGCCACGGCAGCCCACCTGCTCGGCGAGGCGCAGCAGATCCTCATCGCCTTGCCCGACCGGCGGCTGCTGGTCGCGGAGCTGGAGGGGCGCGACGACGCCGCCGACATCGCCTTGCTGCGCATCACGGCGCCGACCCACATGCGCCCCGTGTTCGGCAGCTCGGGCCATCTGCGGGTGGGTGACTGGGTGCTGGCCGTCGGCGAACCTTTCGGCCTGGAGCACTCCATGTCGGCCGGCATCGTCAGCGGCAAGGACCGGCATTTCGGCGACGACGGCGAGCTGATGTTCATCCAGAGCGATGTCGCCCTCAACCCCGGCAACTCGGGCGGTCCCCTGCTGGACGCCACGGGCGCCATCGTGGGCATGAATGCCCGCACCATCGTCGGCCCCATCGGCACCCCAGGCGCCAGCCTGGCCATCCCGATCGACATCGTCCTGCAGATCATCGGCGAACTGCGCCGCGACGGCACGGCGCCGGCCCGGCCACGACTGGGCGCGCTGTTCGACGACGTGCCGCCGCTGACGGCCTGGTCGGCCGGACGCCGCGAAACGAGCGGCGCGCTGATCCTGTCGGTGCCCCGCAGCAGCCTGGCGGAGCAGCTGCAGCTGCGCGCCGGTGATATCGTGAAGACGATGAACGGCCGGCCCATCGACAGCAGCGCCGACCTGGTGATCGCCCTGCTGGCGTGGCGCAGCCTGGCCGACACCCGCATCGTCGTCTACCGAGGCGGCCGCGACGTCGCGCTGGTGCCGCCTTGAACGCGAAGGACACGGCGGCCGAGGCGGGCATCGAAACGGCGTGGCCCGGCCTCAGCGAGGAGGAAGCCAGGCGCCGCGCCGCCCGACACGGACCCAATGAATTGGCGGATCAGGAGCGGCACGGCTTCGCCAGCACACTCGCCGGCATCCTCACCGAACCCATGTTCCTGCTGCTGCTGGTGGCCGCGGCGGTCTACCTGCTGCTCGGCGACCTGAGCGAGGGCCTGCTGCTCGCCTGCTTCGCGCTCGTGACGGTCGGCCTGGTGATCTTCCAGGAACGTCGCAGCGAGCGCGCGCTGGACGCGCTGCGCGAGCTCGCCTCGCCCCAGGTGCGCGTGGTTCGCGAGGGCCGGAGCCGGCGCATGCCCGCTCGCGACCTGGTGCCGGGCGACGTTTTCTTGCTCGGCGAGGGCGAGCGCATCGCCGCCGACGGCGTGATCCGCGAGGGCGCGGGACTGGCGGTCGACGAGTCCCTGCTCAGTGGCGAGTCGGTCCCCGTGCGCAAGCAGATCGCGCCGTCTGGCGAAGTGACGGCGATGCAACCGCCCGGCGCCGACGGGTCCGCCTTCGTCTATGCCAGCACGCTGGCCGTGAGCGGCCATGCCGTGGTGGAGGTGGTGGCCACGGGACAGGCCACCCAGGTGGGCCGCATCGGCGCATCGCTGGCTGGCATCGAGACCGCGCCGACGCCCCTGCAGCAGCAGTTGCGTCGGCTGGTGCAGGCCCTCGGCGTTCTCGCCCTGCTGGCGAGCCTGGCCATCGTCGTCGGCTACGGCCTCGCACATGGCGAATGGATGCAGGGCCTGCTGTCGGGCATCGCACTCGGCATGGCCATGCTGCCGGAAGAATTCCCGATGGCCCTGACGGTCTTCCTCGCGCTGGGTGCCTGGCGCTTGGCGCGCGCGAAGGTGCTGGCCCGGCGCCCGGCGGTCATCGAAGCCCTCGGCGCCGCCACGATGCTGTGCGTCGACAAGACGGGCACCCTGACCGAGAACCGCATGCAGCTGAGCCGCCTCGTCGTGCCCGACGGCGCCGACATCAGCCTGCAGTCCACCGCCCCCCTGCCGCAAGCGGCACGCCGACTGCTGGAGTACGGCAGCCTTTCATCCCGGCGGGGCAGCACCGATCCGATGGACAGGGCCTTGCTGTCCGTCGGCGATTCAGCCCTGGCCGCCACCGCGCATCTCCATCCCGACTGGCGCCTGGTGCGGGAGTTCCCGGTCAGCCCGGAACTGCTGGCCCTGTCCCAGCAATGGACGGATCCGGACGGCATGACGCGCATCGCCACCAAGGGGGCACCGGAAGCCGTGTTCGGCCTGTGCCGCCTGCCCGCCGAGCGGGTCGAGCGGCTGCAGCGCCAGGTGCAACGACTCGCGGGCGAAGGCCTGCGCGTGCTGGCCGTGGCCCAGGGAGCTGCGCGCGCTGGCGCAGCCGTCGAACACCCACGCGACTGCGAGTTCGAGTTCCTGGGCCTGGTCGCCTTCCAGGACCCGCTGCGAGCCAGCGTGCCAGACGCCGTCGCGCGGGCCCGGCAGGCCGGCATCGGCGTTGCCATGATCACCGGCGACCACGCGGCGACGGCGCTGGCGATGGCCCGGCAGGCCGGCATCGACACCGAGGCCGGCACGCTGCTCGGCCGCGACATCGACGCGATGGACGACACGGCACTCGCCGACGCCGTGCGGCGGGTGCGGGTTTTCGCGCGCGTCATGCCGGAGCACAAGCTCAGGCTGGTGCTGGCGCTGCGCCGCAACGGCGAGGTCGTCGCCATGACCGGCGACGGCGTCAACGACGCTCCCGCGCTGAAGGCCGCGCACATCGGCATCGCGATGGGGGTGCGCGGCACCGACGTCGCACGGGAGGCCGCCGGCCTGGTGCTGCTGGACGAGGACTTCGGCCGCATCGTCGGCGGTGTGCGCATGGGCCGGCGCATCTTCGACAACCTCCGCAACGTCATGGTCTACATCACGGCCATCCACGTCCCCGTGGCGGGCCTGGCCCTGCTGCCGCTGCTGTTCGGCCTGCCCCCCTTGATGCTGCCGGCCCATGTCGTGCTCACCGAGATGGTCATCGATCCGGTCTGCTCGCTCGCCTTCGAGGGCGCGCCCGAGGCCGCCGGCCTGATGCAGCGCCCGCCACGGCGCGCCGACGACGGCATCGTCGGCTGGCCCATGCTCTGGCAGGGTCTGGTCCAGGGGATCTGCCTGCTGGCGGCCACGCTGGCCGTCTACGGGGTGGCCCTGCACGCCGGGCGGGACGGCGAGGTGGCGCGCACGCTGGCCGTGGTGGGTCTGACCGTGGGCAATCTGCTGCTGGTGGCCGCCAACCTCGCGGCGGGCACAGGGCCGCGCATGCTGACCCAGCCGGGCACGGGAGCCTTCTGGGGGGTCTGTGGCGCCGCATCGCTGGCATTGACCGGAGCGGTGGCGTGGCCGGCGGCCCGGCAAGTGCTGCACTTCGGCGTGCCGTCGCCAGCCGACCTCGCACTCGCCCTCGCCAGCGTCGCCGCCAGCGTCGTCGCCGGCGCCCTCATCAGCCGCCGCCTGCGCCGCGCCTAGCCGCCGGCGCTTCAGCGCGCCACGAGAACGGGCACGGTCGCGAGCGCCAGCACGGCCTGCGTCTGGCTGCCGACGAGGCCGGCCAGGCGGCCACCCGGCCCATGGGGGGCCATGACGATGAGATCGCAGTGCTCGCGCTGCGCCAGCGCCACGATCTCGTGGCTGGGCGCCTTGTCGCTGAGCACGACACAGCGTTCGATGGACAGGTTCTCGCAGCCGACCCGGGCCAGGGCCTCATCGAGGGTGCGCCGCCCCTCGGCGACGATCTCCTCGCGCAGCTGCTGCGCGTCGGGGCGCCGGCCCAGAGCGGCGCGCAGATACTCCGGCAGCCCATAGTCGTGGACAACCAGCAGCACCGTGATGCGCGACTGACGGCCGACGCGCAAGGCCAGTTCCAGCGCGCTGTCGGCCGGACGGGAACCGTCGGTGGCGACGAGCAGGTGTTCGAAGACGGGCATGTCAAGCTCCCGGAGTCGATCAGCGGATGAGCAGCACCGGCACCTTGGTCCGAGCCAGCAGCCGCGCCGACACCGAGCCGAGCACGGCGCTGGCGAAGGCGCCGTGGCCATGCGATCCCATCACGAGCAGGTCGGGCTTCTCCGCTTCGACGATGTCCGGCAGCACATCCCCCGGGAAACCGACGGCGTGGCGCTCGCGCAGCTTCCAGCCCTGCATCTGCGCGAACTCCCGCACCGGCTTCAGCACCTTCTCGCCCTCGTCGGCGTAGTACTGGTGCAGCACGTCGTGCGCCAGATAGCGGGCGGCATGGGGCGGCACTTCGCCGGTGACGTTCAGCACGACGAACTCGTTGTCCCCGGCGACCAGTTCCTCGTGGGCCGCGAGATAGCTCAGCATGCGCTTGGTGTAGGGGCTGCCGTCCACCGCAAGCACGATCTTCATGGAAGCTCCTTTCGCCCGCTGCGGGCGACGTCGGGATGCTGCACCGGGGAAGGGGGCGCTGGCTTGATCTCGCGCAAGGTCGGCGCGACGTCGCCCGTCGACGATGCCGCCCATGACCCAACGCCATCTCGACCGCCTGCTTTCGCCCCGGTCAGTCGCCGTCTTCGGCGCGTCCGACAAGCCTGCGCGCGTGGGCACGACAGTCTGGCGCAACCTGTCCACGGCCGGCTTCAAGGGCGCGCTGGCCCCCGTGAACCCGCGCTTGGAGACCCTGGACGGCGCCCCCTGCTTCGGCACGGCCGGTGAACTGCCGTTCGTGCCGGACCTGGCGGTGCTGTGCACACCCCCCGCCACGATCGCCGAGCTCGTCGCGCAACTGGCGGCGCGCGGAACGCGGGCCGCCATCATCGTGACGGCCGGGCTGACACCGCAGCAGAAGCAGGCCGCCCTCGATGCCGCGCGCCCCCATTCGATGCGGCTGCTCGGCCCCAACTGCATCGGCCTGCTCAGCCCCCACCTCGGCCTGAATGCCAGCTTCACCCAGGCCCACGCGCGGCCCGGCAACCTGGCGCTGGTGTCGCAGTCCGGGGCCCTGGTGACGGCGCTGCTGGACTGGGCCAACGCGGAGCGCATCGGCTTCTCCCATCTGATCTCGCTCGGCGAGAACATGGACGTCGACTTCGGCGACCTGCTGGACTATCTGGCCACCGATCGCAGTACCCAGGCCATCCTGCTCTACATCGAGTCGATCAAGTCGGCCCGCAAGTTCATGTCGGCGGCACGTGCGGCCGCGCGCGTCAAGCCCGTCATCGTGGTCAAGGCCGGCCGGGCACCGGCGGGCATGCGGGCCGCCGCCTCGCACACCGGCGCCCTGGCCGGCGAAGACGTCGTCTTCGACGCCGCCATCCGCCGCGCCGGCATGCTCAGGGTCGACACGCTGAAGGACCTGTTCACGGCGGCACAGACGCTGGCGCGCTTCCGCGACAACCCCAGCGACGAGCTGATGGTGGTGACCAATGGCGGCGGCGCCGGCGTCATGGCGGCCGACGCAGCCTCGGCCCTCGGCGTCAAGCTGGCGCGGCCGGGCGGCGCATTGATGCGCCGGCTCAACGCCGTGCTGCCCGCCAACTGGTCGCACGACAACCCCATCGACATCATTGGCGATGCGCCCATCCAGCGCTACGTCGACACGCTGGATGCCTTGTTCGAGGCCCCCGAGGCGGGGGCCGTGCTGTTCGTGCACGCACCGACGGCCATCGTGCCAAGCCAGGACATCGCGCGCGCCTGCGCCCCCCGCATCGCCGCCCGGCCCGGCCGGGTGATGAGCTGCTGGCTCGGTGGTGAAACCATTCTTGCAGCACGGCGGCTGTTCGAAGAGGCGGGCATCGCGGGCTACGAGACGCCCGAGGAGGCCGTGCAGGCATTCGCGCTGATGCAGACCTACCGCCGCAACCAGGCGGTGCTGCGCCAGACGCCCGCGGCGGGCGCCATGAGCGAGCCGGACCTGGCCGAAGCCCGCCGCATCATCGACACCGCCTTGTCGGCCGGCCGCGAATGGCTGGACGAGATCGATGCCAAGGCGCTGCTGGCGGCCTACCGCATCCCTGTCGTCAGGACGCTGCGCGTCGCCCCGACCCCCGAAGCGGCCGCCGCCGCGGCGCGCGAGATCGGCGGGCCGGTGGCCTTGAAGATCGTCTCGCCCGACATCCTGCACAAGTCGGATGCGGGCGGCGTGCGCCTCAATCTCGACGGCGAGGAGGCCGTGGCCGCAGCCGCCCGAGGCATGCGCGCGCACCTGCAGAGCGAGCACCCCACCGCCCGCATCGAGGGCTTCAGCGTCCAGGCCATGGCCCGGCGGCCGCAGGCGCAGGAGCTCATCGTCGGCGCGCATGTCGATCCCATCTTCGGGCCGGTGCTGCTGTTCGGCCAGGGCGGCACCGCCGTCGAGGTGCTGGCGGACCGCGCGGTCGCCCTGCCCCCGCTGAACCGCGCCCTGGCACGTGACCTGATCGATCGCACCCGCGTCGCCAGGCTGCTCAAGGGCTTTCGCGACCGCCCCCCGGCCCATATGGACGCCCTCTGCGACGCCCTGGTCGCCGTGGCCCGGATGCTGGCCGAGTTGCCGGAGCTGGCGGAGCTGGACATCAACCCGCTCTGGGCCGACGACCGTGGCGTGCTTGCCCTGGACGCGCGCGTCCGCCTGTCCGCGACGCGCCCCGCCGGCGTGGCGAACTTCGCGGTGCGTCCCTATCCCGGTGAACTGGAGCGAACCGAGCTTTGGCGCGGCCAGCCCGTCGTCGTGCGGCCCATCCGCCCCGAGGACGAGGCCATGGAGCGCGAGTTTCTCGAGACCGCCGACCCCGAAGACCTGCGGATGCGCTTCTTCGAGGCGCCGCATGCGCTGTCCCATGACGAGCTGGCGAAGATGACGCAGATCGACTACGAGCGCGAGATGGCCTTCGTCGTTGTCGATCCGCTGGCGCAGGACGGCCACCGCATGCTGGGCGTCGCGCGCATGGTCCGCGATCCTGACAACGTCGAGGCCGAGTTCGCCGTGATGGTCCGCAGCAAGCGCAAGCGCGAGGGCCTGGGGCGGCTGCTGATGCAGGCCCTGCTCGACTACGCCGCGTCACGCGGCACCCGTCGCCTGTTCGGCTACGTGCTGCGCGAGAACCGCGCGATGCTGGAGCTCACGAAGTCGCTCGGCTTTCAAAGCCAACCCGACGGGGAACAGCCGTCGGAGATGGTGAGGGTGAGCCGGGAGGTGGCGCTGCTGGCTTGAGCGCTGCCGTTCAGGGCAGACCTCGCCCGGAGGACCGCTCCCGCCCGAGCGTTCACTTGTCGCCAGCCGACCGCTCTGCCATGACAGCCCTTGCCGTGTCAGTGACTCCATTGGCGCAGAACAGAACTGCCCCAGCCCGCGCCGGTCATTCACCCGTCACGGACCTGGCCTCATTGCGGAGCTTGTGTCGTGTCGCTTCGCGCCACGACCAAACCCCGTCATCGGCTACGCCGCTGAAGCTGCTTGCGCAGCTCAATCAGACGCATGACTGCAGCAAATTAAGTCCGTCGGAGTGAGCACTCGTAAGTCGTTGATTCTTCGAAACGCGAGCACTGCATGAAAGTCTGTCGGAGCCCCTCAGCTAGACGGTTGCGCTCGCCCAGCGCCGAAGAAGGTCTGTCGAACACAAAGGAAGCGGAGGCCGGAATCTGGGGCAATCGCGCTAACGAACTGGCACCCTGGAGTCAGATGCTGCGGCAGGGCATGAGGGTCGTGGCACCATCTCGCGATGAGCGAATCAACAAAATTGGCAGCGCCTCAGCCCGATGGCAGCAAGAAGCCCAAGGTCTTTGCCCCCCACGACCTCATTCCATCCAAGGAAGCAGCCGAGACCTCCGTCGGCATCTTGTACGTGGGCGGCCAAGGCACCCGGCGGAGGTCTACAAAACGGAGTCAGACGAAAGGGTAGTCATAGTCGTCCGAAGCTGACGCTCAACCTTCGACATCAGCGCCAGCCCAGGCTTGCCGATCGCAAACGCAAAAAAGCGAATGGGTCAACGACATCAGAACGGCGGGGTCTGTCTTGCTGGACACTACGTCAACCAGCCGAGGAAGCTCACGTTCAGCGCCAACGCTCCACTGGTAGCAAGCTTTGCCCTGCATTGCATATGAGGGGAAGTTCGCCCAACGTTCGTGACCAGGAGTGCAGTAGCCCGCAGCTCTTACGGAGAAGAACCAGGCGGCCTCATGCACGAGCGCTTCATGATGTGAGTTGCACTGGGCGACTACTGCCACGGCAATCTGCCGCAAACCGGCCTCCTCGACTAGCTCGTGAGATGCCCGATTCTGCGACTCATCGCTCCTTTTCACATGTTCCCGCATGCGACGGCGGAAGTTAGTGGTCTGACCTACATAAACAGCCCCATCTGCCATAAGCAGGTAGATCCAATGCTCCCTTTGAACATGTGCATCTGGCTTTCCTCTCCTTCGGCGAAAACCGATCCTTCGATCTTTTGCAGTCATAGAAGGAGGTTACCTTTCGCGGCGAGCGTGTCCGCGTGGGGTTGGCTTCAACGGCCCATGTTCTGCAGAGCAATCTGACCGAGCCGGCAAGGGATAGCCCCCGAAGCGGAGATGCCGCGGGTTCGGCGAGTGCGCAAAGCTCGGATCACCCGCCAGCATCGAGGCCCAGGGCTGGCTTGCAGGGGCGGGCTTCTCGATCCTCCCGGACTTCGCCGTGGCCAAGGACCTCCGGGAGGGCCGGTTGGTGCCTGTGCCGCCTAAGTGGTCGGTGGCGAGCGGCGGCGTCTTCGCCGTGTTCCCTGCCATGCGGTATCGGCCGCAAAAGATTCGCGTGCTGGTCAAGGCGCTACGAGCGCATCCATCCACCTGCAACCTAGAAGGCCCACGCCATGTGCCCTCGCACGGCTGCATCGAGCCGACAACCTTGAGTTCTGCACGCGACGCAGCGGCAACCTGTCCAGGCAGATGGTCCCGAGAAGAGAAATCGGGACTCGATCTTGGCCGGATCAGGTGCCCCCGCGTCTGGCATGAGATCGGTCGCCTTGAACGCGCGATAGCGCACGGACACTTCACCCAGGGACGGCTGCACGCCACCGCCTTCAGAAGGCGGCAGTTCGAAATAGTCGACGAACGTCGCCGGTACGGCGGCGCCAAGCTCGTCTCTTGTCATCGCCGCCTCCTTCAACCTCCAACCCATCGGCGTATCAAGCTTGAAGAAGAGGCGGCGCGTGTCGGGCTCGAAATCACCGTCTGGAGCCGGTGACGTTTCACCCCTCAACCATGGCCGAAGGACCTCGTACTGGTCATTCCATGGCGAGCCAGCCGGCGAGGCCTGGATTGCGCGAAGCAAGGCCCACGCCGGGTCACCGGACATCATCACTATTGATGGTGCGCAAACGCACGGTTGGCACGTCTCCATAGCTAGCCCCGAAAGCCGGACAGGAAAGCCTCACGCGAGGGAAATTGCGGCCGAGACCCACGGCCACGGGCAGAAACCAAAATCAATCTCCGCCCACAATGAGCCACCCTCGATTGCCCGTACCCTTCTCTGCGGAAGCCTCGGCGCAGACGATGTGCTCGTCATTGGCGGAGATCTCGCTTCTGCGACGGTGAATGCCTGCCCAGCGGATTTCACAGGCGTCGGAGTCGTAGAACTTCGCTGCACAGCTCGTTGTGGACGAAAAGCCGTTTCGGCCACCGTTTGCGCCTTAGCGCGGTCGGTGAAGTCCTGGTGCAACCTTGAGGCGTCAAGTCGGCAACCGCACAGACATCGGTTAGTCACCGAAGCTTCTCGGAGGACATCAATCCACAGCGGCCGGAGCGATAAAGCTGCCTAGCCCTTGTAGCAGGGCCCGGGACGACGTCAGCTCTCGCAATGCGGGAAAAGCCCGACCGACTTTATTCAGGCCCGACGGACTTTATTTGTTGGAGTGAGTCCAACAAATAAAGTCCGTCGGGCTCGCCACTCTTAAGTTGTTGATTTTTCGACATCCGTGTTCACCGCGAAAGTCCGTCGGAGATTCTGAATCGGACGGCCGCCGTTGCACGTCTACAAATAATGTCCGTCGGACACTCGATTCTGAATCGCGAACGTCCGAGATCAGCCCGAAGTAGTAAGCGTCTCTGCTCGCGGTGCTGGACTGAGTGGTCAATTCGCCGGACACGCTGCCCTGCATGACACCTCCGGACAAGGTGCTCATCAGGCGCCTGATTCCGTGCTTAGAAGACGCTGGACGTCGTGCTCAGGTCGCATCGGCGTATGCACATGGCGCAGCAAGCAGCCAGGATGGTCTTGGCGCAAGTTGCTAGATCGCTGGCGTGTTTTGCTCGTGCGGGCGCTGCGCAAATCATTCAGAGTGCAAAAAATCCTTATCAGGAGGTGCACCTTGAAATACTACCTTTGCAAATTCATACCGCCGCGAGGGAATTTCCACTCGACCTTGACGCCCGATGAACGCGAGGTCATGGAAGAGCATGGGCATTTCCTGGACTATTTGCTGGAAAAGGGCCTCATCGTCGCCCACGGCGACCTGATGAACGAAGCGACTGGCTATGGCGTGACGCTCTACGAGATTGCCGATGAGCAGGACATCGAGGCGTTGACCTCACAGGATCCCGTCATCAGCAGCGGTGTAGGGAAATTCGAGGTTTTTCCCATGCTCAATTTGGCCACCCGCCGTCGCTGACAGGCTAAAGGTCGCGGGGACCCGTGGCCGCACAGAGTTGAAGCGGCTGGCGTGATACGCGAGTTGATTGGCGCGTTCAGCGAGACGGTGCGAACTTAATCGGCGGCAAAGTTTATCTGGCCCTGATAGAGGGTTTGAACTGAGACGCACATCGACGGCGCCCCTGTGGCTGATCGATTGGAAATTCGTTTCGCCTAATTTGGAAAGCATTTCATGAACCTCCGAAAATCATCGTCGCTTCTGTTTGCAGCGGCAGCCATCTTGACGGCCAATGCCAGTTGGGCCCAGGAAGCCAAAACCCCTCCGCCCGCGGCTGCAAAACAAGCGCAAAAAAGCACCATCACTGTCGAAACCGTCAGCCCCGAGATCCGGAAGATCAGGTTCTCCAATCCCCCGCTGAATTTCATCGTGCCCGAGACGCTGGCCGCGCTCAACGAGACGGTCAAGAGCCTCAGCAAGGACGAGCGCGTGAAGGTGGTGATCGTCACCAGCGACATGCCCGGCTTCTTCATCAACCACTTCGACCTGGGCGAGTTCCCGAACTTCATGAGCCAGTTCGCGGACAACTCCAAGCCGATGTGGGTGGACCTGATCAACAACCTCGGCAACGCGCCTTTCATCACCATCGCGTCTATCCGAGGGCGCACTCAGGGAGGCGGCGACGAGTTGACCCTGGCATTCGACCTGCGCTACGCGAGCAAGGAAAAGGCGGTGTTCGGTCAGCCCGAGGTAGGCATCGGTCTGTTCCCGGGCGGTGGCAGCACGGACCACCTGGCACGCCTGGTGGGACGCGACCGCGCGCTCGAGATCCTTCTGACCGCCGATGACTACAGCGCCGACATGGCCGAAAAGTACGGCTGGGTGACGCGCGCGCTCCCTGACGCACAACTCGACGACTTCGTCACGAAGCTTGCCGGTCGCCTGGCCACCTTCGACAAGACGGCGCTGGCTGCGACCAAGAAGCATGTGAACGCCTCCAACTTCCCGCCGGAGGCCGCGCTGCTGGCCTCCCAGGGCGAGTTCGCCAAGTCGTTGGCATGGCCCGGCCTGCAGCCTCGCATGCAGGTGTTCGGCAAGATGTACCAGGAACTCGGCCCCGTGAAGGTCGAAAGCAACCTGGGCCACTACGTTGGCGAAGGCAACAAGCAGGTGTACGCCCAGCAGCCCGCCAAGAAGTAAGCAGGTCCGCAGGCTCCCGGTCGAGAGACTGGCCGGAGCCTCGAAAGCCGGGTTCGGAAAGACGCTCGATATGAGCTCAACCGCAACCCGGTTTGGCGCCTTGATCGCTGCTCAAAGGCGCGACTTCCAGACAAGTAGGAGCACCTCACCCACGGTGCCACCAGGTAACGCTCCTTCCCCTTCCCCCATCTATTGCAAACCCATCATGGCTTACCGAACTCTCAATCCTTACACCGAGCAAGTTGTCGCGGAATATGCCGAGCACACCGATGAAGAGGTGGCCGCGGCACTGAGCAAGGCCGATGCGCTGTACCGGTCCAACTGGTCAAAAGGCGATATCTCGCCGCGGTTGGCCGTCCTTGAAAAGCTGGCTGAGGTGCTGACGTCCAAGCGGGATGTTCTGGCCCAGACCATGGCGCTGGAGATGGGCAAGCCTGTCGCGCAAGGGCAAATGGAGGTCGACCTGTGCGCGTGGATCGCGAAGTACTACGCCACCAGCGCCGCAGATCTGCTGAAGCCCCAGCCTGCCGACAGCGACGTCGGTCAAGGGTGGGTGGAGTTCCACCCGATCGGCGTGTTGCTCGCCGTGGAACCGTGGAATTTCCCGATCTACCAGCTGACCCGCGTTGTCGCACCGGCAATCGCAGTCGGCAATCCGGTGATGTTCAAGCACGCCGGCATCGTGCCGCAATGCGCTGCGCTGTTCGAATCGATCGTGCGTGAAGCCGGTGCGCCTGACGGTGCCGTCACGAACCTCTACATCTCTTCGACCAAGGTCGCGGAGCTGATCGGAGATCCGCGCATCCAGGGCGTGGCGTTGACCGGCTCCGAAGGTGCAGGCAGCAAGGTCGGTGCACGTGCGTCCGAGATGCTCAAGAAGTCCACCATGGAGCTCGGCGGTAGCGACGTCTTCGTGGTGCTGGATGATGCAGATATCGCCAAGGCAGTCCAGGCCGCCATCTTCGCCAGGCTCGCCAACGCCGGCCAAGTCTGCACGGGCGCCAAGCGTTTCATCGTGCAGCGTGGCGTGGCCGAAGCTTTCACGCAGGCCTTCGTTGAGGGCATGAAGAGCGTTCCCATGGGCGACCCCATGTTGCAGGAAACGGTGCTCGGTCCCATGTCCTCGCGTGACGCGCTTGAAGGGCTCAAGCAGCAGGTGGAAGACGCCATCAGCCATGGCGCCAAGGTGCTGGCCGGCGGCAAGCAGGCACAGCGGACTGGCTTCTTTTTCGAGCCGACCGTGCTGGCCGACATCAAATCGGACAACCCGGCCTACTACCAGGAGTTCTTCGGCCCAGTGGCGCAGCTGTTTGTCGCTGACGATGACGATGCCATCGTGAAGCAGGCCAACGACTCGCTGTTCGGCCTGGGCGGCACCATCTTCTCGAGCAACATCGAGCGCGCGCGTTCCATGGCTTCTCGCATCGAGACGGGCATGGTGTTCATCAATACGGCGACCACTTCTCGCCCGCAGCTTCCGTTTGGCGGCATCAAGCGATCGGGCTTTGGGCGTGAACTCGGCGAGCAGGGCCTCAAGGAGTTTGCCAACCGCAAACTGGTGGTCGTCAGCAAAGACTGACCCTCGACGCAGCCGGCGCGATTTTCCGCGCGGGCTGCCTCTGAAGAGTGATGAACCTGGGCCGGTAGCCGGCCCAGGTTCCCACATGGCCGGTGCATCAGTGCCGACTTTTGTGCGCAGCCGGTCCGAGCACCAACGGCTGCGCACGGCGGTAACCGTGCGGCCGGCGCCCCCAAACGGGGTTCAGACGAAGTCGATGTGCTTGCGCAGTGGCAGTTCGCGGATGCGCTTGCCGGTGGCCGCGAAAATCGCGTTGGCCAGTGCTGGCGCGGCCGGTGGCACGCCTGGCTCGCCAATGCCTTTGATGCGGCCTGTGGTTTGCAGCGCCTTGGTGAAGACCTGGGGCGTCTGGTACAGCCGCAAGCTCTGGTACGCGTGGAAGTTGGTCTCCTGGGGTGCACCGTCAGCGTAGGTCAGCTCGCCGAGCATGGCGTGACTCAAGCCCCAGATGACGCCGCCGGTCATCTGCGCTTCCAGGTTCACCGGATCGAGCACCTGCCCGACTTCAGCGACGACAAAGGCCTTGTCGATGCGAATGCCCTTGGGCGTGGCGGTCACTTCGATCACTTCTGCGACGGGAACGCCGAACGACAGGGTGAAGGCAAGACCCCGCCCGCTGCCCTTGGGCAACGGCGTGCCCCAGCCCGACAGCTCGCCGACCGCTTGGAGGACCCGCTTTGAGGGCTCGTGCGAGCACAGCCGAATTCGCTCAGCCAGCGGATCTCCGCCAGCTGAATGGATCAGCTCGTCCAAAAAGCACTCGTGCAGGAAGCCGTTGCCTGAGGCTCCGACCGAGCGCCACGAGCTCACTGGCACCATTTCCGGCACCTTGTAGCCGGTGACGCGGTAGTGCGGGATGGCAAACGGCTGGTCCCACGCCCCTGCCACGATGGCCATGTCGGGCCCCATAGCAGGTTGCCCCTGGCGCCCCAACTGCGAGCCGTTGACGGACTGCGCCGCGATGCTGAGGTCATAGGCATGCACCTGACCGTTGGACGCCATGCCTCGCGCACGCGCAATCGCCAGTGGGCGCGGGAAGTCATGCGTCATGTCCTCCTCGCGGCTCCAGGTCATCTTGATCGGTACGCCCTGGTGCGCCTTGGCCAGTTCCACCGCCTGGCGAACGTAGTCGTCTTCCAGGCGTCGGCCGAAGCTGCCGCCCATGATTTGTACGTGAACGTGGATGTTGTCCTCCGCGACGCCGCTTACCGCGGCGGCACCGGCCACAACAAAGCGCGGGATCTGGGTTCCGGTCCAAATGTCCAAGCGGCCGTCCTTGAGCTGGACCACCGCGTTCATCGGCTCCAGCGGCGCATGGGCCAAATAGGGCACGCGGTATTCCGCCTGCAGCACCTTGGCGGGCTCAGCGGACTTGAGCGCAGACTCGACGTCGCCTTCATCCTTCTGGCGGCTGTTGCGACGCTCGTCAACGAACGAGGCGCCCGCTTGCTCGAACATGGCCTCGGTCGTCAGTGGGTAGGGCGCGGCGCCCCACTCGATCTCCAGCAGGTTGGCGGCCTGGAATGCACGCCAGGTGTTGTCAGCAATCACGCCCACGCCGCCGCTGATCGGCAGGACCTTCAAAACGCCTTTAGAGGCGGCAGCCTTCTTGCCGTCGAAGTGCCGGATGCCGCCGCCGAGTCTCGGATTGGTGCGAACAGTGGCGTAGACCATGCCGGGCATCCTCAGGTCAATGCCATAGGTGGCCGTACCTGTCGACTTTGCTTTGACGTCCAGCCGCTGCATGGGCTTGCCCAGCAGGCGCCATTCACTTGCCGGTTTGAGTGCGACGTCGGACGATGGCGTGAGCTTGCCTGCGGCCGCGGCGAGAGAGGTGTACGACAGGCGCTTGCCGTCGGGCAGCACGACATTGCCCTCGTTCGTCTTCAGCTGGGCTATCGGCACGCCGGTCTGCTGCGCTGCGGCTTGCAGCAGCATCTGGCGTGCGACTGCTCCTGCAACGCGCAGGCGGTCAAACGCATCAGACACGGTGGAAGAGCCACCTGTGATTTGCATCCCGAGCAACTTTCCCATCACCCCGGCAGCATCGCGACCCGTGCGAGCCATGAAGGTGTCCGCCGTCGCTGCGATGGGGAAGGCCTCGGCCATCACAGTACCGTTGTAGTAGGCCGCGCTTGGCGGACCAGGCTCGACCTTGAACTGGCCCCAGGCCACGTCCAGTTCCTCGGCGATCAGCGCTGCCTGCACCGAATAAGCGCCCTGGCCCAGATCCGCGCGTGGCGTGATCAACGTGATGCCAGTCGAGTCGATGCGCACATATGGGTTCAGGGCGTGAGCCCCCTCAGGCAAGTCCTTCAGAAGCGGGTTGGCAGGGTCGCGCTTGTAGAGGTAGGTTCCTACGGCCAAACCAGCGGCTACGGCGCCAGCGCCCACGAGAAAAGTGCGACGGGCAATGCGAGCGATGTTGGCCATGCCTCAGGCCCCCTTCAAGTGAGTCGCGGCAGTCTTCACAGCCTGGCGGATGCGCGGATAGGTGCCACAGCGGCACAGGTTTCCCGACATCGCCTGATCAATTTGCTCGTCCGTCGGATTGGGCTGTGTCGCCAGGAACGCAGCAGCGGCCATGATCTGGCCCGATTGGCAGTACCCGCATTGCGCCACCTGATGCTCGATCCAGGCGCGCTGCACCGCGTGCAGGGCCTCAGGCTGGCCAAGCCCCTCGATCGTCGTCACGGCACCCTGAACGCTCCCCACCGGAGTGACGCAGGACCGAATTGCGGTGCCGTCGACGTGCACGGTACAAGCGCCGCATTGCGCCATGCCGCAGCCGTACTTCGGGCCCGTGATGCCGAGCTCATCCCGCAGCACCCAGAGCAAGGGCATCTCGGGCTCGGCGCCGATCTCCTGGACTTTGCCGTTGACGGTCAGTTTCATGTTTCAGCTTTCAGTTGAGCGTGCAGGTCTCGTTCGACACGCGGTTCACAGTCGAGCAATCGTGCGCGAGCTGGCCAAGTCAACCCCTGGCCAACGCAACGCAGACGGCTTAGGCACCCATCCCGACATACATCGGCGGCTTCGCCGTGAGTCCCGCATGGACATGGCGAGCGGTATCGTCTGCGAACACTTCGGGCGCGCCGGCTTCCAGCGCAGCCAGCGTCTGGCGCACGACCTCTGCCGGTGCGATCTTTGGGGCGGCGATCCCGCGGACCAAATCGGTGTCGATGTAGCCGGCATGTACAGCGACGAGCGAGGTGCCTTGCGAAGACAGCTCCTGTCGCAGTGCGTTGCTCAGCGCCCACGCTGCGGCCTTTGACGCGCTGTATGCGCCGCTGGCCGATGGCAGTGTGAACCACGTCAGCGCTGAGAGGACGTTGACAACGGCGCTGTTCTGGTTGGACGCCAAGGTGGAAGCGAAAGCCTGCGTCAACAGCAGCGGACCAAACGCGTTGGTCTCCAGCTGACGACGGAGCGCCTCCACTGAGGAGGGCGCCAGGATCGGGCCCATCTCACCGATGCCAGCGTTGTTGACCAGCAAGTTCACGTCAGTCAGTTCGCTGGCCACACGTTCGATTTGATCGGGTCGAGTGACGTCCAGCAGAACGGGAATGACACCGGGCACCGTAACGGTTGCGGGGGTCCGCGCCGCGGCGTAGACCTTGGACGCGCCCGCGGCAAGCAGGCCCTCTACAAAGGCGGCGCCGAGGCCGCGATTGGCGCCAGTGACAAGAGCGACTGAACCTTGGATCTTCATGAGGAGCTTTCGTGGGAACGCGCGGTGGCGCGAGTGATGTCGGTCAGATTCAGTCTAGGCATCGGGTCTGGGCCAGGCATCAGCCGAACGCGCCAACCTGGACGGGCGGCTGGCGCGTTTGGCTGGCTGATTGGCGCAATGGGCGAGTGCGACGGGCCCCGGCCCTCGGCACAGTGAATCGCACCATCAACAGGCCAAAGGAGCAGTCATGCCTATCGACCCGTCCTCTCGCGCAGCATCCTCCACATCCGACCTTCCGGCCGCCTCGCGCCGGCACGCACTCTTGGGAGGCGCCATCGTGCTGGCCGGCCTGTCGCGCGCCGCGCCCGCCGCCGCCAAGGGCGTCAGTGCTGACACCGTGAACACGCAGTTCGTCGAGGTGGGCGGCCGCAAGCTGGCCTACCGTTCTGTGGGCAAAGGCAAGCCGATCGTCCTGGCACACCGGTTCCGCGGCGTGCTGGACCTGTGGGATCCGGCTTTCATCGACGCGCTCGCCGCGCAAGGCTTTCAGGTCATCACCTTCGACCACTCAGGCATGGGGCTCTCGACAGGCGAGCGCTCCTACAGCCCACCCAACATGGTGAAGGACGCCAAGGACCTGATCGACGGGCTGGGGCTGAAGGATGTCGTGATCGGCGGCTGGTCTTTCGGCGGCATCGTGGCGCAGATCTACGTCGCGATGTTTGGCCAGAGCGTGAGCCATGCCGTTCTGATCTCCACCACGCCGCCGGGCAAGCTCGTCAAGACGGGCGAGCAACTGTTCTACGACACGGCGGCGCAGGGGCCCGCCTCGCTGGAGCAATACACGACGTTGTTCTTCGAGCCCAGCGACGCGAGCAGCCGCGCCGCGTCGAAGCGCTCCTTCGAGCGCATCTTTGCCCGCAAGACAGGCCGCAGCCCCGAGGTGCCGGTTGAGTGGGCGATGGCCCAGGTGCCGAAGTCTCCGCCGAACCCGATTTTTCCCTCCGAAGAGGTGCTGCAGGCCTTGAAGAACACCAACGTTCCGATCCTGCACCTCGGGGGCGATCACGACATCTCTTTGCCGGTGGAGAACTGGTATGCGCTCGGCGGCCAGCTGCCGACGTTGAACCTCATCACCTATCCGCGCGCCGGGCATGCGCCGCATCACCAGCATCCCGAAATGGCAGCGGCACAGATCGCTGCCTTCATCCGCAACACGCGCAAGGCGCAGCCGTGATCCAGGGGCCGCAGATGGGGACGGGCACATCGTCCATCGTCGGGCGCAGGGGCGCCGTCGCCGCCATCCTCGCTGCGATCGCTGCTCCCTGGGCCTGGGCCCAAGGTCAGCTCACGGCAGCCCCGCCGAGCTTCCGTTCGATCGACATGGAATGGTCTGACCTGATGCGCGGCCGCCAGGTGCCTGTCAGGCTCTACCTCCCCGTAGACGCTGCGGCGGCCGGGCCCATGCCCTTGATGCTTTTCTCGCACGGCATGGGCGGGTCGCGCGGCAACTACGGTTACCTGGGCCGCCACTGGGCGTCGAATGGTGTGGCGAGCCTTCATGTGCAGCATGTAGGCAGTGACTATTCCGTCTGGGGTGGCAACCCGTTGACGCTCGTGAGCCGCCTTCAAAGCGCGGCCAACGAGGCAGAGGCGGTCCACCGGGTGCACGATCTGCGGTTTGCGCTGGACCGTCTTCTGGCCTCTGACAGCCCCGTGCCCGGCCTGAACATCGACCAGCGGCGCATCGTGGCAGCGGGGCACTCTTACGGGGCCAACACGGTGCTGCTCGCCATCGGCGCCAGGGTGCAGCGCAACGGCCAGTGGCGTGCCTTCCAGGACGACCGCATCAGCGCGGCCGTCATCATGTCAGCGCCACCGTTCTACGGCGAGCCGGACCTGCCGGCCATCCTGAGCCCAGTGGCAATTCCCACGCTGCATGTCACCACGACGGAAGACGTGATCTGGATCCCGGGCCGGCACTCCGGCGTCGAAGACCGCGTGGCCGTCTACGACGCGATGCCGGACCACCACAAGGCGCTTGTCATGTACCAGGGTGGGTCTCACAGCATCTTCACCGACCGCGCAGGCCCGGGTGGACCGCAGCTCAACCAGCAGATCAAGACGGCCACGCGCGAACTTTCGCTGGCCTTCGTGAACCAGACCTTCGGCAGGGACGGCTCGGCACTGCAGCGATGGGATCGCTCCTGGCGCACGCTGGTCGCTCGGTCGGCCGGCGTCACTGGCGCTACAGGTTGAGTCCCTCAAGACCGCTGCGTGGCGCATTCGGCAGCCATTTGGCGCCATGCGCTAGTGCCTATTCATGGCGCGCCGGCAAAGTGAATCGGCGCCGCGTCGAGCGCGATCGATAGCCGTGATGCAAGTGCGTTGTCGAGATCTAACCCTCAGGAGAACATCCCATGCAAGTGAAACCGTTCATGGCTGCGGCTGCGATGCTGGCTCTGCTGGCCCAGGCTCATGCCCAGACCGCCAGCGCTACGTCGAGCGCACCTGCAGCTCAAGACAAGAAGGCTGACTCGCCCAAGCCGACTCAGGCCAAGTGCCGCAACGTGCCGTTGCAGCGCTCGGACAAACCAGTCACACGCGAGGAAGTGGTCGCGGAATTGGAGAGGGCTCGACGCGAGGGGGAGGTCGATTGGCACATCAGCGGCAATCCGCCTGCCGTTCAGCGCAGGCCCTGCATGCCTAGCGAAGCCGGATCGGGCGGCTGACAGAGCCAACGTTGCCGCGAATCGGAACCCTCTTGGAACCTTCTGGTCAGCCAGTGGGCGGCTCGTCGGGCCTTGCAGCGCTGCAAGGCCGGATCAAGGAACTGACCAGGCTGGTGCGGGCCGAACACCTCGGCAAGGGCTCCGTTGCCCAGCCGGCTGCCAACAATCGCCAGGCCCGGCTAGACGGCCTGGTAGTCATCTGAGTTTGAGGCGCCGGTCGCTTGCCGGACGGATGGGCTCAGGCCTCCGCCGGGACGCCCTTGGACGCGGCGTGCGCCGACCGAACTGCGTGCGGTGTAGTGCCCGTCCAGGCCTGAAAAGCCCGGATGAAGGAGTTCGGGTCTTCGAAGCCAAGCAGGAAGGCGATCTCTGCGCCCGACATCAGCGAGTTCTGCAGGTAGTGGTGGGCCAGCGCGTTGCGCAGGTTGTCCAGCGTCTGCTGGAAGCTCGTACCTTCCTCCTGCAGTCGACGCTGCAGCGTGCGACCGCTGACGCCCAACTTGCGGCAAACCGCCTGCATCGACAGGCCGCCCGCAGGCAGGGCTTCGAGCAGCGCGCTGCGCACGCGGTCGGCCGTCGTCGCGTGCCGGTCCAGGTCGGCAAGCCGCTGGCGCAGCGCCGGCTCGAAGAATGACCACATGCCGTGATTGGCGGTCAGGAAGGGCTGTTGCGCATCCTCTGCCGAGAACACCAGGGTTGGCACTGGTGCCTTCTCCACCGAGACGCCGAAGTAGTCGGCGTAGGCCCGCGCTTCCTGGGCCGACTGCGTTGGTTGCGGCCAGCCGACTCGCAGGGGATGCAGCTTGCTGCGGGTCGCAAGTCGCGCCAGCTGCACGAGAAACACCAGCTTGAAGGCCATGAGCACGGGCGGCGGCGGCATCGCGTGGTCCAGGAACTCCAGCGTCGCCGTGGTCCGGCGCTCGGTGCGCTCGATATGCAAGGCCATTGGGCCTGCCAGGCGCTTGTACTTGGCCAGGCGAGCAAGTGCGCCATTCATGTTGTCGCTGCACAAGGCGACGAACAGCTCCGGCTCGAACCAGTCGGAGGTCATGCGCTTGGCAAGGCGAAGAGGCACTGGGCCGTCCTCGGTGCCGGCGTCCGCCTCAATGGCCGCCCACAGCTTGAAGTAGGTCTCCGAATCGAGCCTGGTGTTGGGTCGCGCGAACAGGTCACCGGGCAATTGCGCCCGGCGCAACACGTTGGTGCCGTTCACGCCCGCGTCGTGCATCAGCAGCAACCAGCCGGGCCAGATCGCAAAGGTGCCCGCGTGTGCCGGTCGCCCGTCCGGCAAGGTTGGAGTTGTTGCCTTTTCTTCTCGCATGGCTTCAGTCTACGAGTCAGGCCTATGAGCTGCACCGGCCAAACGCGCCAAGTTCGGCGCCTTTGTTGGCGCAATCCGCGTGTTGATTGGCGGGTTCGGCGAGTGCTTGGGAGGCGTCACATCGGCACAGTCGAATTCGTTCCAAACGCTTTGTCATCGGGCTCGCAGGCCCGCTCGCCCCAACCCAAGCAGCAGCCACCGGCTCTGCAGCCTCGAAAGCACTGACCATGAAAAAGACCGTTCTGATCACCGGCGCCTCTTCCGGTTTCGGCCTGATGGTAGCCACCCGCCTGCAACAGCAGGGCTACAACGTCATCGGCACCAGCCGCGACCCGCAGAAGTACACCCATCTGCCGTTCAAGCTGATCCGGCTGAACATCGACGACGACGAGTCCATCAAGACGTTTGTGCAGGAATTGTTCCGCCTCACGCCGCGTCTGGACGTGCTGGTCAACAACGCCGGCTACATGGTTACTGGCCTGGCCGAGGAGACGCCGCTGGATGTCGGGCGCCAGCAGTTCGAGACGAACTTCTGGGGGACGGTCAAGGTGACGAACGCACTGCTGCCGCATTTCCGCGCCCAGCGCGAGGGCCAGATCATCACGGTCAGCTCCATCGTCGGCCTGATTGGCCCGCCGAACCTGTCGTTCTACACGGCATCCAAGCACGCAGTGCAGGGCTTCTTCAAGTCGCTGCGCTTTGAGCTCAGCCAGTTCAACATCAAGGTCAGCATGGTCGAGCCGGTCTGGTTCAAGACCAACCTGGGCAACAACGCTGTCGCCGCCACCGGCCGCGCCATCGGCGACTACAACACCTATCGCAAGCAGGCCAACGCTGCCACCCAGAAGGGTCTGGACGAGGCGCAGGCGCCGGACGCGGTCGTCGACACCATCTCCAAGCTCATCGCCAGCAAGGACCCCAAGTTCAGCAACCCGGTCGGCAAGATGACCGGAATGATCCTGTTCCTGCAGAGCTACGCGCCCAAGATGTTCGAAAGCTCGATCCTCAAGAGCGTCCAAACCGCTTAACCAACCAGCGAGAAGTCACATGTCGCAGCCCCCTGTTGATCACATCAGCCTTCAACCCGGACAACCCCATCCCGCTGCCCAATCCGGCTTGCTGGAATGGCATCGCATTGCGGCGGAGCGCGACTGGGACAGCCTGCCGCAGTTGCTCACCGACGACGTCCGCTTCCGCAACCCGGCCGCCTTCGATGCCTATGTCGGCAAGGCTCCGATGGTGGCCATCCTTCGCACGGTGTTCAGCGTGATGGAAGATTTCAAGTACGAGCGCCACTTCGGCAGCGCGACGGGGTATGTCATGGAGTTCACGGCCAGGGTGGGCAGCGAGCAACTGGTGGGCATGGACATGGTCGAGTTCAATGCCGATGGCAAGATCACCGACTTCATGGTCATGATCCGGCCCGCCAGCGCGGTGCTCGCGCTGGCGGCAGAAGCAGGGCGGCGTATGGCGGCGGCCAACGCCCCGTCGTCGAATTGAGCCGGAGGATGCGATGAAGTACTTCCTGTGCAAATTCATCCCGCCGCGGTCCGACTTCCTGCCTACGATGTCTGCTCAGGAGCGCGACCTGATGAGGCGTCACGGCGACTACATGAACGACTTGTTGGCCGCGGGGGTCATCGTCGCTCACGGTCCGGTCATGGACCCAGCCGGCGGCTACGGCGTCTCGCTGTACCAGATCGCTGACGACCAGGAAATCTCGGACTTCACGTCCCAAGACCCGATCGTCAAGAACGGCGTTGGCCACTATGAGCATTTCCCGATGCTCAGCCTGAAGTCGCGCAGCTGACGCTCCTCCGTGCACTGAGCGCCTCGCCGCCCACGCCGGTCGACGGCCGGCCCGGCGCGTTCCTATTTGCCAAGCACTGGCTCCACCGCCAGTGCCCGGCCGTCCAGCGCCTACCTAAGAAACTCCATGAGAAGAATCAAGATCGCGTCATCCAGCGACGTCCGTGTCAATGAAATGATCCCCGTTGAATGCGACGGGAAGAAGCTGCTGCTCGCTCGCACGGAACAGGGCGTCGCGGTGCTCGACCGAAAATGCACACACCTTGGCGCAGACCTCTGCAAGGGAAAAATCGAGCAAGGAGCCATCGTCTGTCCTTGGCATGGGGCGCGCTTCAACCCAGCGACCGGCGAGTCGGTGCAGGACGCGAAGATGCTGCTCATGCGCTGGAAGGTGAAGCCGCTCACGACGTATGCGGTCAGTGAGGAGGCCGGGGACGTTTTCATCAGCGTCAATTGAGCCGTCGGCCCCCGACTGCGCTCAGCTCGAATCGCCCCGCGTCGCCCTCATGCGCCACATCCAGACCTAAGACCAAGTGGTGCGCCGAGGGCGCTAGGGGACATCCACCCGCGATAGCGGCATGACATGGACATCACGAAATTCAAGTTCAAGAACGCAACCGTGGGTGAGGTTCAGGCTGCGCTTCGGGACTTCCTCGATGGTGGCATTGAGATGCCGAAGTTCGTCGGCGGCCAATTCGTCATGCCGCCGCCCAGGAGGGTGACGTCAGCCTTGCAGGAGGGCATCAATGAAGCTTGCCCAGCCCCGTTCGCATTGAGCGCACAACCGCGCCCGGAAACCAACTTCTTGTGAACCCAATGAATCCGACCTCGCCCTTGTCTGCAGCTCCTTCGAACTTTCAGCCCTCGATCTTGATGGAGGCGGTGGCAGGCGCCTCCCTCGAATGGGATCTGCGGGACGACACCGATTTGGCGGCACTCTGGGCGATGCTGGCGGAGTTGGACGTTCTTGACGTGGTGGTCGGTTTGGGGGCACCCCTGCTGGCGGCGATGCGGGCAAACGTTCCGGGCTATCGGTCGATGAGGGAGTTCAAGCGCGGCCGCTACACCATGCCGTCCACGCCCCACGCGCTCTGGACGCTGGTCCTCGGAGATTCACCCGGTACTGTGTTCGAGCGCGTAGAACGGTTGAAGCGCAAACTCGGCCAGCACTTGCGGATCGTGCAGAGCACCAGCCTGTTCAGCTACAGGCAAGGGCGTGACCTGACGGGCTACAAGGATGGGAGCGCAAATCCGCAGGGCGACGAGGCGCTTGCCGCTGCCTTGGTTGGAGCCGAGCAGGCCGATGCCGCCGGCTCAAGCTTCGCTCTCGTGCAACGCTGGCTGCACTTCCGTGATCGCTTTCATGGCCTCAGCGGTACCGAGCGTGACCACGTGATCGGTCGCGGCGTCGAAACAGACGAGGAGTTGGAAGACGCCCCACCTTCAGCGCACGTGCGGCGCACCGAACAGGAGTCGTACGAGCCACCTGCGTTCATTTTTCGCCGGTCCATGCCATGGGGCGATGGTCGGCGGCATGGTCTGCAGTTCATTGCCTTCATGAGCAATCTGGACAAGGCCGATCGGTTGCTCGAACGCATGGTCGGCGCTACGGATGACGTTGCCGATGCCATCTTGGGACATACACAGGCGGAAACCGGCGGCTATTACTACGTTCCGCCGGTCACGGCTGGGCGGCTCTTGCTGCCGCAGGCAGCCGTGCCGGATAGGCCTGCTGCCGCCGCGGTCGATGGCATCTCGGTGGCAGAGGCACATGGCATGCGTCTTGAAGTCGACATCGAACGCTGTATCCACTCGCGGAATTGCGTGTCGTCTCGGCCCGATGTGTTTGTGCCCAACGTGCAGGGACCATGGCTGCATCCCGAACTGGCGAGCGCAGAGGAATTGCTTGCACTTGCGCGCAACTGCCCGTCGGGAGCCATCCAGGTGCGTCCGCTGTCCGAGGGTATCGGCGAGGAACCGCCAGAGCGTGCCGTCATTCGGCTGTGCGAAAACGGCCCGTATGCGGTGCACGGGATGTACTCGATCGCTGGGCGCTCCGAACTGCGGGCCACCCTGTGTCGCTGTGGGAATTCAGCCCGGAAGCCTTACTGCGACGGCAGCCACGTCAAAGCCGCCTTCATGGCAAGTGGGGAGCCCGAATGCCTCGATAGTGCACAGCCTGCTCCACCCTCTGCAGGTCAGCTCATTTCGATCATGCCGATGGCAGACGGTCCACTTGTCGTGCACGGCGCGGTTGAGATCATCGGCAGCAGTGGCAAGCAGATCAGCGGAGCACCAAACCCAACTCTGTGCAGGTGTGGCCATTCAGCGAACAAGCCGTTCTGTGACGGCAGTCATGCGCGCGTGGGCTTCAGCGCTTCGGAATAGCTGTGACCGAAGACTCTCCACGCCTCACCGCGAAGGAGAACGCAAGGCAACTTGAGCGATCTCGTCTGGCGGCAGCTTGATTCGCGTCAGCCGCGACGTGACGAGGCTGGCCGCTCGCGCACGGCTACCGCTCGAAGATCGCGCACGTGGTCGTGGCATGCGCATACAGCTTGCCATCCGGGCCGACGATCCTGGCCTCGGCGGTGCCCACCGTGCGGCCGACATGCAGGGCCGAGCCCACGCACCGCAGTGGTCCAGTCTTGATTCCTGCGGACCGCACGATATGGAGATTGATCTGGCTGGTCGTGTAGCTGCGACCGGCCGGCAACTTGGTCTGCACCGCACAACCCAGACCGAAGTCCAACAGGGTCGCGTACCAGCCACCGTGCACCGAGCCCAGCGGGTTGTAGTGCTTGAGTTGCGGCGTCGCTTGGAACACAGCATGGCCGTCGCCCAGTTCCACCAGCTCACAGTCGAAGGTGTCGGCCATGTGGGGATGGGGCAGCTCGCCCTCAAGCAGGGCTGTCATGATCTCCAGACCTGTCTTGCCTTGCACTTGCGCTGGATCCGCCAGGCCGGCCTGGCCTCCGCCACGCGCAAGCCTGCGTGCCCGAACATGCTCCAACTGGGCCTGCCAGGCCTTCAAAGTGGTTTCTACTGGGTTCTCGTGCATGGCATTTGCTTGGTTAGGTGGTGAGGGATCGCAGGCGCGAAGCGTGTTCTTCACGCTTTGGCAGCGTGTGGTCTTGTATCGACGGGTAGGCACAGCAACCCTGTGAGCAGCGCCAGCCCGGCGTGCAGGACGTACACAGCGTTGAAGTCGATGCGTTGGATGGCCGCGTGCCCCAGTAACGCGACGGTGAACGCAACGCCGAGAACCGAGCCGATCTGGCGCGTGGCTTGGTTGACCGCGCTGCCAACGGCGTAGTGCGCGACCGGCAGTCGACTCACGGCCGCGGCCGAGAGCGACGGCAGCACCAGGCCAACGGCCACGCCGCTCATGACCAACCCCGGCAGCCATTGCGACAAGTACTTCGGCTCCGTGCCGGGCACGAGCAGGAACCACAAGCTGCTACAGGCGTACAGCACGGCGCCGCCGACAAGGAAGCGACGGTGGCCGAGCCGTGTCGCGAATCGCCCTGTGAGGATGGCGGTCGGCATGACGAGGAGGGGCCCTGGCGTGACGGCCAGCCCGGCCTGCGGCAAGCTGAAATGCCAGACGTTCATCATGAAGAAGAAGAACGTCAGGAACATCATCGAGAAAGCCGTACCGAAGGCCAGGGTCGCGAGGTTCACGTAGCGGTACGTGCGGTTCTGAAACAGGCTCAGGTCGACCAAAGGAGCCTTGGCATTGCGCGCCCAGGCCACGAAAGCCGCGCCTGCAATCAAGCCGGTCAGTCCCATCATGGCAAGCTCTGACCGAGTCCAGCCAGGGGCGTCGGACTCGACAATTGCCAAGGTGATGGCTCCTACTGCCAGGATGAGCAAAGCAATGCCTACAACGTCGAGACGGCGACGCTCACTCGACTTTGCCGACTCGCTGAGTAGCGACGCGGCGCGCCAAAGGGCCAGGCCACCGATCGGCAGGTTGATGTAGAAGGCCCAAGGCCAGCCAAAGTTGTCGATGACGAAGCTGCCGGCGCTTGGCCCCACCGCGGCCGCGAGCCCCCCGACCGCTCCCCACAGGCTGACTACCACTGCACGCTTGGACTGAGGAAAGGCGGCAAGCACGATCGACAGTGACGCAGGCGTGAGCAGCGCTGCCCCAACGGCCTGCAACACGCGCGCCGCGATCAGCCACCCAACGGTGCCGGCAAGGCCACAGGCCGCTGACGCTGCAAGGAAGAGCGTCACACCGATCAAAAAGATCCGCTTGCGTCCGTGGGTGTCAGCCAAGCCGCCCGCCGGGATCAGCATCGTGGCGTACACGACTGTGTAGGCGTTCAGCACCCATGACAGGTCGGCGGCCGAGGCATCGGCAAATGCATGTCGCAGCGCATCGAACGCGGCGAACAGCATGGTGGTGTCCAGGGAGACTAAGAATGTCGCGACGCTAGCCACCCAGAACACCGGCCAAGGCGATGCAGGTCTCGGCGCGATCCCTGACGCGAGGATGGTGGCGTCGTCTGTTTTCAATCTGCGCTCCAAAATGATGACCGTCATATTTGCCGACGCACGATGAGGCGCTGGCGGTTCGCCTGGACTTCAGGCGTCGTACTGCTGGATCAAGCTTGCCCGTGCATTTGCCAACCAGGCTTTGCCGTCCTTGGCCGGCAGCGTGCGCGCCAGTTGCAGTGCGCCAACCATAGTGGCGACAGCCATCTGGGCGTGGCCTGGCTCGGCACCGGCCGGGAGGCTGCGTCGCACCAGCGCGACCAGTGCCATCACGCGCGCCCGGGCTGCACTCGCGACATCGTCAGTCTGACGCGGGACCTCAGAGGCCAGAGCGACGACGACGCACCCACATTCCGCGTTGTCGAGCTGGTCGTCGGCCAGATAGGTGGTGACCAACGCCGAGAACGGGCTCATGCCCTTGGCCTGGGCCTGGCCCATTCGCTCGAGCAGTACGGCCCCAGTGTCTCGACCAGCACGCTGCGTGGCCTCGACCAGCAATGCGTTGCGGGACGGGAAGTGCGCGTAGAAACCGCCGTGGGTCAGCCCCGCCTCTTTCATGATGTTGGCAAGACCGACACCGTTATAGCCGGCACGGCGGATGACCCGGGATGCCACATCGAGGATGCGGTCATGGGTCTGCTGTTTGCGGGTGGTTGCTCCAGACATGACGCCCATCATATTTCGGTCATCATATCTATCAGCGGCTGCAAGCGCTTGAGCAGGGGCGTACTGAGGCGACACGGCCATGGAGACGGTGCTGCCGAAGCCGCGAAGGCTGGGAAGGTGGTCAAGGCCTTCCGGCGGTAGTAGTGTCAGATCTGATTGATGTCAGGCCGCCGGTTCGGCGTGCGGTGGCCCTTGGTCGCGTAGCGTCCGGGGGGGGCGCGCGGCGTTCTACCTGGTGCAGCGCGGGGACGCACCGTCTGGGTACGGCGTCAAAAACGATAACGATTCGGAGGCCATATGGCAGGGACAAGTCTTAAGCGGCTGAGCCGCTTTGTGGCGGGGCTCGTCGGCTGGGGGCTATTGATCACGCTGACGCCCGCGTTCGCCCGCGACGAGATCGCCATGACGATGATGTTTCGGGAGGGTGAGGCGCCGGAAGGGCAACTCGCGCTCCGCATCTATCGCGAGGCCTTCGGCCGCATGGGGCTCACGCTCGTCAACGTCTATTTGCCCCCGAAACGAAGCAGCATCGAAGTTGAGACCGGCAACGTCGACGGAGAACTCGGGCGCGCTAGGGACTACGCCTCGTCGCATCCGAACCTGGTCCGAGTCGACGAATCAGCGATGACGTTGCGCGTTGCGGCCTATGCCGCCTCGCCGTCCATCAAACTCACCAGCTGGGACAGCTTTAGGAACACTGAATACCGTGTCGAACATCGGTTCGGAATGCAGATTCCCCCATCCAGACTGGCCGGCCTGGTTCGGCACGAGCTGCTTTCTAGCGCGCCTACATCGCTGTCGGGGCTCAAGAAGCTGGCCATCGACAGGTCGGACGTCTATATCGACTTCGAAGACAACGTCGAGTCCTTGCTCAAGGCCAGCGATTTTCCAGGCCGAGAGCGAATCAATAAGGTCTGTATTCTGGAGCGGGTGCCCATCCATGCCTACTTGAACAAGCGACGTGCAGATCTGGAGCCCACACTCTCTGCGGTGCTTCGCCAGATGAAGGCCGAGGGGCTGATCGACAAGTACCAGAAAGAGGTCGCCGCCGAATTTTCGGCGGGCAAGCGACAGTGATACATAGCACCCAACCTGTCCCGCATGCGTGAAGGCGCGTACTTCGCGAAGGCATCGCTGGCAGGTAAACCCTGACCGTTCGGTCTGATGGTCATGCAAGCTCAGCTCGCCGCGGAAGATCAGCACCGCGCCGCGTGCACGTGATCGAAGCCGCTGTGGCAGCGAACTCGAGGGCGTGCCGCAGCTGGTCAATGTTGAGCGATTCCACAGCGTCAATTGACATCAAGCCTCGCTCCGCAAGCCAGGTGAGAAGGGCCGCTTGAAAAGTATCACCTGCGCCGACGGTGTCGACGACATCCACCCGGCGCGCGTCCACTTCGATTTCGCCCTCCCCGTTGAAAGCGGCCACGCCTATCCCCCCCTTCGTGGCGACGACCAGGCGGCACCCAGACTGCAACCAGTCCGCTGCGACCTCTTGGATCGGAACGCCGGGGAAGGCCACATGCAGATCCTCGGCGCTCACCTTGATGATGTGGGCTCTTCGCGCCATCCAGGTTGTCATCTCCTTCCAGCGCTCAATGTTGGGCTCGACATTGAGGCGCAAGTTGGGGTCGTAGGCGATCAAACGCCGGCCTCGCTCACGCTCCACCAGCAGGCGCTGCGTCGAGGCCACCGGCTCCACGACAGTCGCATAGGAACCGAAGTGAAGCGCACGGATGTCGTCGCCCAGATCAGGAAGATCATCGGCGGTGACCATGCGGTCGGCGCAGCCGGAGCCATAGAAAGCGTACGAAGCGGAACCGTCCGCCCCCAGGCCGACCAGGCCCAGTGTCGTGGGCGCGTCGACGAGCGGGCAAAAGTCGACATTCACGCCCTCGGAGGTCAGGGCCTTGCGCAGCCGATCTCCGAGAAAGCCTTTCGAGATGCCACCGAAGAACGCCACGGGCTGTCCCAGGCGCGCCAAGCCGATAGCGACATTGAACGGCGAGCCGCCAACGCGCGCGTCGAGCACCACGCCGGAGGCCGTCTCCTGCTCCGCGAAGACATCCATCAGTGCTTCGCCACAAACCAAGAACATCGTTGAACCCTTTCTGCTGAGTCAGGCGCCTGCGCCGTACATCGTGCCGCGGACGGCACAGAGCTCAAGGAGCCCGACGCGCGGGTCCTCGGCGCCATGGAATAGGCCCAGGCCGATGTCGGCAGGGTCGCAGTAGACGAGGTCGGAGAGGGCGACCAGGCCGTAGTCGGCAAACACCTCCAGCGTGCTGCCGTCGACCCAGATCTCCAGGCTGAGCTCATCAGAAGTCAGCACGCGCGGCGCCGTGTGTCGCTCGGACTGGCCCGCGAACTCGGGCGAAGCTGTCGTGCGGTCAATGAAGAATGATTCCGCCGCCGGGTCGAATCCAACCTTGATCGCGCGGGCGGCGCCTTTGAACAGTTCCACGCCGATGGGTGCGCCGATCGCCGCTCGCGACAACCGCAGCTTCAGCCGCAATTGACGGCCGGCACCCGCGGTGCCCGACAGCATGGCGGCCACCTGGCTGGCGGGAGCATCGGAGGCACGCTGCAGCGGCAGCGGATTGACCAACGCCCTCGCCTCTTCGACGACGGTCTGACAAAGGCGCAGACCTCGTGGCGTGGTCGCGAGGCTCAACTCGCGCGGCAACGACTGCTGGCCGCGCCAAGGTTGCGTGGGAATCACCCGCGCGTAGTCCCAGTTGCTCATCCAGCCGAGCCAGACCACCCGGCCGGCTGGCATGTTGGCAAAGGTGATCGGAGCGTAGAAATCGCGTCCATGGTCCGCCCATAGCGTGATTTCGGCATTGCTGGGTTGGCGTATCGGCCGGTCCGTCATGACGACGTGATCGACGCTGATGTGCCCCCATCCGCCGGTCGCCTCGTCGACGATACGCAGCTGCGCTCCGAGGCCAATGAGCGTCGCGACATCCCAGGACACCCATTTCAGAATCTCCGTGTCGTCGCCCGAGGCTTGTTGAAGGACCCGCCCACCGATGACCAACTCGATGCGCGTCGCGTGACCGCGTCCCCCCGCGATCTGAAAGCACAGGAACGGCTTCGTGATCGTGAAGACCGGCGACGTCAACGTCCCCGTACTCCCATCGCCGCCATGGAAAGATGAAGCGAAGCCGCGGCCCAGAAAGCCACTGACGTGCTGCTGCCCTGCGAGCGAACCACCGGCAGGTCCGGTGCCAAACGCCGTGCCGCTGACCTGCCATCCCGCTGGGAAGCGGTCACCTTCGAAGTCGGCTACCAGGTCGCCTGAGGGCGGCGTGACGGCATCGACGGTGTCGCTGGCATCGGCCTTGAAACGCGTGCCGTCGAAATCGCCGACGAAGTACTGGACGCCGCTGCCGCCCCAGATGGAGCCCAGGTTGACCGAGACGATCAGCACCCAGCGCTTCAAGCCCGGTGCCCCCACCACCGGCAGCTCGAACAGATCCGGAACCTCCCAAATGTTGTTCGCCGCCGAGCCTGCTGGCCCGAACGTCGAAACCTTGCTCCAGTTTTTCAGGTCGGCCGAGGTGTAGAACCAGACCTCCTGGAGCAAGGCTGCCACGACCAGCATCACCCAGCGGCGCGTCGGCTCGTGCCAGAACACCTTGGGGTCGCGAAACTCGGTCGAACCGATGTCGATGATCGGGTTGCCGGCGTACGGCACGAAGGTCCGTCCGCGATCAAGGCTGTAAGCGAGGTGCTGCGACTGGATCTTTGTGGCCGGATCGAAGCCCGTGAAAAAGGCGATCAGCGCTGGACTCGACGAACCTG
This sequence comes from Roseateles sp. FW305-36, assembly GCF_058787015.1. Classification (NCBI taxonomy): domain Bacteria; kingdom Pseudomonadati; phylum Pseudomonadota; class Betaproteobacteria; order Burkholderiales; family Sphaerotilaceae; genus Roseateles; species Roseateles sp. FW305-36. Next base: position 14,780 of record NZ_JBYSZK010000012.1, on the reverse strand, counting down.
CCGGGGCGAAGCCCCCCGTGTTGTCGTGGTCCACCACGGCACAGCCGGAGAACGCCATGACATGCTCGGTCGCAGCAATCGCCACAGGCAGTTCTCGCCAGGACACCAGGTCTGTACTGACGGCGTGGCCCCAGCTGATGTTGCCCCACTGCGCATCGAACGGGTTGTACTGGTAGTACAGGTGGTACTCACCGTCGAACAGGACTAGCCCGTTGGGGTCGTTCATCCAGTTGCGTTGCGGGCTGTAGTGAAAGCGGGGGCGCCAGGCCTCCGACTTCGAGAGCGGGGGCTGGGGCGACGGTGCGGGGGGATTCACGATGGGGGGTGTCTCAGGAGAGTTGGTAGACGCGCCGCCGCCACAACCGGCAAGCGCCAAAGTGCCAAGGTAGAAAACGCGCCGGGTCAACACGGCGCGAGGCGGGCGCCGCTGGCATCGAAGTAGTGAAGCCGTTCGGGCGCGATCCTCAGTGATCGGCCCTGGCCAAAGGCTGTGGTCCTGTCGGTTGTCAGCACCGTGATGTCATCGGGCATCTCCGGCATGCCCAAGTGCACCAGGGACTCAGCACCCAACCGCTCCACCAGCCGCACGGTCGTGGCGTCGCCGGGCGCCAGATCAATGTGTTCAGGACGAGCTCCGACCGTGCCGATACCGGCCGCGGCCAGTTCGGCATGTGTTCGGCCCGTCAGCATTTGCAGCAGAGCACCGTTGGTGGGGGCGACCTTGACCAGGTTCATCCGGTGCGTTCCCATGAAGCCGGCCACGAACAGGTTGGCAGGCGTATCGAACAACTCGTCGGGGGTGCCGAATTGCTCCAACCCTTGGCGGCTGAGGGCAACGATCCGATCCGCGAGCGTCATCGCCTCGACCTGGTCATGGGTCACGTAGACCGTGGTGATGCCATGGCGGCGGTGGAGCTGTGCAATCTCCGTGCGCATCTGCCCACGCAGGTTCGCGTCGAGGTTGGACAGCGGCTCGTCGAACAGGAAGGCTCGGGGTTCCCGCACGATCGCTCGGCCAATGGCCACGCGCTGGCGCTGCCCACCGGAAAGCTGGGTCGGCTTGCGCTGCAACAGATCCTCGAGCTGGAGCTGCCGCGCAGCGCTCATGATCATCTCGTGGCGCTTGGCCTTGGGCGTCTTGAGGATCTTCAAGCCGAAGCCGATGTTGTCGTACACAGACATGTGGGCATACAGCGCGTAGTTCTGGAAGACCATGGAGACACCGCGCTCCACCGGCGGCAGCTCATTGACCCTCGCACCGTCGAAGCTCAACTCGCCGCCGCTGACGGCTTCGAGGCCCGCAATCATTCGCAGCAGGGTGGATTTGCCACAACCTGATGGACCCACCAGCACGGTGAACTCGCCCTTGCGAATGTGCAGGTTCAGCCCCTGGAAGACGTAGCGGTCCGAGTGCTCCTCGTAGCGCTTGTCGACTTGGTCGAAAACTATGTTTGGCATGGTGAGACTCGGAACATTCCGCGATGGCTACCGATAGACATGGCAGGTAAAAAAACGGGGCTAGTTGGCCTGGAGGTGGGGTATCAGCCCTTGATGCCCGCGCCCACGACCGACCGGATGAAGTGCTTCTGGAACGCCAGGAAGAACAGAAGCACCGGCAACGTGATCAGTGAGGCGTAAGCCATGATTTCGCCCCACTGCGTCGTGCGGCCGTAGAACTGCTGGAGCCCGACCATCACGGTACGCGCCTGCGATGTGTGAACGGTCATCACCGGCCAGAGGTACTGGTTCCACATGCCCAGGAACAGGATGATCGCGGCCGTCACGATGACGGGCTTGCACACGGGCAGGACCACACGCAGGTAGATCGTCAGCGCGCCAGCGCCGTCCATGCGCGCCGCCTCCAGGAGCTCGTCGGGCACATCCTTGAAGAACTGGTAGAACAAAAAGACGCAGAAGGCGTTCGCCAGGAAAGGCATGAACTGCACGTGCAGGGTGTCCAGCCAGCCCACGACAACGGCACCCGTGGCGATGTCGATCCAGGGCAGCTTGGACACGATGAGCAGCAGCGGGATGGCCAAGACCTCGAACGGCACGATGAGCAGGCCGATCACGATGGCTAGCGCCAGACCCTGGCCGCGCCACTTCAGCTTGGCCAGCGCGAACGCGGCAGCGCTGTTGATGAAGATGCCCGCGACGACCGTCACCAGCGACACCACGCCCGAGTTGAAAAGGTAGGAGCCGATAGCGCCTTTCTCGAACATCGCACGGTAGTTGTCCAGGGTCCAGCTGGCGTCGGGGATCAGCGCGGTTGGGCTGCCCAGGTCCGCGAAGATCGTCTCGCTTGGTTTGAAGCCGGCGGCGAACATGAACAGCATCGGGTAGGCGAACACGACGCCGGCCAGCAGCATTAACGCGACATGTAGGAGCCGACCGGCCACCCGCGCCCCTTCGGTGGATCGGCTCATGATCCCAACCTTTCCATGACCTTCTTCTGACCGAAGGAGAACAGCAGCACGAACAGGAAGAAGAACAGCGTCATCGCGGAGCCATAGGCAATGTCCTGCTCCCTGAAGCCCACGCGGACTGCGTGGAAGATGATGGTGCTGGTCGAGTCACGCGGCCCGCCACCGGTCAGCACATCCACCTGCGTGAACAGGCCGAAGGCCATGATGGTGGTGGACAGCATGACGAATACCAGCGTGCGCCTTAGGCCAGGCAGCGTGATGTAGATGAACTTCTGCCAGGCGTTGGCGCCCATGACGCTCGCCGCCTCGTACTGGTCGTTCGATATGCCCTGCAGGCCGGACAGAAAGATCAGCATCTGAAAGCCTGCGCCCTGCCACGCGGACATGATGGCGATGGACAGCATGGCCAGCCGCGGGTCGCCGAGCCAGTCGGGCTGCGCAGCGTCTTCGCCGAAGATGGCGCGGAGCACCTGGTTCAAGAGGCCCGCGTCCGTGTGCAGGATCAGCCCCCAGATCGCTGAGACGACGACCATCGAAGTCACGACAGGGGAGAAGAACACCGTTCGCAATCCGACGCGGCCACGGAACTTCTGGTTCACCCAAAGCGCCATCGCGAAAGCAAGGCCGCATTGCAGCGGCACGACCAATAGGGCGAACAAAAAGGTGTTTGCAATGGACCGCAGGAACTGCGGATCCCGGGCGCCGATCAGGTAGTGCGACCCGGCCAGCTGGACGTCGGTCAGGTACTGGAAGCCTTCAAACGCCGTGGGTTCGGCGCGCTTGAGCTGGCGCCACTGGCGCGAGGGAGTCAGCGTCTGCGCCTCAGCCTCAGACGGCGCCTCGACGACCTTGAACGAGAACATCCGGACGTAGTTGTCGAGGCCGACCCACTCCACGTTGTCCGTCTGCAGCAGCTTGACGTTGGTGAAGCTGAAGCACACCGCCATGATGAACGGCAGCACCACGAAGCCCGCGAACAGCAGCATCGCGGGGCCGAGGAGGGTGGCCACCTCGCCCCAGCGGGCGTGGCCGAAATGTTGGGTATCAGAAGCCATAGTCGCGGTTCCGCTTCATGTCCTGCTGGATGGCCTCGACGGCTCGGTCCAGCGCTTCGGCCGCATCGCCCCCTTCGCGAACCTCCTTCAAGGCGCGCTCGAAACTGCTGCTGATGAGGGGATAAGCCGGCGTCTCTGGGCGCAGCACGCCGAACTGGCGCGCGAACTCGAAGTAGTCCCGGCCATAGCCACCGACGCGGTACATCGGCGTAGCGCCTGCCGCGGCTTCGCTGGTGGGCATCAGGCCGGTCTCGATCGAGAACTTGGCAATCTCGTCAGTGCTGATCAGGTGTTCTATGAACTGCCGGGCGCCGTCGGGATGAGGGCAACTGCTGGAGACCGCCCATTGCCAGGAGCCAGCACCAATGCGCGGCTTGTCGCCGAACGCCGGCGGCGGCAGCACAGCCAGGTCGTCGTTGAACTTCCGGCGGTACTCGCTGTCCGCCCAGGATCCGTTGTAGTTGAATACCGCGCGGCCGCTGAGGAAAGCCTGCTCATCCACCGGCCTGCGTGACGCAAGGCGCTCATCAAACAGGCTGCGGTAGTAGTCCAGCACCGCCAGCGCCTTGTCGCTGTTCAGGACGCCGTCCACCACTTTGAAATTCCGTCGGTCGATCAGGTCGGCGCCCGCGCTTTGCAGCCAAGGGGAGAAGGCGTACGTCACCCACTCGCCGTTGCGCTGACCGTTCAGATCCAGGGGATACCTCACGCCTTGCTTCTTGAGCCGGCGCAGGATCTCGCGGAATTCGTCGGCCGAGTACGGTTGCTCCAGCGTAGCCAACCTTATGCCGTATTTCGCCAACACGCTCTTGCGGGCGAACAAGGCCAGCGCGACATCGAACTGACCAACCGCGTATAGCTTGCCCTTGAGCGTGGAGCGGCCGCCGGCGATCAGCTTGTCGGCACCGGCCGGGCGCAGCTGCCCCTCAAGCGCCTGGATATGCCCGGCCCACGCGAAGTTGGGGACCGAGGGCTGATCGAGGTCGAGCACACAGGGCAGCTTCTTGGTCATCGCGGCGGCGATCACGGCCTGCTGATACGACCCCTGCGGCAGCGTCTCGACGACCACGTGCCAACGACTCTGCTTTCGGTTGAAGCGCTCCACGGCGTGAGCGCTCGCGACCATCTCGCTGTCGCCTGTTTCATGACGCCAGACATGCAGCTCTTGAGGGGCTGCCAGTGCGGCGCCAACGGCCAGGAAGAAGGCCGCCGGGATGAACCACTTCACCGTCGCCCTCCGCTTGCGACGCCCGCCACCGATGCGCGCGTTTGAACATCACAGCGCTCCTTGACCTTGCCCGTCTGCGACGGGTCGCAGGCCAACTGTGCGGCACGCATGCCCATCTGCAGGTAGGGCAGCTTCACGCTCGTGAGCGGCGGGTCGGTGGCATGCACCAGCATCGGGTGATCGTCAAAGCCGAGCACGGACACCTCATCGGGCACGGCGATCTGGCGCTTGTGAAGGCACTGGATGATGCGCGCGGCCATCTTGTCGTTGCCGGCCACGATGGCGGTAGGCTTGTGCACGCGCAGCACCTCACCGACCAACGCATCGATGGCGGCGAACTCGTCGTCCGGGCTGCCGCCCTGCGATCCTTGCACGAAGATCGGCTCGGGGGCACCGTGGTCCTTGGCGGCCTTGAGGTAGCCCTTGTGGCGCAACTGCGTGGCGCGCATGTCCGGATACAGCTCGAAAACCACCACCCGCTTGTGCTTGAGCTCATACAGGTGCGCGAGGCCCTCTCGCGCGCCCTGCTCATCGTCGGGGACGACTGCCGGCAACTCGCCGCGTTGCGCATAGCAGTTCAGCAAGACCATCCGTAGGTCGTCGGCACGCTCGAGCAGCGCCGCGTCGATCGGACGATGGAAGTGAGTGGCGAAGATCAGCGCGTCGACCCGGTGCTCGATCAGCTCGTCGATGAGGGAGGGGATGTCTTCGTCCGACCCGCCGCTCTCGGCAATCAGCAGGCGCTTGCCCTGCTGCTTGGCGGCGAGCTGCAGGCCCTTGATCAGCTCGAATGAATCCGGGCTGGTGGTAATGCGGTCAGAGACGACGCCGATCAGGTTGGTCTTGACGCCCTTCAAAGAACGCGCGGCGATCGAAGGCCGGTACTTGAGCGCCTGCATGGCACCCACGATCAAGGCCGACGTCTTCTTGGAGACGCAGTTGGGATCATTGAGGTAGCGGGACACCGTCCTCACCGACACATTGGCGGCAGCGGCAACCTCGTATATCGTGGCCGAAGAAGTCATGTCTCCATCATTCTTTTTGAGCAAATGACCATCGGTAGCCATTTGTCTATCGATAGTAATTCTTCTGCGTTAAGTCGCTGCGCGGGTTTACCCGGAACCTCAACGAAAAGGCGCCTTGCGGCGCCTCTGCGATGACTTGCAGGGCGGGCAATGCGCCCGCCCAGCCTGCACCGACTACTTCTTACGGACCGCGCCCATGTAGACGTGGTCGAAGCTGACAAAGCCGCAGCCGCCGGACTCGTTGTCGAAGATCTGCACCTTGGCCTGCTTGCCAGCCTGGGCCGTGAGATCGATCGTGACCCAGTTGCCGTCGTCCTTGATGGAGGACTGTCCGCACGAGTTGGGCGCGTAGGTGGCCAGCACCGAGCCCGACGCGTCCAGCACCTTGAGGCCGACCGTGCCGTTCGCATTCCCACCGGACATGAGGAAGTTCAGGAAGGGCCGGCTGGCATCCACCGTGAACAAAGGCGAGGTCAGGGTGCCCGTTGACGCGTCGCAGCCCTTGCTGTTGCCGTTCATCTCGCAGGTACTGACGGCTCGTGCCCCCACTCGCGCGCCGCCGGACACCCCTTTCCAGGCATCTGCGTTCGCGGGGTTGGCGAAGTCACCAGTCGCAGTCCACACCTGAGCTGCGGCTACGGCGTCATCGAAGTCGCCAATCACCTGAGTGAAGGCATCGGCCGTCACCGTGACATTGAATCCCAGTTTGGCCGTGGCTTCCGGCGTCAGCGTGACCTTGCCGCCATCTTTACCCTTGCCGGAGGGATTCCAGGCATTGGCTGACTGGTACCACTGGTCGGTGCTGACGAAGCCGCATCCGCTGGCTTCCTCGTCAAACAGCTGAGCCTTGATGTATGCCGTGTTGAGTGCCGAGACGTCGATATGCGTCCAGTCGTCATCGTTTTGGATGAAGGAGGGACCACAGCTGTCAGGGCTGTAGCTCAGCAGGACGTTGCCCAGGGTGTCCATGATGCGCATGCCGACCTTCTTGCCCGCGCCGCCACCATGCATCAGGAAGTTGAAATAGGCGTCGGTGACCTTGAACGCCGGCGACGTGAGCGTGCCGGTGGGCGAGTCACAAGGCGTTCCGGGTCCTCCGATCTCGCAGGTGCTGATCGCCTTGTCACCGACTCGTGCTGCGTTCGCGTCGGTGCCGGTGGTGCCTTGCCAACTCGTTGCGGTCGGCGAGGCAAAGACACCCGTGCCCACCCAGCCGCGCTTGGCAACCATGTCGACCGGATTTTCGAAGCTGGCGAACGGGATCATCTTCTGGAAGGTCACATCGCCTTCCACGGTGACCTTGACGGGCGTCAGCGGCTTGGTCAGCACACCGGCGCTCGTGCCTCGCGGTTTGTCGGTCTGGTAGAAGTGGTCGAAGGCGACGAAACCGCAGCCCGAGGAGGCGTTGTCGAAGATCTTGATCTGGACCTTCTCGCCGATCAGCCCGCTGGTGTCGAAGTTGACGTAGTGCTGATCGCCCTTGAGCACGGGGTCGCCGCAGCTATTGGGGTTGTAGGTACCGAGCACCTGGCTGACCGAGGAACCCGGCGGCGTGTAGAGCACCTGCGCGCCCACGTCCGGGCCACCGTTTCCGCCCGACATCAGGAAGGTGATCGAGTCCTTGGTGATGGTGACGTTGTTGATGGTGATGCTGCCCGTCGGCGCATCGCATCCACCGCCGCCGATCTCGCAAGTCGTCACTGAGGCGTCACCAATTCGCGCGGCCAACGGCGCCAGAGTCGCGTTGTTGTACTCGAGGTTGTTCCAGTTGGTGGTCGTGGCAAAGACACCAGTCAGCGTGAACTTGACCTTGTCCTGCTGCATCTGCGCCGGGAACTCGAAACTGGCGATGACGTTCTCATCGACGAATGTCGTGTCGTCGGTCGTGACGTGAGCAGACTTGTTGGCGACGTGGCAGGTCGGACAAGACGTGACTTTGATCGACAGCGCGAGCTTCGACGGCGTCGAGTAGCTGTCATCAGCCACGGCGGTGATCTGGTATGTGTTGTCCTTGTCGGCGTCGGCCGGCGCCAGGAAATTCGGCGGGATTGCGAAGCGAATCGAGCCGTCGCCGCTGATCGAGAACAGCGCCGCGTCAGGCCCGATCAGCGACAGTTTGTAGGCGTTGCCGTCCGGACTGGTGACCGACAGCTTTGTCACGTCGCGCGTCAGCTCAGGCACGCTGATCGCGCCAGGGTCGGCAATGACCGGCGAATGGGGCTGCGGCAACGCGCTGGGGTCGCCACCATTGCCGCCACCGCAGGAGGCCAGCACGACAGTCAAGGAGAGAAGGCTCAGGAGCTTTTTCATCGTTGTTCTCCTGGATCAGAAGAAGTAGGTGTACATGGCACGCACCGTGCGGCCGAACAGGGGACGACTCACGCCTCGGTTCGTGGCACCGTTGGGGCCCTTCAGGTCGATGAACACGGGATCGCCCTCGGTGAACGAGAGACGATTGGTGATGTTCGAGACGTGGAACTGGAACGCGCTGTTCTTGTTGAAGTCCCAGATGAAGCCACCGTCCAGGTGGTAGTACGCGGGGTACAGCGTGACGTTGACGTCCTGCGACTCAGAGAAGCGGCTGCCGAAGTAGGTGTACTTGGCATACGGCTTGAGCGGCAGACCGGTGTAGGGCTTCAGGTCCCAGCTGGCCTGCACGTTGGCCATGACCTGGGCGAGACGACGCGGGCGCCGGCCGTCTTCCCCAATCTGCTCGAAGGTGTAGCCCGTGACGACGTCGTTGACGCGGATTTCCTTGACGGTCCGGTAGTTCGCGTCGACGACCTTGGGGTCCTGGATCACGCCGTTGAAGCGGAGCTCGAGCCCCTTCACGGCGCGCGGCCGCCAGGCCGCTTCGAGTTCCAGGCCAATGTTCTGGATGCCGCGGCGGTAAAACTCGCGCACCAGGGGACAACTGTTGATGTCCACCACAGTGCCGGCCTGCTTGCACTGTGAGGAGGTGAAGTCGCGGTAATCGACGTACTGGTCGCGTGGGCTGAACTTGTTGTAGAAAAGCGCGACCTGCGTGTCCCAAGTGTCCGCATAGAGACGGAGGCCCGTCTCGTACTGCATGATCCTCTCGACCTTGCTGCCTGGTGCGTTGGGGTCGAACTGCAGTTGATTGAGCTGCTCGAGGCTGGGCAGACGGAAGGATCGGGACACCAGGCCGTACACCGCCAGGTTGGAGCGGACCGAATAGTTACCGCCCAGCGACCAGCCGGTGCCACTGACCTTGGATTTCAGGTACTGGTTCGCGCCAGGCAGCAGCACCTCGTCATCCGAGATGGTGTCGGCCGTGCTGCCGGGCACCACGCCGGCGGGCGTCAGGTTGGTGGTCTGATCTCGGTTGTTGTAGGCGACGTCAGCGCGTTGCGTCTGGTGGCGCACCCCGATGTCCAGCTTCAAACGACGATCCAATGCCTCCCAGTGGTCGTGAAGGTAGATGGACTCCCCCTTGACCTTGGAGTCCGCAAGGTAGCCAAAGAAGCCTGATCGCATGACGCCGTTGGACGTGACGGACGGGCCGACCGGCTTTCCGGACCCATCGATGGCCCGCAGGTCCACGAGTTCCGGATGCTCGCCGATCGTTGAAACCAGCAACGAAGCTTGGAAGTTCTGCTTGTTGGAATATTCGGTGAAGTAGCCGCCCAGCGTCACCCGGTGCTCGCCCAGCCACTGCAACGTCTTTCCCAGCTTCAGGTCGACCGAGGTGCTCTTGGCGTCGGTGATGGTGATGAAGGGGATCAGGAAGTCGAGGTATGCGTTGTCGGCTACGCGCGCGTCGCCGTTCAGTCCGTAGGCCGCCACACCGGTGGCCGTCGGGTAGAAGGCACCGAAGCGCAGCACATCGTTGTTGTAGCGGGCGTTGTTGAAGCGCGCCGCCGTGGTCGTGTCGTTGCCGGTGAACAGGCCATTGAAGCCGCTGCTGCCGGACGAATGGCGCACACCGCCGTCGAAGGTCCAGCCCGAGTCGAACTCGTGGCTGAGCTTGACTGTGTAGATATCGAAATTCGGGTGGATGCCGTCGGCCATGTCCACCTCGCGCTCACCGTACTCGCCGATCATCCGGAAGCGGCGGTTGGACGGCGAAGCGACGGTCCCATGGGCGAAGTCGATACCGATCGGCCACACCTGATCCATTCGAATCTTCACCGGGTTGGCCGGCGTGCCGGGCTGCGAGATGGCCGGGATCTGGAACGGCACGTTCTGATAGAACGCCGTGCGGTCGTTGATCTTCAGCGCGTGCAGCTGGACCTCGGTGCGGCCGTCGTCTGTCTGGTAGACGAGGTTGCCGCGCAGCTGCCCACCCTTGTCAGCCGTGTAGCCGGTGTTGCGCAAACCGTCCGACGTGCGATAAAAGCCGCCGACGGCGAAGGTCAGGTTCTTGTTGATCGGTCCCGACAGGAAGAAGTCGTTGCGCAGGAAGTTGTAGTCGGCGACCTCCAGCTTGTAGCCGCCTTCCAGGGTCTGGCCGCCCGTACGGGTGATGTGGTTGACCGTGGCGCCAAGGCCGTTCGAATACAGGATGCCGCCGGTGCCTCCCTTGACCACTTCAACGCGCTTGGTCATCAGGTCGTCGCGCACCGCGACGTCGTTGTTCATGAACGGTACTTCCGGCTCCTCGAACCAGGGCAGACCGTCGATGAGCTGTGGGGCGTAGCGGTAGCCGCCAGTGACCGGCAGGCCGCGGACCGTGATGTTGTTGCTGGCCTCGCCGGCGGTGCTGCCCTCGGCAAAGATGCCCGGCACGTTCTGCAGCAGGTCGGCAGTGCTGATCGGCGCCAGCCGGCGGATTTCTTCCGCCGACAGCGTGTTGATGGTGTTGGTCGAGTCCTTCTTCAGCGTCTTCTTGACGCTGCCGGTGACGACAACGTCATCCAGGCGTTCCGTCGGCTTCGAAGTCGTGTCGGGCGCCTCCTGCGCAAATGCGACCTGAAGGGACAACACCAAGGGCAACAGGCGCAGCGCGCCTCGCTTCAATCTCATGTCTCGCTCCTAGTTGTAGTGCTTGGCGCTTCGATGTCGGCCAGCCGCTTCTCGCCCGGCCCGAATCGCCCGTTCCGATAAATCAACAGTTCATGCCCGCATCTCGGCGTGCGGGCGGTCGCCGCGTCTATTGCGGCAATCGCAGTGGCCAGACCTTGACCGCCGCCTTCATTGGCGGCACGGTGTCTGCGCCGATCCGAATCCCCGTGCTGTTTGCCAACGACGGATAGCTGCGCACCGAGTAGGCCGCCGCGTCGTTGATGAATACCTCGACCGCCGACCCATCGACGATCACCCTTAGGCGGCGCATGGCGCCAAACGATTCCGCGGCGTAGCCACCCTTCATCACTTGGGGACCTTCGCCATCCGCAGACAACGTCGAACGCGACTTGTCCACGATCACCTCGCCGCGTACACGGTCGAAGATCAGCCGGGTGAACTCCCGGCCGTCCGGCGAAGCGAGCACATCGAGTTGGACGGGCGCCGCATCAGCAGGTGCGTCGTCAAGTTCGATCAGCAGCTCGTAGGCCCCATGGCCTGCGTCGAGGGAGACTGGATCCCGGCCGATCGATACGCCGGATCGGTCGACGACCGTGCCTTGACGCAGCTTTACCAGCTCGGGCGCGGGTCGTTGGCCCAAGGTGCGCTTGTCGCCGAGCAGGTACCACGTCCGCGGCAGGCTGAAGGTATGCGCCCAGCCCGCTTGCCTCTGCGCGAGCGGCGTTCGGCGCTCATCGATGATGCCAATGGCCCGTAAGCTGCCATCGTCGGCCCGGCCTACGGTCGGCGCGAGATGGCCTGGGACGAGATCCAAGAGCTTGGGCGTCGGCGAGAACGGCTTGAACGTGCCGTCGGACCAGGTGCCGGTCCAGTAGACCGCACGCGTGCTCGGCTCCCCGTACTTGCTGACCTTGCCGCCGATGGGGTTGACCAACAGAATCCACACATCGTCAGACAGCCGCTCGAACACCGGCATTTCCCAGATCTCCGAGCCGATGTCCAGCATCCGATAGCTGGGATCCGTGAACCGGGGCCTGGGCTGCCAACGTCCGCCCTTGTCGCCCGGTTCGAGCACGTAGTACAGCAGGCCACCGCCGGTATCGAGCGCGGCGCCGATGATCATGTGCCAGGCGCCGCCTTCCTTCCACAGGAAAGGGTCGCGCATGTCCCGGGCGCCACGTGAGTTGAGGATGGGGCCGGTCTTCTTCCATTCGTGCAGCTGCGGGTCCTCGCTGATGGCCATCGCCACGCCCGGGTTGCTCGCCGCCAGCCGATCGCCATGGTTGACGCTCGTATAGAAGGCGAAGGCCTTGCCGCCATCTGCGATGACATGCCCCGACCAGATGCCCTTCATGTCGAAGCCGAAGTCGTCGCTTTGCAACTCGGGCATCAGCGCGTCAGGCTGGCTCTCCCAGACGACCAGATCTCGACTCGTCATGTGACCCCAGTGCATCAACGTCTTGAACGGGCCGTTGGGCGTGCGTTGGTAGAAGACGTGCCAGGTGTCGCCAATACGGATCAGGCCGTGAGGTTCGTTGGTCCAGTTGGCCGGCGGCAGCGGATGCACGCGAGGACGCAACGTGTCGTTGGCGAAGCGTGTTGCCGGCACCACGAGCGCTGGCTCCGCGCTCGTGGTTGATGACGGGCCCGACAGCAAACGGCGCTGCTCGGCATTGAGCGCAGCCGCGTACACGGCGACTTGGTCGAACGCACCGTTGAGCTGATTGATCGTGAAGTCCAGGATCTTGGTGTCAGTCGGCGCTGCAGCCAGCCGCAGTGGCGTCGACGCCAACTCCAGCGTCATGCCAGGGACACCTCGTCCGGTGCCGATCAGCTCGTCACCCTGATAGAGCGAGGCGACGCCGGTGGAAACGTCGACCGTGGCCACCAGGTGCACCCACCGCCGAAGGGGGAACTTCGACTTGGCCTGGATGCGCAAAACGCCGCCGGAGGTTGCCACTTTGAATCCCCACCGTCCGTAAGCGTCGATGTACAGATCGAAACCCTTGCCATCTGCGGCCTGCTGAATGAATGATGACGGCACCATGTCCTTGACCGGCACCTCGAGGTCCGACGGATAGCTCTCCAGGGCCACCCACAAGGACACGGTGAGGCCGCTGCTCGGGCTCAGGGAGAGCTTGCCTTCGGCGTAGCTGGAGAAACCGTCAGTTCGCCAGGCGCTGCCGGCGACACCTGGCACCACGTCAGGTGCCGAGAACTGTGTCTTGATTTGCAGGCCACCTGGCAGCTTTCCAGCCGAGAGCTCGTCGAAGTCGGCGTGCATGACTGGGTCAGGCAATGTCGGCGCCGCCATGACGGCGTTTGAGCTCGTCACGCATGCCAGCAGCGCTATCGTGACCAGCGTGCCTCGCATCAGGTGATCGCGCAGCGACGCATGAGCCGGCTCAGAGCCGGTTCGAGCGTGCGCCTTCAAGGCGTCGTCAGCCGAGATCACGTGAAGCACCTATGGCAACGATAAACAAGGAGGCTCCGCCAGACCGGTTGGCTATCGATAGACATTTTGAGCGAGCAATTGGCATTGATGCGCAAGTGACCATGCCACGCGGATCAACGCTGCCTAGGGAGGTGCCGGCCGTCGAAGCGCGGATCGCGATTCTCAACTGGCTTTGACTATCGATGGTCATTTTTGGGGAGAAGAAAGACCCGTTGAGGCCTGAAATGTCTATCGATGGTAGTTCTTCGACTGAAAAGAGGCTTTAGTGTTTCCCCCAGGTACGCTACAAGCCGGTGGCGCGCGCTGTCGCAACCACTCGGCCAACCTATCGACTTCCGGAAGATCCGATTCGTGTCGAGCGAAACGGCGCTCGCGCTCGATCAACTGGTCGATGGTGTGACGGACGCGGACGAGAAGGCGACCGCATGTGCATTCGATGTCTCGCGCACGCCGAACGAGATCGCCGCACCCCCCACTGCCTTCGCCTGCATGAGATCCGCCAAGGCGGGGCTGAGGTTGCCGCGATTCGTCGGATCTGTCAGCAGCTCTGCGAGCGTCTGCTGCGCGTTCAAGAGCCTCGCGCTGATTTTGGGTCCTTACCGTACATCTCCAGCAGCCCACAGTCTCTATCAGCGCTCGACGTAGTCGTGTGTCACGTCCTTCGCGCATCGTCCGCAGAGCAACGCATTGCGGCGACTGGCCTGCGCGACCACTTGATCCTGGGTGGCCGGTGGCCCGAGCAGTGTGTAGATGCTCCCGGACCGGGTGAGCACCTGTCCGCCTTCGACATGTTCGATCTGGCTGGTAAGCCTCACTCTGGTCTGACTACCATCCAGCAGACCGGTCAACAGGCGCACGGGAGAGCCATCGTCGTCCTCCACCTCCAACACAGACCACTGCCACAGTGCCTTCGCTGAGGGCGACGGGGGATAGCCGATTGGCGCCAGCAATTGCATATCTAAGCCTCCTGTCTAGTCGCGACTTTCATGCACGGTTGCGACTTGAATGATCTCGTCATTCCCAGTTCAGAAGCGGACCCTTCTTCTCCGCACTCTGATCAAACGAGGTGCTGAGATCGCGCAGCGCGGTGTTTGCTGACCGGTACAGTACGGCGAGGGCCAAGCTGAGGTGCGGTGAAAGGGCTTGGTGCTTGTTGTAGATCACCCCGTCGACGGCCGCGATGGGACGACCGCACACCTTCTTGCGAAAGCTCGGGAATCTGTCGATCAGGAAGCTGGACGGAAATGTCTTCCAGATCTCGTCCGACAACCATTCGCCACGCGAGCTTGCCGTCAGACGGATGCCCCGCCGTCTGACGCGTTGTCTCAGCCGCGCCCAGACCCTATGACGCGGCCATCGGACGCCTGCCCGCAACAGTGCCTCCGATATCGAGTCCAGCCGCTGCACAGCCTCTGATTCCAGCCATGCAGCCTCAGCCGCTACGGGCACCCAGTCGCTCGATTCGAGAATCGCTGCCGGGTCCTCTGCATGGGCGGCATCGCTGCGCGCGCGCAGCAGCGGGATGTCGGTAAGCGGGCGGTGAACACACCTTGACGGTTGCACTCCGGAGCACGGTGCGCATTCCCAGCCCCTGACACCGAGGAT
>NZ_JBYSZK010000011.1:0-213374 GCF_058787015.1 Roseateles sp. FW305-36 | reverse complement strand
ACCCTCATCAACGACAAGGGTCAGCAGCGTGTCGACGAGAAGAACGCCATCGGCCTGCTTGTCCGCGTGACCGACGAGGCCGGCGGCCAACTCGCCCACCAGTACGACGCGTTCAACAACCTGCTGATCAGCAAGGACGCGCTGCAGAACCTCACCACGCTCTCGTACGACATCCGCGGCCGCAAAGTCCAGCTCAACGACCCCGACAGCGGGCTCTGGAAATACGACTACGACCCGCTGGGCCAACTCGTGTGGCAGGAGAACCCCAACCAGCGCGCGGCCGGCACGGCCATCACCATGGTCTACGACAAGCTCGGCCGCATGACCAGCCGCAGCGAGCCCGAAGGCACTGGCACCTGGACCTACGACGCCAACATCGGCAACGGCATGTACTGCTTCAAAGGCGCGCTGTGCGCCAGCAGCTACACACGAGCCGGCACCAGCGACACGCGTACCAACGCCACCGCCTACGACGGCTATGGCCGCATCGCGCGCAGCTTGGCTACCGTCACGGGATCCGCACCGGGCCCGGCCATGGCCACCGTCAACACCTACGACGCGCCCACCGGACGGCTGCTGTACAAGACCTACCCGACGGGCCTGCAGGTGGCCTACAACTACACCGCGCGCGGCTTCGTCAAACAGATGACCCTGCCGGCGAACGCCACGGTGAGCCCGCTGCCGGCTACGGCTGGCGGCACCGCGGGCGCCAACGTCAACCTGGGCGGCTGGAGCAGCCTGTGGCAAGCCGGCATCGTCAACGCCTGGGGCAAAGCCGAACAGAGCACTCTGGGCAACAACGTCGTCAGCCGCGCGGCCTATGAAGCCGCCACGGGCCGCACCACGGCCGTCAATGCCGGCACGGGCACCACCAAGGGCGTGGTGGACTACAGCTTCGCTTGGGACAGCCTCAACAACCTCATCTACCGCGCCGACAACATCGGCGATGCGGTAGCGGGGGCCGTCACCGAGAACTTCGAATACGGCGACGCGCTGGCGCGCCTGACCAAATACACCGTCAACGCTGCCGGCGTGCCGAGTGGAAGCCGCGTGGTGACCCTGCAATACAACGCGCTGGGCATGCTGCTGTCCAAGAGCGACGTCGGCAACTACACCTACCCGAATGCGGGCAGTGCACGCCCCCACGCCCTGGGCACGCTCAACGCCATCGATGGAACGACGACTACCTTCAACTACGACGCAGCAGGCAACCTCACCAGCGCCAGCAATGGCAAATACCGCAACGTCAGCTACACCAGCTTCAACCTGCCTGACAGCCAAAGCGGCATCGTGGGTGCACCAGGTGGAGCCTACGGCGGCACGGCCACCCACACCTGGGTCTACGACGAGAGCCACTCCCGCATCAAGGAAGTGCGCACAATCACGGGCGGCTCACAAGCTGGTACGCGCACGCTGTGGTATCTGCACCCGGACAACGCCGGCGCCCTGGGCTTTGAGAGCGAAGTCAACAGCCCGACGACACCGACCGCAGACAACCCGGCGCAGACCACCAACCGGCACTTTCTGAGCGTGGGCGGGCAAGCCATCGGCGTGATCATCACGATGGGCAATCTGCCCACGCCCAGCAGCGATGGCAGCTTGGCGGGCTTGGGCAGCGTGACGATCAAGCGGCTTGAGTACTGGCATAAGGACCACCTGGGTAGCCTGATCGCCACCACGGATCATGCAGCTGCAGTGACGCAGCGCTATGCGTATGACCCGTTCGGCAAGCGCCGCCAGATCAACGGCAGCTACGACGCCTTTGGGGCGATCGTGATCGACTGGGGTGAGGCTACCAACGCGGGCACGAACCGTGGCTACACGGGGCACGAGCATCTGGATGACATCGGGCTCATTCACATGAATGGGCGGATCTTTGATCCCAGGTTGGGTCTATTCCTGCAGCCCGACCAGCGCGTCCAGGAACCCAAGAATCTGCAGAACTACAACCGCTACAGCTACTGCTGGAACAACCCGCTCACTTGTAGTGATCCTACGGGCATGGCCGGCGTGGCAGTGCAGGGGCAGGTCGCTGCGGCTGGAGCTGGGGTGATCTCCTCGGGCGTGATTCCTCCAGTTGGGTCCACTTTCTGTCCGGGGGGCAGTTGGGGCTGCATGACGGTGGGGCAAGGGGCCGCATGGAACGACTACATGTCGACGCTATGCAAATGCCAGCTCCCGGGGGGCTCCGGCATGTCTACTCGCACCTTCGAGGGAAACCTCATGCAGGCGTTCGTGAATCCATTTGTATACGGAACCGAACCGGGAGCAGTAAATCCGCTTGACAAGCAAGAACTCTTGGCCGCCGCTAGGGTTGCCTACCTTGATGAAATGTCTCGGATGTCTGCCGAGGAAGCCATGCAGGCAAATGCCGCTGACTTGGAGAGAAGCGTTCAAAGTCGCAGGGCGACTGTCAGTGTTGACGGCCAGTTGGTGAGTGAGGAAATACGGCAAAGCATCTGCACTGGGGGAGTCTGTATAGATCAGAGAACGGGTGAGGCGGTGCCGATGCGATTCAACCAAGGGACTGCGGAAGGGGCGGTAAGACAACTTTATGCCAATGGCGCGGCCGCAGTTTGGAACGCTGGGAAGGAGGTGTATTCTTGGTGGGCAGCGCTTTCCGGAGCGCTTTTCGGTGAAGCGAGTGCTTACTCGAAATCAACCACTACGTTGTTTCGTGCTGTAGGCGCGGCAGAACTCGCGGATATTCAGGCAACGAATGCTCTCCGAAATTTGGGCTCTGCCGAAGGCAAGTATTTTACAACTTCGGCCACTGCTGCGGCGTCGTACGCAAAACAGTCGGTGAGAGCCTTTGGAGACCAGCCGTATACCATCGTCAAGGTCGAGGTTCCTAATTCAATATTTAACGGACTCGTCCCTGTCACGGTTGACCGTGGAATACCTGCATGGGTAATTCCAACTGAGCGATTGCCAGGCCTTGTTCCCAATGTATTGAATCACTCTCCGATTCCACCTATCAAGCCCTGAAAATGACCCCTGATGCAATTATCAACATTCGCCTCTTCACTACTGCAGAGGGCGGGCGTCGCTCAGCGATAACAGGTCAATTCTATTCTTGTCCACTCATTGTTGACGGTGCAGGATTCGATTGTCGAATTTTACTTGATGGGCAATCATTGGAGCTTGGATCTGCGTACGACGTCGCAGTGTGTTTTCTTTACCGGGAATTGGCTATTGAGAAGCTCGCGGTAGGAAAAAGGGTCTTGCTCTGGGAGGGGAGAAATATTGCCGAAGGCCACGTTGTGGAGATAAATCGTTAGATACACTCTCCGTGTGCGGGCCGCGCGCATCGGCGCGAGCACCGATTGCGTCAAAGCAACCGGATGGCACCGTCGTCTTCCACGCGCTACCACGTCAGGCCGAGAACGAGGGCCTGCAACTGGGCTGCGTCAGTGGCATCTGCTCCAACGTGACCTCGCGAGGCCACACGAAGCGGCCCTGGTGCAGGCGCCGCGCTGCCAGCCATACGCCGATGCCGTCATGCACGAGCACCATCATGGTATGCAATGGGATGGACGCCCCCACCCGTAGACGGCGTCGAAGTGCCACAGTGGATGCGTCAGCAACCACTCAATCGGAAGGAGCGTCCACCATGTAGGTTACGACGATCGGCTTCGATCTGGCCAAGAACGTGTTCCAGGTTCACGGGGTCAACGAGCGTGGCAAGGCCGTGCTGCGCAAGCAGCTCAAGTGCGACCAGGTTGCTCCCTTCTTCGCGAACCTTCCACAGTGCCTGATCGGTATTGAGGCCTGTGCCAGCGCTCACCACTGGGCCCGCAAGCTGCAGGCGCTGGGTCATACTGTTCGGCTAATGGCGCCCCAGTTCGTCAAGCCGTACGTCAGGAGCAACAAGAACGATGCCGCAGACGCGGAAGCCACACCGCCCCGGTGTCCATGCGGCGCACCTCTACCGAACTCACTTTGATGGGCGCTTGTGACTGCTTGAAAGGCGATTGCCCGGCGCCGAAGAGCTGCGGCATCAGCAGCGGGCGGTATTCGTCCACGAGGTCCAGGTGTTCGCTATTGCGATGCGAGCTTCCCGGCAACGTGGCGAGAGAAGCTGTCGAGAATGGCTTGCCATCCTGTGCGTTGCTGCTCTTCGGAATGCGTTTGCTCGCCGTCGAAAGTGACCGTGATCGTCACGCCCGCGGTACCGCCTTTGAACTCAACGAGCCCAATTCGATCGCCAAAGGTGTACTCGATCAGCTGAAGCGGAACGACCTTGGTGTACTCGCCTGCGAAGTCGAATCCGAATGAGCCGTCTTTGGCCTCCATCCGGGAGGAGAACTTGCCTCCTGGCCGAAGGTCGACAGACGCGGCGGTCGTATGCCAGTCTGCGGACGCGGTGTTCCAAAGCTTGATGTCTTCGGGTGTGGTGTATGCCCGCCAGACTTCCGGCAATGGTGCGGGGACGACTGTCGATACGGTGATTTTCATGAGAGCTCCAGAATGCAAGGGTGGTGTTAGTAAGGCGCAATGCCGAAACTGATCGGTTAGCGGTCCTTTGTGGATTGGTACTTCTTGGGCGTCGCGTTCGAAGGCAGGTTTGAACGCGGGTGGTGTGATGACTTAAGGCTCGCGGGCAGTGCGCCGCGATGCAACATCCTCACTTCTTCTCGTATTTCCAAAATCGGCCCTTGCCCTGGGCGATCCATTCCAGGGACTCGGTGATCCGCTTCTGGCGCGTCTGGTCCGTCTTCGCGTCGGCGATCCAGACCGCGTACTCCTTGCGAAACGACGGTGATTTGCTCTGGAAGACTTCGTTCGCCTGCGCATGGCGTGACAGTTGCTCCGCGAAGGCCGCGGGGATGACGATCTCGGCCGCCTTGGAAGGCTTTGCATCTTGGCGCGGCGCGAGTTTTGCCCCGCTGTCGTTCAGCGCCATCGCCTCCCAAATGAACGCGATCAATTCGTCGTCTGGCGGCAGGTCGGCCAGCGAGGTGAGTTTGCCCATGAAGCGCTTGGTAGCCTTCAAGTCGGGGTTCGCTTTCAGTCGCGGATCGCTCATCAACGACTCCTTCCAGAAACTGAAGGAGCAGTGATTTTTGTACGCCGCGAAGATGCACCACATCTCGCCCTTGTAGTCGAAGTGGGGGATCCCCCATTTGATCGTCTCGACCGTCTCCGGGCACTGCTGGTGCAGCAGCTTTCGCAGGTGCGCCATGATCGGCTTCGCGAAATCCGCCGCCGCTGCCTGGTATTCGTCGAACTGAGGATTCAATCGTCCCTGTTGCTTCATTCGCAAAGGCTTTCTGTCATGAGGAGAAGGCGCGTCCGCGTGAGTGAGGGCCGCTCAGTGTTGAAGAGTCAACAGCAGTTCGTCGAGTCGCTCGAGAGTGGAGGTGAGACCCGCCTGCAAGCCCATGTCGATGACCTTCTGAACGTCCTGCGCTGAGTCGTACTGGATGACCGTTGTGACTGCCGTTCGGTCCTGCGCGCCAACGAAGGCCACGTTGATCGGATTCAAGACGCGGTAGTACTCGATGGGAACTATCCCGGTGACCGCCGCCGGATGGTCAAAGAGTGGCGAAGCAAGTTCTGTCCAAGCCAGTCTTTGGATCGCGCCGCCGAATAGGCCGATCTGCCCATTTCACGCTGGACTGAACGCCTAGGTACCTTTGGCCCAACTGCTCAAGGTCTATCGCATTCAGTGCTCAGGTAGACCTGGAATATGCACGGGGCTTCGCGCGTGCCTTCGGCGCTCCGGAGGCGTCCAGCGATTACACGGCTACCAGCCTTCCATCCAACTGGTCAGCCGCAATGTCGCCTTGGCAATGTGTTGGTGCACGGTCGTCACGCTGATGCCGTGGATCTTGGCGATCTCGCTGTAGGGAAGCCCGTCGACCCGGTGCGCCAAGAAGACGTCGCGAGTCCTTTCGGTCAGACGACCCAGGCCAGCGGCCAGGCGGGCCATGCGCTCCCTGGATAGCAATACGGCCTCGGCAGACGGGGCGGTATCGATCAGTACGACGTGCTCGAGCAATACATGCTCACCGCGACTCGAGCTCGCGCGGTGGGCGTCAATGGACAGATTCAGCGCCGTTCGCATCAGGAAGGCTTCGGGCCGCTCGACTGGCTTCTTTTCGTCTTCATAGCAGGCAAGGCGCAGCCACGCCTCCTGAACCAGGTCCTCCGCCTCGTTCTCGGTACGCCCGCGGCGTCGCAACGCACCGCGCACCGTTGCCAGTACCTCCTGGCAGTTCTTCAAGAGTCGGACCGACATGGCGGTCAGGCGGAGCCTGCCAAGGAGGCGACAAAAGCGTCCTGACCATACGGCGCTCGACGCTTGCGATCCCATCGGTCAGCCAGCAGATCGCGATCAGCTCTCTGGAATGCTTGGGCGACGAAATCAGCCGCTGCGGCTGGATCAGCGAATGGCGCCTGGCGTTTCGCCAGGCCCACCATGCGTTTCTGCAGATGCCGTCCAACGGAATCGGTCCAGCGGATCGCGCGTTGCATGCGTGGACCGAAGGCGCCGGCTTCAGCGAGGGCAGTTGCACTGCTGCTGCCGGCTTTGGGCCTGAGGCAGGCTATGGCATTGAGAAAGGAGGTCTCAGCCGCGACGGCGCGGATGCGCTCGATACCTCGCTCGTGGAGATCCATGGCTATCCGCTTGGGCGTCCCAGCACCGTCGTCCTGCCACGCGCCGATCACATCGACGCGGCCGTCCGTAAAGAACCCGAGTGCCCAGTGCCATTCGGAAGCCTCGGCGGCCTCGCCTTCCCGGATCGAGAGACGTAGCTTGTCGAACCGGACGACCAGATACCGGCAGCACAGCGACCTGCTAAACCATTGGTCGGGTTTCGAGAGTAAGTAGGGCATAGATCGCTCTCCTAAAGACAGCAACGCACCTGCGCGACTCATCGCCTTTGGTGTCACGTATTTCGTGACGACGAATTATGCACCTGTCACGAGACTCGTGACATGCAACCGAAGGAGATTTCAGTGACAACCGTCGTCGGGCGGCGCATGCGCGCGCGACGGGAGGCGCTGGGCTGGTCTCAAGAAAAGGTTGGTGTGCTCATCGGAATTGATGAGTCGAGCAGTCGAGCAAGGATCAGCCGATATGAGCTGGGCGTACATGAGCCGGCCGTCGCAACCGCCAGGCTAATCGCTGAAGCGCTAGGCGTTTCGCTTCCTTATCTTTACTGCGAAGACGACGAGGTCGCCAGCCTATTGGACGCCCTGCACCGTCTTCCTGCTGGGCAACGCGCACGTCGGGCCGCACAGTTCCTTGCGTTGATCACGTAGCGTCAGGTCAATCTCATAAATCGAGACTGCTGACCGCGCTCGAGGGCTTCAGCGCCTTCTTCCACTTCGGCATACTCGCCTGCGGTGCGCACTTACGGCGGAACGGTTCGCTTGCGACCATCCGTTGCAGCAGCCCATCGAGCTCGCGATGTCCGCGGCTAACGAGTTTGGATGGAATCGTCGCCGTGCTGGTGTGCGACTGGCCATCTCGTGAAGCTTGCGCGTGTCATCCCATGGGGTCCGCCTCGGCGCGGCTGTATTGAAATTCGGCCCGCGCTCAGCGTCCGGCTTGGCAGGAGTCAACCATCGGTCGTAAAGTTAGTGGTCGACGCACCGGTGGGACATGGGCAGCCAATGCGCCGCATTCCGGATTGCGCTGACTGGTTCGACCTGCGGGCTGTATGCCCGCTGAAGTGCGCGGTCAACATATGCGAGAAGTTCTTCGACATGGCCCCTTCGCCTCCCCAGTCGATCTGACGCCGCGCATGTGAAGGTTTGGCAATGAGCATCGACTGGCCGAAGGTATTCTCGAAGGTTAAAGCAGCGCTGATGCGGCGTGGCCGTTCAGAGCATGATGCGGATGACCTCGTGCAGGAGGCCTGGGTACGGTTGGCCTGCTATGAGCGCGACAACACCGTAGAGAGACCCGAGGCCTTCTTGATGAGAGCCGCCATCAACCTATCGATCGATGCCCACCGAGTGAACGCAATGCGTGGCGAACAGGTGACGCTGGAAGACATGGTGCATCTCGACGGCCGGCCAGGCGTCGAGGACGTGCTCCTTGGACGGGAACGGATGGCGCGGCTGAGCGAGTGCATCTCGCTGTTGAGCGACCAGGCGCGGCAGATCCTGCTGGCCCATCGCATCGATGGCCTGAGCTATCAGGAGATCGCTTGCCGGCATGGCATCAGCATCTCAAGCGTGCACAGGCACATCGCCAAGGCGCTACTGCTGATCGCGGAGCGGATGGAAGGCTGGTACCCGTGAACGGCATCCCTTCGGGCGCATCGGACCGGGGTGCAAATACTGGCCCTCGGGTGACGCGCGAGATCGCCGCCGAAGCGGCCCTGTGGGTGGCCCGCTTGCACGGGCCGGACCGAAATCTGACCATGGAACGCGAGTTCCAGTCGTGGCAGGCGCAATCGCCAGCACATCGCGAGGCTTTTGGCCGCTGCACTGATGTTTGGATGGAGGTACCTCGCGTCAAGGTGGCGGACGCGTATGCCGCCGTGGCGGCGGAGCGGCAAAAGGAAGAGCGCCACGTCTCACGCGGCTCGACGTGGCGCTGGGCGAGCGCGGGAGGTTTCGCGGTGATGCTGGCAGCGTTCGTGTTGCTGTTCCAGGACTGGAGCCGGCAGGGCAGCTACACCACGGCGGTTGGCGAGCAGCGGTCGGTCGTGCTGGACGACGGTACGCGCATGCTCCTCAATACCAATACGCAAGTGCATGTCAGCATGCGCCCCGACCAGCGAACAGTCGACGTCGGTGGCGGCGAAGCCTTGTTCGAAGTGGCCAAGGACGCGTCGCGGCCCTTCGTGGTCCGCGTGGCGGGTAGCGAGGTCGTCGCGGTGGGCACGGCATTCGCCGTCAGATTCATCGACTCCCCGAAGGAGGCTAACGAACTGGCCGTGACGCTCATCGAGGGCAAGGTGACGGTGCAGCCCGCCAAGGAGCGGAATGCCGAAGGATTGGCACCGGCGAAGCCCTTGACGCTGCAGCCGGGCGACCGGCTGCAAATTGACCACAGGGCAGACGGCAGCCACGGTCCCGTGGTTTCCAGGGTCGATAGACCGAACGTCGAGCAGGTGATCGCCTGGAAGCGCAGCGAGGCAGTGTTTCAGGATGCGCCGCTTGCAGAAGCAGTTAGCGAAATGAATCGCTATAGCCGAACGCCCGTGGTGTTATTGGGCAGCCTTTCTGCGGATGGGCTGCGCGTTAGTGGTGTGTTCCGCACCGGTGACAGTGCCAAATTTGCGCGTGCTGTCGCGGCCTTGCACGGCCTCGCGGTGCACGAAAACGTCGGACGTTTCGAACTCGAAAACGTTCGCTAGAGGAATCACTGGCAAAAGAACTCTCGACGACCTCGTCATTTCGTTGTCACTCCTTCGACAACAAGACAAGGGACCGAGATGTTTGGAAAATTCGACACGATCAGCTGCCCTGGTATGCGCGCGCGCTGGTTGCCTGTTCCGTTGGCGATCTCGTTGCTGCTGGACTGCGGCCTGGCAAGCGCTGCCGAGCCGAGTCCGGCTGCGCGCTACACGATCGAGCAGCCGTCGCAGGACTTGGGCGACGCGCTGCGCGCGATTGGTCGGCAGACGGGCACGTCCGTACTCTTTGATCCGCGTGCGGTGGCAGGGCGGATGGCCAAGCCCGTCTCCGGTCGCCTCTCCGGCGTTGAAGCCATCACCGCAGCGGTAGAAGGTGCGGGTCTGGAAGTTCATGTCACGCCGGATGGCGCCGTCGTGGTGCGGCCACCGGCGGCAGGCAAGGCGGCTCCTTCCGTTCCCACAACGCCCTCGGTTCGTCCGGCCGGGCCATCTTCCGCCAGCACTGCGGGGGTGATCCGCGGCGGTGCCGCCGATGACGTCTCAGGACCGGACGACATCGACGGTGGAGTCCCGCCGAGCAGTCGCGAATCGGTTTATCAGATCACTCGTGTCGAGGTGACCGGATCGCGACTGCGGCGCGTCGACGCCGAAGGCCCTGCGCCGGTGAATGTGTACACCGCCAGGGACATCGAACGCAGCGGCCAGTCCAGCCTCCAGCGCTTCCTGTCCGGGCTTAACGAAGTCTCGGCCTCGGCAGGCGAGGGCGGCTTCAGCCGCACTCTCGGACAGGGCACGGTGCAGCTGCGGGGCATGCCGCTGGGTTCCACCTTGGTATTGGTCAACGGGCGCAAGGTCGAGGCTGTCGGTTCTTCAACAGGCAGCGTCTTCAACCTGAACCTGATTCCGTTGGCCGCCATCGACCGGGTCGAGGTGGTGCCGTCCGGATCGTCTGCCGTGTACGGGGGCGATGCGCTGGCAGGCGTGGTCAACATCGTGCTGAAGAAGTCCATTGATGGATCTTCACTGGCCGCACGGTTGGGCACGGGCCGGGGCTTTGGTGATGGCAGCCTCTCTATCGCCACAGGAGGGCGAGATGCTGACGGCAGCTACCTGCTGCTCGGGTCGTTCAGCCGATCGACGCCGCTGACCATGCTCGACCGCTCACGGTTTGCGAATGTGGACTTCAGGAGCATCGGCGGCGCCGATGAGCGTCAACCATATTGCGCGCCGGGCACCGTGAGCAGCGTCAGCGGCAATCTGCCGGGCCTGGCCGCTAGCGTCGCGGGAATTCCTCAACTGGCACCTGGACAGATTCCGACCCTTGCGGATTTCCAGGCCACCGCGGGCGCGCGCAACCTCTGCAATCGCTATGCAACGGGTGGGGGCGCCGCCTTGATCCACGGCACGCAGACCTTCGCGCTTCATTCGCTCGGAGAGCATCGCCTGTCGGGCAGCTGGTCGGCGTTCGGAGAAGCCATGTTCGTCAAGGATCGGACCGAGGCGCCAGGGTACGGTGTGACGCTGGCCAACGTCAGGGTGCCTGCTGTCAATCTTTTCAATCCCTTTGGCGTCGACGTTCGAGTCTCGTCGGTGCTGGGCAACGACAGTGGGATTCAGGGGCTCCTGCGCCAAGGCAGGTTCACGCGGTTGCTGGCGGGCGTCAAGGGGCAACTGGGCGAGGATTGGGATGCCGAGCTGACGGTTTCGACGAGCAGTGATCACGGCCGATCGACGTCACGCAACGATTCGGTGAACTCGACTGCATTGGCCACGGCACTGGCGTCCCCAAACCCCAATACCGCATTCAATCCTTTCACATCGGGCAAGGCGGCCACCGACGAAGTACTGCGCGGCATCCTGGGAGAGACCGTGCGCAACGACCGGGGCCGAAAGGATCAGGCCAGCGCCATCTTGCGAGGCAATGTGGGACAACTGTGGGCGGGTCCCGTCGACGTCGTCATCGGCGCGGAGGCCGCGCGTGATTGGTACGACATGTCCGTTCCCAGTCAATCCGAAATCCACGGCAACCGCCGTAGCTCTGCCGCTTACGGTGAAGCTCGCGTGCCGCTGCTGGCCGGTCGGGAGGAGGGGCGCATCGGGTGGAGCCTGGCCGCCCTCACGCTGGCCGCTCGACGGGACACCTACAGCGACTTCGGCTCGGCAAACACGTTTCAAGGGGGGCTCGAATTACGTCCCACGCGCAACCTGCTGATCCGAGGCTCGGCGGCGGGCTCGTTCAAGCCGCCGACGCTCTTGCAGACCAACGTTACGGACCTCGTCGATGACGTTGCGTTCTACGGTCTCGTCGATCCAGCACGCGGTGGTGAGGCCATCACGTCGGGATCGCTGGTGCGCACGACCAACAAGGAATTGAAGCCTGAGCGTGGCCAGGCCCGCGGTATCGGCGCCGTGTGGGAGCCGGAGGGCGGCCTGGGCACACGACTGAGCGCGACCTACTGGCAGCTCAAGGTCCGCTCGATGATTGCGCTGCTGGCGCCTCAGGCAGCGCTGAACTACGAAAGCGCCTTCCCGAATTTCGTGACACGGGGACCCGCGGCCAATGGCATGCCCGGTGTGGTCACGAGTATCAAGGCGGCCGAGGTCAACTTCGGTCGCCTGGATACGGCAGGGACCGACTTCGACGCAGCCTATGCCTGGGCGACATCCGTTGGACGCGCGACCGTTGCTGCTGGTGCGACCCGGGCGAACGAATACCGAGTCCAACTGACACCAGGGGCACCCGTCGTGGATCGCCTGGGACGTCGATTCGTCGACTTCTGGGCGCCGCGCTGGAAAGGGCGCCTGTCCGTGGGACTTGACGCGGACGCCTGGAACCTGGGTGTGACGAGCCGCTATTTGGGCTCGTACAAGGACGCCGGCACCAGCGACCGCGAATTGGGGCACTACTGGACCCACGACCTGGCTGGCAACCTGAACCTGAAGAAGCTCTGGCCGGAGTTGCTGCCCGGGTTTCGGGCGGCGACGTTCGGAGTCAGCGTCACGAACCTCACGGATCGTGAACCCCAGTACGTGCCAGGCCCACCGAACTTCGACGTCACGCAAGCCGACTGGCGTGGCCGCTACCTCTCCGTGCGCCTCACGCTCGACTGGTAGGCGACTCCCGGGGCCTGGCGGCAGGCCAGGAGCCCCGGCGTCTCAATTTTTTGCGCTCCTCGCCCCGACTCGGGTGGTTGGCCCGCACGCTTCCCGGACTGAAATCATGCGTTTTTCCTGGCTCATCGCGGCGTGCGCGCTCCTCGCTGCTCAACTGCCTGCCGGCGCGGCGCGAGCCGCCGGCCCATCCGTCAGTGACATCGTCGCGTTCACCCGCATCGTCCAGCCCGAAGGCAAGGAGCCCGGCGAGCTCCAGCGGCAGATCTCGCCAGATGGCACGCGTGCGTTCATCGTCGTGCGGCGGGCCAACTTGGCCACCGACATGAACCGCTACGAAATCCTGCTGTTGTGCCTGCAGCAGGATGCACTCAAGGGGGCGGATGCACCCGCGCCCGAAACCGTGTTCTCCTTCGATGCGAACGAGGATCCCTATGACGGCGACCAGGCCGTCCAGCGGGTCCGATGGCTCGACGAGCACACGCTGGTGTTCACGGGCCGCATAGGCGCCTCCGTCAACCAGGCCTATCGGTTCGACCTCCGGTCCCGGGCGTTGACACCGTTGACGCAAGAAGCCGCGCCCGTCGTTTCCTTCGATGTGTCAAAGAACGGACGTCGCATGGTCTACGCCGTGCAGGTGCCGAATCCACCCATGACGGCGGGCGCGCGCAGCATCGTCATCGGCAACCAGTCGTTCTGGACGGTGAAATGGGGTCAGCAGCGTTTGCAGTCGCAGCTGCGCAAGTACCGCTTCTACGTGGCCGATCTCGGGACGATGGCGAAGCCTCGGCCACTCGGAGAACCGTTCTTCGAAGCGAACTTCGCAAAGCCGCAGGTCAGCATCGCCCCCGACGGTCGCTGGGCACTGCTGCCCCGCTTCGAACCCGAACGAACGCTCGCATGGAGCCGTGACTACCCTTTACTGGCTGAGGTCGTCACCCGGTACGCCCCCGCGCTGCAGGCCGATCCCTTGCGGTACTACTCGGGCGCGCTCGTCAAGACAGCCCGCCGGATGATGGCCTGGCGACTGGACGACGGCCGTGAGCAGACAGTCGTGGACGCGCCCGACGATGCCCTGCCAGGATGGTTCCAAGGCCGCATGGACAGGTTGTGGCAGGGGCGTGGCGAGTCCGTGATCCTTGCGGGGACGCACTTGCCTCTCTCAGAGGGCGGCAATGCCTCCGCGGCGTCCCATGTGATCGAGTACTGGCCAGACAGCGGACGCTGGAAGGTCGTCGCTCGGATGGTCGGCCGAGTAAGGACGGCCGAGTCCACGCCCGATGGCTTTGTCGTCGTCGACGGTGACCGGCGACGCAGGTTCCAGCGCCGCGATGCTGGTGGCTGGCGCGAGGTGGCGGACGACGGGAAGGCCGCCGATGCTGCCGCGACGGCCTGGTCATTGCGTCTGAAGCAATCCTTGAACGAGCCGCCCGATGTCGTTGCGAACGGGCCGGCCGGCCAGACGGTGCGCCTGACAAGGCTGAACCCTCAGTTCAGCACGGCCACCTGGGGTGTCATGAAGCCCTATGCATGGCGCGATGCGAAGGGCCGGGACTGGGATGGCGGGTTGTTGGGTCCCGAGGAAACGGCGCCAGCGGGCAGGCGTCCGCTGGTGATCCAGACTTATTTCTTCGACCCTGAGGCCTTCTACCTGGATGGGCCCAACTTCAACTTCGGGTTCACCAGCGCCTACCCGGGCCGCGCCTTCGTGCGCGACGGCATCCTGGTTTTGGCGATGGGGTTGCAACCCAGCAACGGCGGGGACCCCGGTACCAACAGCCACGCGAAGCTGACCCAGTTCTACGAGGGAGTGCGTGGCGCCGTGAGCGCGCTGGTCAAGGACGGGCTGGTTGACCCCGACCGCGTCGGCATCATCGGCTTCAGCACCACGGGTGAGACTACCCTCAACCTTGTCACTTTCTCGGATCTGGCCATCCGTGCCGCCACTTTGGCCGACGGTGACACGAACACGCTGTTCCAGCTTTCAGTGGCATACGGCGTGGAAGCATGGCGCCAGATGGAGGACATGAACCGAGGCCTGCCATTCGGGCCGACCCGGGACGAATGGTTGCGCAACGATCCTTCGCTGAATACCGACTGCGTGCGCGCCGCCCTCCGGATCGAGTCCTATGGCGTTCCGGTATACGGCAACTACGACATCTACGCGCTGCTGCGCCGCCAATACAAGCCGGTGGAGATGGTGCTCATCCCGGGCGGTGCTCATTCGCTGGCGATGCCGAGCGAACGAATGGTCTCCCTGCAGGGCAACGTTGATTGGTATCGCTTCTGGCTGAAAGGCGAGGAGCGGACCGTCCCGGTGCTGGCAGCGGAGACGCCTGCCTCTCTGAAGGCGCAGTACGACGCCTGGCGGCAGATGGAGAAGATGAAAGCGCAAGTCGACGCCACGCCTCGTTGCACTCGCGAACCCAGCCGGGGATAGATCAAGTCTTGTCACCGATCTGCTGGCGCCAGAGCTGCGCGTAAAGCCCTTGCTTGGCGAGCAGCTCCGTGTGCCGTCCCTGCTCCTTCACCCGTCCGCCGTCCAGAACAACGATCTGGTCTGCGTGCATGATCGTCGAGAGTCGATGGGCGATGACGAGGGTCGTGCAGCCAGTCGTGAGTTCTCGCAGGGCGGGCAGGATGGCCGCCTCCGTTTTTCCGTCGAGCATGGAAGTTGGTTCGTCCAGCAGGAAGATCATGGGCTTCCTGAGTATTGCCCGCGCGATCGCCAGGCGCTGGCGTTCACCGCCGGACAAGGTCTGACCGCGCTCGCCGAGCAGCGTGTCATAACCATCGGGCAGTGCAACGACCAGGTGATGGAGCTGCGCGCGCATCGCGGCGAGCTCGATGCTCTGCTGTGTCGCGGCCGGCAGGCCCAGCGTGATGTTGCTTTTGACGCTCGCCTGCAGCAGTCCCGCGTCCTGAGGAACGAGGCCGATCATGGCGCGCAGCTCCGCGATTGGCACCGACTCGATGGGATGGCCATCCACCAAGATGCGCCCCGCCTGGGGTTCATGCAGCCGCATCAGCAGTCGAACCAGCGAGGACTTGCCGCAGCCGCTGCGTCCGACGATGGCGGTTGTGCGGCCGGCCGCGATCTGTAGATCCAGGCCGCAAATGACTGGCGCTTGGGAGTCGTATCCGAAGGAGAGGTTTTCGAAGCGGAGCGAAGGCGCACTTGCCGGTTTCGTCCAACTGGTGGCACTGCAGGTGCTCGGCTCGCTCCAGTGTTCGGACGGCTCGGCAAGGATGTCCAGCAATGGCTGCATGAATCCCATCGCCCGTACAAGATCCCGGGCCGCCGTGCCAAGCGTTTCGAGCGGCCGCACCAACTGCAGCATGTAGACGCTGGCCAATACGAACCCACCCACGCTCAACTGGCCTCGTACGACGGCTTCAGCGGTCAACGCGAGCCAGGCCGCCAGCGTAGCGGCAAAGACAGCCGAAGCTGCGAGCGCGCCTTGGACGGTCAGTTGATTCAATCGCAACCATCGTGCTGCCAGGCAGGAAGAAGCTCTCCCCAGAGACTGTTCAGCCTCTGTTGCCGCGCCGAAACAGCGCAAGGTCTCGACGTGCGCAATGCCGTCGCCGAGTTGACCATGCACGTCCAGGCTCGCCGCCGACACTTGGCGAATCGCCAGCTGCTGGCGACGCAGCCCGACCGAGAAGACCGCCAGGTACAGCAGGGACGTTGCGACGAACAAGACCACGAGCCCAGGCTGGCGAAGCTCACCCAGGATGACGGCCATCAACACCAGCTCGATCAGCACGGGTGCGATGCTGTTCGTGGCGTGCGACATGACGGCCTGCGCGCCGGCGGCAGCGAGGTCGACGCTGTGGAGCAGTTCGCCGCCGCGGCGGTTCACGAGGTAGGCCATCGGCAGGCGCAGCAGATGGGCAAAGGCGCGTCGCCGGATGCTGGCCAGCACACGTTGCTCCATCCTGCCAGCGAGAAGCGGCCGAACGTCCGCCATGATCCGGCCGCCGGCCAACGTCATCAGGTAGATCGCACCGGCCAGCAGCGCTGCGTTGCCAACCGCTCGGTCCGCTGACTTCGTACCAGCCACGACATCGACCAGGTGCTTGAGCGCGAGCGGCGACGCCGCCGCCAGGGCACCGCT
Organism: Roseateles sp. FW305-36; assembly: GCF_058787015.1. NCBI lineage: Bacteria > Pseudomonadati > Pseudomonadota > Betaproteobacteria > Burkholderiales > Sphaerotilaceae > Roseateles > Roseateles sp. FW305-36. The sequence continues at coordinate 196,819 of NZ_JBYSZK010000011.1, read as the reverse complement.
GAGCGCAACCAGCATCAACGTGCCCAGGAGCGTCATCAGGACATGGCGGTCCACCGCCCCACGAATCAGGCCAAGTGCCGCGGCAAACGTTCTGAGACGTGACATCGGCGGTCAGATCAAGGTTGCGGCGCGACCTGTCGTTATGGCGCGTCGCAACCACGCTTCCGTGGCGATGCAAGCATGGATCTCCGTGACATAGCCTGACTTCGAAGCCGGGCTGCCGGCGAGCGCCGCCTCGACGCACCGCTTGTCCAAGAGGCCGCGTTTTGCGAGCAACCCGTCCAGCAGCATCTCTCGCGCAAACGATAGATTGCGTTGCAGCACCGTCGCGATGTAGTTCGCAGCGCCGCCCTTAGAACGGCGAGCGGCGATCTCGGGTGGGATCTGATGCGAGAACGCCTGGCGGGCGAGGGCACGACCGCGGCCCCCGTGGGTCAAAACATAAGTCGGCGTTGCCAGGCAGAGTTCCAGGAGCGGCTGTGACATGAGCGGCTGGACACGCTCAGGGGACGCCTCGCGCAGGTAATGGTTGTAGTACTCGAAAGGGCAGATGAGCATGCCGAGCTGGTTGAACTTACCGATCGGCAGGTCCTGCGCGGCAAGCCAGTCTGGGTGAAGGAACCGCGGAGCAATCCTCAACGCAGCCTCCATGGCCGCGGGTTCCATCAAGGTCAGATAGCGCGCGGCCCCAGCCATGGGATCGCCGCGGAAAGACTGGCCCTTCACGGCCTGCTTCAGCGCGCTCCAAAAAGAGACGTTGCCAAGGCGTGCAGCATCGAGGGTCGCCTCAAGAAATCCCATATCGACACCGCGCAACTTCAGGTAGTCGGCCGCGGGCCAGCTGCAGCGGACCTCGAAGAAGAGCTGATCGCCACCAGCGCCGTTGAAGACGGCGTCGGCCCCGCGAGCAGCGGCAACCTCGGCATCCTTGCGACTCGTCCCCATGAAGCCGAGATAGTTGGCCGGTGTCGGCGTATGCGCGACGTCAAGGACTTTTCCAAGGCGGTATCCGTCGTCGATGGTCTCCTCGATCAGTTCTGCATCGTTGAGCCCAGCCGCGAGGCGCGCATAGGTGCGCTCGTCGCTGTCCGTGCCCGGCGAGTGATAGTTCAAGCAGACGAGGCCGCCAGCATCGCGCTCGGCGGCAAGGCTGGCGAGCAGGATGGCGGAATCCACGCCACCGGATAGCCTGAGCACGATTGCGTCGTAACACGAGGACCAGCTCCGCACGCAGGCAGCGACGGTGTGGCGCAGTTGCGTAGACGCCTCAGACGCGGTGCGGGATGAAGGGCGGCGGGCGCAATCGACTGCGCTCCACAGCCGCTTTGGCGCCCCGCTGCCCGATGGCATTGACACCAGTTCGCCAGCAAGGACCTGCGTGACCCCGGTCAGGAGCGTTTCTCGGCCGCTTACCTGGCCCAGGACCATGTGGGCGGCAACGCCGTCCCAGTCCACCATCGGCGCCGGTATGTTCAGCAGTGAGAACAGGTCATCAAGCCACGACAGGACGACTGCGACGCCCTGAATCTCGATGCGGTAGCAAGGCAAGGTTCCCGTGGGGTCGCGCAGCACACGCGGTACGCCTGTCCAGGACGGCAGGAAGGCGACGTATCGGCCCCAGAAGTGGTCAATGAGGCTGCGCCCATCGGTGTGCACGATGCGCTGCGCCTCCAGTTCCGTGAGATGGACGTCAGCGCCTTTGCACGGTGACGACATGCCGCGCCGGAATATCCGTCCCAGGATGACGCCTTGATTGGCAGCCAATGGGTACGCATCGTTAGTCCCACGGGCATTGCCTGTCATGAAGACGCGATGGCCCGACACCTGAAACGCCGATCGCCAGCCGTGACCCAGTAGCGTTTGCTCGAGGCGGCGAGCGAAATCGGCTTGGTCCGGATTGGCGATCTTCCAGCAAAAGGCGATGTAGCGGAACATGGATGGCCGCCCGGCTCAGACGACGAGGATCGGCGTGTAGGTGCGGACGTGCTCGTGCACGTCATTGAGGACCAGGCTTGCGCTTTGCACCCACGAATGTGCGGCGAAAGGCCGGGTTCGCACGCCGATGACCCACGCGGGAAACATCCCGCGCCTGGCGAGAAAACGGATGAGCGTCAGCGAGTCATGCAGGCATTTGTCGTGAGCCGTGAAGAAGAAGGGACGAAGCCGCATGTACGTCGCCATGGCCTCATGCAGCGCCTCAGTGCTCCCCGGGGCGTCGTCGCAGCTGCGAGGAGACCGCAGGCGCGCAACGCGGCCTGCGATTTCAGCCAGGGCCCAGCGCCTCAGCCAGAAGGCAGCGCCAGCCCCGGCCCAAGCAAGGCGAAACAGGTCTCGCCCGAACGGCGCCGGGCGCGGGAGGCAGGCGTCGGGCGCGACGCATCCGGTTGCTTCAGGAAGCGGCGGCCTGGGTTGACTCGCGACGCGCGCCTGGGACAGCAACTGTTGATCGAGCAGAGGCTGCAGCTGCGGCGTGGCCGCCGGTTTGCTCAACGAGGCGTTCCCGTCAGCACATGAGCAAGAAGAACACGAGGAGCATGGCCAGTCGACGATCACCTGACCCAGAGCATCCAGGTGTCGACCGCCAAAGCCGAGGTACTTGTTCCGCCGCATGTCCAGCAGCAGGACTTGATCGCCGATGCGGCAGGCGCGGACATGATCAGCCAGCCGGTACTGTGGTGATGGCGCATCGATGCGTTGCATGACAACTCTCTTGAGCGAAAGCGTTTCGCCGCCGCAGGTGGTGGGCCGTGATGGGCGTGGAAGCAGGGCCTCGGATTCCTCCTCGGCCCTGCTGAGGTCAACGATCACGCGGTGCGCAGCCGTAGGCGCGCGGTTGGCCGCTCACGCGCCTGGGGTGCCGCGCTGTGATCAGGGCTTGTACGGGGCCGCTTCGTTCAGCTCGGGCTCCACACCTTGGATGCGACCCTTGGTTTCCTCCTTGGCGTCGCCCAGGTCAACGATCTCCAGTTGCAGGTCTTCGTTCATCACGTTCTCCTTCAGGTTGAGTTGCGGTTGAATGCCCTCGGCGAAATGCGTCGGGCCAGGCAAAGCTAAGGGTGCCTGCACGGGCCATCCAGCGATTTCTCCGGGTTCCTTTTCGTGTTCGGCATCGACGATTGACATGACGATGGCCACATCGTTCAAGCCTCGCACTGCGCAAAGGTCGTCCCGTTCCCATAGCGCAATGGGTTGTTCGTTCGGTACCCGCAGCGTCGTGAACGTGGAACGTGGCTTGATCGGCTGGACGGTCGGCGTTGCACGCACGTGCCTTCGCGGCAGATCGATGAGTTCACGCGTCGGGTCGGTCGCTCGCCTCACGGGCGTCGAGGCTGGCACCGTCGTCGGGATCGCTTGGGCACCGTGACCTCATTGCGCCGGCGCCCACGACGCTCCGCGCTCGTGAAATGCCGAACGTTTTCCCTGCCATTCGTGAAAACGCTTGGAAAAGAATCCGGTCGCTAACGTCATGGAGAGATGGATGCTTCCATCTTCGACGACGACGCCTTGCGAACGTGGCACGTCTACTGGCAAGCCGCTGTTGGGCGCAATCTCTTTGGTACACCGGCGCTGGCTCGCCGAATCAGATCTCGCTTGCTGGGGGCACATCGTGCTCCACAGCGCAAGCTGTTCTTCTTTCTATTCACAGGTTCGGAAATACACCTGCTGACTGCATTGCCCGCCGACGACAAGCCTGATGCGATTGCGCATGGCGTTGCGAACGTTGTTGCGCGTTGGGTTCGCGACGCCGACGGACTCCGCGGATCCGTATTCGCCGGCCCATATCAGACCCATCGCATCCAGAGTGCGGACCAGCTTCTCGAAGAAGTGCGAATGCTCGCGTGGAGGCCTGTCTCCTTGGGGCTGTGCTTCGCGCCGACAAGCTTTGCGCATTCAGCATTGCGATGCGCGGTGGGCTTGGACTGGGTGGAGGGCTTCGACCCCTCGTTGCTGCATAGGCTCCTGGGGAACTCGTTGCTGGAGGGGCGATCTGCACTGCGCTCGCTTGTGTCACGGCGTCCGAGCGAGATTGAATCCCTTCAATGGGAACTTGAGCATGGGATCTCCCTCGCGTCCGGTGCGATCGGCCCGTTAGGGCCGATGTCACGAGAGGTTCGCGGCGCTGCTGCCGTGCTCGTGGCTTCCAGCGATACGAAAAGCATCGCCGGTGCGCTGGCGCTCCTGGAGCGTTGGGTGGAAGTCAAACTGAGAGCGCGTGATGGGCAAAGCCTGGTGGGTCGCAAGGACCATCAGGCCGCAAAGGCGCGGGCGCTGGTGGCCAACCTGGCCGTCCAGTCGGGGCTGTGCTCTGCCAGCGCAGTGGCACGGCACTACGGACGTGCGAAGGCGACTCTGAGCGAGCAGATGGCGGCGAGCCGGAAGCGGCCGCGAGATCGGCAGATTCTGGCCATGCCGACTTCAAGAATCGTTCAGGAAGCCCTCGCTCTGGCGATAGACGAGAAGTAGAGGCCGGAACCTCGGATGGACCCTGAAGGAGCCGCCCGGGCGACACAGGAAACGGGCATCCAGGGTGGGAATGACGCCATGCCTCTTGGCCGCGTGACCTACCAGTTCGATTGCACAACCGACCAGGCGATGAGCTTCATGATGCAGTTCCCTGCCGAGCGCCTTGCGGCAGAGCCTGCGCCGCTGCCATTGCGTGCCAAGAAGCCGCCCAAGGAGAAGCCGTTGCCCATGGAGAACGACTTCGGCGACCAGCAGCAACTTTTCTAGGCGCGGCGCGCTATTCCGATCTAAGGGCGACCTTGGATGACACAGGAGAGGCCGATCGCGATCGCCGCCGGTACCGTCGGGAAGCTGACACACCCTCAACGTTGAGGATGGCATGAACTAGGGGGGCCGATAGCGTCCAGCGCCGTGGCTGATGTTTGGGCCGTCCTTCCGCCCTTGGGAGGGTGGCCCGGGTTGTATAGCGCATGCGCAGGAGGGTGCCGTGCCGTTCAAAAAGATGGAGATCCGACGGACGATGGTTCGGGCAGTCGTTGCGCTGTGCCTTGGCGGGGCAGCGCATGCGATGGCTGCCGGCGCGCCAGCGCCGCTGTTACAGGACGGCAAGCCGGTGGACTGGTGGTTCGTCTTCAAGTTCAACGCCAAGTCGTTCCCGCAGTGTCCGGCGGGCGCGCAGATGCAGTGCCCGTTCGGCGACAAGGCGCAGAGCTACACGCGCGGGCAGACCTTCGTCTTCGCAAGTGACGACCAACCCAAGCTGGCAATGGGCAGCACCTGCATTGGCGAAAGCGGCGCCGACCCGTTGGGTGCCACGTTCGGTGAGATCGTCAACGGCAAGCGCTTCTACGTCGTCTGGAACGACCAGTTCTACAGCGACCCCGTCATCCCCGGCTGCAGTGACTCGTGCTCTGCACCGTGGGGGCATTCCAAGGGTGTCCTGGCCTGGGATGCCGACGGCAACGGCCTCATCGTGCAAGTCACCACGCCTTCGTGGCCGGGATCCGGCCGGCTGTCGCCCGAGCGCACGAGCGGCAACACGCTGGGCTGTATCGCGCGCCCGGACAACATCCTCGTGAGCCAGTCATTTTTCTCGGTGAAGTTGACAGCGGACGACGTCATGAAGGTGCTCCGGGCGCTGGGCAATGCCAGCGTCGCGACGGCACCGGGCGAAGCTCAACTGGTGAACAACGGCGGGCCGCAGGAGATTCAGGATGCCGTCAACGCGCTGGGCGCCAAGTCCAAGAGCACCAAGGTTTTCAAGACGCAGCTGTCCTCGGGCGTGACCTTGCTGTCAAAACCGTCCAAGCTGCAGGTGCCGCCTTGGCAGCTCGTGTCCTCCCAACTGGAGAGCGTTTCGCTGCGTGTCGCGACCTGGTGGGCCAACCCGGCCATCGCATCCACCAAGGCCAATACGCCCATCGACTGCTGGGACGAAAGTCTCCCCAAGCCTGGCGCCGTGCAGATCGCCACCTCCGGCAGCTGGAAGGGCACGGGTTTCGGGCTCAAGGGCGGCGCCGGTCCCGACTTCAACCACGCCAAGGTGGGCGTGTCGACGTCTGGCGACCACCATTACGTCATCTTCGGCGACATGAACCAGCAGGGCTCGCTGTCCGATCCGAAGTGCGGCAGCAGCCAGAACGGCCGAGGGGGGCTGTTCTTCATCCTGGACAACGAGCCGTTGTGGAAGAGCGTGACTGAGCTGCTCGACGGCAAGAGCGCGCCGGTCCTCGGTCAATAAACGGCGCCGTTACGGCGCAGGGAGGTCTTATGTTCAAGGGATACACCGGCGCCGCCATCCTGTGCGTGGCCGCCATTCCGATCGTCGGCTGGTGGGGCGTCTCGCAGCACAGTTACCGGCCCGCGTGGCTGGGCATCGCGGTGCTCATGGCTGTCTTCGTTGCCATCGCCGGCAAGGGCATCATCGGGCGCTGGCATGGCGTCCTGATCAACGAGCGCAACGTCATGAGCCTCGCACGCTTCCAGATGGTCGCGTGGACGCTGGTCATGGTGTCGGCCTACCTGATGGCGGCGTTCTACAACATCTACATCGGCGTGGACGAGCCGCTGGCCATCGGCGTGCCCAAGGAGCTATGGCTTGCCATGGGCATCAGCACCACGTCTCTCGTAGGCACCCCCTTGCTCCTGGCGCCGAAGAAGAACAAGGAGACCGATGAGGCGAAACTGGCGGCGACGCAGCTGGAGCTGGCGCGTGCGGGCCAGACCGGCGGCGACAAGCCGGACGGCCAGCTGCTGGGCAACAGCGACCCGCTGATGGCCCGCTGGGGCGACATGGTGACCGGCGATGAGATCGGCAACGGCGCACACGTTGATCTGGCCAAGGTGCAGATGCTGTTCTTCACGGTCGCCATCGTCGCCGCCTACGCTTTCGCACTGTGGCGCACCTTCAAGTACGCTCAGCCCGACGGCATCACCGACTTCCCCGCACTGGACGACAGCACCATCGCGCTGCTGGGGATCAGCCACGCGGGTTACCTCACCAACAAGGCCGTGTCCCATACCTGAGACGGCTACGCATGCTGAACCACCGCTTTGGGTGCTAGCGAAGTTGACCTGGAAGAAGGGCGTTGGACTATGCCCGCAGAGGTGTCGGAAGATTGCCGCCTGACGCGGGCGCAGTGGGTGACGCAGAGTCTTTAGGGTCCGAGTTGATCCACGGCGTCCGTGATGATCCCGTCGATGCCGTCGTCGATCAGCCGCCGGGCTACAACCGCATCGTTGACGGTGTAGACCAGGGCCCGCAAGCCCTTGGTGTGCAGGTGTTCAATCAGGGCGAGGTCCATCAGCCGGTAGTTGGTGATGACGGCGACGACGTCGAGTGCTTCGGCGGCTTCGGGCCAGCCGTCCCAGAGCCTGTCCAGAAGCAAGGCGCGGGGCAGGGCGGGCTCGGCGTCGCGGGCAGCTGCGATGGCTTCCGGCTTGAAGCTGCTCAGCAAGGGCGGCAGGGCACCGGCCCAGAGCCGCGCGGCCTCGTGAGCCACGACCGCGCCGGTACGCGCCTCCTCGCCCGGGCAGGGCTTGATCTCGACATTCAACGCGCAGCCGTTGGCTTGGCAGAAGGCGGCGATCTGCGCGAAGCGGGGCAGGGGTTCGGCGGTGAAGGGCGGGCTGTGCCAGCTGCCGGCGTCCAGCCTCTCCATCTGCGCCCAGTCCTGCTCGGCCGGCGAGCCCTGGCCGCTGCTGGTGCGGTCCAGGGTGTCGTCGTGCAGCAGAAAGGTCTGGCCGTCCCGGCTCAGCTTGACGTCGCACTCGAAGGCATGAAAGCCGAAGCCGGCACCCATTCGGAAGGCGGCCAGCGTGTTTTCCGGCGCCAGCTTGCCGGCGCCGCGATGGGCCAGCCACAGAGGGTAGGACCAGGGGGATTTCATAGGCGTTGCCCCGTCTGGGTGTTGAAGCGGTGCAGGTGCAGGGGGTTGAAGGCCAGGTGGAGCCAGTCGCCGGCTTGGGGCGACGGCAGCGTAGCGTCCAGCCGCAGGGTGAAGGGCGTGCCGCTGCCCAGCTTGCCGTAGACCAGGCGCTCGGCGCCCAGCATCTCGATCATCTCCACATGCAGCGGCCAGCCGCGCTCGGCGAGCTGCACGTGCTCGGGGCGCAGGCCCAGCGTCAGTTCGCCTTCCACGCCGGGCGGCACATCCAGGGCCGCGCCTTCGATGTGGAACTGCCCGCCATGCTTGCGGCCGGGCAGCAGGTTCATGGCCGGCGAGCCGATGAAGCTGGCGACGAAGGTCGAGGCGGGCTGGCCATAGACCTCCTCGGGCGTGCCCATCTGCTCGATGCGGCCGCCGTTCATGACGATGATGCGCTGGGCCAGGGTCATGGCCTCGACCTGGTCGTGGGTGACGAACAGCGACGTGACGCCCAGCTCGCGGTGCAGCTTCTGTATCTCCAGGCGTGTCTGCACGCGCAACTTGGCGTCGAGGTTGGACAGGGGTTCGTCGAACAAGAAAACCTGCGGGTCGCGCACGATGGCGCGGCCCATGGCCACTCGCTGGCGCTGGCCGCCGGACAGTTCGCGCGGCTTGCGCTGCAGCAGCTGGCCCAGCTCCAGGATCTTGGCGGCGCGCTGCACGCGCTCATCAATCTGTGCCTTGGGCATCTTGCGCAGCTTGAGGCCATACGCCATGTTCTCGGCCACGCTCATGTGGGGGTAGAGGGCGTAGTTCTGGAACACCATGGCGATGTCACGATCCGCCGGCTCGACGTCGTTGACGACGCGCGCGCCGATGGCGATCTCGCCTTCGCTGACCTCTTCCAGCCCCGCCACCATGCGCAGCAAAGTGGACTTGCCGCAGCCCGAGGGGCCGACGATGACGACGAACTCGCCGTCCTTGACTTCGGCATCGACACCGTGGATGACCGGCACGGCCTTCGGGCCATGCCCATAGCGTTTGACCAGCTTTCGAATGGAGATGGAGGCCATTTATTTCTCGGTGTCGACCAAGCCCTTGACGAACCAGCGCTGCATCAGGATCACGACCATGGCTGGCGGGATCATGGCCAGTAGGGCCGTCGCCATGACAATGTTCCAGTCGTTGGCGGCTTCGCCGCCGCTGATCATGCGTTTGATGCCGATGACGACGGGGTACATGGACTCGTCGGTGGTTGCCAGCAGCGGCCACAGGTATTGGTTCCAGCCGTAGATGAACTGGATGACGAAGAGGGCGGCGATGCTGGTGCGGGACAGCGGCAGCAGCACGTCCTTGAAGAATCGCAGCGGTGAGGCGCCGTCGATGCGCGAGGCCTCCACCAGCTCGTCCGGCACGGTCAGGAAGAACTGCCGGAAAAGGAAGGTCGCCGTAGCCGATGCGATCAGCGGCACCGTGAGCCCGGCATAGCTGTTGAGCATCTTCAGATCGGCCACCACCTGGTAGGTAGGCCCGATGCGCACCTCCACCGGCAGCATCAGCGTCACGAAGATGGCCCAGAAGAAGACCTGGCGCAGCGGGAAGCGGAAATAGACGATGGCGAAGGCCGACAGCAGCGAGATGGCGATCTTGCCGACGGTGATGACCATGGCGGTCACGAAGCTGATCCACATCATGCGGGCCACGGGCGCGCTGGAGCCCGCGCCCGTGCCGCCGCCCAGCGCTGTGCTCATGTTCTCGATCAAGTGCCCGCCGGGCACCAGCGGCATGGGTGCGTGCAGGATGGCCTCTGCTGTCTGCGTGGCGGCGACGAAGGTGACATAGAGCGGGAAGGCCACCACCGCCACGCCCAGCAGCAGGATGGCGTGGGCCAGCCAGTCGAGCCAGGGTTTGCGTTCCACCATCAGTACTGCACCTTCTTTTCGACGAAGCGGAACTGCAGGACGGTCAGCGTGACGACGATGACCATCAGCACCACGCTCTGCGCCGCCGAGCCGCCCAGGTCCAGGGCCTTGAAGCCGTCGTGATAGACCTTGTAGACCAGCACGGCCGTCTCCTTGCCGGGGCCGCCTTGAGTGGCCGCATCGACGATGCCGAAGGTGTCGAAGAAGGCGTAGACGATATTGATGACCAGCAGGAAGAAGCTGGTGGGCGACAGCAGCGGAAAGGTCACGTCCCAGAAGCGCCGCCAGGGGCTGGCGCCGTCGATGGCCGCGGCCTCGATCAGCGAGCGCGGGATGGACTGCAGGCCGGCCAGGAAGAACAAGAAGTTGTAGGAGATCTGCTTCCACACCGCGGCCATGACGATCAGCGTCATGGCGTGGTCGGCGTTCAGCAGATGATTCCAGTCGAAGCCCAGGGCATGCAGGCCATAGGCGACGACGCCGATGGAGGGCGCGAACAGGAAGAGCCACAGCACGCCGGCGATGGCCGGAGCCACCGCATAGGGCCAGATCAGCAGGGTCTTGTAGAGACCGGCGCCGCGCACGACGCGATTGGCCATGACGGCCAGCAACAGCGAGATCGAGAGGCCCAGGCCGGCCACCAGAATGGAGAACAGGGCCGTGGTCTTGAACGAGGCGAGGTAGCTCGAATCGGCCCACAGGGCCTGGAAGTTCGCCAGGCCCACCCATTCGGTCGACAGGCCGAAGGCATCCTGCTGCTGGAAGGACTGCAGCAGGGCCTGGCCGGCCGGCCAGAAGAAGAACACGCCGATGACGACGGCCTGCGGCGCCAGCAGCAGCCAGGGCAGCCAGCGGGAGCGGAAGACGACGCGCTTTTCCTGCGCCATGTCAGTGGGTCAGAGTTTTGCGGTCCGGGCGAACTTCTCGAGCTGTTCGTTGCCGCGCTGGATGGCGGCGTCGACGGCTTCCTTGGCGGTCTTCTTGCCGGCCCAGATCAGCTCGAATTCCTCATCGACGATGGTGCGGATCTGCGGATGGTTGCCCAGGCGCACGCCGCGCGACTTGTCGGTGGTCTTGCGGATCATCTGGTTGACGGCCACGTCGCTGCCCGGGTTGGCCTTGTAGAAGCCGCTGGCCTCGGTGGCGACGAAGGCCGCCTTGGTGACGGGCAGATAGCCGGTGCGCTTGTGGCTTTCGGACGCGACATCGGCCCGCGCCAGGTATTCGAAGAACTTGGCCACGCCCTTGTATTCGGCCGGCTTCTTGCCCGCCATCACCCACAGGCTGGCGCCGCCGATGACGGTGTTCTGCGGCGCGCCGGGCACGTCGGGGTAGTAGGGCAGAGGAGCCGTGCCGAAGGCGAACTTGGCGCTCTTCTTGATGTCGCCGTAGATGCTCGACGAGGCCGTCGTCATGGCGCATTCGCCCGAGATGAAGGTGGCGTCCGGCGAGTTGCCGCGGCCCTTGTAGACGAACAGCCCTTGCTTGGCCATGTTGGCCAGGTTCTCGATGTGACGCAGGTGCAGCGGCGTGTTGAAGGCCAGGCGCGCATCCAGGCCGCCGAAGCCGTTGTTCCTGGTGGCGAACTCGACGTTGTGCCAGGCCGAGAAGCTCTCCAGCTGGGTCCAGCTCATCCAGGACGTCGTGAGCGGGCATTTGCTGCCATTCGCCTTGAGCTTGGCGGCCGCCGAGGCGACCTCGGGCCAGCTGCTGGGCGGCTTGTCGACGCCGGCCGCCTTCAGCGCGTCCTTGTTGTAGAAGAAGACGGTGGTGGAGCTGTTGAAGGGAAAGCTCAGCATCTGGCCGTTGGGCGCCGTGTAGTAGCTGGCGACGGCCGGCACATAAGCGCCGGGCTCGAAAGGGATGCCGGCCTCCTTCATCAGGTCAGCGACCGGCTTGATGGCGGCCTTGCTGGCCATCATGGTGGCCGTGCCGACCTCGAACACCTGCAGGATGTGAGGCGCATTGCCGGCCCGAAAGGCGGCGATGGCGGCCGGCATGGACTCCTCGTAGGTGCCCTTGAAGGTGGGGACGACCTTGTATTCCTTCTGGCTGGCGTTGAAGTCGCGAGCCAGGTCGTTGATCCACTCCCCCCGCGCCCCGCCCATGGCGTGCCACCACTGGATCTCGGTCTGGGCCTGGGCGGAACCGGCCAGGCCCAACAGGGTTGCAACAAGGGCAAACGACTTCATCCAGTGTCTCCTTGAGGATTTTGCGGGCCAGCATAGCGCCGCTTGCCGAGCCGCGAATGACGGGCAAATAGGGGCTCTCCCCAGGGAGAAGCCCCCCTCGGTTAGGATTCCAACCCCTGCCGCGAGGGGCCGTGGCCACAAGCCGGGCGCCTTTGCCCGCCCTGCTGCGCCGACCCGAGCCGCTGCCCGCCCGAACCAGCCTTCCCAGGCTTCTTTCCCGGTCTAGCCGGTTGCCATGAACGCTCCGCATCCCCTGATGCCCACCGCTGAAGCGGCCGAGAGCGCAGCCCCCCGGCTGCGCGAGATCCCCTACAACTACACGTCGTTCTCCGACCGCGAGATCGTCATCCGCTTGCTGGGCTCTCGGGCCTGGGAGCTGCTGGACCAGTTGCGGCTGGAGCGTCGCACGGGCCGATCCGCCCGCATGTTGTACGAGGTGCTGGGCGACATCTGGGTGGTGCAACGCAACCCCTATCTGCAGGACGACCTGCTGGACAACCCCAGGCGCCGGGCCCTGCTGATCGAGGCCCTGAACCACCGCCTGGCCGAGGTGCAAAAGCGCCGCGACCCCGCTGGTGACGCCCAGCGCGACGCCGCCGTGGGTGAGCTGCTGCTGGCCGCCCGTGGCGCGGTGACCGAGTTCGCCAAGTTCTTCGACAGCGTCGCCGGCCTGCGCAAGCGCGCCGCCAAGACGTTGGGGCGCCAGACGGCCAAGGACAACATCAAGTTCGACGGCCTGTCGCGCGTGTCCCATGTGACGGACGCGACCGACTGGCGCGTGGAATACCCCTTCGTCGTGCTGACGCCCGACACCGAGGCCGAAATGGCCGGCCTGGTGGGGGCCTGCTTCGAGCTGGGCCTGACCGTCATCCCGCGTGGCGGCGGCACGGGCTATACCGGCGGCGCGATTCCGCTGGTGTGGAACAGCGCCGTCATCAACACCGAGAAGCTGGAAGCCCTGCGCGGCGTCGAGATGCTGAAGCTGCCGGGCCTGGACCGCGAGGTGCCGACCATCTTCAGCGAGGCCGGCGTCGTCACCCAGCGCGTGGCCGACATGGCCGAGGCCAACGGCTTCGTCTTCGCCGTGGACCCGACCAGCGCCGAGGCCAGCTGCATCGGCGGCAATGTGGCCATGAACGCCGGCGGCAAGAAGGCCGTGCTCTGGGGCACGGCCCTGGACAACCTGGCCAGCTGGAAGATGGTGACGCCCGAGGCCAAGTGGCTGGAGGTGATCCGCCTCAACCACAACCTCGGCAAGATCCACGATGTCGAGGTGGCCAGCTTCGAGCTGCGCTATTTCGATGCCTCCGGCAAGACGCTGGAGCGCACCGAGCGCCTGGACATCCCCGGCCGCGTCTTCCGCAAGGAGGGCCTGGGCAAGGACGTGACGGACAAGTTCCTCGCCGGCCTGCCGGGCATCCAGAAGGAAGGCTGCGACGGCCTCATCACGTCTGCCCGCTGGATCGTGCACCGCATGCCGGCGCACACCCGCACCGTCTGCCTGGAGTTCTTCGGCAACCCCAAGGACTGCGTGCCCAGCATCGTCGACATCAAGGACTACATGTTCTCGATTGCCGACACCGGCGTGCTGCTGGCCGGCCTGGAGCATCTGGACGACCGCTATCTGAAGGCCGTCGGCTACGCCACCAAGAGCAAGCGCGGCGGCCTGCCCAAGATGGTGCTGGTGGGCGACATCTCCGGCGACGACGCCGACGCAGTGGCGCGCGCCACCTCCGAGGTCGTGCGCCTGGCCAATGGCCGTTCGGGCGAAGGCTTTGTCGCCGTCAGCGCCGACGCGCGCAAGAAGTTCTGGCTGGACCGCAAGCGCACGGCCGCCATCAGCAAGCACACCAACGCGTTCAAGGTGAACGAGGACGTGGTGATCCCGCTGCACCGCATGGGCGAGTACACGCTGGGCATCGAGCGAATCAACATCGAACTCAGCTTGCGCAACAAGCTGGACCTGGTGACGGCCCTGCAGGCCCTGTTCGCCGCCGGCAAGCTGCCCCTGGGCAAGAGCGACGACGCCGGCGACATCCCCAGCGCCGAGCTGCTGGAAGACCGCGTGCAGCAGGCCCTGGCCCTGCTGCGCGAGGTGGGCGAGCTGTGGCAGCAATGGCTGAACGGCCTGGACAGCGGCTTCTTCGAGGGCCTGCAGACGCATGAGCTGCGTGCGTCGTGGAAGACGCAGATCCTCAAGCCGCTGCAGTCCATCTTCAGCGGTGCCGCCTTCGAGCCGCTGCTGGCCGAGTGCAAGCGCATCCACAAGGAAGTGCTGCGCGGCCGCGTCTGGGTGGCCCTGCACATGCACGCCGGCGACGGCAATGTGCACACCAACATCCCTGTCAACAGCGACAACTACCAGATGCTGCAGACGGCCCACGAGGCCGTGGCCCGCATCATGACGCTGGCCCGTTCGCTGGACGGCGTCATTTCCGGCGAGCATGGCATCGGCATCACCAAGATCGAGTTCCTGACCGACGAGGAACTGGCCAACTTCACGGCCTACAAGGCCAGGGTCGACCCGGAAGGCCGCTTCAACAAGGGCAAGCTGCTGCGCAACGCGGCCATGCCCTCGGACCTGCGCAATGCCTACACGCCGTCCTTCGGCCTGATGGGTCATGAGTCGCTGATCATGCAGCAGAGCGACATTGGTGAGATCGCCAACTCGGTCAAAGACTGCCTGCGCTGCGGCAAGTGCAAGCCGGTCTGCGCCACCCATGTGCCGCGCGCCAACCTGCTCTACAGCCCGCGCAACAAGATCCTCGCCACCTCGCTGCTGGTGGAGGCCTTCCTGTACGAGGAGCAGACGCGCCGCGGCGTGTCCATCAAGCACTGGCAGGAATTCGAGGACGTGGCCGACCACTGCACGGTTTGCCACAAATGCCTGTCGCCCTGCCCGGTCAAGATCGACTTCGGCGACGTGACCATGAATATGCGCAACCTCTTGCGCAAGATGGGCCAGAAGACCTGGCGTCCGGGCAACGCGGCGGCCATGTTCATGCTGAACGCCACCAGCCCCGAGACCATCAAGCTGATGCGCACGGCCATGGTCGGCATCGGCTTCAAGGCCCAGCGCCTGGCCGTGGACCTGTTCAAGCCAGCCGGCCGCAGGCAGACGAGCGCCCCGCGCGCCACCGTCGGTGCCGCGCCGATCAAGGAACAGGTCATCCACTTCATCAACAAGAAGCTGCCCGGCGGCCTGCCCAAGAAGACGGCGCGCGCGCTGCTGGACATCGAGGACAAGGACTACGTGCCCATCATCCGCCCGCCCGCCACGCCGAGCGAGACGGAGGCCGTGTTCTATTTCCCGGGCTGCGGCTCTGAGCGCCTGTTCAGTCAGGTGGGCCTGGCCACCCAGGCCATGCTCTGGCATGCCGGCGTGCAGACGGTGCTGCCGCCCGGCTATCTGTGCTGCGGCTACCCGCAGCGCGGCTCGGGCCAGTTCGACAAGGCTGAGAAGATGATCACCGACAACCGGGTGCTCTTCCACCGCGTCGCCAACACGCTGAACTACCTCGACATCAAGACCGTCGTGGTCAGCTGCGGCACCTGCTACGACCAGCTGCAGGGCTACAAGTTCGAGGACATCTTCCCCGGCTGCCGCATCATCGACATCCACGAGTACCTGCTGGAAAAGGGCATCACCCTGGGCTCCAAGCAGAGCTATCTGTATCACGACCCCTGCCATTCGCCGATGAAGCAGCAGGAGCCGATGAAGACGGTGAAGGCGCTGGTGGGCGAGGACGTCGTCAAGAGCGAGCGCTGCTGCGGCGAGAGCGGCACGCTCGGCGTGACCCGCCCCGACATCTCGACCCAGGTGCGCTTCCGCAAGGAAGAGGAGCTGCGCAAGACCGAGGCAGCGCTGCGCGACAGCGGCAAGGTCGGCGCGCAGGAAAACCTGAAGATCCTGACCTCCTGCCCGAGCTGCCTGCAGGGCCTGACCCGCTACGGCAACGACCTGCAGAACGGCCTGCTCGAGGCCGACTACATCGTCGTGGAGATGGCCAACCAGATCCTCGGCGCCAACTGGATGCCCGACTACGTGGCCAAGGCCAATAACGGCGGCATCGAGCGGGTGCTTGTGTGAGCGGTGTTCTCTGCCCGCTTTGTGACGGCGACGGCGGCCTCGTCGTCGCCCGCACACCGCACTTTCGCGTCGTGCGCGTCGTCGATGGTGAAGAGGCGCGGCGTTTCCCGGCCTTCTATCGCCTCATCTGGAACACGCATGTCGCCGAGTTCAGCGACCTCTCGGTCACCGATAGACACGCCTGCATGGACGCTGTCACCGAGATCGAGCGGGCTCTAAGGTCTTTGCTCGCGCCGACCAAGGTCAACATCGCCAGCCTCGGCAATGTCGTGCCGCATCTGCACTGGCATGTCATCGCGCGTTTCGAGGGGGACAGCCATTTCCCGGCGCCCGTCTGGGCCGCGCCTCAGCGCGAAGAAACGGTGGGCGGGGCGGCTGCGCTACTCACGCAGCCGCTGACGGCCGTCGATGCGGCCATCGCCGCCGCCCTCAGCAGAAGCTGATCACTCGCTGGCCAGGGCGAGCTTGACGCCGCTCTTGGTGCCGGCCGTCTGCGTGTCGCCGCTGCTGGTCGAGCTGTAGGGGTCGATGAAGTCGACGCGGAAGCGGTAGATCTGCGCGCCGGCCGTCTTCTGCGTGCCGCAGTGCAGGCCGCTCACGGCCTGCCGCACCGAGCGCTCGATGGCGTGCGAGATGCCCTTGGCCTTGACGGCGGTGATGTCGTTGCCGTCCATGACCAGCTCGACCTTGACCTGGCCGGCGCGGCGCTCGCGCACCCAGGTCGTCTGCAGCGCGTCCTGCAGCTGCTCCTCGATGCTGTCGCAGCTGGCGCGCATGTCGAAGCGCGTCGGCGCTTCGTAGACACGGCCGCTGATTTCAACGCGCTCCAGGTCACCGGGCTGGGCCAGCGCGGGGCCGGCGGCCAGGGTCAGCGTGATGGCACAGGCAAGGCCGGCGAAAAGGCTGTTTTGCAAGGGCGTGCGCTGGGCGATCGAATAGCGGTTGGACATGACAAGCTCCTGTGGGGTTCTGGCGGGAGGCGGGCGCCGCGAAGTGCGTCGACCTGTCGTCAGGCTAGGCGCCCGGGTGTGCGAGCCCAAGCCGGAAGCGATGAGTTGCCGCCGCCGTGCGACGGTCCGCAGAAAACCGCAGCTGAATTGCGGCCGGGCCCCATGGGCGTTTTGAGGGCTTGCATGCCATTCGTCACAGCCGCTGTCATCCGTGATAGCCCGCTAGGGTTACTTCCGTCACCGCGCCTGGCGACAAGGCCGGCTTAACACAACAGACACACTTCGCGCCGCTTCGGATAGCGCCAAAGCCGGCGGAAGCGTTGTTGGGTTGAGTCCTGCCGGCGAGCTGAACACAGCGGCGCTTCTCGTGGAGATCCCGCGGGCCGAGCCGGTGCGCCGTCCGTCACGGCGACTTTTCCGGAAATCACCAAATGAGTTTTGCTTTTGCCAACAAGAGAACCCTGCTCGCCCTGGCTTGTGGCCTGCTGACGGCGGGCGTGAGCCAGGCCGGCGTGTCCCAGACTGTGGTGGACCAGGGCCTGACCAATCTGCGTGTGCGTGCCACCAGCACCGACCGCCTCATCGTCAGCTATCGCGACGCCTCCGTGGCCGACGTCAAGGATGCCGGCGTGATGCGCGCCCAGGCCATCACCGCCAATGCGCTGGACACGCGTCTGAATACCCTCAACGCTGCGCTCGCTGTGCGTGGCGCCAAGGCACGCCTGGTGCGTCAGAGCGGCACTGGCGCCCACATCTTCAAGCTCGACAAGGCCCTGTCGCACGGCGACATGCAGAGCCTGGCCAACCAGCTCAAGGCGGCCGACCCCAACATCGCCTATGCGGAACCCGACCGCAAGATGTACCCCCTCTTCACGCCCAATGATTCGAGCTACAGCTCGCAATGGGACCTGTACGAGACCACCGGCGGCATCCGCGCCCCGGCGGCCTGGGACCTGTCCACCGGCAGCGGCGTCGTCGTCGCCGTCATCGACACCGGCTACCGCCCCCACGCCGACCTGTCCGGCCAGATCGTCGCCGGCTACGACATGATTGCCGACGTCGCCACCGCGGCCGACGGCAATGCCCGTGACAGCGACCCCAGCGACCCGGGCGACTGGGTCACCGCGGGCCAGTGCGGCACCGGTGAACCGGCCAGCAACTCCAGCTGGCACGGCACCCACGTGGCCGGCACCATCGCTGCCAAGACCAACAACGCCACCGGCGTCGCCGGCATCGCCTTCAACGCCAAGGTGCAGCCGGTGCGCGTGCTGGGCAAGTGCGGCGGCTACACCTCCGACATCGCCGACGGCATGATCTGGGCTTCGGGCGGCACGGTCTCCGGCCTGCCCACCAACGCCACGCCGGCCAAGGTCATCAACATGTCCCTGGGCGGCGGCGGCGCCTGCGACACGACGTCGCAGAACGCCATCAACAGCGCCCGTTCACGCGGCACCACCGTCGTCGTGGCGGCCGGCAACGAGAACCAGAACGCCAGCAATTCCAATCCGGCCAACTGCTCGGGCGTCATCGCCGTGGCCGCGACCGACCGCAACGGCAGCCGCGCCTACTACTCGAACTACGGGTCCATCGTGGCGCTCGCTGCGCCCGGCGGCGACGTGCGTTCGTCCAGCAGCAACGGCATCCTGAGCACGCTCAATGCCGGCACGCAGGGCCCGGGCGCCGACAACTACGCCTACTACCAGGGCACCTCGATGGCCACGCCCCACGTGGCCGGCGTCGTCGCCCTGATGTATGCCGCCAAGCCGACGGCCACGCCGGACCAGATCAAGGCCGCGCTGCAGAGCAGCGCCCGCGCCTTCCCTGGCACCTGCTCGCAGTGCGGCTCGGGCCTGCTGGACGCCGCCGCTGCCGTCACGGCCATCGCCGGCACGACCCTGCCGACGGTCAATGAAGTCGAGTCCAACGGCACGATCGCCACGGCCAACACCGTGTCGTCGCCCGCCATCGTGGCCGGATCGGTCAGCTCCAGCACCGACACCGACTACTTCAAGGTGACGCTGCCGGCCGGCAAGACCCTGGCCGCGACGCTGACCATGGGCAGCAGCAGCAACGACTTCGACCTGTACATCAAGAACAGCGCCGGCACGACGCTGGCCAGCAGCGAGAAGGCCGCCGGCCAGGTCGACAGCACCAGCTACGCCAACGGCGGCTCAAGCGCCGTCACGCTGTATGTGCAGGTGCTGCGCTACAGCGGCACGGGCGCCTACACGCTGAAGCTGCAGTGGTGATTGACTGAGCCCCTCGCCCACATTCGCATCGCTGAACGCGAGCGAGTGTGGTCGGTCCCCCGCGGGGACGGCGATGCTCGCGGCATCAAGCCGCGAGCACATCGCCATGCCGGGCCGGCTTGGGAGCGGCCCGGCGCTCGGCCCGACCGCAAGCCCGTCACCAGACCGTGATGGGATCAGTCGCCACCATCGCGCTGCCAGCCTTGCAAGAGAAGGCCTGGGCGAAGTAGGCCGAATTGCTCATGGGCGTCAATACGCGGTACTTGGCCGGCGAATGGTTGTCGGTCCGGATCTGGTTCATCAGGAACTCGGTGCGCACCTTGGTGCGCCAGATCAGCGCATTGCTGATGAAGAAGCGCTGCGCCGGCGTGTAGCCGTCGATCTTCTTGTCGGCGCCGCCATTGCGCTTGAGCGCCCGCTGCAGGCCCTCGTAGGCGATGGGCAGGCCCGACATGTCGGAGATGTTCTCGCCCAGCGTCATGCGGCCGTTGATGTTGAAGCCCGGCAGCGGGGAGATCGCCGAATAGCGCTCGGCCACCTTGTCGGCGCGGGCCTTGTAGCCGGCGGCGTCGGCGGGCGTCCACCAGTCGGTCAGCGAGCCCGCCGAATCGAAGTTGCGGCCGCTGTCGTCGAAGTGGTGGGTGATCTCGTGGCCGATGACCATGCCGATGCCGCCGTAGTTGCTGGCGTCATCGGCCTTGGCGTCGAAGAAGGGCGGCTGCAGGATGCCGGCCGGAAAGGTGATCTCGTTGAGGCCGCCGGCCTGGGCGTTGACGATGTGGGCTGCCATGCGCCAGCGGCCGCGCTCGACCGGCGCGTCGAGATCCTTGACCTGCTGGCCGCTTTGCCACAGCGCCGCCTTGAGCCAGTTGCCGGCGTAGTCGTTGCTGCTCAGCTGCAGGCCCTCGTACTGCGGCCATTTGTCGGGCGCGCCGATCTTGGGCTGCATGTTCGCCAGCTTCTCCAGCGCCTTCGCCTTGGTGCCGGGCGTCATCCAGTCCAGCTTCTCGATGCGGCCCTTCATGCTGGCGCGGATGTCCTCGACCAGTTGCACCGCACGCTTCTGTGCCTCCGGCGAGAAGGCACGTGCGACGAAGAGTTCGCCCAGCGCCGGCCCCAGGGGCTCGCCGCCGGTGCGGCCGCCGATCTTCAGGATGACGTCCTCGCTGCGCGGCGGCGCGGCCTCCAGGCCGTTGACGGCTCTGCCACGGTACTCGAAGGAGGCGTTCGCGAAGGCCTTGGGCAGGCGGGGCGAGAGCGTGTCCAGCACGCGTAGCGCCAGGTAGCGGCGCCACACGTCGAGCGGCGCGTCCGCGGCGAGCTTGGCGACGCGGGCGGTGACCTCGGGCTGGCCCACGTTGAAGCGCTGGGGCAGCTTGGCGCCGGCGGTCAGCACGGCCAGGTAGCCGGTCCAGTCCAGGCCCGGCGCGGCCGTCGTGAGCTCGGCCGGGCTCATCGGGTTGTAGCTGGCGTTCGGGTCGCGCATCTTGGCGCGCTCGCGCATGGCCTCGGCGAGCTGGGTCTCGAAGGCCAGCACGGCATCCAGCTCGGCGTCGGTGGCCGGGCGGTTGGCGGCGGCCAGCAGCGTCCTGGCGAATTCGCGGTAGGCGGTGCCAAGCTTCTGGGTGCGTTCGTCGTTGCGGAAGTAGTCGTCGCGATCCGGCAGCCCGAGGCCGGCCTGCGACTGCGACAGGCCCAGCACGTTGCGGCGCGTGTCCTTGCGGTCCGGCTGCACGCTGAAGCCCAGCGGAGCCTCGATGCCGCTGCGGTTCAGCAGTGCCAGCAGCGTGGGCAGGTCTTCGCGACGCTGCAGGCCGTCGATGCGGTTCAGCAGCGGGGTGATGGAGCTGAGGCCGCGCGCCTCGATGGTCGCCTCGTCCATGCCGCTGGCGAAATAGGCGGCGATGAGCTTCAGGCCGGGGGTGGTCTGCAGCTCCGGCTTGTCCACCAGATCCTTGAGGGCCTTGTCCAGCAGCGCGTCGTTGGTCCGGCGCAGGTCTTCGAAGCCGCCGATGCGGGCCCGGCTGGCCGGCATCTCGGTGGCGGCCTCCCAATTGCCGTTGACGAAGGCGAAGAAGTCATCGCAGGGGGCGACATCCTTGGACAAGCCGTTCAGGTCGAGGGCTTGTGCGGCGGCGGCCAGGCCGAGCAGGGTGGCTGCGGCGGCCAGGCGGTGGCGGGTGAGACGAGGCATGACAGGGCGATGAATGGCCGTGGAAACCGCAGATTAGAGCGCTCGCCTCCTAGGGACGACGGAAGACACAGGGCATGATTGCGGGTTTTCACCAAGCTTCCCCCTTCCCTGGCATGTCCGTTCTTCCGCGCCTGAGCCTGGCCTTGTTTGCTCCGCTGCTGCTGTCTGCCGCAGCCTTCGCCCAACCCGTGCAAGGGCAGGGCGCCACCTTCCCGTCCAAGGTCTACGAGACCTGGGCCAAGGCCTTCGAGAAGGCCGGCGGCGGTGCCGTCGCCTACAAGGGCACAGGCTCGGGCGACGGCATCAAGCAGATCGGCGCCCGCAAGGTGGACTTCGGCGGCACCGACGCACCGCTGCCGCCTGCCGAGCTGGCCAAGCAACATCTGGTACAGATCCCCATGCTGGTCGGCGGCGTGGTGCCGGTGGTCAACCTGCCGGGTGGCGCGGCCCTGCAACTGGAGGGCGGGCTGCTGGCCGAGATCTTCATGGGCCGCGTGAAGGCCTGGAACGATCCCCGCATCGCGGCGCTCAACCCCGGCGTGGGCCTGCCGGCCCTGCCCATCAAGCGCGTCGTGCGCGCCGAGAAGTCGGGCACCAGCGATGGCTTCAGCCGCTACCTGGCCGGCGCATCGCCCATGTTCAAGACGGAAGTCGGCGCCAGCCAGGCGCCGGCCTGGCCCGGCGAGCCCTTGAAGGCCGAGGGCAACGACGGCATGGTGCAGGCCCTGCGCGCCACGCCGGGCGCCATCGCCTATGTCTCCTACGACCGCGTGCTGCGCGACAAGCTCGCCGCCGTGAAGCTGCGCAACGCCGCCGGCAAGTTCGTGCTGCCCAGCGAGGCGGGCTTCCGTGCCGCCATCCTGGAAAGCGACATGCACCGCCAGGGCGATGACCTGGCCACGCTGCTGGACCGCCCGGGCAACGAGACCTGGCCGATCACGCTGACCAGCTTCGTGCTGGTCGACGCCGAGCCGGCGACGGCGGCCAAGGTCGCGCCGACGCTGAAATACCTCTACTGGTGCTTCATGCACGGCGACGACCTGACCCGCGGCACCGGTTTCGCGCCCTTGCCGGTCAGCGTGCAGTCGCGTCTGGCGGCGCGCTTCACCCAGGTCAGGCCCAAGGACGGTGTGGTGCCGACCTATCTGGTGTTGTAAGGCAGGCGCCTACACTGACGGCATGCCCGCGCCCACCGACATCACCGTCCACCAGCAGTCCCGCGTGCTGGAAATCGCCTTCGACGACGGCGCGCGCTTTCGCATTCCCTTCGAGCTGATGCGCGTCTACAGCCCCTCGGCCGAGGTCATGGGCCACGGCCCGGGCCAGGAAGTGCTTCAGACCGGCAAGCGCGACGTCCTCATCACCGGCCTGGAGCCGGTCGGCCATTACGCCGTTCGCCCCGAGTTCAGCGACGGCCACAACAGCGGCCTGTTCTCCTGGGACTACCTCCACAAGCTGGGCAGCCAGCAGGACGCGCTGTGGCGCGACTACGAGTCCCGCCTTGCCGCCGCCGGCAAGAGCCGCGACGAGGCCATGCCCGTCAAGGGCGGCGGGTCCTGCCATTCCCATTGAGCCTATGAGCAGCACACATTTCGGATTCAGCACGGTCGACGAGAACGAGAAGGCCGGCAAGGTCAAGGGCGTCTTCGACTCGGTCGCGTCCAAGTACGACCTGATGAACGACCTGATGTCGGCCGGCCTGCACCGGGCCTGGAAGGCCTACACCGTGCAGGTGGCCAACCTGAAGCCGGGCGAGCGGGCCCTGGACATCGCCGGCGGCACGGGCGACCTGTCGCGCGCCTTCGCCCGCAAGGTCGGCGAGACCGGCGTCGTCGTGCACACCGACATCAACGAGGCCATGCTGCGCCAGGGCCGCGACCGCCTGCTCGACGAAGGGATGATCCTGCCCACCAGCCTGGCAGACGCCGAGAAGCTGCCCTTCAAGAGTGAAAGCTTCGACCTCGTCAGCGTCGCCTTCGGCCTGCGCAACATGACGCACAAGGACCAGGCCCTGGCCGAGATGTGCCGCGTCCTCAAGCCGGGTGGCCGGCTGCTGGTGCTGGAGTTCTCCAAGATCGCCGAGCCGCTGAAGAAGCCCTACGACTGGTACTCCTTCAACATCCTGCCCAGGCTGGGCTCGCTGTTCGCCGGCGACGCCGAGAGCTACAAATACCTGGCCGAGTCGATCCGCATGCACCCCGACCAGGCCACCCTCAAGGCCATGATGAAGACGGCCGGCTTCGGCCACGTCGATGTGCACAACCTCAGCGCCGGCCTGGTCGCGCTGCACGCCGGGATCAAATGCTAGCCCCTCGTCCAGGCTTGTCCCGCTGCACGCGGTAAGCCTGGCCTGCCTTGCAGGCCGCGCTGCGGCAGTGCCGCAGCTCTTCGGCAGGCACGGCGAGTCCACTGGACTCGCCATGTCCGGCCTCAGCCCCCGAGGGGATGGCGATGCTTGCCGGATTGACCGGCAAGCACATCGCCAAGTGGGCCGGCTCGGGAGCGGCCCAGCGCTCGGCCCGAAGACCCAATACCGATGACGCCGGGAGGCGCCATCCTCATCTCGCACCGGCCATCCCCCAAGAACGTGGGGGATCTGGGAACTTCCCGCTTGCAAATGCTCTAACCGCGGGTCGCTGACGAACCCAGTTCCGGCTTCGCGGCCCACATGGTTGCGACATATCGCGCCGCTACACTCGTTCGCTCCCTGGGGCGGGTGCCCTTCCTCTGCATAACAAGGACCTTCTTCAGATGGCAAACCAACAGAAAAAGCACCGTGTCCACCTGGTCTTGGCGGTCGTTGCGGCGGCTGCGTTGCTGACCGCCTGCGGGGGTGACAAGGGCGACAAGGCGTCGCAGACGGCGGCCAAGGTCAACAAGGAAGAGATCACCGTCCACCAGATCAACTTCGCGCTGCAGCGCCAGCCGGGCCTGCGCGCCGACCAGGCCGAGGCTGCCAGCCGCCAGGTGCTGGAGCGACTGATCGACCAGGAGCTGGCGGTGCAGAAGGCGCAGGAGCAAAAGCTCGACCGTGACTCGCGCGTCGTGCAGCAGATCGAGTTCGCCAAGCGCGAGATCATCGCCCGCGCCTATGCCGAGCGCATCGGCGAAAGCGTCGCCAAGCCCAGCAGCGACGAGGTCTCCAAGTACTACAACGAGAAGCCGGCCCTGTTCAAGGACCGCCGCATCTACAGCCTGCAGGAGCTGCAGATCGAGGCCAAGCCCGAGCAGTTCGAGGCCATCCGCGCCAAGCTGGCGGCCGCCAAGAACCTGAACGAGTTTGCGGACTACCTGAAGTCGGCCGACATCCGCTTCGCCGGCAACCAGGCCGTGCGTGCCGCCGAGCAACTGCCGCTGGCCGGTGTCGAAGCCATCTCCAAGATGAAGGACGGTGACTCGATGGTCAGCCCCGGCCCCAACGGCCTGACCGTCCTCTTCCTCGTCAGCTCGCGCAGCCAGCCTGTCGACGAAGCTCGCGCCCGCCCGGCCATCGAAGCCTTCCTGCAGAACCAGCGCAAGGCCGAGGCCGTGCAGAAGGACATCAAGGCGCTGCGTGACAGCTCCAAGATCGAATATGTCGGCAAGTACGCTGAGGCGGCGCCGGCCGCAGCCGGTACGCCGGCACTGCAGCCGCTGCCTGCGGCCTCCGACAACACCGCTGCGCCCGCCGCGGCGCCCGCTCCGGCCGCCAGTGGCCTGGATCCTGCTTCCATTTCCAAGGGCATGGGCCTGAAATGAAGATGCGAATCTCTGAACTGTTCCTCGCCGCCGCGCTGAGCCTTGCTGCCTTGGGTGCACACGCCCAGGCCGGCGTTTCCGCGACGGCCGCCGCCGCCGCGTCGCCCGAATACCGCCTCGGTGCGGGTGACGTGGTTCGCATCGTCGTCTACCAGAATCCCGACCTGACCCTGGAGACGCGCGTCTCCGAAACGGGCGTCGTCAGCTTCCCGCTGCTGGGCAGCGTGCGCATCGGTGGCCTGGGCGTCAGCGCCGCCGAGAAGCTGATTGCCGATGGCCTGAAGAACGGCAACTTCGTGAAGTCGCCCCAGGTCACCCTGGTGCTGCTGCAGATCAAGGGCAACCAGGCCAGCGTGCTCGGCCAGGTCAACCGCCCGGGCCGCTATCCCATCGAGACGACCGACATGCGCATGACCGACCTGCTGGCCAACGCCGGCGGCGTCGCCACGACGGGCGCAGATATCCTCGTTCTCAGCGGTACGCGCGGCGGCAAGCCCTTCCGCATGGAAATCGACCTGCCCAGCGTCTTCGGCCCGAGCGCCGAACAAGGCCGTCCCAACGACGTGGTGATCCAGAACGGCGACGTGCTGTGGGTCGACCGCGCGCCGCTGGCCTATATCTACGGCGAAGTGCAACGCCCGGGCCCGATGCGGCTGGAGCGGGGCATGACCGTGATGCAGGCCCTGGCGGCCGGCGGCGGCCTGACCCAGCGCGGCACCGAGCGCGGCATCCGCGTTCATCGCAAGTCGGCTGACGGCAAGGTGCAGATCGCACAACCCTCGATGGACGACAGCCTGAAAGATGGCGACGTCGTGTACGTCAAGGAAAGCCTGTTCTGACCGGGGACCCTGCATGACATTTCGCCAATTCCTGTCCATCCTGGTCGCACGCAAGCGGCTGTTCATCGCCGTCTTGCTGGGCGTGCTGATTCCCGCCGTCGTGCTGAGCTTCGTGCTGCCCAAGCGCTACACAGCGATGTCCAGCGTCGTCGTGGATGTGAAGCCCGATCCGTTGTCGGCGATCGCCTACCAGTCCCTGATGACGCCTGGCGTCATCGCCACGCAGATCGACATCATCCAGAGCGACCGGGTGGCCCGTCGCGTGGTTCGCGCCCTGAAGCTCACCGAGGTGCCTCAGGTGCGCGAGCAGTGGCGCGACGACAAGAATGGCGAGGGCGACATCGAAAGCTGGCTCGTCGACCGGCTGCAAAAGGACCTTGACGTCAAGCCGGGTCGCGAGAGCAGCGTCATCAACGTGTTCTACCGCGCGCCCGATCCGCGCTTCGCGGCTGCCCTGGCCAATGCCTTTGTGCAGGCCTACATCGAGACCTCGGTTGAACTGCGCGTCGATCCGGCCAAGCAGTACAGCAGCTTCTTCGATGTCCGCGCCAAGGAGTCCCGCGAGGCGCTCGAGAAGGCGCAGAACAAGCTCAGCGCCTTCCAGAACGAACATGGCCTCATCATGACCGACGAGCGCCTGGACGTCGAAAACCAGCGCCTGAACGAGCTGTCCAGCCAGCTCGTCCTGATCCAGTCGCTGTCTGCCGAAACCAGCAGCCGCCAGGCTCAGGCCACCGCTGGCTCCGGTGACAAGCTGCAAGAGATCACCAGCCACCCGGTGATTGCAGCGCTTCGTGCCGATCAGTCGCGCGCCGAGGCTCGTCTGCAGGAAATCAGCGCACGTCTGGGTGACAGCAACCCGCAGGTCGTCGAGTTGAAGGCGAATATCGCTGAACTGCGTCAGCGCATCGATGCGGAGGTCAAGCGCCTCACGGCCGGCGTCACCGTCAGCAACAACATCAGCCGCCAGCGCGAAGCGCAACTGCGCGCCGAAGTCGAGGCCCAGCGCTCCCGCGTGCTCAAGCTCAAGCAGGTGCGCGACGAAGGCGCCGTGATCATTCGCGACATCGAGAACGCCCAGCGCAACTACGACAACATCACGCAGCGCCAGTCGGTCACCAGCATCGAGAGCCAGGCCACGTCCAGCAACGCCAGCCTGCTGACCTCCGCGGCGCCCCCCATCGAGCCGTCCTTCCCCAAGATCCCGCTCAACGTGGCCCTGGGCATCTTCGTCGGCGGCTTGCTGGCCGTCGGCGTCGTCATGGCAGCCGAACTGCGTGACCGTCGCGTGCGTGAGATCGATGACGTCCGTGAACTGTTGGGCCTGCACGTGATCGGCGTGTTGCCGGGCCAAAAGAGCAAGCGTTCTTCCGGTGCTTTGGCTGACGGCGCCCAGCGCCACCGGCTGCTGAGCTCGTCCCCTCCCAATGCCGCCTGACGAATCGATCATGCAACACAACATGAGCAGCCATTCCGCCGAAGACGTCCGTCCCACGGCACTGCATGACCGCGCCATCGGCGACATCATTGCCGAGGCCAACAACCTCACCACCGAGCAGGTCGAGCGCATCCTGGCCCATCAGAAGAGCCATGGCATGCGTTTTGGCGAGGCCGCGGTCTCTCTCGGCCTGGCCAAGGGGGAGGACGTGCTCTGGGCGTTGAGCCAGCAGTTCCACTATCCCTACGCCGCCGGCGGCGGCCCCGCGCCCAGTGACGAACTGGTGCTGGCTGCCAAGCCCTTCAGCGATCAGGCCGAGGCCTTCCGCGTGTTGCGCAGCCAGATCAACATGAAGCTGTACTCCGCAGATGCTCCGCGCAGGGCGATCGCGGTGATCAGCGCCAACGACGGCGATGGCAAGACCTTCTTCGCAGCCAACCTGGCGATCGCCTTCAGCCAGCTCGGCGGCCGCACGCTGCTGGTGGATGGCGACATGCGCAGCCCCCGTCAGCATGAGATCTTCGGGCTGACCCACGGCTCGGGCCTGTCCGGCATCCTGTCCGGGCGTGCCGAGTCCAACGTGATCCGCCCGATCCGCGACCTGCCCAGCCTGTTCGTCATGCCCGTCGGCACGCTGCCGCCGAACCCGACGGAACTCGTCGAGCGTCCCGCCTTTGCCTTGCTGATGCGCGAGCTGGTCACCAAGTTCGACCACGTCATCGTCGACACACCGGCCGCCGTCCACGGTGCGGACTACGCCGTCATCGCCGCCCGTTGCGGCGCCGCGCTCGCCGTTGCCCGCAAGGGCATCACCCGGGTGGCAGCTCTGAAGGATCTTGTCGGCGCGCTCGGCAACACGCCCACGGAGCTGGCCGGCGTGGTGATGAACGAGCATTGAATTGCTTGCTTTGAAGGCTTCGATGGTTCCGGAGCGGGAAAGCCGAGGGGCGCTGGTGCCCTGGCTCGTGGCAGGGGCGGGCTTGCTCGTTCTCTACGTGCCCACCCTGGTCAGCCTGTTCGGCTCGATCTGGGCTTCCGATTCCCAGGGGCACGGGCCCATCGTGCTGGGCATCAGCATCTGGCTGATCTACCGGCGCTGGCCCGAGATCATGGACACCCGCCTGTCCAGCCCCCAGCCCTTGCTGGCCTGGCCGCTGCTCGCCTTCGCGGGTCTGGTCTATGCCGTGGGCCGTTCGCAGGGCATCTGGATCTTCGAAGTGGGGTCTTCGATCCTCGTGGTGTGCGGCCTCATGCTGTTGCTGCGCGGGCCGGCGCACTTGCGTCTCATTGCCTTCGCCATCTTCTTCATGCTCTTCATGATCCCGCTGCCCGGTGCCGTCGTCGACGCACTGACGCAGCCCATGAAGATGGCCGTCTCCTACGTGGCCGAGAACCTTCTCCACGCAGTCGGCTACCCGATCAGCCGCAGCGGCGTGATCCTGCAGATCGGCCCCTACCAGCTGCTGGTGGCCGATGCCTGTGCCGGCCTGCATACCCTGTTCACGCTGGAAGCGCTGGGCCTGCTCTACATGAACCTGGTGCGGCACTCCTCGCTGTTCCGCAACATCACGCTGGCCGTCCTCATCGTGCCCATCAGCTTCGCGGCCAACGTCATCCGCGTCTGCGTGCTGACGCTCATCACCTACTACTTCGGTGATGCAGCAGGCCAGGGCTTCCTGCATGGCTTCGCGGGCATGGTGCTGTTCCTGAGCGCCCTCATGCTCATCATCGCCACCGACGGCCTGCTGCGTTTCGGCGCCCGTCGCGTGGGCCGCCCGGAGCAGGCATGAGCGAAACCATCGGCTCGACCAGCAATCCGGTCCAGCGCCAGAACCGCCGCGCGGCCTTGGCCACGCTGCTGATGGGCGCTGCCGCACTGGCGGCCTGGAGACTCACGCCGACGCAGCGCATGGCCACCCTGCATGGCGAGCTCAAACTCGAGGCGCAGATCCCCAAGCAATTCGGTGACTGGCAACTCGACACCGCCGTCGTCGGGGGCGTCGTCAACCCGCAGCAGGAAGAACTGCTCAAGCAGCTCTACAGCCAGATCCTGTCCCGCACCTACGTCAACCGCAACGGTCAACGGGTCATGCTGTCCATCGCCTACGGCAATGACCAGCGCGACGGCCTGCAACTCCACTACCCGGAGATCTGCTACCCGGCGCAGGGGTTCCAACTGGTCAGCAACCGCAAGGTCGATCTTCGCCTGGGCGGCCTCACCATCCCGGCGCGTCGCCTGGAGACCGTGCTGGGAGGGCAGCGCTATGAGCCTGTCACCTACTGGACCGTCATTGGCGAGACCGCCGTGCGTGGCGGCACCGACAAGAAGTTCGCCGAGATGCGGTACGGCTTTCGCGATCTCATCCCTGACGGCCTGCTGTTCCGCGTGTCCTCCATCGATCGCGATACGGCGGCAGCGTTTGCGCTTCAGGATCAATTCGCCAGTGCTTTGCTGACCGCCGTGTCTGGCGCAATTCGTGGCCGGATCGCGGGCGTCGACCGCATCGACTGAGCCGCCTTTCGTTTCGTCTTTTTGTCCCGCGCAACCCGGCCGAGGCCGCTGCGGTGTTCTTGCATGTCTATCGTCCGCAACCTAGCCCTGATGGGGACCAGCACCGCCATGCGCCTCGGCTTTGGCATGCTGACCTTCGTCGTCATGGCGCGCGTGCTCGGCCCGGCCCAGTTCGGCGTCGTCATGCTCTGGTTGTCGGTGGCCACCCTGCTGGCGCTGGTGGCCAACTATGGACTGACGCCGTTCCTGCTGCGCGAGATCGGTGCGGCCCCTGAACGCGCCAGCCAGGTCATGGCCGAGGTGTTGTCGGCCAAGCTGCTGCTGACGCTGTTCATCCTGGCCATCGCTGTTGCCGCGTTGCCGTTGCTCGACAGCGGCGTCCGTGCCGTCTTCCTGCTGCTGCTGGGCGCTCAGCTGGCCGACGCGCTCACCGAATTCCTCAACGTCGGCTTCCGGGCCACCAACCGCTTCGCGTACGAGACGCGCATTGCCTCGCTGGCCGTGCTGCTGCAGTTCGGCATCGTCACGGGGCTGCTGTGGTGGCAAGCCTCTGCGCTGATGGCCGCGGCCGCCTTCCTGTTGTCGCGCTTGGCCGTGCTGCTCGTGACCTGGCTGGCCCAGCGCCGCTACTTCGCCGCGCTCAGGCCGGCCGCGCCCGCGCAGGCCTGGGCCCGCCTTTGCGCCACCCGGTCCTATGCGGTCGACTTTGCCCTCCAGAGCTTGCTCGGCCAGATCGACAGCGTCGTCCTCAACCACTTCGTCGGCACCGCGGCCGTCGGCGTCTATCAGGCCGGCATGCGCCTCTTCAACGGCGGCGCTCAGGCAGCCGGCGTGCTGGCCAACGTCTTCCTGCCGCGCGCCGCCGCAGCCGCCGAAGCGAAGGACGACGGCCGCAGCCTGCGGCGCGAATCCTCGCGCGTGCAATGGGCCTTCGTCGGTTTCGGCCTCGTCTTCGGCCTGGCGCTGTGCGGCCTGGCCGAACCCCTGGTGCGCCTGCTATTTGGCACTCAATACCTCGTGCTGGTCGACGTCCTGCCCTGGTTCGGCCTGCTCTTTTTCGTGCGCTTCTTCGCCTCGTCCTGGGGCGTGCTGCTGACCTCGGCGGGCGCCCAGCGCTACCGCGCCGCGATGAACGCGGTGCACTGGGCCCTCATCGGTTCGCTCAGCCTCGTGCTCGTGCCTCGCCTGGGTCTCGTCGGCTGGCTGCTCTGCCTCACTGCGGGCAATGCGCTGCTCGCGGCAGCCTATGTCTGGCGGGGTCGGCAACTCTCCGGCGCAGGCTGGCGCCAGCCCGCCCTCGCCCTGTTGGCCCTGGCCGGCTTCTTGCCTTTTCTCCAAGTGCCGCGCTGACCGCGGCCTGAACCACGTTTGATGCATTCCATGTCCGCTGACGGTTCGCTGATCCCCGACGTCGTGCAGAACGGCCTGTGTGCCGGCTGCGGCCTCTGCGAAGCCGTGGCCGCGCCGGGTGTCATCCAGATGCATATGAGCCGCGACGGCTATCTGCGTCCGCAGCAGCGCGCCCCTCTCGACACCGCCCAGGCGCGCATCCTGGCCGACGCCTGCCCCGGCGCCCGCATCGAGCATGCGCCCGCCGAAGGTGCGGCCTCGCCCACCTATCACCCCTTGTGGGGCCCGCTCGTGGGCGTGCGAGCCGGCCATTCGCTGGACACCGAGATCCGTCGCCAGGGCTCCTCCGGCGGCGGCGTGTCCGCCGTGGCAGCCTGGTTGCTCGAAACCGGGCAGGTGGACTTCATCGCCCAGATCGCGGTCAGCCGCGACGATCCCCTGCGCAACGACCTGCAGATCAGCACCACCCGCGCCGACGTGATCGCGGCCGCCGGCTCGCGCTACGCACCTTCGGCGCCTTTGGCCGGCCTGCGCCAGCTGCTCGAGCGTGGCCAGCGCTTCGCCTTCGTCGGCAAGCCCTGCGACGTGGCCGCGCTGCGCCAGTACGGCCGGCATGACCCGCGCGTCGGCCAGCTCGTCGTCGCCATGATCTCCTTCATGTGCGCCGGCATTCCCAGCCTGAAGGGCACGCACGAGCTCCTTGCCAAGCTCGGCGCCGACCGCAGCCAGCTCAGGAGCTTCCGCTACCGCGGCGACGGTTGGCCCGGCATGGCGCGTGCGGTACAGCACGACGGCCAGGTCTTCGAGACCGACTACAACAGCTCCTGGGGCACGGTGCTGAACAAGCATCTGCAGTTCCGCTGCAAGATCTGCCCCGATGGCACCGGCGAGTTCGCCGACATCGTCTGTGCCGACGCCTGGTACGGCAAGGACGGCTACCCCGACTTTGCCGAGCGTGATGGCCGCAGCCTCATCCTGAGCCGCACGCCCCTGGGCGAACGCCTGGTCACCCAGGCCATGGCGGCAGGCGTGCTGGCCGCCGAAGCACTGCCCGTCGACGACGTCGCGCGCATGCAGCCCTACCAGGTCCATCGCAAGCAGATGGTGCTCGGTCGCGTCATCGCCACCTGGCTTGCGCGCCGGCATGCGCCGCATTACCGGCGCCTGGCCCTGCTGCGCAACGCACTGCGGGCCCCCAAGGTCGAATTTCTGAGAAACGCGTGGGGCACCTTGCGCCGCGCCAAAGGTGAATCCCTGTGAACGAGAAGAGCATGTCCCTGTCACCCGCCGCCCCTGCGCGGCTCGTCACCGTCGGCCTGATGTGGCATTCGCTCGGTTCCGGCAATCTGGGCGTCGGCGCGCTGACCGAATCCAACATCGCCATCGTGCGCGGCGTGGCCGATCGGCTGGGCATCAAGGTGCGATTCCTCATCCTGGGCACCAGCGACACCACCGAGCCCGGCCTGGCGCAGGAGCTGCGCGAGGCGGGACACGACCTGCAGGTGCGGCGCATCCGCATCTTCCGCAGCGAGTTCGCCGAAGCGGTGCGGTCCTGCGACCTGGTGCTCGACATCGGCGAGGGCGACAGCTTCGCCGACATCTACGGGCTCAAGCGTTTCCTGTTCTATTGGCGCAGCAAGAGCAAGGTCGTCGGCCTGGGCCGGCCCCTGGTGCTGTCGCCTCAGACGCTTGGCCCCTTCGACGGCTCGATCGCCCGGCTGCTGGCGCGGCGAGTCATGCAGCGCTGCAGGCGTGTCTTCTCGCGAGACCAGCTCTCGACCCAATACCTGCACCAGCTGGGCCTGCGCGGCAACGTCAGCGAGACCATCGACGTCGCCTTCCGCCTGCCCTACCAGGCACAGCCGCCGCGCACGGGCGGCAAGGTCAAGTTCGGCATCAACGTCTCGGGCCTTCTCTGGAACGGCGGCTACACGGGCAACAACCAGTTCGGGCTGCGCATCGACTACGCCGCCACGATGCGGGCGTTGATGAAGATCCTGGCGCAACGGCCCGAGGTCGAAGTGCACCTCATCAGCCACGTCATCGAACCCCACATCCCGGTGGAGGACGACGTGCTGGCTGCGCACAAGCTTGCTGCAGAGTTTCCGGACGCGGTTGTTGCGCCTGCTTTCACACGCCCGTCCGAGGTGAAGACCTACATTGCAGGCATGGATTTTGTTACTGGAGCGCGCATGCACGCCTGCATTGCTGCGCTTTCTGCCGGGGTCGCGGTGGTGCCGCTGGCCTACAGCCGGAAGTTCAATGGACTGCTTCAAACCGTCGGCTACGACTGGCTGGCGGACGGCCGCGCCATGAACGAGACCGAGGTGGTCGACGTCATCATGCGCGGTTTCGAGCAGCGAGAAACATTGGCAGCACAGGCGCGCGCCGCCCGGGACGTCGCGCTGCAGCGTCTCGAAGTCTACGAACAAGGTCTGCAGGACCTGCTCCAAGAAGCGCGTGATGGAAGCCGACCTCGACGTTGATGACGACGACGTGCCAGAGACTCCCGCCCGAAAGAAGTATTTCCGCCGCGCGCTAGACGTCTCGTGGCTGCTGCTCAGCTTCGGCCTGCGGCTGGTGGCCGGGATGGTGGTGCTCATCCTGCTCGCCCGTGTTCTCGGGCGTGAGGCCTTCGGGCAATTCGCCTACTGCCTGGCCTTGGCCACGTTGTTTGCCGTGCCGGCCAACTTCGGCCTGGGTACCTTTGTGCTGCGCGAGATCGGCATCGACCGGCATCGCTACGCGTCGACCATGGGGGCGGCGGTCACCACCAAGCTGGTCTTCTGCGTGCTGGTTCTCGGGGCTGGGGCGCTGATGACTCACTTCATCTCGGACGATCTGCGCCTGCCCTTCACCTTGCTGCTGCTCGCGCAACTGAGCGACGGGTTCGCCGAGCTGTTCAATCTGGGCTTCCGGCCCGGTGGCCACTACCAGGCCGAGGCCAAGACGGCGGTGACCATCTCGACGGTGCATCTGGGGCTGATGGGCCTCACGGCCCTCTTGCCCCACCCCAATGCCGCGGCCGCGGCGGGCTTGTTCTGCGCCTCGCGCCTGCTCGGCGCAATCTGGACCTGGTGGCAGAGCCGCCGTTTCGAGACACCGGTGGAGCCGGCGCCGCTGTCGAGCGTCCCCGCGCTGGTGCGCCGCACCTGGGCGTATGCCCTGGAGCTGTTCCAACTGACCGCGTTCGTGCAGCTGGACAGCATGTTCATCCACTACAGCCTCGGCGTTGTCGAGGTCGGGCTGTATCAAGCCGGCATGAAGCTGGTCGAGGGCGGCGCGAGGCTGGCTCCGGTGCTGGCCCAATATGCCTTGCCCAGCCTGACCCGGCAGCACCGGCCCGCCGGCCCGACCAAGGGGGTGCTGCAAACCCTCGGCGCCTTCGGCTTGATGGGCGCGATGGGCGCTGCCTTGCTCGGCCTGGGTGCCAACCACATCGTCGACTCTCTCTACGGCGCGCAATACGAGGCACTGAAGGCCTTGCTGCCGGTGTTCGGCTTGATGCTGTTGCTGCGCTATCTCGAAACCGCCGGGGGCGTCATCGTCGTCGCGGCGGGGTTGCAGCACGTCAAGGTATGGTTTGTTTCCCTGCAATTGGTTCTGGTGCTCGCCCTCGGGCCCTGGGCACTTCAACATTGGGGATTGCAGGGCTGGCAATGGTGCAGTTGCCTGGGACTTGGCATCACAATCGCTATCTACGCCGCCATCTGGTCAAAACAGCAGTTTTCTTCCGATCGCGGAAATTGAGCCCAAGGTATTGAGCCCATGAACACCCAAAGTACCGCCCGCATGAATTGGCGAGCGCTCCGTATTCCCAGTCTGGCCGGAAGATTTTCAAAAATTTTCCGGACGATGCTGCTATTTGTCGGCCTGATATTCATCGGTATGCTGATAGCGGTGATGCCCGCTGGTTTCGTGATCCGCCTCGCTGCACTGATTCTGCTGGTTGTTTTCTTGATGCTGGCGTGGATGCTTCGCTCGGAGCGGGTTGCGGGGCCGGGGACATTAAGTAAATTCACCCTCTGTGCTGCAGTGCTTTTGTCGGTCCTGTGGCCGCGCTATATTTTCTTCTCATTAGGCGGTCCTTACGTAAATCCCTACACTTTGTCCGCCGTTTTTGGCCTGATGTTATCTTCTTTCTGGATAATATATTCGCCGTTGACCAGCAGACGAGTGGCTGGGTTGCTATTTGAGGTGAAGCCATTTGGCTGGTTGTTGCTGACCTGGTTTGTTTGGCGGTTCATTGCTTGTCTGGCTGGTGATTACCCAGCGGAATCGGTGTTTGAGTTGATCCGGGAAGCGCTTTACCTGAATTCGTTCATTTTGATTGGGGCAGTGCTGTTGTCGATCGATGGCGGCGGCAGAATATTGTTTCGCACCATCATCTTTGCGGGCTTTGTGGTGTGCATAGTTGGATTGGTTGAAGCTTTTGCTCAGAAGAATCCGTTTGTCAAATACGCGTCTGGCGCAGACACTCGTGGCGTAGCGGACGCTATTAAGACAATTTCTGCAGAAAAAGTGCGGGCCGGTGCCTATCGAGCGCAGTCGTTGTTTGAGCATCCCATCGTCTTCTCCCAGTTTGTTGCGGCAGCGATGCCGCTGTGCATCTACGGATTTCTGCACGAAAGATCGAAATTCTGGAGATTCATCAGTTTTCTGTTGATTCCCATCGGTGTCGTCGCTATCGCGAAGTCTGGATCGCGTGCCGGCCTAGTGAGTATTGCGATTGCCGTGGTTTTTCTTATTGCCATGGCATGGTTGCGTGGCATGGTAAGCAAGGGCGTAGGGCGCGTGGTGTCGATAGCAGCGATGCCAATTTTCGTTTTCGGCGCGTTTGTGGCGTATATCGTCATCCAGCAACTGGTTGCGGGCAGAAATGCAGTTGAAGCCAGTAGCACTTCGACGCGCGCATTCATGTATCAGCAGGGCTTCAGTGCACTCGCTGAAAATCCAATCCTCGGCTATGGGCAGGGCATGGCGGTCATGAAGGCTGGGGTTATCGGCGGAGAAGGCGCGCCCACCATCGACAGCTATATCCTGACCGTTGCGGTGGATTCCGGCTATGTAGGCATCCTGCTTTTGCTGCTGGCCATGGGGTTCTTTTCCCATGCTGCCATCCGAGCCGCCTTGGCGGACAACAGCGAACGGGGCTCGCGAATCGCGTTCTCGACTGCGGCCGTGCTGGCCGTGTTCGCTACCTTTGCCGGGCTATCCATCCCGAGCGGACTGACCCTGATGTGGTTGCTGTTGTTTGCCACTCTGGCTTCGATGAGAAAGGAAGTCGCGTGGTGAGCCCGGCTGCGGGCGCCACCGTTGTTCTGCTGAACTGGAACGGCTGGCGCGACACCATTCCCTGCCTGGACAGCCTGCTGGCCAGCAACCCGCGACCCCAGCGGGTGGTGGTGTGCGACAACGCCTCCCGTGACACCTCCATGGCCGAGATCGCGGCCTGGGCCCGCCAACATCTGGCGAGCGACGGCTTTGTCCAATTGACGGGCGCCGAAGCCGCCGCGCCTGGCGCCATCGATAGGCTTCGTGGAGCGTGGATGGTGCTGGTCGACAACGGCGCCAATCTTGGCTTTGCCGGAGGCAACAACCCTGGCATCCGCCTGGCGCTGGCCGATCCAGCGTGCACCCATGTCTGGGTGTTGAACAACGATACGGTCGTGAAGCCCGACGCCTTGGGCCAGGCGCTGGCACGCATGCAGGCCGACCCGGGCATCGGCCTGTGCGGGTCCACACTGGTTTACTTCGATGAGCCAGACAAAGTGCAGGCACTGGGTGGCGCGCGCTACTCGCGCTGGAGTGGCCGCTCCCGCCATATCGGCGCGTTCCTGCCGGTAGGCGAGGTACCTGCCGACGGCCGCGCCGTGGAGCCCGACCTGTCCTATGTCGTCGGCGCTGCGATGCTGGCCAGCCGCGAGTTCGTCGAGCAAGTCGGGCTGATGCGGGAGGACTACTTCCTCTATTTCGAAGAGATCGATTGGGCCACGCGGGGCGGTGGCCGGTTTCGCCTGGGCTACGCACCGGCGAGTGTCGTGCTGCACAAGGAAGGTGCCTCCATCGGCACGACGGCCAGTGGCGGCTCGACGCTGTCGCTGTACTTCCTGTTTCGCAACCGGCTGCGCTTCTGCTGGCGTTTTCATCGGCCCTTCCTGGCCAGTGTCGTGTACTTCAGCCTGCTGGATGTGGCGCGCTTCGCGGTGCGCCGCCGCTGGCCCCAGATGACCGCCGCGCTGCGCGGGCTCCTGCAACTACCCCGCCCCCCAGCGCCCGTACGGTCCTGAATAGGCATGGCCCTTGCGCCTGCAGGCGCAAGCCGGCGTGGCCGGCATCGATTGACCCTAACCATGCGAATACTGTGCATCGCCAATGACGTGCCCCTGCCTGCCACCAGCGGTGGCCGGGTGGATGTGTGGCGCCGGCTGCAGGCGCTGCACCGTGCCGGCCATGAGATCGCGCTGGTGTGCTGGATGGACGCGGGCCGTGTGGCTGCTCCCACGCCTGCCGTCTGGGCCGAATTGCATGCGGTGTGCCGTGAGGTGAAGCTGTTGCCCATCACGCGCTCGCTGCCTGAAATCGCACAGCGGCTGCTGCAACTGTGGCGCTGGCCCAGCCATGTCGCGTCGCGCTGGGTCACGTCGCGCCACGCAGGCCTGCGGGCCTGGGCGAGCGGGTTTGCGCCCGATGTCGTGCTGCTGGACGGCCTCTACGGCGGAGCGGTGGCCTGGCAACTGGCCAGCTCGCTGCGGGTGCCCATGGTCTACCGCTCGCACAACCTCGAACATCGCTACATGGCCGACCAGCGTGCCCGCGAGCGGCGCTGGGTGCGGCGCCTGGGCCTGGCCGCCAACTGCCTGGGGCTGGAGCGCTTCGAGCGCGCCACGGTGGCGCGCGCCGCGCGCGTGATGGACATATCGCTCGAGGATGCCGAGTTCTGGCGTGCCCAGGGTTTCGGCCACGTTGGCTGCGTGCCGACGCTGGTGGACGCCGCCTTCGCCGCGCGCCTGGCGCGGGCGCCGCTGGCGCCGGCCTATGACCTGCTCTATTTCGGCAACCTCAACACGCCCAACAACGTCGAGGCCCTGGGCTGGTGGGTGAAGGGTGTGCTGCCCAAGCTGCAGGCGGGGCTGCGCATTGCCGTGGCCGGCTCGCGCCCGACCGATGCGGTGCGCGAGCTACTGGCCGCGGATGCCCGCATCACGTTGATCGAGAACCCGGCCGACATGGCCGAAGTGATTGGCCAGGCGCGCGTCCTCGTGAACCCCATGCTGGCCGGCAGCGGCGTCAACCTGAAGAGCGTGGAAATGCTGTTCTCGCGGGCCGCGCTGGTCAGCACCTCGGTGGGCGTCAAGGGCCTGCCCGACGCAGCCCGCCGCTGTTTTGCCGTGGCCGACACACCCGAAGCGTTTGTTGCCGCCATCGAGCGCGGCTTGGGCGAGGGGCCTGCAGCGCCCGAGGCGCGCCAGGCGGCTCGTGCCCTGTTTTCCGACGCAGCCCTGCTGGCTGCGATGCAACAAGCGGTGCAGGCTTCGGCGGGCCTGACCGTGGGAGGTCCCTCTTGACGCAATCGAACCGGCGCCGGCGCATAGGTGTGGACTTCCACGTCTTCGACGGCAAGTTCCAAGGCTCGCGCAGCCACCTGATCGGCATCTTCGGGGAGCTGACCCGGCTCTGCCCCGAGTACGACTTTGTCTTCCTGCTCGAGCAGACCGAGGCGCTGGGCCGACTGCCCGGGTTCTCGGGGCCGAATGTCGAGCGGGTGCGCATGCCTCACGCCAACCCCTTCGTGCGCCTTGGCCTGCAGCTGCCACGCCTGCGCCGCGAGCTGGCGCTGGACCTGGTGCACACGCAGTACGTGATCCCGCTGCAGCCCGCGCGCGGCAATGCGGTCACCATCCACGACGTCCTCTTCGAGCCCTTCCCGCAGTTCTTCGGCCGGCTGTTCGTGCTGCGCTCGCGCACGCTGATGCGTTGGTCGGCGCGCAAGGCCGACCTGCTGTGCACCGTCAGCGAGTATTCGCGTACCGAGATCGCGCGGCGCTACGGCGCGCGCGCGGCCAACATCGGCGTGCTGCACAACGCCGTGGATCGCCAGATCTTCTTCCCCGGCGAGGCGGGCGTCGACCTGGTGCGGGCGCGCGGCCTGACGCCGGGCGGCTATCTGCTGACCGTGGGCCGCATTGAGCCGCGCAAGAACCACGCGGCCCTGTTGCGCGCCTACCGCCTGCTGCCGGGCACGCCGCCGCCCCTGGTCATCGTCGGCCAGCGTGATTTCGGCTACGGCGACTTCGAGACCGAACTCGCGCAGATGCCCGCGGGTCGGCAGGTGCATCTGTTCAGCGACGTGGGGGACGGCGAACTGCCGGCGCTGTACCGGCACGCGCAGATCTTCGTCTACCCGTCCTTCGCCGAGGGCTTCGGCATGCCGCCGCTGGAGGCGCTGGCCAGCGGCGCGCCCGTGATCACCTCCGACTCGACCGCCATTCCTGAGGTGGTGGGCGACGCCGGCCTGCTCATCGAGCCGAATGACGCCCGAGCGCTGCAGGCCGCCATCGAAAAGCTGCTGGCCGACCCGGCCCTGCGCGCACGGCTCGTGCAGCGCGGGCTCGAGCGCGCCGACGCCTTTACCTGGCGCCGCTCCG
This sequence comes from Roseateles sp. FW305-36, assembly GCF_058787015.1. NCBI lineage: Bacteria > Pseudomonadati > Pseudomonadota > Betaproteobacteria > Burkholderiales > Sphaerotilaceae > Roseateles > Roseateles sp. FW305-36. Next base: position 156,865 of record NZ_JBYSZK010000011.1, on the reverse strand, counting down.
CCGAGGTGCTGGCGGCCGCCTACCGAACCTACTTTGAAAAAGCCTGACCGTGTCTGAACCCCGTACCCTTCGCATCCTCGGCACGCGTGGCGTGCCCGCCGCCCACGGTGGCTTTGAAACCTTTGCCGAGCAGCTGGCGCTGTATCTGGTGGCGCGCGGCTGGCGGGTCGTCGTCTACTGCCAGGACGAAGGCGTGGGCCCGGTCTTCGAGGACAAATGGCAAGGCGTCGAGCGCTTGCACATTCCCGTGCAGGGCGATGGCCCCAAGAGCACCATCGTGTTCGACTGGCACGCCACCGCGCACGCCAGCCGCCACCGCGACCTCTGCCTGACCCTGGGCTACAACACCGCCATCTTCTGCGCCCTGCTGCGCCTGAAGGGCGTGCCCAATGTCATCAACATGGACGGCATCGAGTGGTCCCGCGCCAAATGGGGGCCGGTCGCCAAGACCTGGTTCTGGCTCAATGACTGGGCGGGTTGCTGGCTGGGCAACCACCTCGTGGCCGATCACCCCGAGATCAAGGTCCACCTCAGCTCGCGGGTGCGGCCCGACAAGATCACCACCATCGCGTATGGCGCAGACCGCGTCTCTGCCATGCCCGACGATGCGGTGCGCGCCCTGGGCCTGGAGCCAGGGCGCTATCTGACGCTGGTGGCGCGCGCGGAGCCCGAGAACTCCATCCTGGAAGTTGTCAGCGGCTTTTCCAAACGGCCGCGTGGCATGCAGCTGGCGGTGCTCGGCAACTACAACGAGGCCAATGCCTACCACCGCGCCGTCAAGGCCGCGGCGGGGCCGGAGGTGCGCTTCCTGGGCGCCATCTACGACAAGCCGGTCGTGCAGGCCTTGCGCTTCCACAGCGCGGCCTATGTGCACGGGCATCAGGTGGGTGGCACCAACCCGTCCCTGGTCGAGGCGCTGGGCGCCGGCAATGCCGTCATCGCCCACGACAACCGGTTCAACCGCTGGGTGGCGGGGGAGGGCGCGCGCTATTTCAGCAATGCGGATGAATTCTCCGCAGTGTTGGACACCGTGCTGGCGGATCCGGGGGCTTTGGCAGCGATGCGCCAGGCCAGCGTGCAACGCTTTGAGAACGGACTGACCTGGAGCGCGATCCTGAGCCAGTACGAACAGCTGTTGGTGAGCGTTGCGAAACGCTGAGCCAGCGCAGCGTTGGACGTGCAGTTCATGAATGGAGTCAAGTGATGAGTGCTAAGCCGCACGCCGAGTACTTTGCGGGTATCGACGGGTTGCGTGCTGTCGCCGTGCTGTCCGTGCTGATGTTTCATCTGAACGGTTGGTTGCCGTCCGGTTTTGTCGGCGTAGACATCTTTTTTGTGATTTCCGGCTTCGTCGTGGCGTCGGCCGCTGTCGACCTGCCATCGACAAGTTTCCGAAGCTTCGTTGCAGCGTTTTACGTGAGGCGCCTCGTCCGCATCGCGCCTGCACTGATTGCTTGTTTGCTCGTGACGATGTTCGTGATGGCGATGATCGTTCCAGTGGCGCCGGATGGTCGCTTGACTGAGGCGAATACCAAAACCGGCTTGGCTGCTTTCCTGGGATTCAGCAACATCGTCTTGGCATCCTCCAGCAATGACTATTGGTCACCCAGGACGGAGCTCAATCCCTTCACGCACACGTGGTCGCTGGGTGTCGAGGAACAGTTCTATGTGCTGTTCCCATTTCTGTATTTCCTTTGGTTGCGGGGACGCAGACGGGCTGCAGCATTTGCTCTGATGGCGGCCGCCGCCTGCTCATTGGGAGTCGCGATCCTCTGGGCGACCAACGGTCCTATCGCCTTCTATTCCTTGGCCTCTCGCTTTTGGGAGCTTGGCGCCGGCGTGGCATTGTTTTTCTCGCGAAACAAATGGCGCCCGTTGCTGGCTCAGACACCAGCAGCATTTCGCTTTCCCTTGTCCCTGCTCGCCGCCTTAGGGCTTGTGGCCTCTCTGATCTGGACTGACAGCCAAAGCTTCCCCTGGCCTTGGGCAGTTGTTCCTGTTCTGGCGAGCGTGTTGCTGATTGCGTTGGTCGTCGCTACTCCCATGTCATGGGTTGGCCGAGGCCTTGGAGTGAGACCAATGGTCGCGGTCGGCAAAGTGTCCTATTCGCTGTATTTGTGGCATTGGCCCATCATCGTTTTTGGTCGGTGGACACTCGGAATGGAGTCGGTGCCTGAGCGCTTGGTCGCAGCTGCTCTCGCTTTCGCGCTGGCGGCAGCTTCTTACCGCTGGATTGAGCAGCCTCTGCGTCGTTCGACGATCGTCAGGGGCGCGGCACGATGGCAGGTGCTGACGGCGGCTTCGTTGGGGCTTGGCGTCGGGGTGTTCTTGGCCGTTGGGGTTGCCCTCCAGCGCTCAAGCATCTCGCTGAGCGTCAGCCGAGACCCTCTCGTCTGGCGGTGGGATGGTGTGCCGCCTGTGGCGCGGGCTGGCTGCACTTCGACGCGCGCAATGTCCAGCCTTGCCGGAGGCAGCGTGATCGATATACACCCGCAAGGATGCCAATCGAACGCGTCGAGCCTATATGTCGCCGGGGACTCGCACGCCGGGGCGTATTTGGCGATGCTCGACAGCTATGCGCGCGAGCAGGGCACTTCGGTGCGGCTGTTCACCAAGCCTGGCTGCGGCGTATTTCCGTTGCGCGCTCCTTTATCTGACTCGCCGGCGGGTTGTCCGCAGTTCATTCGTAGCGTGCTTGAAGAAGTCAAGCGCACGGCCAAGGCCGGCGATGTTCTATTTCTGCCCGGTCTGCGGGTAGCGCGCTATACCGACCAATGGGGACCTGAGCGAACTGCAACGGTGAGCCAACTCGATAGTGACTCAGTCGGCGTCGTTGATGAAGCAGTGGCACAACTGGCGCCGCTCGCGGCGGGTGGCGTGCATGTCGTTTTTGAAGCGCCCAAGCCGGTTTTTAAGTCGCCACCGTTCCGCTGCTCCGACACCTTCAACCATACGAATCCGATTTGCCAGCAGGGCTTCGAGATATCGCGTACTGAACTCGAAGTGCGACGCTCGGCAGTTCTGCAGCGAATGTCCCAAGTAGTTCAACAGCTGCCCGCCGCCAGGATTTGGGACCCGATGCCGGTGCTGTGCCCTAGCGCGGTCTGCTCAGCCTATGAGACCGGCAATGGACGTCCTCTGTTTTTTGATGGCGACCACATCAGCGGATGGGCTAATCAGCGATTGACGACGTCGTTTGCCCAAACGATGAGATCACTCCGGTAGTACTTTGTCGATGGCGATCTGCCCGACCCGATTCAACAGCAGTAGGCCAGCTGTCGCGTCGGTGAAGTGGGTTGCAAGGTGCGAGAGTTGAAGCCCGAGCATCCCCTTTCACGCGTCGGCTTTAGTTGGCTCCGAAAGTGGTCCCGATCAGCTGAAGGTAGTTGAACTGATCCACCTTGGTGGGCTCGACAAAGGAGCCCTCGCCAAACTCGTTCCAGCAGCAGACGATGCCCGTGCGTTGGGTGCGAGTGGCGTTGCTGTCCATGAAGGCCTTGGCGGCCTGCAGATGCACCGCGAACTCGGCCGGAAGGCCGCGACTGTCGTCATGCAGGGGGTCAGGGCTGCCGCCCCAGGGCCGCTTGTCCCAACCCGAGGACATCGGCACGATGAAGTTGGCGCTGGTGTTCTTGATCATCCAGTCCCACTGGTTGGCGTAGGCCTGGTGCAGTTCGGCATAGCTGCGCGAGTAATTGCCGCTGCGCAAAGGCTGGAGGGCGATGTTGGCCGGGCTCTGGTAGTTGTACATCGTGAAGGCCGCGAAGCCGGTCGAGGCGCTGTAGTCCTGGGTCTTGTCGCCCCCCCACAGGCCGCCGATGACGCTGACCCCCGGCAAGCCGGCAGCCTTGGCGACATTGTTCAATCTTGCGATGAGCTGGGCGCTGGTCATGCCAATGGCAGCCGCGTTGCGGGCCCAGGTCGGGGCCAGGAAGATGTAGACGACGGGCTTGCCGTTGTAGAGCTGGTAGTCGGCACGCTTGAAGTAGTTGTTGACCCAGTAGCGGAACATCGCGTCGAGCTGCGCCTGGGTGTAGTTGTAGTCGTCATGGTTGGACCACTGCACGGCGAACTTCACGGCGGGTTTGTCGGGAACGGCCATATAGGCCTTCACAGCCTGTTCCAGGATGGGTGTGTTGTCGCGGCTCCAGTACCAGTTGAAAACGACAAAGTCGATGCCGTACTGGCGCATCCACTTCAGCTGCTGGCTCATGACGCCCGTGCCGTCTTCGGCGTAGCGGCCCAGCAAAGGCTCGCGATCGGGGAAGCGCTTGATGGCCTCCCAAGGGGTGGCGGAAGATGCACCCAGTTGGTTGTTCTTCCAACCACCAAAGTAGTAGACGCCTATCTGGTAGTTGGGCGCAGGAGCTGCCGCGACGTTGGCGGCCAGGTTGGCAGGTGCTTTGGCCGCCGCCGCCATGCCGGTCAGCAGCGTGGCGGCCGTGCAGGTCTCGTTGCTCCAGGTGACGGCCCCGGCCTTGCACCGGGCCTGGGTGCTGCCGCGATAGCCGGGCTTGGCATTGGGGAAGGTGGCGATCGCGCCGTCGCCCAGTTTGGTGGTCACCGCGGCAAAGCAGGCGGTGCCGAAGCTGCGCGTGAGATCCAGGTCGCAGGCGACGGGTGCGGCGGCAGCTTCGGCACCAGTCGCTGCCATCGTGTGCATGGTGACGGAGTCGGCCGGGGCGCTGGTGTTTTCTGCGGCGGCCATCACGGCGGTGGCGGGGGCGGCCGCAGCCACACGGGGCGTCGCGTTCGTGGAGGTCACAGTGCCGGCAGAGGTGCTGCCGCTTGCCGTGCTGGTGGCCAAAGGTTTCGCCGGGGTGTTGATCGCCACGGCGGTACTCGCTGCGCTGCCGCCGGTTTTCGCGGACTCGGCAACCTGAGCAGTGGCCAGCACCGCGCTGGCTGCGGAGGCGGCTTCGTCGGCAAAGCTGGGAAGTGGTGCGCTGGCCGGATTGCTGGCGGCCTCGCCGCCGGCGGAAGCCACACGCGTGCTCGGAGTGCTTGGCGTGACGGATTGCGTGCCCGAGGTGCTGGCCCCGTTGCCGCCGCCGCAGCCTGCCATCAGCACGCACGAGGCGGCGAGACCGGCCAGGGTATTGATGAAGGACTCGCAAGTCGGCAAGGGGGTGACTTTCACAAAGATCTCCGAGGGTGCGCGTGAACTGCGATGCCGCAACCGAAACGGCGATTGTGGGGCGAGCTTGTTACGGCAGATGTGCCAGATGTCGCGAGATGCGACCCGAGAAGCGGGACCGCCTGGCGCCACCGATCAGCACAAGAAAAGTACTCGATTTCAATGGAGTATGGAGCGTCGCAGCCGGCCGAGCAAAGCCACGCCGAAAGCGAGGCTCAGCCACGTGCTGGGCTCTGGTACCGGCGTCATGGTGGCCCGGTTGATGAAGCCGGACCCGAGGTCCACGACATCGCCGGTGGCGTCCTTGAGGTTGGTGAGCTCGATCGAGACGACGAAAGGCACGTTCAGGGCCGCGCTGGTTTCGAAAGCAAAGCTCGTTCGAGCCAGCTGGCTGTAGCTGGTGGAGTACAGATTGGCGGGTCCACCTGAAGGGTCGGTGGTCCAGGCGCCCTTGATGACCTGCGAGCCGACGTTGCCATAGCTCACGTTGCCCTGGGTGCCCAGCGTGGCAACCCAATCGGCCACTGAACCCGGGCCAGCGGCCACGGGTGTGGCCAAGGCGTTGTCCCAGCTGAGCGTGAATTCGAAGCTGCTGAGGTCGATCGCCGGCTTGGTGCCGAAGTAGAAGGTGGTGCTGACCGTGTCGCCCGGGCTGTAGCTGGCATAGGTCAGGTAAAAGGTAACCTCGTCCCAGAAGACCATGGCCTGGGCCGGTTGACTGGCGGCCAGGCCCAGAGCGGCGGCAACATGTATGGGGCGCAAGGCCCGAAGCGACGACCTGAGGCGGTGTGAAGAGACCTGCATGGCGAATCCTTGCTCCCGGCGAAAAGGCCAGGCGGATTCAGTGGACGGGCTCCCTCGGGGCTTCGTCCATCCCTAAGCGGCAAGTCGAGCGCATTCAGCCGAACAGTGCAGGGCCTGCTCCGAAGCTGCCGACATTGGGCAGCACAACCTGCTGTTCAGCGGCGCTCAGACCCATCCAGCCGGAAAGGCTGCTGGCGAGCTGGGTCACGCCCATGCCGGGCAGCAGGCGGCCGGAGCCCACGTCGCTGGCCGTGCCGAGTGCCGTCACCGGGAAGTCGCCCAGGATCTGCTTGCCCTTGACGCCGCCGCCGGCCACCAGGTGGTGGCTGCCCCAGCCGTGGTCGCAGCCGTCACCGTTGCTGACAAGGGTACGGCCGAAATCGCTGGCGGTGAACAGGGTGACCTTGTCGAGCATGCCCAGGGCTTGCAGGGTGTCCATGAACCAGCCGACGGACTGGGCCACGCGTGCCATCTGCAGGGGTTGGTCGCGCATCTCGAAGGCGTGGCAATCGAAGCCTGTGAGGCTGACCATGAAGATCTGCCGCTTCATGCCCATGCCGGCGCCTGCCGCGATCATCTGCGCGACGACGCGAAGTTGTCGGGCAACGGATTCGTTGGCCAGGGTCAATGAGCCGCCGCCGGGCAGGCCGATGGCTGCGGTGGACAGGGCGGGCAGGTTGGTGCCGTTGATGGCGGCTTGCAAGGTGCCCGAGGTGTTCAAGGAGCGCTGGGCGACCTTGAGGTACTCGGCCTGGAAGTCGTTGGGGCTGGACGAGGTGGCCAGCATGCTGCGCAAGGCGCCGGGCACGGCGGTGCTGCCAGCATGCCAGCCGGTCTGGGCCGCGCCGATCTGGATGGGGCCGGTGGGGCCGAGGTAGTAGGGAGTGACCTTGGAGCCAGACAGAAAGACGGCGTTGCCGTTGGCACCAACGGCGGTGAAGACGGGCTGCTGGTTGGCCGACATCAGCACGTCGCCCATGCGCCCCCCCCAACCCGTGGGTGCGCCTTCCACCTGCATGGACTGCCACATGGAAGCCTGGTCGTTGTGGGAGAAGAGCTTGGACGGCAGGCCGATGCCAGCCTGGTAGTCGGCCTTGGTGGTGGGGCGCAGCAAGGTCCCGACGTTGGCCACGACGGCGCATTGCCCCGACTCGTAGCGCTGACGCAGCGGTGCCAGCTCTTGCGGCATGCCGAACTCGCGGCCGGCGCCCTGGCCCGGCGTGCTGAGGGGCAGCAGCTTGTTGAAAGGCACTGCCAGGCTGCCGCGGACGCTGGCGTAGCTGTTGTAGCTGTCGGCGTCCATGGGCACGACCCAGTTGTGGCTGTCGTTGCCGCCTTGCATGAACAGGCAGACGAGGGCCTTGTAGCCGTCGGTGGTGGCGGCCTGGGCCTGGCTGGATGCCAGGGCGCCAAGGCCGGCGAGGTTGAGGGCCAGCGGGGCGGCGTGGCGGCCCAGTCCAGCGGCGGCCAGGCCGGAAGCTGCGGAGAGGAAGGCGCGGCGAGATGCGTTCATGGTGATCGGGTGTCCGTGGCTGCTGCTGGGGTTACGGCTGGAACAGGTATTCGGGTGACGCGAGCGTCAGGAACACTGCGGCGCGAGCTCTGGACAGCGTGCCGTCGGCGGCGGCGGGGTTGATCTGGCTCATGATGTCGACGATCTGCTGGCGCAGGGCCGGTGTCATCCGGCCGCCGAGCAGCATCAGGTTGAGCTGGTCGGGCAGCATGGCGAGGTTGGTGCTGTTGGCCAGCGAGACCTGGGTGGCGTAGGTGGCGACGACGTCGTTGACATTGACGTTCCATCCCAGGCCCGAGCCGGCCATGGCTTCGGCCATGTTGATCCAGGATGCAACGGTGGATTCGTTGATGATCTGGAACTCGGGCGCGGTGGCGCCGCGGGCGCTGAAGGCGGTGTTCGCAGGGACGTAACCAGGGCGGTAGTAGCCGAACACCGAGGGCGCCGACAGGGCGCGCTCGCCTTGGTCGTCCAGCAACCACTGCAGCGTGTATTCGCCGCTGGCGGATTTGGCGCCCATGGCGCGCATCCAGTGCGTGACACGCAGCACGGGCTCGCGCAGCTTGCCGGCGCCCGCTGCGGGAACGCCGCGCGCTTCGCTGTCCAGCAGGATGGCGCGCACGACGGCGCCGAGGTCGCCGCGCACGCCCTGGCCGTTGTTGTTGAAGACGGCGGCGATGCGGCCCACGTAGGCGGGGCTCGGGTTGCTGCTGACCAGGTGCTGGATGAGCTGGCGGCCGATGAAGGGGCCGACGTTGGGGTGCTTGAACAGGGTGTCCAGCGCCCCCTTCAGGTCAGCCTGCGCGCTGCTACCGGCCGGCAGCGTGGTGGTCCATGCTTTGCCGGTGAAGAGCTTCTTCTCGACCATGGAGTGGTAGTCGGCGTAGGCCTTCATCGGCAGCACGTCGTAGCCCGGATCGTTGCTCTGGGTCGTGCTCGGTGAGGCCCACAGGAAGTTCTGCTCGTTCATCTGGGAGTCGGGGTAGGCCCAGCTCCAGCCGGTGAACACCTTGGCCATGGCCAGGATGTCGGCATTGGTATAGGTCTCGATGGGATTGCCGTTGCCGTCGAGCTTGAGCGTGCCGTCGGTGTTCAGTTCGTACAGGCCGATGGTGAAGAGCTGCATCACTTCGCGGGCGAAGTTCTCGTCGGGCATGCGGCCGGTGGCGGGGTCTTCCTTGCGGTTGCGGATATGGGACAGGTAGATGCCCATCGAGGGGCTCAGCGCCATGTCCTCCAGGAGATTCCTGAAGTTGCCGAAAGCATGCTTGTGGAGGAGGTCCACGTAGTTGGCGTAGGCACGGGCCTGGTAGTACTGGTTGCTGTCGGCCTGCGAGACCATGAAGATCTGGTGCAGCGCGAAGGCGGTGCGCTGGCGCAGCTGGTCGTTGGCATTGGCGGCGCGTTCCCAGAAGGTCTGGGCGATCCAGCCGGGGTTGTAGTTGCTGCCCCTGGGGCGATAGGCGTCACCTTGCGCATACTTGCCCCAGACGTAGTTGAGGAAGTTGGGCGTGTAGGGCAGGGCCATCTGGGCCGTGATCCAGTCGGCGGGCGTGGTGGTCAGCAGGTTGTTGACTTCGGTCGGCGTGGGGCCGAAGGTGGCCTGCTCCAGGAAGCGCACGGCGTCTGCCTTCTGGGCCCATTGGGCATCGGGCGTGACGGTCGGCCAGACCATGCGCATGGCACCAAACCAGCAGACGCAACCGGACCAGGGCAGGACGTCCTGGCTGTCGAAGGCGGCGCGGCCAATGCCGCGGTCCACGATGGCGTTTGCGGAGTTCAACTCCAGCACCGTCGTGCCGTCGCTCAGATAGGACAGGTAGAGATTGCGATCGACGCCGTTGACGTTGCCGTCGTTAGTGAAGACGACCTCGACCTTGGAGCGCGGCTTCAGGTTGGGAGCACTGAACGGGTAGTTGGTGAAGCTGGTGGCCGTCACTTCGACGCTGCCGATGGTGACGTCGTCCACGATGACGGTCATCTGGGCACCGACGCCGCCGGCGATGTCGGCGCGGGCACGGACGGTCAGCGTCGGCGCGGCTTCAGCATTCGCGGCCAGGGCCTTGGCCATGGGCTCGGTGGCGGCCGCCGTCACAGCAACCTCGGGGCTGGGCGCGGCAACAGCAGTCTGGGCGGCGACTTCGGCCTGGAGTGCTGCCGCCGCAGCCTGGGCATCGGCTGCCGCTGCGGTTTCGGCCTGGGCGGCGAGCATCGCCTCGGCCGGAGCCTCGGTACTGCCCGCCGTCGTGGCGCCGGGCGTGGAGGGGGTGCTGGCCGCCGATGCAGCGGCGGAATGAGATGACTCGCCACCGCCGTCCCCACCGCCGCAGGCCGTCAAGGAAGCAGCGACGAGCAGGGCTGCGATAGCCGAAGAAAGCGGGCGCGAGACGTAGTTCAGGAGTTGCATGGCGATGCGGCCGAAGGGGGTGGACAACCACGCCTGGCCGACCGCCGGCGTGTGCTTCGAATTGTCGCGAGCCGGTCCCCTTGATTGCGGGGTTGTGCCTTGAAAGCAAAAGTAGCAAGCGTGATGCGAACCACGCGACCCTTGCATTAGGAATCCAAGCCGGTCGGATTGCACAACAGGGCTGCGGCGGCGTCCGTCCCCCATCCAGGTTTCGTCGCGACGCTCAGATGCGGTCTTCGGCGACGGTGGCGGCTGTTGGACAATGCCGGGTTCGCAAGAAATCCACACACTCAGCTGAGGACTCGATCTTGAAGGTACTCGTCACCGGCGCAGCCGGCTTCATCGGCATGCATGTCAGCCAGATCCTGCTGGCGCGAGGTGACCAGGTCGTGGGCATCGACAACCTCAACGACTACTACAGCCCCCAGCTCAAGCATGACCGGCTGGCGCGTCTCACGCCCAAGCCCGGCTTCAGCTTTGTGCAGTTGGACGTGGCGGACCGCGCCGGCATGGCCAAGCTGTTCGCCGAGCAGCGCTTCGATCGCGTGGTGCATCTGGCCGCCCAGGCCGGCGTGCGCTATTCCATCGAGAACCCTCACGCCTACATCGACAGCAACATCGTCGGCTTCACCAACATCCTGGAAGGCTGCCGGCACAACGGTGTGCAGCACCTGGCCTATGCGTCTAGCTCCAGCGTCTATGGCGGCAACACGCTGATGCCGTTCTCGGAGCATCACAGCGTCGACCACCCCATCAGCCTCTACGCCGCGACGAAGAAGGCCAACGAACTGATGGCGCACACCTATTCGCACCTTTTTGGGTTGCCGACGACGGGCCTGCGCTTCTTCACGGTGTACGGGCCCTGGGGCCGGCCCGACATGGCGCTGTTCCTGTTCACCAAGGCCATCATCGAAGGTCGCCCCATCAACGTGTTCAACCACGGCAAGATGATTCGCGACTTCACCTATGTCGACGACATCGCCGAGGGTGTCGTCCGGGTGCTGGATCGCACTGCGACAGCCGACCCTGCCTACGACCCCGCCAAGGCCGATCCGGCGCGCTCCAGCGCCCCGTATCGCGTCTTCAACATCGGCAACCATGCGCCCATCCAGTTGATGAGCTTCATCGAGGCCATCGAGCAGGCTGTCGGCCGCGAGGCGGTCAAGAACTTCATGCCGCTGCAGGATGGCGACGTGCCGGCCACGCATGCCGATGTCGAGGAACTGGCGGCCTGGACGGATTTCCGCCCGGCCATGCCTGTGCCCGAGGGCGTCCAGCGGTTCGTCGCCTGGTATCGGGGCTATTACAAGGTCTGATCCACGAGCCTGTCATGCAACTGCATTACAAAGTCGTGAACCGCATCTGAACAAGGACAAGGAATGAAAGTCACCGCCATCGGCACCGGCTATGTCGGCCTGGTCACCGGCGCCTGCCTGGCCGAGATGGGCAACCACGTGGTTTGCCTGGACGTGAACCCCGAGAAGATCCGTGTCCTCAACGACGGCGAGATCCCCATCCATGAGCCGGGTTTGCTGGAGGTGGTGCGCCGCAATGTGGCGGCCGGCCGCCTGCAGTTCACGACCGATGTGGACATGGCCGTGAACCACGGCACGATGCTCTTCATCGGCGTGGGCACGCCGCCGGACGAAGACGGCTCGGCCGACCTGCAATACGTCGTCGCCGCGGCCCGCTCCATCGGCCAGCGCATGACCGACTACAAGGTCATCGTCGACAAGAGCACGGTGCCGGTCGGCACGGCCGACAAGGTGCGCGCGGCGGTCAAGGAAGAGCTGGACAAGCGCGGCCTGTCGAGCATGGGCTATGCCGTCGTCTCCAATCCCGAATTCCTGAAGGAAGGCGCGGCGGTCGACGATTTCATGAAGCCAGACCGCATCATCGTGGGCTCCGACGACGAGCAGGCCACGCTGCTGATGCGCGCGCTGTACGCGCCCTTCAACCGCACCCAGGACCGCATGCTGGTCATGGACGTGAAGAGCGCCGAGTTCACCAAGTACGCCGCCAACGCGATGCTGGCCACGCGCATCAGCTTCATGAACGAGCTGGCCTTGCTGGCCGAGCGCGTGGGTGCCGACATCGAGCTGGTGCGGCGCGGCATCGGCTCCGACCCGCGCATCGGCTACCAGTTCCTCTATGCCGGCGCCGGCTATGGTGGCTCCTGCTTCCCCAAGGACGTCAAGGCGCTGGTGAAGACCGCCGCGGACTTGGGGCTCCCGCTGAAGGTGCTGACGGCCGTGGAAGAGGCCAACGAGCGCCAGAAGCGCGTGCTGGTCGACAAGGTCGTCGCCCGCTTCGGCAACGACCTCAAGGGCCGCCGCTTCGCCATCTGGGGCCTGGCCTTCAAGCCCAACACCGATGACATGCGCGAGGCACCGTCCCTGGTCATCATCGACGAGCTGACCAGGCGTGGTGCAACCGTGGCGGCGTACGACCCCGTGTCGATGCCGGAGACGGCGCGCGTGATCGGTCCGCGCGACGACGTGACGCTGGTGGAGCGCGCCGAAGCCGCCTTGCAGGGAGCGGATGCGCTGCTGATCGTGACGGAGTGGAAGGAGTTCCGCACGCCGGACTTCGACGCCATCAAGTCGGCGCTGAAGGCGCCGGTCATTCTGGACGGCCGCAATCTCTACGACCCCAAGCTGATGAAGACGCTGGGCATCGACTATCGCGGCATCGGTCGCGGCTGATCTCGGCGCACCTGAAGCAGGAAAGCCCTCCGTCGGAGGGCTTTCTTTATTGACGAGGTGGCGGCCCAGCCTTCAGTCGAAGGCCTTGGCCTGCGCCAGCAGCGGCGCGTCCACATCCTTGGCCGACAGCTGGGGTGTGATGCCTTGCAAGGGCCACGCAACACCGATGGTCGGATCGTTCCAGCGCACGGCGCCCTCGTGCTCGGGCGCGTAGCGGCCACTGGTCTTGTAGAGGAAGTCCGCGGTCTCGCTGACGACGAGAAAGCCATGGGCGAAGCCAGGCGGGATCCAGACCTGGCGCTGGTTCTCCGCGGACAGTTCGTAGCCCACCCAGCGACCGAAATTGGGGCTGGAGCGGCGCATGTCGACGGCCACGTCGAACACGGCGCCTGACACGCAGCGCACCAGCTTGCCCTGGGCGTGGGGGTCGAGTTGGTAATGCAGGCCGCGCAGCACGCCGCGCGAGGAGCGGGAGTGGTTGTCCTGCACGAAACGCACTTCATGGCCCAGGGCCTTGTTGAAGCGCTCTTCGTTCCAGCTTTCCATGAAGAAGCCGCGGGCGTCGCCGAAGACCTTGGGCTCGATGAGCAGGACCTCGGGGAGGGCGGTGGGTGTCACTTGCATGGTCAGGCGGTCAGGTCGGACAACAGCTTGAGCATGTACTGCCCATAGCCGTTCTTGGCCAGCGGTCGGGCCAGGGCCTCGAGTTCCGATGCGGTGATCCAGCCCGAGCGAAAGGCGATTTCCTCGGGGCAGGCGACCTTCAGGCCCTGGCGCTTTTCCAGCGTGGCGATGAACTGGCCCGCTTCCATCAGGCTGTCGTGGGTGCCGGTGTCGAGCCAGGCATAGCCGCGGCCCATGATCTCGACGCTGAGCTGGCCGCGGTTCAGGTAGTGGGCGTTGACGTCGGTGATCTCGAGCTCGCCTCGTGCGCTGGGCTTGATGCTCGCAGCGATGTCGCAGACCTGTTCGTCATAGAAGTACAGGCCCGTGACCGCGTAATTGCTCTTGGGCACCTTGGGCTTCTCTTCGATGGACAGGGCCCGCAGGTCGCGGTCGAACTCGACGACGCCGTAGCGTTCGGGGTCGGTCACGTGATACGCGAAGACGCTGGCGCCGGCATCGCGGTGGGTGGCGTTGCTGAGCAGGCCGGCGAAGTCGTGGCCGTAGAAGATGTTGTCGCCCAGCACCAGCGCGCTGGGCGCACCGCCGACGAAGTCGCGGCCGAGGATGAAGGCCTGGGCCAGGCCGTCGGGGCTGGGCTGGACGCAATAGCTGATGTTCAGGCCCCAGCGCGAGCCGTCGCCCAGCAGCGCCTCGAAGCGGGGCGTGTCCTGGGGCGTGCTGATCAGCAGGATGTCGCGGATGCCCGCCAGCATCAGCGTGCTCAGCGGGTAATAGACCATCGGCTTGTCGTAGACCGGCAGCAACTGCTTGCTGACGGCCAGCGTCGCCGGGTGCAGCCGCGTGCCGGAGCCTCCGGCGAGGATGATGCCCTTGCGGTTTTTCATGGAAGACCTCAGAGAATTTCGTTCAGCATGCGTTCGACGCCCTGCTGCCAGTGCGGCAGGCGCAAACCGAAGCGCTGCTGCAGCTTGGCGGTGGCCAGGCGCGAGTTCAGCGGGCGCCTGGCGGGCGTCGGATAGTCACTGGTCGGAATGGCCAGCACCTGATCCGACCCGACCTTGATGAGGCTACCGTGGCGACGTGCGAATTCGATGACGAAGCGCGCGTAGTCATGCCAACTGGTCTCGCCGCCGGCCACCGCGTGATAGGTGCCGGTCAACGCCGGGTTGACCCGCGCGGCTCGCATCATGTGCACGGTCAGGTCGGCCAGCAGGTCGGCCCCGGTAGGCGCGCCGATCTGGTCGGCGATGACCTTGAGCTGCTCGCGCTCGGCTGCCAGGCGCAGCATGGTCTTGGCGAAGTTGCCACCGCGGGCGCCATAGACCCAGCTGGTGCGCAGGATGAGGTGCTGGCAGCCGCTGGCGCGGATGGCGTCCTCGCCCTCGGCCTTGGTCGTGCCGTAGACGCTCAGCGGGCCGATGGAGGCTTCCTCGTCACGGGCATGGCTGCCGCTGCCGTCGAAGACATAGTCGGTCGAGTAGTGCACCAGCAGGGCGCCCATGCGCTTGGCCTCGATGGCCAGCAGAGCCGGCGTAGCGGCGTTGATCTGGCGGGCCAGTTCGGGTTCGCTCTCGGCCTTGTCGACGGCGGTATGGGCCGCGGCATTGACGATGACCTGGGGGGCGATGGTGCGCACCTGGGCCAGCAGGGCTTCAGGCTGGGTGAAGTCGGCGCCGTCGTCGTGGTCCATCGCCACCACTTCGCCGGCCACGGCGAGCGAGCGCTGCAGTTCCCAGCCGACCTGGCCGCCTTTGCCGAGGAGCAGGATCTTCATGCCGTGTACTGCTTGGACACCCAGTCCTTGTAGGCACCGCTCTGCACGCGTGCCACCCAATCCGGATGATCGAGGTACCACTGCACCGTCTTGCGGATGCCGGTCTCGAAGGTTTCGGCCGGGCGCCAGCCCAGCTCGCGCTCGATCTTGCGGGCGTCGATGGCGTAGCGGCGGTCGTGGCCGGGGCGGTCCTTCACATAGGTGATGAGGCGCGCGTAGGGGCCGTCCGCCGAGGGCTTGAGTTCGTCGAGCAGGGCACACACCGTCTTGACGATGTCGATGTTGGCCTTCTCGTTCCAGCCGCCGATGTTGTAGGTCTCGCCGAGCTTGCCGCCGGCCAGCACGGCGCGGATGCCGCTGCAGTGGTCGGTCACATAGAGCCAGTCGCGGATCTGCTGGCCGTCGCCATAGACGGGCAGGGGCTTGCCCGCCAAGGCGTTGACGATCATCAGCGGGATCAGCTTCTCCGGGAAGTGATAGGGCCCGTAGTTGTTCGAGCAGTTGGTCGTGACGACCGGGAGGCCATAGGTGTGGTGCCAGGCGCGCACGAGGTGGTCGCTGGCGGCCTTGCTGGCCGAGTAGGGGCTGTTGGGCTCGTAGGGATTGGTTTCGGCGAAGGGCGGGTCGCTGGGCTTGAGCGAGCCGTAGACCTCGTCGGTCGACACATGGTGGAAGCGGAAGGCGGCCTTGGTCTCGCCTTCCAGCCCGCCCCAGTAGGCACGCGCGGCTTCCAGCAGCGTGAAGCTGCCTTCGACATTGGTCTTCATGAAGGCGCCGGGACCGTGGATGGAGCGGTCCACATGGCTCTCGGCGGCGAAGTGGACGACGGCGCGGGGCTGGTGCGTGGCCAGCAGTTGATCGACCAGGGTACGGTCGCAGATGTCGCCCTTGACGAAGATGTGCCGGGCGTCCCCGTCCAGCGAGGCCAGGTTCTCGAGGTTGCCGGCGTAGGTCAAGGCATCAAGATTGACGACGGGTTCGTCGGATTGGCGCAGCCAGTCGAGCACGAAGTTGCTGCCGATGAAGCCGGCGCCGCCGGTAACAAGGATGGTCATCTCAATTCCTGTGATGGCGGGCTAGTGTCTTGCCAAGCTGCACCCATGGAACTGGCTTTGCCAGGCCATCGGGTGCGCCCCCTTTGAGGGGGCCGGCGAAGCCGGTAGGGGGTGGTCTCATGTCCTTCCGTAGGTGTCTTCGAAACGGACGATGTCGTCTTCGCCCAGGTAGGAGCCGGACTGCACCTCGATGATTTCCAGCGGCACCTTGCCGGGATTGGCCAGGCGGTGGGTCTGGCCCAGCGGGATGTAGGTGGACTGGTTCTCGGTCAGCAGGATGGTCTTGTCGCCGTTGACGATCTCGGCCGTGCCGCTGACGACGATCCAGTGCTCCGCGCGGTGGTGGTGCATCTGCAGGCTCAAGGACGCGCCCGGCTTGACCATGATGCGCTTGACCTGGAAGCGCTCGCCCGAGTCGATGCTGTCGTACCAGCCCCAGGGGCGGTGCACCTTGCGGTGCAGGGCATGCTCGCCGCGCTGCTCGGCACCCAGGCGGTTCACGATCTGCTTGACCTCCTGGCTGCGCGCACGGTCGCTCACCAGCACGGCATCGGCCGTCTCGACGACGACGATGTCGGTCAGGCCGACGACGCCGACGAGGCGGCTGGTGGCGTGCACCAGGGTGTTCTTGCTGTCGGCGATCAAGGCGTCACCGACGAAGGCATTGCCGTCGGCATCCTTGTCGGCCACCTGCCAGACCGCTTCCCAGGCGCCCAGGTCGTTCCAGCCGGCATCCAGGGCGACCATGCGCAGGGGGATGTCGGTGCCGGGGCAGCGTTCCATGACGGCGTAGTCGACGGATTCGCTGGGCACGGTGGCGAACTCGGCCTTGCCCGGACGCACGAACTTGGCGTCGGTCTTGCGCACGTTCCAGGCGGCGCGCGTGGCGGCGGCGATGTCGGGGCGGAAGCGCTCCAGGGCCTTCATCCAGACGCTGGCGCGCAGCACGAACATGCCGCTGTTCCAGTAGTAGTCACCTTCGGCCAGATAGCGCTGGGCCGTCTCGAGATTCGGTTTCTCGACGAACTGCGCGACCGCGAGGCCGGTTGAATCGGCTGCCGTGCGGATATAGCCGTAGCCCGTCTCGGGGCGGTCCGGCGTGATGCCGAGGATGGCGATGGCGCCCTCGGCAGCGATGCGCACGGCATCCTGGAGCGCGGCCGTGAAGGCGGCGGGGTTGGTGACGGTCTGGTCGGCCGGCGTCACGACGAGGACGGGGTCGGCTCCGCCTTCGAGGGCGGCCAGGGCGGCCAGCGTCAGGGCCGGGGCCGTGTTGCGGCCCAGCGGTTCGAGGAGCACGCTGCTGGGTTCCAGCCTGGTTTCGCGCAGCTGGTCCAGCACCAGGAAGCGGTGTTCCTCGTTGCCGACGATGCAGGGCCCCGCCAGTTGGAACTCGGGCGAGGCCAGCGCGGCCAGCCGGCGCGCGGCCAGCTGGAACAGGCTCTCATTGCCCGACAGCACGAGGAATTGCTTGGGGTAGCCGGCGCGCGACAGCGGCCAAAGCCGGGTGCCGGAGCCGCCGGCCATGATGACGGGTTGGACCTGGATCATTGTTGTGTGGCCGTGTCAGGCGGTTTTGAATCCGTGGGGGTTGTGGTGTTGCCAGCGCCAACTGTCTTCACACATGCGGGCGAGGTCGAGTCTGGCCTCCCAGCCAAGCGTGTTCCGTGCCAGCTCTGGATCGGCCCAGCAGGCCGCCACGTCGCCGGGGCGGCGCGGCACGATTTCGTAGGGCACGCTGCGGCCGCTGGCGGCCTCGTAGGCGCGCACCAGATCGAGCACGCTGTAGCCCTGGCCGGTGCCGAGATTGACGGTCAGTGAGCCTGGGTTGGCCATCAGCCAGCGCAGCGCGGCGACGTGGCCCTCGGCGAGGTCGGTGACATGGATGTAGTCGCGCACCCCGGTGCCATCAGGGGTCGCATAGTCGTTGCCGAACACCGACAGCTTGTCGCGCCGGCCGACGGCGACCTGGGCGACATAGGGCATCAGGTTGTTGGGCGTGCCGCGCGGGTCCTCGCCGATGCGACCGCTCTCGTGGGCGCCGACCGGATTGAAGTAGCGCAGGCAGGCGGTCTGCCAGGCCGGATCCGCCACGCCGAGGTCGCGCAGGATCTGCTCGCCCATCAGCTTGGTGGCGCCATACGGATTGGTCGACGAGGTCGGGGCGTCCTCACGCAGCGGCAGCTTTTCCGGTGCGCCGTAGACCGTGGCGCTGGAGCTGAACACCATGCGGGTGCAGCCGTGGCGCTTCATGACCTCGCAGGTGTTGACGAGGCCGCCGAGGTTGTTGCGGTAGTAGGCCAGCGGCTGGCTGACTGATTCGCCCACGGCCTTGTAGGCAGCGAAATGCACGACCGCGGCAGGCCTGTAATTGCTGAAGATCTCGTCCATGGCGGCCGAATCGCAGACGTCGCCGCGTTCGAACTCGATGGGGGCGCTGGCAAGTTCAGCCAGCCGTTCCAAGACGACGGGCGAGCTGTTGGAGAAATTGTCGACGCCGACAACCCGGTAGCCCGCCTGCTGCAGGGCCAGCCAGGTGTGTGAGGCGATGTAGCCGGTCGCGCCGGTGAGCAGAACGGTGGTCATCAGTAGAGGATGGCTTGGCCGGTGCAGCCGTAGCTGCTGGCGCTGTAGACGTATTGCGCGATGCTGCTGTTGCGGCTGGCGTGGTCGTACTGGCAGCCCAGGCTGAAGCCGCGCGAAATCGCCCAGCGCATGCCCAGGCCGTAGGTCTTGAAATCATCGAGGGCGTCTGCCACGGCGGCGCCTGCCGTGCTGGCGCGCGTCGCCCGATTCCTGCTGGCCTTGGCATTCAGGCTGATCTTGCTGGTCAGGGCATAGCTGCTGCCCAGCTGCCAGGTGGTGTAGACCCGGTTCAGGTCGGCGGTGCGAATCACGCTTTCCTGTCCCGTGTCGCGGGCGTACTGCAGGTTGAGCTGCAGCTTGGCCGTCGGCTGCCAGTTCCAGCCGACGGCGCCAGTCGTGCCGCTGAAGTCGCGCAGGCGGTCGTCGAGGCTGTTCTTGGTCTTGCTGCGGCTGACGCGTGTGTTCAGCGTGCTGCGGCCGCCCGTGTCCCAGTTCGTCGTGAAGTCGATGTCGTTGCGGCTGTAGTCGTTGGGCGCAGACACGACCACGATGGTTGCGGTCTCGGGGTCAAAGGCCAAGCCGATGGGATAGCGTGGGTTCTGGCCCTTGGTGTGGCGTCCAACAAGGCCCAGCTTGACGTTGCCGGCCGGCGTGGCATAGATGCCAAGTGAGCTGGTGTCCTGTTTGAAGTCGAAGCGGTCGTATTCCGCGGCGCTGAAGTCCCGGCTGTGGTGAGACCAACCCGCTTCCAGGGTGTAGCGCGTCGCAACGCCCAGGCGCACGGTCGCTTGGTACTCATCTTCCCGCTGGATGTTCTTCTTCAGGATGGGATCGACGCCGCTGCCGATGTTGAAGTCGGCCAGGGAGCGGTCCGACTTGGCGCTCAGCACGCCCGACAGGTCGCCCACCGTCTGCCAGTTGAGGGCGCTCTTGAGTGAATAGGACCGGTTGTTGAGTTCGCTGTTGGTCGAATAGCGGTTGTTCTGCAGCGAGCCGTCCAGCGTCAGATGCTGGCGGCCGAGCTTGGTGTCGATGCCGCCCAGCAGCCCGGCGCTGATGACCGTGTCGTCGTTGGTGGCGCTGGATTGCCGGTAGACGTTGGAGACGCGGGACATGCCCAGCGACCCGCCCACGTAAAAAGGCGTCGTGTCGTCGGTCTGGGCTTGCGCGGCCTGCACCATCAGCAGGCCGAGGACCAGGGGCGCCAGACGCGTGCAGCGGCGGTAGTGGCGAGCAGGCTTAATAGGCATGTCGATCAAACACCACCAGCCTCACGGTGCGCAGGATGATCTGCAGATCGAGGGCCAGCGACCAGTTGCGCAGATATTCCAGATCGTATTCGACGCGTGCCACCATCTTGTCGATGGTGTCGGTTTCGCCCCGCAGGCCGTTGACCTGGGCCCAGCCGGTGATGCCCGGCTTGACCTTGTGGCGAACCATGTACGCTTTGATGAGCTTGCGGTATTCCTCGTTGTGGGCGACGGCGTGCGGGCGCGGTCCCACGATGCTCATGCGGCCCTGCAGCACGTTGATGAATTGCGGCAGCTCGTCCAGCGAGGTGCGGCGGATGAAGGCGCCGAAGCGCGTGATGCGCGGATCGCCCTTGGTGGCCTGCTTGACCACGGCGCCGTTGTCCAGCGCCCGCATCGAGCGGAACTTGTAGACGACGATCTCCTCGCCATCCAGGCCGTTGCGCTTCTGCTTGAAGATGACGGGCCCTGGCGAGCTCAGCTTCACGCCGATGGCGATCGCCAGCAGGATGGGCGAGATCAGGATCAGGATCAGCGTCGCCAGCACGATGTCGCTGACGCGCTTGATCAGCTGGTTGGTGCCGGTGAAGGGCGTCTCGCAGATGCCGACGACCGGCACGCCGGAGATGTCCTGCAGCCGGCCCTGGATGATGCTGATGCCGAAGACGTCGGGCACGAAGAAGAGCGAGGCCGTCGTGCCCTGCACCTGCTCCAGCAGCTCGACGATGCGTGGCTGCGAGCCCAGGGGCAGGGTGATGTAGACCTCGCGCACACCCTTGTCGCGCACGAACTCGCTGAGCTGGGGCAGGGTGCCGAGGATGGCGGCGCCGGCCTCGGGGTGGAGGCGCTCGGGGGCGCGGTCGTCGAAATAGCCCAGGCAGATGACGCCCTGGGAGTCGCGCAGCGCCCGTGCCACCTTGTGGCCCAGCGGGCCGGCGCCGACGACCACGGCCGTGCGTCGCGCACCCGGGTCCCGCGCCCGCCACTGCTGGATGCGGCGGCCGGTCTCGATGGCGGCGATCTGGGCGATGGGGGTGATGACGGCCCACCACAGCAGCACCTCGTCCTCGAAATAGTGCAGGCTGTTGGTCGCATAACCGCACAGCAGCAGGATGCCGAGCAGCACCAGCCAGGAGGACAGCACGTCCACCAGGGCGCTGGCCGGGTGGTCGCTGAAGCGGTTGCGGCCCGGGAAGGTGAGGGCGAAGACGAGCAGGCACAGCGTGAGGGTCGGACGCAGCACCGGCTCGTCGAAATGGCCGTTCACGACCAGGAAGGTCAGAACGATGAGGCCGGGCTCGAGGAAGGCGGCGATCAGGGATTCGACCGACTGCGGTGCGCTGTAGAACGTCCTTTTGTAGCTGCGGTCCTCAAACATCGTGGCGGGTGCGGTGATCCTCGGGTGCGGGTTTGCCCGGGGCTGGAAAACGATCAGGGATTCTCTATCAACAAATTTGACAGTCGAACCGCCTGCGTCCCTTGTTCATGGTCCGCTGCCTACAATCTTGTGTATGTCTGCTTCCTGGCCCATGCCGCCCCTGCCGTCGCTCACGCCTTTGCTGATGCCGGCCCTGCAGGACCGCCTCGTTTTGTTGATCAACCATGTGGTGTCCCGGGAGCCCATCGCGGCCCAGCGCCTCAAGCCGCTGGCCGGCAGAGGCCTCGTCGTCCACCTGGCGGGCTGGCCCGGCCTGTTGCCGGCGGCGCCTGACTTGATACTTGGTGTCACACCGGCGGGTCTTTTCGAGCGGCTGGATGCACCGCCCCAGGGCGCGGGTGGCCTGCGCATCGAGATCGATGCCTCCAACCCCGCCAGGCTGGCCCTGGGCGCCCTGACCGGCGAGTCGCCCACCGTCAGCGTGCAGGGCGACGCCGCCTTTGCCGGCGAGATGCATTGGCTGATGGACAACCTGCGCTGGGACATCGAGGATGACCTGGCCGGTGTCGTCGGGCCGCTGCCCGCCCGCCAGCTCGCCCAGTTCGGCCGCACGCTGCGGCGCACCTTGTCGGGCGTGGCCGCGCGCATGGCTCCCGCGGGCGGCGCATGAGGTTTGTTTCCCGGCTGCTGGTCATCCTGTGGACGGTCTGGCGCTTCGGTCTCGATGACCTGGCCTTGTCGGGCCTGCGCCGGCGGCGCTTCCAGCTGCTGCGCCGGCTGACCCGCCTGGGTCGCAGCTGGCAGGAGCCGCGCGGCGTGCGCCTGCGCCTGGCCCTGGAGCATCTGGGGCCGATCTTCGTCAAGCTGGGCCAGGTGCTGTCCACGCGGCGCGACCTGTTGCCCGAGGACGTGGCACTGGAGCTGGCCAAGCTGCAGGACCGCGTGCCGCCCTTCCCGGCGGCCCTGTCGCGCGAGATGGTGGAGCGCGCCTTTGGCCGGCCGCTGGAGGAACTGTTCGCCAGCTTCGATGCCGAGCCGGTCGCCAGCGCCAGCATCGCCCAGGTCCATTTCGCCACGCTGAAGGACGGCCGCGAGGTCGCCGTCAAGGTGCTGCGCCCGGGCATGCTGGACATCATCGACGACGACCTGTCGCTGATGCGCCAACTGGCCGCGTGGATCGAGCGTGTCTCCGCGGACGGCCGGCGCCTGAAGCCGCGCGAGGTCGTCGCCGAGTTCGACACCTATCTGCACGACGAGCTGGACCTGGTGCGCGAGGCCGCCAATGCCGCGCAACTGCGCCGCAACATGGAAGGGCTGGACCTCATCCTGGTGCCCGAGATGCACTGGGACCTGTGCCGCTCCGAAGTCATCGTCATGGAGCGCATGAAGGGCGTGCCGATCTCGCACCGCCCGGCGCTGGAAGCCGCGGGCATCGACATCCCCAAGCTGGCCCGCGACGGCGTCACCATCTTCTTCACCCAGGTGTTCCGCGACGGCTTCTTCCACGCCGACATGCACCCGGGCAATATCCAGGTGAGCCTGGCGCCCGAGACCTTCGGCCGCTATGTGGCCCTGGACTTCGGCATCATGGGCACGCTGACCGAGGTGGACAAGGACTACCTCGCGCAGAACTTCATCGCCTTCTTCCAGCGCGACTACAAGCGCGTCGCCGAGCTGCATATCGCTTCCGGCTGGGTGCCGCCCGAGACCCGCGTCGATGCGCTGGAGAGCGCCGTTCGCGCCGTCTGCGAGCCTCATTTCGACCGGCCGCTGAAGGACATTTCGCTGGGCCAGGTGCTGTTGAGGCTGTTCCAGACCTCGCGCCGCTTCAACGTCGAGATCCAGCCCCAGCTGGTGCTGCTGCAGAAGACCCTGCTCAACGTCGAAGGCCTGGGCCGCCAGCTCGACCCCGAGCTCGACCTCTGGGCCACGGCCAAGCCCTTCCTGGAGCGCTGGATGAACGAGCAGGTCGGCTGGCCGGCCCTCGCCAAGCAGTTGCAGAAGGAGGCGCCGCGCTTCGCCCAGCTCGTCCCCGAGCTGCCGCGCCTGCTGCACGACGCCCTGAAGAACCAGGCCCAGAAGAGCGAGGCCGCCGACCTGCATGCCCTGGTGCGCGAACTGCGCCGCACCAACCGGCTGCTGTCCGGCCTGCTCTGGGGTGCGGCCGGCTTTGCCATCGGCGTGGCGGTGGCCTGGCTGACGGTGCGCTTTCTGGCCCCGCCGTTCTAAGTTCCTTTCCCTAGGGCGGAAGCGCGGCGCCGCCTTCATAATCCGCGCCGCTTTTCCGTCCTTCCGCGCCCCACGTTCATGAACACCACGCTCATCGTCTTCGTCGTGCTCTATCTGCTCGGCACCCTGGGCATCGGCGTCTGGGCGGGTACGCGGGTCAAGAACACCTCGGACTTCGCCGTCGCCGGCCGCAGCCTGCCGCTGATCATGGTGGTCACGACGACCTTCGCGACCTGGTTCGGCGCCGAGACGGTGATGGGCCTGCCCGCCAAGTTCGTGCAGGGCGGCCTGGGTGCCGTCGTCGAAGACCCCTTCGGCGCCGGCTTCTGCCTGGTGCTGGTGGGTGCCTTCTTCGCCGCGCGCCTGTACCGCATGAACCTGCTGACCATCGGCGACTTCTACCGCCAGCGCTTCGGCAAGGGCGTCGAGGTGTTCTGCTCGCTGGCCATCATCCTTAGCTATCTGGGCTGGGTGGCGGCGCAAGTCACGGCCCTGGGCCTGGTCTTCAACATCCTGACCGACGGCGCCATGAGCCCGCAGACCGGCATGATCGTCGGCCTGCTGGCCGTGCTGGTCTATGTCGTCATCGGCGGCTTCCTGGCCGTGGCCTGGACCGACTTCATCCAGATGATCGTGCTGGTCATCGGCCTGAGCGTCATCGCGGTGTTCGCCTCCGACCTCGCTGGCGGTGTCGGCAAGGTCCTGGACCTGGCCAAGACCCGTGACCTGGGCCGCTTCCTGCCGGAACCCAGCTTCACCCAGATGGCTATGTTCCTCGGCTCGGGCCTGACCATGATGCTGGGCTCCATCCCCCAGCAGGACGTGTTCCAGCGCGTCATGTCGGCCAAGGATTCCAAGACGGCCCAGCGCGGCGCCATGATCGGTGGCTTCAGCTACATCGCCTTTGCCTTCGTGCCCATGTTCATCGTGCTGGCCGCCGTCAGCGTGATGGGCGACAAGGCGCTGGAGCTGGCCCAGAACGACTACCAGCGCGTGCTGCCCAGCTTCGTCATGGGCCATATGCCGCTGCTGATGCAGATCCTGTTCTTCGGCGCGCTGCTGTCGGCCATCAAGAGCACCTCGTCGGCCACGCTGCTGGCGCCGACGACCAGCTTCGTCGAGAACATCCTGAAGCAGATCCGCCCTGGCATGAGCGACAAGCAGTCTCTCGTCGCCATGCGCGTGACCCTGGTCATCTTCGCCTTCGCCGTGCTGGCCTATGCCATCGCGCTGCAGGGCACCTCCATCTACGACCTCGTCAGCGCCGCCTACCAGGTGACCCTGGTGGCCGCCTTCGTGCCCCTGGTCTTCGGC
This sequence comes from Roseateles sp. FW305-36, assembly GCF_058787015.1. NCBI lineage: Bacteria > Pseudomonadati > Pseudomonadota > Betaproteobacteria > Burkholderiales > Sphaerotilaceae > Roseateles > Roseateles sp. FW305-36. The sequence goes on along the minus strand of NZ_JBYSZK010000011.1, from coordinate 132,086 downwards.
CTGTACTGGAGCCGCTCGACCACCCAGGGCGCCGTGTTCTCCATCTTTGCCGGCATCGCCGTCTGGGTCGCCTTCTTCCCGCAGGTGACGACCTGGGGCGAGGTTTTCCCGGGCCAGCTGGCCGGTCTGCTGGCGGCCCTGGTGGGCATGGTGGTCGGCTCGCTGATGCCGCAGTTGCTGACCGACCGCCGCGAGCATGTCAGCCACCATCTGCCGCCCCACGGCTGAGTTCGAGCCGCTCCGCTAAAATGGCAGGCTTTTCGCCTCCCGAGACTCACGAGAGCCCGCCATGCCCATCTACGCCTACCGCTGCAGCGCCTGTGGCCACGCCAAGGACGTGCTGCAAAAGCTGTCCGACGCGCCGCTGACCACCTGCCCGGCCTGCGCGGCAGAGAGCTTTTCCAAGCAGATCACTGCCGCCGGCTTCCAGCTGAAGGGCTCGGGCTGGTACCAGACCGACTTCCGTGGCGGCTCCACCGCCGCACCGGCGACGCCGGCCGCCGAGCCGGCCAAGTCCGAGTCGCCCAAGACCGAAGCGTCCGGCGCCTCGTCGTCCTCCACCCCCTGCGGCGGCTCCTGCGCCTGCCACTGAACGGGACATCGTGGGCGCCTCACTCCGCAAATACCTGGTCGCCGGCCTGCTGGTCTGGCTGCCGCTGGCCATCACCATCTGGGTGCTGGCCCAGGTGCTGGACGTCGTCAATGGCGTCTTCGGCTCCATGCTGGCCGCCCTGGCCCTGGTGCTGCCAGCCTCGCTGAAGGAAGCGGTGCTGGAGCTGCGTCATGTGCCCGGCCTGGGCCTCGTCATCCTGGCCGGCGGCCTGCTGACCACGGGCGTCCTGGTCGCCAACATCTTCGGCCAGTGGCTGCTGACGCAGTGGGACCGGCTGATGTCCCACATCCCCATCGTCAAGAGCATCTACAGCTCGGTCAAGCAGGTCTCGGACACGCTGTTCTCCAGCAGCGGCAACGCCTTCCGCGAGGCCGTGCTGGTGCAATACCCGCGCGCCGGCTCCTGGACCATCGCCTTCGTCACCGGCACGCCCAGCGGCGAGGTGGCCTGCCACCTGGAGCAGGAGCACGTCAGCCTCTATGTGCCGACAACGCCCAATCCCACGTCGGGCTTCTTCCTCATCATGCCGCGCGCCGACATCAAGCCGCTGCACATGACGGTGGACGAGGCGCTGAAATACATCATCTCGATGGGCACGGTGGCGCCGCTGCCGCACCCGGATGCTCCCGCGGCCGACGTCCTGAATCAGCCGGGCCGAAATTAGCCGGGTTGGACGCCCCGGCCGGCGTTCAATCCTGAGAGCCAAGCGAGCTCATCAGCGCCTCCTCAAGAACACCCTGAAAAAGAATCCCGGAGAAATTCCATGCGTACCTGCTATGCCGGCCAAGTCAGCGAAAAGCTGCTCGACCAGACCGTGACCCTGATGGGCTGGGCCCATCGTCGCCGCGACCACGGCGGCGTCATCTTCATCGACCTGCGTGACCGCGAAGGCCTGGTCCAGGTCGTCTGCGACCCCGACCGCGCCGACAGCTTCAAGATTGCGGAAGACGTTCGCAGCGAGTTCTGCCTCAAGATCGTCGGCAAGGTGCGTGCGCGCCCGGCCGGCACCGAGAACGCCAACCTCGTCAGCGGCAAGATCGAAGTGCTCTGCCACGAGATCGAGGTGCTGAACCCGTCGGTGCCCATCCCCTTCCAGATCGACGAGGAAAACCTCAGCGAGACGACCCGCCTCACGCACCGCGTGCTGGACCTGCGCCGCCCGTACATGCAGAACAACCTGATGCTGCGCTACCGCGTCGCGATGGAAGTCCGCAAGTTCCTGGACGAGCATGGCTTCGTCGACATCGAGACCCCGATGCTCACCAAGAGCACGCCGGAAGGCGCGCGCGACTACCTCGTCCCCAGCCGGGTGCATGATGGCCACTTCTTCGCGCTGCCGCAGTCGCCCCAGCTGTTCAAGCAGCTGCTGATGGTGTCGGGCTTCGACCGCTACTACCAGATCACCAAGTGCTTCCGTGACGAGGACCTGCGCGCTGACCGCCAGCCCGAGTTCACGCAGATCGATATCGAGACCAGCTTCCTGACCGAGGAAGAGATCCGCTCGATGTTCGAGGGCATGATCCGCCACGTCTTCCGCAAGAACCTGAATGTGGAACTCGGCGACTACCCGGTCATGAAGTACGCGGACGCCATGCACCGCTACGGCTCCGACAAGCCCGACCTGCGCGTCAAGCTCGAGTTCACCGAGCTGACCGACGCCATGACGACGGTGGACTTCAAGGTCTTCTCCGGCCCCGCCACCACGCCGGGCGGTCGCGTCGTCGCACTGCGCGTGCCGGGCGGTGCCGCCATGAGCCGTGGCGAGATCGACGCCTACACCGAGTTCGTCAAGATCTACGGTGCCAAGGGCCTGGCCTGGATCAAGGTCAATGAAGTGGCCAAGGGCCGCGAAGGCCTGCAGTCGCCCATCGTCAAGAACCTGCACGACGAAGCCGTTGCCGAAGTCCTCAAGCGCACCGGCGCCCAGGACGGTGACCTGATCTTCTTCGGCGCCGACAAGGCCAAGGTCGTCAACGATGCCATCGGCGCGCTGCGCCTGAAGGTCGGCCACAGCGAGTTCGGCAAGACCAATGGCCTGTTCGAGGACAAGTGGGCCCCGCTGTGGGTGGTCGACTTCCCGATGTTCGAGCACGACGAGGAGAACAACCGCTGGGCGGCTGTTCACCATCCCTTCACGGCGCCCAAGGACGGCCATGAGGACCTGATGACGTCGGACCCGGGCAAGTGCATTGCCAAGGCCTACGACATGGTGCTCAACGGCTGGGAACTGGGCGGCGGCTCGGTGCGTATCCATCGCGCCGAAGTGCAGGCCAAGGTCTTCGCCGCGCTGAACATCAGCGAGGAAGACCAGCGCATCAAGTTCGGCTTCCTGCTGGACGCCCTGCAATATGGCGCGCCCCCGCACGGGGGCCTGGCCTTCGGCCTGGACCGCATCGTCACGATGATGACCAAGGCCGAGTCCATCCGCGACGTCATCGCCTTCCCCAAGACCCAGCGCGCCCAGTGCCTGCTGACCGGCGCGCCGTCGCTGGTCGACGAGAAGCAGCTGCGCGAACTGCACATCCGCCTGCGCAACGCCACGCCGGCGGCTCAGTAAGCGTCCTGCCCGGCAGACCAGCCCCGCTGCGGCGGGGCTTTTTTACGCCCCTGCTCAGGGGGAATGTCCCCCGTCCCTGGGGCATGAGGGCGCGTTGGCGGGGGCAGACTCTCGCGTCTGTCCATTGAGGTGACCCGCATGAACCCCGTCCGCTCCCTTCTGTCCACCACGGTCGTGCTGCTGCTGGCCGCCTGCGGCAAGTCGTCCACGACGCTGGGAGAGGGCGGCTCCGTCATCAGCGGCTCGGCCGGTCCCGCGGGCGCCCATCACGCCAGCCGCGAGCTCGTCAAATGCGATGCGCCGGTGGCGACGCTCGCCCTGGTCGAGAACCCCAACGGCTATGCCTATTCCAGCAGCTACCAGCTGCCCTCCAGCCCTGTGCCCCTGGTGCGCCTGCTGGCGCAGCAGAGCGGCTGCTTTCGCGTCGTCGACCGCGCCGCCGGCCTCAAGGCCACCGTGCGCGAGCAGGAGCTGAAGGAAGCCGGCATCCTGCGCCAGCAGGGCAACACGGTCAGCAAGGGCAAGGGCTACGAGGCCCAGTACAGCCTGACTCCGAGCCTCACCTTCAGCGAGCAGGACGCCGGCCGCCAGATCGGCGGCATCCTGCAGGCCATTCCCTATCTGAACAAGCTGGTCGGCGCGGCCGAGCAGGTCAAGCTCAAGCAGGCCCAGGCGGCCCTGCTGCTGACCGACAACGAGACCACCGAGCAGGTCGCCGCGTCCACCGGTTCGGTCGAGGTGGCCGACCTCGGCGTGGGCGGTGCCGTGCTGGGCAAGCTGGGCGGTGCCGCGGGCGCGGGCTGGAGCAATTCCAACGAAGGCAAGGTCATCGCCGCGGCCTTCCTGGATGCCCACAACCAGCTCGTCGCCCAGGTGCGCGAACTGCAGGCCAAGGAGCTGCCGCCCGAGGTGGCCAAACGCAAGCAGCAAGGCGGCTGACCTCGCTATGCTTTGGCCATGCAGTTGGCCAAGCCCTTCAAGATCCCCGAGTCGGTCCTCGTCGTCATCCATACGCCCGATCTGCAGGTGCTGCTGATCGAGCGCGCCGACCATCCCGGCTACTGGCAGAGCGTGACCGGCTCCAAGGACAGCCCCGACGAGGCGCCGGCCGAGACGGCGCGCCGCGAGGTGCTGGAGGAAACCGGCTTCGACATCCAGGCGCTGGGTGGGGAATTGCGCGACTGGCATCTCGCCAACGTTTACGAGATCTACCCGCACTGGCGGCATCGCTACGCACCCGGCGTGACGCGCAACACCGAACACGTCTTCGGCCTACAAATCCCGTCGGCAATGACGCCGACGCTGGCGCCGCGCGAGCATTTATCTTGGGTCTGGTTGCCCTGGCATGAAGCGGCCGACCGCTGCTTCTCGCCGTCCAACGCCGAAGCCGTGTTGCAGTTGCCGCGCTTCAGTCCAGCCACGACGACATGAGCCCCGTCCGCCCCACACCCCATCCGCCCGGCGCCGTGCTGCGGGTGGCGACCTACAACATCCACAAGGGCGTGCGCGGCCTGGGGCCGGCCAAGCGCCTGGAGATCCACAACCTGCAGATGGGCGTCGCGGCCATGGATGCCGACCTCGTCTGCCTGCAGGAAGTGCGCCTCTTCCACCACCGCGAGGCGGCCTATTTCGATCGCACCTGGTTCGGCTGGCCGGAGAAGGGCCAGGCCGAGTTCTTGGCGCCCGAAGGCTATGAAGTGGCCTACCGCACCAACGCGACGACCAAATTCGGCGAGCATGGCAATGCACTGCTGTCGCGCTGGCCGATGGGCGACATCGGCCATCACGACGTGTCCGACCACGCCCTCGAGCAGCGTGGCCTGCTGCATGTGCCCATCCACTGGCAAGGCACCCGCGTCCACGTCGTCGTCGCCCACTTTGGGCTGATCCATTCCAGCCGCGTGCGCCAGGTCGATCGCCTGGCCACCTTCGTGCGCGACCATGTTCCCGCCGGCGAGCCCGTTCTCGTGGCCGGCGACTACAACGACTGGGGCGAGCGCCTGGATCCGCTGATGCGCACCCATGGCCTGCATCGGGCCACGCCGCCGCATGGCCGAGCGCGAGCGCCCACCTTCCCGTCGCGGCTGCCCGTCTTCGCGCTGGACCGCGTCTACATGCGTGGCCTGCGCTGTACGGGCGTGCAGGTGCCGCGCGGCCCCAGCTGGGCGCGCATGTCCGACCACCTGCCGCTGCTCGTCGAGCTGACCCTCGAATGAGACGTCTTGGGTCGCGGCGGCGCCGGCGTCACCATGCCGTCGACCCCGGCTTCGTCGGCGGCAACGAGGTCGAGCTGCTGCGCGGCGGCGACGAGCTTTTTCCGCGCATGCTCGCCGCCATCCGCCATGCCAGCAGCGAGATCTGGCTGGCGACCTATATCTTTCACCACGACGAGACCTCGCTCGCCCTGGCCGACGCGTTGATCGCGGCGGATCGCCGCGGCGTGCGCGTGCGCGTCGTCGTGGATGGCTTCGGCAGCAACGCCAGCATCCGCACGCTGCGCGAGCGCTTCACGGGCAGCGGCGTGGCCTTTGCCGTGTTCCGTCCCATGGACCGCTGGTGGCGCTGGTTCCAGCCCGGCCAACTGCGCCGCCTGCATCAGAAGCTGTTCGTCGCCGACGGCGAGCTGGCCTTCGTAGGCGGCATCAACGTCATCGACGACCGCATCGACATCCACCATGGCGTCAGCGAGCTGCCGCGGCTTGACTTCGCCGTCGGTGTCAGGGGCGGCCTGGTGGATCTCGTCGCGCAAAGCGTGCGCTCGATCTGGTCGCGCGCCTGGCTGGGCCGGGAGTTCGACGACGCGCTGCTGGACTATGTGCCGCTGCGTCGCCGCTTCGGCCTGTGGCTGACCCAGCTCTGGCGCGGCCCGCAGCGCCTGGCCGAGCCGCCGTCGCGGCTGCTGCCCGTCAGTGCCGCCTTCGTGCTGCGCGACAACCTGCGCCGCCGCCGCACCATCGAGCATGCCTATGCCGACGCCATCCGCGAGGCGCGGGCCAGCGTCGACATCATCTGCCCCTACTTCTACCCCGGCCAGCGCATCCGCCACGCGCTGCGCCGGGCCGCTGACCGCGGCGTGCGGGTGCGCCTGCTGCTGCAGGGCAAGCTGGACTACCGGCTGGCCGGCTGGGCCGCCGAGGCGCTGTACGCCGACCTGCTTGGCCATGGCGTCGAGATCTACGAGTACACGCCGGCCTTCCTGCACGCCAAGGTCGCCGTCGTCGACGGCCAGTGGGCAACGGTGGGCAGTTCCAACATCGATCCGCTGTCGCTGCTGGTCAACCTGGAGGCCAATGTCGTCGTGGAGGATGCCGGCTTCGCGGCGCGGTTGGCGGCGGAGATCGAGACCGCCATCGATGTGTCCAAGCGCGTCGGCGAGCACGGCGGCACGGGCCTGCGCGCCATGCTGCATCGGGCCGTCGTGGCTTGGTTCGCCTACGTTTTCCTGCGCGTGGCGGGGGCGGCGGGGCGGTACTGAGCCGCCCAGGCGTCATGCCTGACGTCCCAGGCGCCGCCGGCCCAGCAGCAGCGCCACGCCCAGGGCCATCAGCGCGGCCGAGGCCGGTTCTGGCACGGGCTGCGCGTAGCCGGCGCCGCTGGCCGAGCTGACCGACACGCCCACGGGCAGGCTCAGGTAGAACACCACGTCGGCCTGGTCGACGCGGCTGCTGCCGTCCACGCTGTTGATGCCCGGCGACGAGGCCGCGTCGTAGAACAGGATGGCGCCCACGTCGTGCGGCGCGCCGATGGCCCACTGCAGCTGGACCTGGCGGGTCACCGAGTGGTCGATCGTCTGACCGGCCTGGGCCTGGTCACCGAAATTGAAGTTCGACACGCCGAAGTCGTAGTGACCGTTGACGGCCACGTTCGCGCAGCAGGTGGTGGGCCCCGAGCTGAGCTTGTCGGTCAGCACCTCGGTGACGGTGAACGAGACCAGGCTGCCGGGTGCCAGCGTCGCCGAGGTCAGTGTCAGGCGGTCCTGGAAGGCGACGTAGTCGGCGTTGGCGTCGGACTGGCGGACGAAGTTCGGGCTGTGCTGGGCTGCATTGGCGCTGCCCCACAGATGACCGTAGGCGGCGTTGCCGGTGATGTTGCTGCTGAAGCTGCCGAAGGCGTCGACGACGCCGAAGCCGACCGGCCCCGCGCTGGCCACCGGGCCGTCGATGGCGCCCGTGTCCTGCTGCTGCGTCACGCCGTTGCCGCGTGCGTCCACCCAGGCCCGCACCCAGTGGTCGGAAGCGGCCTGTGCGGTGGACGCGGCCAGGGCGCCGGTCAGCGCCAGGCTGGCCGCGAGCCTGCGCCTGCGCAGCAAGCCGAGCAGCAGTCCACCGCTGGCCATCAGGGCCCAGGTATCGGGCTCGGGCACGGCAGCCACCGTGCTCATCGTGGCCGTGAAGGCATGCACGTTCACGCCGTTGGCATCGCCCCAGGCGCCCACCATCGTCAGCTGGTCGTTGATGCCGTAGACCTCGGTCCAGAGCGCGCCGGGAATGTCGATGCGGTAGGTGGTCGCGCCGTTGAACACGAAGCCGTTTCGCGCGCTGCTGGCATCGCCATAGGCGCCCACCAGCCAGCCGTGGTCGTTGGTGCCGAAGACGCGCGTGCCGTAGGACGCGTCGCCGGGCACGTCGAAGGCGGTGTAGCTGCCGCCCACGAGCTGAAAACCGTGCTGGAAGCGAGCCGCGTCGACCGACCAGCCGACGACGCGTCCGCTGCTGTCGACGTCTCGTGCCTGGGTGCTCAGGCTGCCAGGCACCATCAGGTCGGTGAAGCCGCCGCCGCTCCACAGAAAGCCGCGATCGGTGCTGCCGCCGGGCTCGTAGGAGCCGACCACCTTGCCGGTGTCGTTCATGCCCCAGGCCACGCTGCGCGGGCCGCCCGGGTTGAGCGGCGTGAAGGTGCTGCCGCTTTGCAGAAAGCCGAGCAGATTGGCCCCGTCGTAGTAGGCGCCGCTGACCGCGCCGAGGCTGTTGATGGCGTAGTTTTCCGTGATCCTGATGGCGCCCGGTGCATCGTTCTGCGTCAACACGCCGGCCGCGAGTTTGTAGCCATGGGCCAGCGTGATGCCGTCGTCGGAGTAGCCCGTGATCACGCCCGCGTTGTTGATGCCATGGGCAAAGGTCTCGACCGAGTTGTAGAGGTCGAAGGAGACGTAGGCCAGCTTGGCCGGCGGGTCGGGTTGCGGGTTGAAGGCAAAGGCCGCCGGGCTGAGCGACAGGGTGGCGGCCAGGCAGATCGCTGAGAGGGGGTTCATGCGTACTCCAAGGGGGTGAATCCGCCAAAGGGCGGGGCTCACGGGGGAATTCGCAGGAATGACCCGCCAGCGGACAGCGCGCCGGGCTTCAAGTTAGGGGAGCCAGGGCAGCGTGGCGGGCAGCACGAAGCCGGCCTCGCGCAGGCTGGCCTGGGTGCTGCGCTCCAGTGCCTGCGCCGCCGCGGCCTGGCCCTGGGCCTGCAGCACGGCGGCGCGCACCAGGTCGGCCGAGCGCATCAGCACGTGGCCGGCGGGCAACCTGGGCTTGAGCAGCGCCAGGCCTTCGTCGAGCTTGGCTTGCGCGGCGTCCGGCTGCCGGGCTTGCGCCAGCGCCAGCGCCTGGGCCAGCAGGGCACGCGCCGCCAGGATCTGGCTGGTCAGGGTCTCGCGCTTGCGCCAGATGGCCGCGGCTTCGGCGGCGCGCTCTGCGCTGGCCTGTGGCTGGGCCTGCAGGCGCAGCGCGGCGGCCAGATAGACGAGGGTGGCGGCCTTGCGGCCGTCGTTGAAGCCGTCGCGCTCGTCGGCCAGCGCCAGGCGCTGCAGCAGGCTCAGGCCCTCGGCGAAGCGGCCGTCGAAGAGCAGGGCCAGGCCGAGCCGGCGCTCCAGGCCGCGCCGGTCGGCGGCGGAATAGTCCTGCTTGCCTTCGACGATGCGGACCGATTCGCGCGCCGCGGCCAGGCCTTCGGCCACGCGGCCCGTCAGGCACAGCGGAATGACGCGAAACGACTGGTCGAGCGCGGCTTCACCGTCGTCCGCGCCGTACAGATCGGCCGAACGCCTGGCGTTGTCGTCGGTCACGCGGGCGGCCAGCGGTGCGTTGCCACCGTCCTGCAGCAGCACCGCCAGGCTGCGCTGCACGCGGATGGAGTTGGAATTGCGCCGACCTTCCAGCCGGTCGAAGTCGGCCAGGGCACGTTCCAGGGCACGCCGGCTGTCGTCCCAGCGCCCGGACAGCTGCCAGGCGTAGCCCATGTCGGCACGCAGCGTGGTGGCGTCGATCTCATGGCCGGCGGGCAGGGGATCCAGCAGCGGCTCGATCTCGGCGTAGAGCGGCGCGGCCTCGGCGACCTGGCCATCGAGCACCAGGCCGAGCGCCAGTTCGGACTTGGCCTGGATGAGCTCCCAGCTGCGCTCGCCCCAGCGCCGGGCCAGGCGCGGCAACAGGGGGCGCAGGGCTTCGCGGCTTTCGGCCATGCGGCGCAGGCTGATCAGGCTGGAGGCGCGCTCCACGCCGGCCGCCAGCCAGGTGTCCGTGGCCGGCCCGGGGGAGGCGGTCAGTGGTGCCAGTGCGGCCAGCGTCTCGGTCAGCGTCGCCAGGGCGGCTTCGTGTCTGCCGTAGCGGTTGAGCGTGCGCCCCAGCACCAGCCCGGCGGCGCCGGCGTCGGCACTCCCGGCGCCGTGGCGCTGCCGCGCCTGGTCGAGCTGGGCCTGCGCCAGGGGCAGGGCATTCTTTTCGTCGCCCAGCTTGAGGTAGATGTCGACCATGGCCGCGCGCACGGCGGCGATGGAATCGGGCTCGCCGGCCAGCTGGGCCTGGAGCTCGTGCTCGGCGCGCGCCATCAGGTCGCGGGCGGTGAGCTCGCGGCCCTGCGCACGCGCCGGGTCGGCCTCGTTGAAGAGGCCGATCAGGAAGCCCTGCACGGCCTGTGCGCGTTGCGCCTCGCGGACAGCGACGGCGGTCTGCTCGCGCGCCGCGCGGGCCTGCCACAGCGCTGCGCCCGCGCCCGTCAGCAAGGCCAGGGCCACCACTCCGCCCGCTGCCACCACCACACGGTTGCGGGCGATGAACTTGCCGCCGCGGTAGCGCCAGCTCGGCGGCATGGCCTGCACGGGCAGGCCATGCAGGTGGCGCTGGATGTCCTGCGCGAAGGCGTCGGCGCTGGCGTAGCGCTGCGCGGGGTCGCGCGCCATGGCCTTGAAAACGATGTTGTCCAGGTCACCGCGCAGCGCGCGGCGGTCTGCTGCCGGCGCCAGGCTGCTGAGGCGTTGCAGCTCGCCGTTCAGCACCGCCTCCTCCAGGGCCGCGCGGCCCGGCCGGGTGGGCTTGTAGGGCGTGTGCCCGCTCAGCAGCTCGCACAGCACGACGCCCAGTGAGTACAGGTCGCAGGCCGTGCTCACGTCCAGCTGCGCCAGCTGCTCGGGGGCAGCGTACTGCGGCGTCAGCAGCGGCTGCCCCAGCTCGGTCAGCGCGGCCTGGGGGCGGGTCTCGTCCTGCAGCAGCGCAATGCCGAAATCCAGCAGGCGCACCTGGCCGGCGGCGTCGACGAGGATGTTCGACGGCTTCAGGTCGCGGTGCACCACCAGACGCTGGTGGGCGTGCTGCACCGCCGACAGCACCTGGCCGAACAGCGCCAGCCTCGCGGCGACGTCGAGCCCGGCGCTCTGGGCATGCTGGGTGATGGGCTGCCCCTGAACCAACTCCATGGCCAGCCAGGCCTGGCCGTCGGCGCTGATGCCGGCATCGAAGAGGCGGGCGATGTGCGGGTGGTTGAGCTGGGCAAGGATGTCGCGTTCGCGCTCGAAGCGCTCTCCCACGCGCCAGCGCTGCAAGCCTGGGCGAGGCAGCTTCAGGGCCACCTGGCGCTTGAGCGTGCCGTCGCGGCGCTCCGCCAGCCACACCACGCCCATGCCGCCTTCGCCCAGCGGGCTGAGCAACTGCCAGGGGCCCAGCGTGGCGCCTGCCTGCCAGGGCGGGTGCAGGCTTCCCGCCAGCGCGGCGGCGGCGTCGCGCAGCGGCTGGCTCCACGCGGCCCGCGATGCGCCGGCATCCTCGTCCAGCAGCTCGGGGTGAGCCAGCATGTCGCGCAAGGCGGGTGCGAGGGCCGCGTCGTCGCCCTGCAGGCCGTCGACCCAGGCGGCGCGCTCCGCCGCAGGGAGGGCCATCAGGCGGTCGAGCAGGCCGGCCAGCCGGGGCAGTTGATCGGCCTTGACCGGCATGCCGGGCCTCAGCTCAGCGCGGCGTGCAGCAAGGCGCGCGCACGCTGCCAGTGCCGGCGCACCGTGCGGTCGCTGACGCCGAGGGCGTGGGCGATCTCGGCTTCGCCGAGGCCGCCGAAGCAGCGCATCTCCACCACCTGCACCAGCTGTTCGTCCACGCCCTGCAGCGCCGACAGGGCCTCGTTGAGCTGCAGCAGTCGCTCGTCCTGGACGGTGGCCGACGCCTGGACGCCGGTGTCCAGCGTCAGGTGCACCAGCTCTCCGCCGCGTCGCTGCGCATGGCGCTGGCGCACGAAGTCGATCACGACGAAGCGCATCACCCTTGCTGCATAGCCCAGGAACCGCCCGTGGTCATCCAGGGGCAGGCCCCGGTTGGCTGCCAGCCTCAGCCAGGCCTCGTGGACCAGGCCGGTGGTGTCCAGCAGGGTGATGGGCTCGTTGCGCCGCAGCTGACCTCGCGCGATGCGGCGCAACTGCGGGTAGAGGACGCCGAAGACGGCGTCGCTCTGCATGCGGCCGGGGCTCTCGTTCATGCGGGCGGGGCGGGCGGGACGGTGGCGGCCATCCTATGCTGGCCGCCGTCCAGAGCCGCCCCGCCGGGCGGCACGGCGTCCTCAGGCGGACGGATCGCTCAGGGGGTGAAGCGCGGCGCGTGGGCCGCCTTCAGCTCTCCGGCCTGCACCAGGGCCGCAGCCCGTTCGATGTCCGGCGCCAGATAGTGGTCGGCCGGGCTGCTGGCGCAGTCCGCGCGCAGGCGCGTGTGCAGGGCTTCCACCGGCGTCGAGCTCTGCAGCGGGCGCAGGAAGTCGATGCCCTGGGCGGCGGCCAGCATCTCGATGGCGACGATGTGGGCCGTGTTGTCGATCATGGCGTGCAGGCGGCGCGCGGCGAAGGTGGCCATGGAGACATGGTCTTCCTGGTTGGCGCTGGTCGGCAGGCTGTCGACGCTGGCCGGGTGGGCCAGGCTCTTGTTCTCGCTGGCCAGGGCCGCGGCCGTCACGTGGGCGATCATGAAGCCGCTGTGCAGGCCGGCGTCGGCCGTCAGGAAGGGCGGCAGGCGCGAGATGCCCGGATCGATCAGCATGGCGATGCGGCGCTCGGCGATGGCGCCGACCTCGGCGATGGCCAGGGCCAGGTTGTCGGCTGCGAAGGCCACCGGCTCGGCGTGGAAATTGCCGCCCGACACCATCACGTCCTCGAACACCAGCGGGTTGTCGGTCACCGCATTGGCCTCGCGTACCAGCACCTGGGCGGCATGGCGGGCCTGGTCCAGGCAGGCGCCCATGACCTGGGGCTGGCAGCGCAGGCAGTAGGGGTCCTGCACGCGTTCGTCGCCTTCGCGGTGTGACTGGCGGATGGCGCTGCCGGCGAGCAGTTCGCGGTAGATGCCGGCCACCTCGATCTGGCCGGGCTGGCCGCGCACCGCGTGGATGCGGGCATCGAAGGGACCGTCGGAACCTCTGGCAGCATCCAGCGTCATCGCACCGCTGGCCAGGGCCGTGGCGAACAGGCCTTCGAAGCGCAGCAGCGCGTGCAGGGCGAGGGCGGTGCTGGCCTGGGTGCCATTGATGAGGGCCAGGCCTTCCTTGGCGGCCAGGGTCAGCGGCTGCAGCTCCAGGCGGGCGAGTTCGTCGCGGGCCGACACGCGTTGACCCGCGACCAGGGCTTCGCCTTCGCCCATCAGGGCCAGCGTCATGTGGGCCAGCGGCGCCAGGTCACCACTGGCACCGACCGAGCCCTGGCAGGGCACGTAGGGAATGAAGCCGGCGTTCAGCGCATCCAGCAGCGACTGCACGACCTCGCGGCGCACGCCGCTGAAACCGCGTGCCAGGCTGCCTGCCTTGGTGGCCAGCATCAGCCGCATCACCTCGGGCGACATCGGCGCGCCGACGCCCACGGCGTGGCTGCGGATCAGGTTGAGCTGCAACTGGGCGAGCTGGTCCTTGGCGATGCGGGTGCTGGCCAGCTTGCCGAAGCCGGTGTTGACGCCGTAGACCGGGGCATCGCCCGCGGCGGCGGCGGCCACCAGGGCGGCGCTCTTGTCGACGGCGCTCCAGTCTTCGAGCTGCAGCGCGGCGCGGCCGGCGGCGATGTCGGCGAGTTGGTCCAGCGTCAGTTGTCCGGGGATGAGTTTCATAGCGGACTTCACAGGGAAGGCAGGTTCAGTTCGTGGGTGCGGGCGCAGGCGGCGGCCGACTCGTAGCCGGCATCGGCATGGCGCATGACGCCCGTGGCCGGGTCGTTCCACAGCACGCGCGAGATGCGCTGGGCAGCGGCGTCCGTGCCATCGCAGACGATGACGACGCCCGAGTGCTGCGAGTAGCCCATGCCGACGCCGCCGCCGTGGTGCAGCGACACCCAGGTGGCGCCGCCGGCGGTGTTGAGCAGCGCGTTCAGCAGCGGCCAGTCGGAGACGGCGTCCGAACCGTCCTTCATGCCTTCGGTCTCGCGGTTCGGGCTGGCGACCGAGCCGCTGTCTAGGTGGTCGCGGCCGATGACGATGGGGGCCTTCAGCTCGCCGTTCCTGACCATCTCGTTGAAGGCCAGGCCGGCGATGTGGCGCTCGCCCAGGCCCAGCCAGCAGATGCGCGCCGGCAGGCCCTGGAAGGCGATGCGCTCGGCGGCCATGTCCAGCCAGCGGTGCAGGGCCTCATGCTTGGGGAACAGTTCCTTGAGCTTGGCGTCGGTCTTGCGGATGTCTTCGGGGTCGCCAGACAGCGCCACCCAGCGGAACGGGCCCTTGCCCTCGCAGAACAGCGGCCGCACATAGGCGGGCACGAAGCCGGGGAAGTCGAAGGCATTGGCCACGCCCTGGTCCTTGGCGACCTGGCGGATGTTGTTGCCATAGTCCACCGTCGGGATGCCCATTTGCTGAAAGGCCAGCATGCCCTTGACATGCTCGGCCGCGCTCTTGGCGGCGGCAGCCTTCAGCTCGGCATGCTGGGCCGGGTCGCTTGCGGCGGCCTTCCACTGCTCCACGCTCCAGCCGGCCGGCAGATAGCCGTGGATCAGGTCGTGGGCCGAGGTCTGGTCGGTGACGAGATCGGGCTTGATGGCCGTGCCCTGCCTGCAGCGCTCGGCCAGTTGCGGGATCAGGCGGGCCGCATTTCCCAGCAGGGCGATGGACTTGGCCTCGCCGGCCGCGGTGTACTTGGCGATGCGGTCCAGCGCGTCGTCGAGGTCGAAGGCCTGCTCGTCCACATAGCGGGTCTTGAGGCGGAAGTCGATGCGCGACTGCTGGCACTCGATGTTCAGCGAGCAGAAGCCCGCGAAGGTGGCGGCCAGGGGCTGGGCACCGCCCATTCCGCCGAGGCCGGCGGTCAGTACCCAGCGACCCTTGGCCACGCCACCGTAGTGCTGGCGCGCGGCTTCGGCAAAGGTCTCGTAGGTGCCCTGCACGATGCCCTGGCTGCCGATGTAGATCCAGCTGCCAGCAGTCATTTGGCCGTACATCATCAGGCCCTTGCGATCCAGCTCGTGAAAGTGCTCCCAATTGGCCCAAGCAGGGACGAGATTGGAATTCGCCAACAGGACTCTGGGCGCGTCCACATGCGTGCGGAACACGCCGACCGGCTTGCCCGACTGGATCAACAGCGTCTCGTCGTCGTTCAGCTCGCGCAGCGACTTGAGGATGGCATCGAAGGCATCCCAGTTGCGCGCGGCCTTGCCGATGCCGCCATAGACGACCAGGGCGTCCGGGTTCTCGGCCACGGCGGGGTCGAGGTTGTTCTGCAGCATGCGGTAGGCCGCTTCGGTCAGCCAGCTCTTGCAGCTGAGCTGGGTGCCGGTGGGCGCTTTGACGGGGCGGGGCAGGGCGGGCATGGGGTACTCCTGAAAGTGGGGCGGACTCTAGTTGTATATACAAGTCAAGTCAACTAGGATGCCGCCATGCCCAAAAGCCCCCGAACGTCAGCTACGGGTCCCGAACCCCAATACCTCAAGGTCAAGAACCATCTGCGCGAAGGCATCGCCAGCAGCCACTGGGTGGCCGGCGATCTGCTGCCCAGCGAAGGCGCCCTTGTCGCCCAGTTCGAAGTCAGCCGCATGACGGTGAACCGGGCCCTGCGCGAGCTGGTGCAGGAGGGCTTGATCGAGCGTGTGCAGGGCGTGGGCAGCTTCGTGGCCCAGCTGCACCGCATCTCGTCGACGCTGAACGTGCGCGACGTGCACGAGGAAATCAATGAGCGTGGCGGGATGCACGAGGCCCGCGTGCATGCATTGACGCGCGGCAAGGCCACGCCCCAGCAGGCCGCCGAGCTCGGCATCAAGCGCGGCGCGCCGGTCTTCCTCAGCCTCATCGTGCATCTGGAGAACGGCGTGGCCATCCAGTGCGAGGAGCGCGCCGTCAACCCGGCCAGTGCGCCCGACTATCTTTCGCAGGATTTCACGCGCATCACGCCGACGCACTATCTGCTGGATGTGGCGCCGCTGTCGGAGGCGCGCTACATGATCGAGGCGGCCCTGCCCGGCGAGGTCGAGGCCAAGCTGCTCGGCATCAACCGCCGCGACCCCTGTCTGGTCGTCAAGCGCATCACCTACAGCCGCGGCGTGGCCGTAACCAGCGTGAAACTGACCCACCCCGGTGTACGTTACCAATTGCAAGGGAGCTTCTCGGCATGAGCCGGGCCGCACAGAGCTGCGGAGAATGCGCGATTGCCCCCAAGCAGGGGTTGAGCGCGAGGAAAAGAACATGAGTTGGAGCAGGGTCAGCGCGGCCGATGTGCAGCCGCAGGCCTGGAAGAACGCAGGCGGCACGACGCGGGAGTTGCTGGCCTGGCCGCATGCCCATGACTGGGCCTTGCGCATCAGCGTCGCGCGCGTGGAGCGCGACGGGCCCTTTTCGGCCTTCCCGGGCGTGCACCGTTGGCTGGCCGTCATCCGCGGCTCGGGCCTGCGCCTGTTCGACTGGCCGCAGAGCGTGGGCGACGAGCCTTTGCGCTTCGACGGCGGCCTCGCCCCCGAGGCCGAGCTGATCAAGGGCGACACCGACGTCTTCAACGTGATGGAGAGGCGCGGCAACCTGGAGGTCGAGTCGGCCCATCATGTGCTGCTGCCCAAGACGCCCTGGGTCGGCCTGTTCACCGTCAGCGGCGGCCTTCTCGAGCATGGCCACCGCGCCATGCCGATGGCGCCGCTGACGCTGGCCTGGTGCGAGGATCCCGTGCCCCAGAGCTGCGTCTTCACCGGCGAGGGCAATGCCTGGTGGCTGACCTGGAGCGGCGAGTGACGCGATCGCGGCTGTGGCGCGGCGGGCTGCTCGCGACGCTGGCGGGCGAGAGCGGTTGGGGCCTCATCGACGACGGCGCCCTGCTGGTCGAGGACGGGCTGCTGCGCTGGGTCGGGCCCAGCGCCGAGGCGCCGGCGGCTGACGATGTCGTCGAGCTGCATGGCGCCCTGGTCACGCCGGGCCTGGTGGACTGCCACACCCATCTCGTCTACGGCGGCAGCCGCGCCCACGAGTTCGAGCAGCGCCTGCATGGCGCCAGCTATGCCGACATCGCCAAGGCCGGCGGCGGCATCAAGTCGACGGTCGCCGCCACGCGTGCCGCCAGCGAGGTCGAGCTGCTGGCCAGCGCCCGCAAGCGCGCCCAGGCCCTCATCCGCGAGGGCGTGACGACGCTGGAGATCAAGTCCGGTTACGGCCTGGACGCTGGCACCGAGGCCCGCATGCTGCGCGTGGCGCGCCAACTGGCCAGCCTGGGTGTCGACGTGCGCACGACCTATCTTGCCGCCCATGCCCTGCCGCCCGAGTTCGCCGACGCCGACGACTACATCGCCGCCGCCTGCCTGTGGCTGCCCGAGCTGCACCAAGCCGGCCTCGTCGATGCGGTTGACGCCTTCTGCGAGCACATCGCCTTCAGCCCGGCCCAGGTGGCGCGCGTGTTCGACGCGGCCAAGCGCCTCAACCTGCCCGTCAAGCTGCATGCCGAGCAGCTCAGCGACCAGGGCGGTACCCAGCTCGCCGCGGGTTACCGGGCGCTGAGCTGCGACCACCTCGAATACCTCAGCCCGGCGGGCGTTCAGGCCATGGCCGAGGCCGGCACGGTGGCGGTGCTGTTGCCCGGCGCCTTCTATGCGCTGCGTGAAACCCAGCTGCCGCCGATTGCGGCGCTGCGCGAGGCCGGCGTGCCGATCGCCATCGCCACCGACCACAACCCCGGCAGCTCGCCGACGCTGTCGCCGCTGCTGATGCTGAACATGGCCTGCGTGCTGTTCCGCCTGACGCCCGAGGAGGCCCTGCGCGGCCTCACCGTCAATGGCGCCCGCGCCTTGGGGCTGGCCGACCGCGGCCGGCTGGTGCCGAGTCAGCGCGCCGATTTCTGTGTCTGGGATAGCGCACATCCGCGTGAGCTGGCAGCATGCTTTGGACATAACCCGCTGATAGAACGGGTCTGGCAAGGACAACAGGGAGAAGCATGAGCGTTTTCAGCCTGCAGCAGGGCCGTGTGCCCCTGCTGATCAGCCTGCCCCATGTGGGCATCGAAATTCCGCCCGAACTGGTCGAGCGCCTGGTGCCGCGCGCCCTGGCCAGCGAGGACACCGACTGGCATCTGGAGCGGCTCTACCGGCCGCTGGCCGAGAAGCTCGGCGCCAGCGTCATCGTGCCGCGCTACAGCCGCTACGTCATCGACCTGAACCGGCCGCCCGACGACCAGCCCCTCTACCCGGGCGCTGCGGGTGGCACCGGTCTGGTGCCGACCCGCTTCTTCAGCGACGACCCGCTCTACCGCGAAGGCGCCGAGCCCGACGCCGCCGAAATCGGTGCGCGCCGCGAGGCCTATTGGCAGCCCTATCACCAGGCCCTGGCCGCCGAGCTCGAGCGCCTGCGTGCCGCTCACGGCCATGCCCTGCTGTTCGACGGCCACAGCATCCGCTCCGAGCTGCCCTGGTTGTTCGACGGCCAGCTGCCGGCCTTGAACCTCGGCACGGCCGATGGCGCCTCCTGCGCACCGGCCCTCACCGAACGTCTGGGCGCGTTGCTGGCAGGGCAGGTGCAGTTCAGCCAGGTCGTCAACGGCCGCTTCAAGGGCGGCTACATCACCCGCCACTATGGCCAGCCGGGCCGCGGCGTGCATGCGGTCCAGCTGGAGATGTGCCAGCGCTGCTACATGGACGAAGCCGCCGACCCGGCCGGCGCCTACGACGACGAACTGGCCAACGGCGCGGCGCCGCTGATCGAAAAGCTGCTGAAGGAGATGCTCGCATGGCAGCCTTGAAGCGCCTTCACGCCGCCCTGGCCTGGGTGGACGGCCGCTGGCAGCGCGATGTGCTGCTCAGCGTCGATGCCAATGGCTGCTGGTCCGAGATCACCGTCAACCTGCCGGCACCGCTTGACGCCGAGAAGCTGGGTGGCCCCGTCATCCCGAGCCTCGTCAACGCCCACAGCCATGCCTTCCAGCGCGCCTTCGTCGGGCTGGCCGAGCGTCGCGAGGCCGGCCAGGACGATTTCTGGAGCTGGCGCGACCGCATGTATGCGCTGGCCCTGCGCATCTCGCCGCAGCAGCTGAAGGCGGTGGCCAGCCAGCTCTATGCGGAGTTGCTGCGCGGCGGCTACACCCAGGTCTGCGAGTTCCACTATCTGCACCACCCGGCCGAAGGCCATGATTTCGACGACGAGCTGGACATGGCCTGGGCCCTGGCCGAGGCCGCCGAGGAGGTCGGCATCGGTCTGACCCTGCTGCCGGTTGTCTACACCCGCAGCGGTTTCGGCGCCGACGGCCTGCGAGCCGACCAGCACCGCTTTGCCGCCGATGCCGACTGGGCCTGGCGGGCCAGCCAGCGCGTCATGGCCGCCGGCCTGCCGCGGGTGAACGCCGGCGTGGCCCTGCATTCGCTGCGCGGCGCCTCGCCTCAGGACATCGCCCGCCTGCGAGACCTTGTCGGCGCGTCCGACCTGCCTATCCACATCCATGTGGCCGAGCAGACCGGCGAGGTGGCCGACTGCCTGGCCGCCACGGGCAAGCGCCCCATCCAGTGGCTGGCCGAGGAGGGTCATCTGGATCCGCGCTGGCAACTGGTGCACGCCACCCATGCCGAGCCGGCCGAGATCGAGGCCGTGGCCCGCAGCGGCGCCGGCATCGTCATCTGCCCCGGCACCGAGGCCAATCTCGGCGACGGCCTGGCCGATCTGCCGCGCTGGCTGGCCGGCGGTGTGCCGCTCACGGTGGGCTCGGACAGTCAGGTCACGCGCGGCTGGGTGGAGGAGATCCGCTGGCTGGAATACGGCCAGCGCCTGTCCCTGCGCCAGCGCAATGTCGCTTCGGCACCCGGCAGCCAGCCCTCCAGTGCGGCGCGGCTCTTTGATGCCGCAGTCCATGGTGGCGCCGCCGCCGCCGGCTTCGCGGCCTGGGGCCTGACGCCCGGTGCGCGGGCCGACTGCCTGGTGCTGAACCGCGAGGCCGACACCCTGCGCGGCCTGCCCGAGGAAGCCCTTTTGGACGCGGTCGTCTTCGGCAGCAACGGCTCGCCGTGGCAGTCGGTGTGGGTGGCCGGCCGCGCCCGGCCCTGGCGCGCCCCCACTCGGGTGGGGGATGCCTTCGAGGCCGCCATGCGCCAGCTCTGGTCATGAAATAACCCAAATCGCTCAGAAATGGCTACCCTTGATGCCTTCAGGGGGGACGAGGAGGTAGCCATGATCGACATGAGCCAATTCCCGATCCGGGCACGACTGGCCGCCGTAGGCGTGCTGGCGGGCCTGGGCATGTTGCTGATCGGCGGTTCCGGGCTGATGGCCCAGTCCGACGCCAGTGGTCAGCTCAAGCGCTTCGTCGACAACGACGTCGAAGCCCTGACCCAGTTGTCGACGGCGCGTGCGTCCGTCGGCAATCTGCGGCGCTACGAGAAGGACACGCTGATCAACATGGCCGATGCGCAGGCCGTCGGCAAATACCGCAAGGAATGGGACGAGGCCGAGCAGAAGGCGCGCACTGCCCTGGACAAGGTCGCGACATTGCAGCTGAACGCGCAGATCCTGGGCGCCGTGGGCGAGGCGCAGCGTGCGCTCAAGGCCTACCGCGAAGGGTTCCTGCCGTTCGCCGACCGCGTCGCGAAGGGCGAGTTCCCCGATACGGCCGAGGCCAACAAGGGCATGGGCTCGATCAAGGACCCGGTGCGGGCCCTCGACAAGGAGCTGGCGGCGCTGACCAAGCTCATCGATGACAACTCCGAGCAGCAGATCGCCCAGATCGACGCCCGTTTCGCGTCATCTCGCACCGGCCTCATCGTCCTGCTGGTGGTGGCCGTCGCCGTGCTGACGCTGCTGCTGCACGCCAACTCCAAGTCCATCCTCGGCTCGCTGCAGCGTGCCGTCGCGGCCGCCGAGCGCATTTCGCGCCAGGACCTGACCGGCGACGTGCAGGCTCGCGGCAAGGACGAGACGGCGCAGCTGATGCGCGGCATGGCGGCCATGCAGGACTCGCTCGCCGGCGTCGTGCGCCAGGTGCGCGGGGCGACCGACAGCATCGCCACTGCGTCCAAGGAAGTCGCGGTCGGCAGCCACGACCTCAGCTCGCGCACCGAGCAGGCCGCCAGCAATCTGCAGGAGACGGCTTCGGCCATGGAAGAGCTGACCGCCAGCGTCACGCACAACGCCGAGTCGGCGCGCCAGGCCGACAAGCTGGCTGCCGACGCGGCCGAGGTGGCGCGCCGCGGCGGCGCCGTCGTCAACGAGGTCGTCGAGACCATGGGCCGCATCAGCAGCTCGTCCCACAAGATCAGCGACATCATCGGCACCATCGACGGCATCGCCTTCCAGACCAATATCCTGGCCCTGAACGCCGCCGTGGAAGCGGCACGCGCCGGCGAGCAGGGCCGCGGCTTCGCGGTCGTCGCGGCCGAGGTGCGCACGCTGGCGCAACGATCGGCGGAAGCAGCCAAGGAGATCAAGGGTCTGATCACGCGCAGCACCGAGAACGTCGACAGCGGCTCGGCCCTGGTCACCCAGGCCGGTGAGACGATGAAGGAGATCAACGCCTCCATCGCCCGCGTCTCCGACATCGTGACCGAGATCAGCCATGCCACCGGCGAACAGAGCACCGGCATCGGCCAGATCAGCCAGGCCATCGCCAACCTCGACCGGATGACGCAGCAGAACGCGGCGCTGGTGGAGGAGTCGGCTGCTGCTGCTACGAGCTTGCAGCAGCAGGCCGACGAACTGTCGCAATCGGTGGCGGTGTTCAGGTTGAGCTGAGGCACGCCAACAGGCCCGAGGAAGCCCCGCGCACTCCCGGGGCGCTACCCTTTCAGGTACATTGAGGCTTCGTCGGGGCACGCTGCACAAGTGACACCGCCCCACACTGGCTTGCTTGAAGCGCCACCGGCGGAAGCGTCGCCCTTGTCGGGACAAGTCCTTGAGCGGAGTTGTCCCTTGTCTTCCCGATCTGATCCCCCTGCCGCTGATGAGGCGGCACCGGCTGCCGCGGGCGCACCGCCCACCGAAGCATCCGCTGCGCCCGTTTCTGCCGAGCACGCTGAGCTGCAGCGCCAGGGCGCCAAGGCCGCTGCCCGCGGCGAAGCGCAGGCGTCGAACCCGATGCTGGACTCGATCAACCAGCCAGGCACCACCGGAGAGAGCGAGCAGATCTGGTCCGATCGGCGCGACGCCTGGCAACGCGGCCACGGGTCGCAGCAAAGTCCGATGGGCTCGCCGGCCCGCCCTGCCGGCGACGTTGCGGCCAACGAGCGTGTCCAGGACGAGGCGCTCTTCGGCGTCACGAGAGTGCTGACCTTTGCAGGCGCCAAGGGCCTGACATCGGCGAGCGGCTTCTTCTTCGAGCGAGACCGCCGACTCTTCCTCGTCACCAG
This sequence comes from Roseateles sp. FW305-36, assembly GCF_058787015.1. Classification (NCBI taxonomy): domain Bacteria; kingdom Pseudomonadati; phylum Pseudomonadota; class Betaproteobacteria; order Burkholderiales; family Sphaerotilaceae; genus Roseateles; species Roseateles sp. FW305-36. The sequence goes on along the minus strand of NZ_JBYSZK010000011.1, from coordinate 109,925 downwards.
CCGCCATGTGCTGCTCGACGTTCAGACCGGGCATGCGCCCGACCGCATCGAGATCGAATTGCACACCGATGCGCGCGACCTGACGCGGTTGACCACCCTGTCCATCCTGCTGCATCGCGACGGCCTGACCGTGTGGAGCCAGGCGCGCGACAGCGCGGGCGAGGTCGACGTTGCGGCTCTCGAGATCGACCGGGCCGCGATGCCGGCAGGCTGCGTCGTGCGGCCTTTCGGGCCGCCGCACCTGCCGGTCGGATTCGATCTCTTCGAGGTGGGCGACCGGCTGGCCATCCCGGGCTTCCCGCTGGGCTTCTTCGACACCGTGCATCACCTGCCCGTGGTGAGGCAGGCCAGCGTCGCCTCCTGCTATGGCGTCCGGTTCCAGGGCCTGGGCTATTTCCTCACCGATGGGCGCCTGCACCGCGGCTGCAGCGGCTCGCCTGTGCTCGCGCGAGTCGAGCCGGCCACCCCTGGCAGGCCGCGCTGGTGCCTGCTGGGCGTGCACTCCAGTCGCCTGGACATGGCCACGCGTGACGCGGTGCTGGACGAATCGCTGGGACTGAACTGTGCCTGGTATGCCGATGTGCTGATGACGCTGACCACCGGCGCAAGGCGTGCCCTGCCATGACGCAACCTCTGCTGCAGGCCGCCGATCTGCGTGGCGCCGCGCGCCTCGGCACCGAGGCCGTGGCCGGCTTGGCCGACCTGGTCGAGGCGATGCACGCTCGCATCGTGACGCTGCCACGAATCCCGGCCCTGGACGGCGGGGCCGAGGTCGACGGCCTCAGCTCCGGTCTCACCGGCCTGGTGTACGAGACCGTGCGCGGCGTGAACGGCCAGGCCGGGGGCGGCGCCGATGCTCTGCTGGCCTGGTTGGCGCCGGCCTTGGCCGCTGCCGATCCGCCTCGGCCGCCGCGCCCGGAACGTGAGGCCATCCTGGCGGCACTGAACGGCTTGCTGGGCGACCACCTCGCCGCGACCGACAACCCGCTCGCGATCGCGATGCAGTTCCGACATTCGGGCCGGCCCCTCCCGCTGGAGCGTCATGCGCTGCGCTCGCGCCTCGGCGGCGTGACACCGAAGCTGATGGTGCTGCTGCACGGGCTGTGCATGAACGACCTGCAGTGGCATCGCGCGGGACATGACCATGGCGAGGCACTGGCGCGCGAGTTGGGCTACACACCGGTCTACCTCCATTACAACAGCGGCCTGAGCGTATCGACCAATGGCCGCGTCCTGGCTCACCTGATGGAGAGCCTGTACAGCGTCTGGCCCGTGCCGGTGGAGCGCCTGGTGATGATGGGCCACAGCATGGGCGGCCTGGTGGCGCGCAGCGCCATCCATCACGGCGCGCAGATGCAGCGCGGCGGGTTGCGTTGGCCGGGGCGCGTGAACGATCTGATCTCTCTCGGCACCCCTCACCAGGGCGCACCGCTCGAACGCAAGGGCCATGGCGTGGACCTGCTGCTGGGCGCCGCACCGTATGCGGCCCCCTTGGCGCGGCTGGCCAGGGTGCGCAGCGCAGGCATCAACGACCTGCGGCTGGGCAACATCCTGAAGGGGCCTGCGGGCGATGAGGGCAACCAGGCGGCCGACCGGGTCGGCTTGCCAGGCGGAGCCAACTGCTATGCCATGGCCGCCAGCCTCGGCCCGGCGTCCGGCAGCACGAGGTCCAGGCTGCCGGGCGACGGCCTGGTGCCGGTGGCCAGCGCGCTGGGCCAGCACGACGAGCCGGACCTTGGTCTTGGGTTCGCACCGCAGCGCCAGGCGGTCGTGCACGGTATGGGCCATCTCGATCTGCTGTCGAGTGCCGAGGTGTATGACCAGTTGCGGCAGTGGCTGGGCTGAAGGCCTGCTCTTCCCATGGGCATCAGCCGCAGCAGCGACAAGGGCAAGCGCAAGCTGGCATCGCTGCGGCTCGAGATCGCCCAGGCGCGGGCCCGGCTCTCGGCACTGCAGTCAGCGATCAGGGAGGCGCGCAGCGATGCAGGGCTTGCCGCCGTTCAAGTCGTGCGGGCCGAGAACAGGCACCTCCTTGCGACCAATCTGTTGGCGGCCCAGGCTGCCTGCGTGAACCAGGCGGCGCTGGACTTGGCGGTGAAGGCATCGCAGACCGACCCACTGACGGGCTTGCGCAATCGCAGCCTGCTCTGGGATCGGCTGTCGCATCAGCTGGACCTGGCTGGCAGGATGGGGCAACACGTCGGCGTCATGCTGCTGGACCTCGACGACTTCAAGGCGCTGAACGACCAGCGCGGGCATGTGGTCGGCGACCTGGTCCTCCAGCAGGTGGCGAGCGTCCTGATCGCGACGGTGCGCGCCAGCGACACGGTCTGTCGCCTCGGGGGCGACGAGTTCCTCGTGGTGGCCTCGACAGCCACCCGGGACGACGTGGACCAGCTGGCGCGAAAGATCAGGGAAGCGCTGTGCGAGCCGTTTTACGCCGCCGGCCAGACGATCATGGTTTCGGCGAGCCTGGGTTTCAGCGTCTTCCCCGAGGACGGCACCGCGGAAACGACGCTGGTCACCAAGGCCGATGAGGCCATGTATCGCGTCAAGCGCTCCCGATCCGCCGCTGCGGACCGGGCCGTCGCCTCGTCAGGCTGACGCCACCTCCACCGACCCGCTGGCGCGCTTTCTCGCGAACCGCTGGATCACGTCGTCCACCACTTCATAGAGCACCGGGATCACCAGCAGGCTCAGGAAGGTCGAGGTGATCAGGCCGCCGATGACGACGATGGCCATAGGCGCGCGGAAGCTCGGGTCGGTGCCGAAGCCCAGGGCGATGGGCATCATGCCGGCGCCCATGGCCAGGGTCGTCATGACGATGGGCCGGGCGCGCTTGTGGCAGGCATCCAGCAGGGCTTCCAGGCGTGTCAACCCCTGCTCGCGCTGGGCGACGATGGCGTACTCCACCAGCAGGATGGAGTTCTTGGTCGCGATGCCCATCAGCATGATCATGCCGATCATGGCCGGCATCGACAGGGCGGTGCCGGTCACGAACAAGGCCAGGATGGCGCCCGGAATGGACAGCACCAGGGCCCCCAGGATGGTGACCGGCTGCACCCAGGCGTGGAAGAGCAGCACCAGCACGATGTAGATGCAGGCCACACCCGTGCCCATGGCCAGCGCAAAGCCCTGGCCCAGCTCGGCAAAGGCCTCGGCGTCGCCGATCTCGGCCTTGGTCACGCCGGGCGGCAGGTTGGCCATGCTGGGCAGGGCGGCGGCGGCGGCCTGCACTTCGCTCAGCGGCTGGCCGTTCAGCTCGATCTCGAAGTTGACGTTGCGCAGCCGGTCGAAGCGGTCGATCTGGGCCGGGCCGCTGGTCAGCGTCAGCTCGGCCACCTGCTGCAGCGGCACGGGGCCATGGGTGCCGGGCACCGTCAGCTGACCGAGCAGGGCCAGGTCGGCACGGGCCGCGTCGGGCAGGCGCACGACGATGGGCACCTGGCGCTGGCTGAGGTTGAGCTTGGGCAGGAACTGGTCGTAGTCGCCGGCCGTCGCGATGCGCAGGGTGTCGGCAATCGAGGCCGTCGACACGCCCAGGTCGGCCGCGCGCGCCGCGTCGGGACGCACGATGAGCTCGGGGCGCTGCAGGCTGGAGCTGCTCAGCACCTGGCCGATGCCGGGCAGGCCGCGCAACTCCTTCTCGACCTTGGCCGCGTGGGCCGCGAGCAGCTCGCCGTCCTCGCCGGCGAGCACGAGCTGGTATTTGTCGTTGGAGCCGCCGAAGGTCACCTTGATGCGGGCCCCGGCGATGTTCTCCAGCTTCTCGCGCAGCTCGCGTTCGACCTGCTGCTTGCTGATGCCGCGGCGCTCGTGGCGCGGCGTCAGGTTCAGCGTCAGCGTGGCCTTGCGGACTTCGGCGGCGCCGCTCATCGCGAAGGGGTCGCCGCCGGCACTGCCGCCGCCCACCGCCGTGTAGACGAGCTTGACCTGCTTGTGCGCAGCGGCTGCGGCGCGCGCCTGCTCGGCGATGGCCGCCGTCTGTGCGTAGGTGCTGCCGGGCGGCAGCTCGATGCTGATCTGGGTCTGGCTCAGGTCGTCCGGCGGGATGAAGGCGCCGGGGATGGCGCCCATGAACAGCGGTGTGCAGGCCGCCACGGCGAAGACCGCGGTGATGGCCAGGGTCTTGCCCTTGTGGGTGAAGGCCCAGCGCGCCGCCTTCATGTAGGTGGGCATCCAGAAGGGCTCCTTGTGGGCCTTCTTGGGCGCCTTCAGGATGTAGGCGGCCATCATCGGCGTCAGCATGCGGGCGACGACGAGGGAGAAGAACACGGCGATGGAGGCCGTCCAGCCGAACTGCACGAAGAACTTGCCGACCACGCCGCTCATGAAGGCCGTCGGCAGGAAGACGGCGATCAGCGTGAAGGTCGTCGCGATGACGGCCAGGCCGATCTCGTCCGCCGCCTCGCGCGCCGCCTCGATGGGCGTCTTGCCCATGGTCAGGTGGCGCATGATGTTCTCGATCTCGACGATGGCGTCGTCCACCAGCACGCCGATGACAAGGGACAGCGACAGCAGCGTCACGACATTGAGCGTGAAGCCCATCCAGTACATGACGAGGAAGGTCGGGATGGCCGACAGCGGCAGGGCCACGGCGCTGACGAAGGTGGCGCGCCAGTCGCGCAGGAACAGGAAGACGACCAGCACGGCCAGGGCCGCACCTTCCAGCAGCAGCTTCATGCTGCCGTCGTAGTTCTCGATGACGGGGTCGACGAAGTTGAAGGCCTCGGTGACGGTGATGTCGGGGTGGGCGGCCTTGAGCTCCTCCAGCGCGGCGCGGATGCGCTGGGCCACGTCCACCTCGCCGGCCCCCTTGGCGCGCACGATCTCGAAGCCGACGACGGGCTTGCCGTTCAGGAAGGCGCCGGCGCGCTTCTCGGCCAGGGTGTCGGTCACGGACGCGACCTGGTCCAGCCTGACCAGGCGGCCGTCGGACAGCGGGATGCTCATGGCGGCCAGCTCATCCGCCGTCTGCACGGTGGCGATGGTGCGTAGCGACTGCTCGGCGCCGCCCAGGGTCGCGCGGCCGCCGGGGGCTTCCTGCTGCACCTGCTTCAACTGGCGCGACACATCGGCCGCGCTGACGCGCAGGGCCAGCAGGCGGGCCGGGTCGATCTCCACGCGCAGCTCGCGGCCGACGCCGCCGACGCGAGCCACCGAGCCGACGCCGCGCACCGACAGCATGCGCTTGGTGACCTGGTTGTCGACGAACCAGGACAGGGCCTCGTCGTCCATGCGGTTGCTCGAGACCGTGTAGGTCAGGATGGGCATGCCCGACAGGTTCATCTTGGTGACGACCGGGTCGCGCAGATCGGCCGGCAGGTCGGCGCGCACGCGGGCGATGGCGTCGCGGGTGTCGTCCAGGGCTTCCTGCAGCGGCTTCTCGAGGCGGTACTCGACGGTGACGGTGGCGACGCCGTCCTGCACCTTGGTGTAGATGTGCTTGACGCCGGTGGCCGTGGCGACCGAGTTCTCGATCTTGCGGGCGACCTCGGTCTCCATCTGCGCCGGCGCGGCGCCAGGCAGGGAGGCGCTGACGACGATGGTGGGCAGCTCGATGTCGGGGAACTGCTGGATCTTCATCTGCTTGAAGCCGTAGAGGCCGGCTGCCGTCAGCATGATGAAGAACATGATGGCCGGCACCGGGTTGGCGATGGACCAGCGGGAGACGTTGAACATCGTTGTGTCTCCTCAGGGTGCCACGCGAACCGTGTCACCGTCGGCGAGGAAGCCGACGCCGGACTCGACGACGGCCGTGCCGGCGGCCAGGCCGGACTTCAGCTCGACGCGGTTGCCCTCGCGCCGACCGGTCTGCACCTTCTGCTCGCGCACCTTGCTGCCGTCGATGCGGAAGACATAGCTGAAACCGTCGCGCAGCAGCACGGCGGTCTGAGGCAGCGTCAGCGCGCTGCTCTCGCCGAGCACGAAGTCGCCGCGGGCGAACAGGCCGGCACGCAAGGCCTCGCCGGCCTTCAGGTCCACATAGACCAAGCCGTTGCGGGTCTGGGCATCGATCTGCGGCGAGACACGGCGGATGCGGCCTTCGACGGCCGGTGCACCGCTGGGCTGCACGCGCACGGTCTGGCCGACCTTGAGCTGGGCGAGCTCGGCGCCCGGCACCTCGGCGCGCCATTCCAGGCGGCCCTGGCGCTGCAGGCGGAACAGCTCCTGACCCGGCTGCACCAGGGCACCGGGCGTGGCAATGCGAGCGTTGATGACGCCGTCGTCGGGCGCCGTGATCTGGGTGTAGGACAGGCGCAGCGAGTCGGCCTGCACACGCGCTCGTGCCGCGGCCACGCGGGCTTGGGCGGCCGCATCGGCGGCCAGGGCCTGGTCGATGGCCTGGGGCGACAGCGCCTCGCTGCCCTGCAGGGTCTTCACGCGCTCGGCGGTCTGGTGGGCCTCGCGGGCCGAGGCCTCGGCCTCCAGCAGCGCGGCCTTGGACGCGGCGAGGTCGGCCTCCAGCGTGCCCGGGCTGAGCTTGGCCAGCACCTGGCCCTTCTTGACGCGGTCACCCACGTCGACCATCAGCAGCTGCAGGCGCTGGCCGCCGATCTCGGCGCCGATGACGACCTCCTGCCAGGCGGCGATGGAGCCGGTGCCGGCCAGGGTCTGGGGCCAGGTGCCGGTCTGGGCCAGCACGCGCTTGACGGTCAGCGCGGGCTTGGGCGCGGCGCTGGCGGCCTGGTCGGCGGCGAAGACCGGGCTGGACAGGGCGGCGACGAAGGCCGCAGCGAGGGCGATCGTGAGGGCGGCGGCGGCGAAGGGAATGCGGATCTTCATGGCGTTCAGCGCGCGGAGGCGGTGTTCGTGTTTTGGAGGGCGTCTGCGGTCCAGCCACCACCGAGGCTGCGGTACAGGCGGATCCAGGCCAGGGCGTGCTCGGCGCGCACGCTGAGCACGGCGTCGTAGGCGGCCAGGGCGTTGCGGAAGGTGGTGTTGCGTTGCACGCCGCTTTGCAGGCCGGCCTGGGCCTGCGAGAAGGAGCGGCGGGCGATGCCTTCCCATTCGCGCTTGACGGCATCGACCTCGCGCTCGCGCTCGGCGCCGGCGTCCACGCGCTGCAGGGCTTCCTCCACCTCGTGCACGGCCACCAGCCACTGCGCCTGCAGGGCGGCGGCGGCTTCGTCGGCGGCGGCCTGGGCGGCGTCGCTCTGGGCCTTCAGCGCGCCGCCGTCGAACAGGGGCACGACGAGGCTGGGCCCGAAGGACCAGCTCGTGCCGTGGCTGGACTTGCTGCCGACGCGCAGCCGCGACTCGCCGGCCATGGCGGCCAGGCTGAGCTGGGGATAGCGATCAGCTTCCGCGCGGCGCTGCTGCTGGGCTGCTGCCAGCCAGCGCTGATGGGCGGCCGCGAGGTCAGGGCGCTGGGCCAGGGCCTGGGCGGGCAGGGCGTCGACGTCGAACCCCGGCGCGCGCGGCTGGCTGCGGCGCAGGTCGAAGCCTGCGGTGGCGATGGCCGGCGGTGCCAGCTCGGTGGCCAGCGTGTCGGCCCGCTCGGCGCACAGCAGGGCCAGGGTCTGCAGCGCGATCTGGGCTTCGGCGCGCCACTGGCTGCGGGCGGCCGACGCGGCGGCGCGCTCGGTGTTCAGCAGGGCCGCGTCACTGGCGCTCATCAGGCCGGCTTGCTGCTGCTCACGCGCCCAGCCGGCAATCTGTTCGGCAAAGCGGGTGTCCAGCACGGACGATTCTTCGCGAGCCTGGGCCAGCCGCAATTGCACATAGGCCGTCGCCACATCGGCCGCCAGGCTGACGCGGGCGGCGTGCCAGTCGGCCGTGGCAGCCGTGGCCTCGGCGACGCCCGCGGCGACCGCGGCGCGTTGGCCGCCGAAAAGGTCGATCTCCCAGCTGGCGCTGAACTGCCCGCTGGCCTGGGTGCTGTCTCCGGCCACGCCGTTCAGGGCACGGCCCCGCTGCAGCTGGGCGCCGACGCCAATCTGGGGGAACAGGGCCGCACGGGCCTGGGCCGCGCCGGCCTCGGCCTGGCGGCGACGGGCGGCGGCCTGGGCCAGCGTCGGACTCTGGGCCTCGGCGCGCTCGACGAGGCGGGCGAGGGCCGGGTCCTCGAAGGCCTGCCACCACTGCGCCAGGGCGACGGTGCTGCCACCGTGGGGCAGCGGCGAGCGCCAGGCTGCGGGAACCGCGGTCGGCGTGGCGGGCGGGGCCGGCGGCGGCGACATGCAGGCGGTCAGCAGCGCCAGCAGAGGCGCGGCCAGGAGAAGGCGTGGGGGGATCATTTCAGTTGTCAATTGCGTGTTCGCGGTATCTGCTCCGGGCCGAGCGCTGGGCCGCTCCCGAGCCGGCCCGCCATGGCGATGTGCTCGCGGCTCAACGCCGCGGGCATCGCCGTCCCCTCGGGGGACCGGTCAGGCGCACCGCGTTCAGCGGCGTGCGACTGGACGAGGGGCTTCATGTTGGGCACGCTCGTAGGCGACCAGGGCGCAGCCCCAGTCGGCGAGGCGGTGGCAGGTCTGCTCGAGCAGCGGGTCGTTGGCCAGCAACTCGGGATGGAATGCGTCCAGCATGGGACGGGTCATGGAGTAGTCGTGGGCCATGGCCTGCAGGCCCATGGCCAATTGGTGGATGGCAGCCGTCGGTTCGGCCAGGCCGGCGTGGTGGGCCAGCAGGCGGGCGAAGCGGTCGAAGAGGGGCCCCACCTCCTCGGCCACGGCCTGCATGAAGATGGGGCTGGGTGCCTGCATCTCGCGGAAGAACAGCTGCGCACTGCAGGCACCGTCGTCGAAGAGAAACGGCTGCAGGAAGCGGCGGATCGACTCGTGCAGGCTGAGCCCGGGGTCGTCGAAGCCGGCCAGCTGCTGCTGCAGGTCGACGACGGGCAGGCGCAGCACCTCGCGGTAGAGGCCGTCCTTGTCGGTGAAGTGGTAGTGGATGGCGCCCGGGTTGACGCCGGCGGCGGCGCAGATCTCCCGCGTCGTCACGGCGTCGAAGCCCTTTTCGCCGAACAGGCGCATGGCCTCCTGCAACAGGCGGTCACGGGGCGGCAAGGCTTCGGTGGCGGTCGGCTTGGCAGCAGGCATGGGGGTGGACTGTAAAACCAATCAAGCGCTTGCTTGGTCGCTTTTTGTATCGTTTTTTATCGACTGGCGACGGACAGCGCCCGGCGCAAGGCATCAGATCAGCACCAGCCGGCAAGGGGGCGCTTGGCGGCCTGGGAACGGTCTTTGCCGGCCTGCAGTGGCGGCGTGGGCCGCGCCGCGTTGCCAGCGGATGGCAGCGTGAACCGCTTCATCAACCCTGGAGAGCCATCATGAGCAAGAGATTCACCCCCTTGTCGACTGCCGTTGCCATCGCGACCGCCAGCCTGATCGTCGCGGTCGCCGGCTGCGCGTCCTCGCCTACCAGCGAGGAGACCGCCGGCCTGTCGCGCGATGCGGACACGACGCCGACGCTGGCCGAGGCCACGCCGACCAATCCGCTGGACACGACGAGCCAGCCCAATGCGGTGGACACCACGACAGTCGCCATGCCGGCGGAAACACCAGCTCCCGCGGCGCCGATGGCCAGCGTCGAGCCGCCTGCCCAGAGCAACGACACGATGCCCAGTTCACCGCCGGCCACGGACCTCAGCGCGGCGCCGGCCATGCCGGCTCAGACTCAGCAGCCCAGCACGCCCGCCTATGCCAGCGAGACGACGACATCGAGCACGACCCCCACGACCGACTCCTCGACAAGCAGCAATGCTGACCAGGCTTTGCCGCCGCGCCGCGACCGCCACTGAGGCTGCAGCAGGCTAGGGTGCAAGCGCCTGCATGAGCGCTTGCGCCGGCCGCAGCGAGCCGACGGCTATGCCGCGCCAGTTGCGCAATTGCAAGTGGCTGTAGCCGCGCAGCAGCTCGTCTTCAGTCCTCAGCAGGGCCTGGGCGACGGCAGCAAACGCCGCCTCGGCGGCGCGCACGGCGCCGTCTTCGATCTTCAGCGCGATGCCCAGGCCGAGTTCGGGCAGGGCGGCGCAGTACACGCCCTCGGCGCCGATCTTGCAGAAGACGCGCTCCCCGTAGGCCTGCATGACGCGCGTGTCGAAGCGGTCCGTGCCGCCCACCATGAAGGGCGCCACCGCCGCGGCCTGGCGCAGCCGATGCGCGGCCTTGGCATGGCCGTCAGGCAGGCCCAGTCCCGTGCCGCAGCGCGCGAAGGCCAGTGCCAGTGAGCGCAACGGCAGGGCGAAGGTCGGGATGGAACAGCCGTCGGTGCCGCGTGGTGCCTGTTCGACGTCGACGCCCGTCGTCGCCGACAGCGCCGCCGACACCTCGCGCATGACCGGGTGCTCGGCCGCGACATAGCCGCGCACGAACTCGGCCGGCTCGGCGCCCGCACTCCGGGCCATCAGGCAGGCCACGCAGACAAAGCCGCTGTGCTTGCCCGAGCAGTTGTTGTGCAGAGGCGTGGCCATCTCGCCCCGCGCCACCATGCCCCGCAGCACCGGCTCGCGGCTGGGCCATTGCGTGCCGCATTCCAGGGCGCCGGCATCCAGCCCCAGCCTGGCCAGCACGCCCGCAGCGGTGGCCACGTGTTCAGGCTCGCCGCTGTGCGAGGCGCAGGCCAGGGCCAGCTCCGTGTCGGTCAGCGCGAAAGTGTCGGCAGCACCGCTGGCCACCAGTGGCAAAGCCTGCAGCAATTTGACGGCGGAACGCGGGAAGATCGGGCGCTCGATGTCGCCCAGGGCCGTGTGCACCGCGCCCGAGGCGTCGACGATGGCCAGGGCGCCGGCATGGCGGGACTCGACGGCACTGCCGCGCAGGACTTCGATGAGGACGGGGTTCATGCCGCCCAGTCTAGGCCGTCATCTCATAGCGCGGCGACGGTGAAGCGGGCGCGCAGATGGCGTGGTTGCTCGATCTCGTCGGCGATGGCGACGGCGAGGTCGGCGACCGAGATGCCGGCGGGCTTGTCGCCGGCCATCAGCAGCTCTTCGCCGCCGACGCGGTAGGCGCCGCTGCGTTCGCCCGGGGCCAGCATCGCCGGCGGGCTCAGGAAGGTCCAGTCCAGTTTCTTGTTGTCGCGCAGGGCCGTGAGGTGGTCACGCGCGGCACGGGCGCCCGGGACGATGTTGGGCGGCACATGGCCGGCGAACTCGGGCGTGTCGACCAGCTGCACGCCGGGCGCGACGAACAGGCTGCCGGCGCCGCCGACGACGAGCAGGCGCTTCACGCCACTGGCCTCGACGCCCTGGCTGATGGCGGCGGCGCCGCGCAGGAACTTGTCATAGAGCTCGGACTCGTTCCAGCCTGGGTTGAAGGCCGACACGACGGCGTCGTGGCCGCGCACGGCGGTGGCGACGGCATTCGCGTCATAGGCGTCGGCGGCGACGGCGGTCAGGCCCGCGCGTGCCTCCAGCTTGGCCGGGTCGCGTGCCAGGGCGGTGACGCGGTGGCCGCGCTGCAGCAGTTCGGTCAGGACGGCGCTGCCGACGAATCCGGTGGGGCCGATGAGGGCGATGTTCATGAGGTTCTCCAAGGTGTGGATCGATGGATGAACGATATGGGCTTCACGATATGGCGATAAGACCGTCAAAATCGCCAAGACTTTGAAGCAGGGATTCAAGATGGTCGATCTCAAGCCCTATGCCGTGTTTGCCGAGACCGTCGCCGCCGGCTCCATGAGCGCGGCCGGGCGGCGCCTCGGCATGAGCCCGTCGGCCGTCAGTCAGACGCTGCGCGCGTTGGAGCGCCAGGCCGGCGTGACGCTGCTGACCCGCTCGACCCGCAAGCTGACCCTGACCGAGGCCGGCGAGCGCTGCTACCCGCACTGCCTGCGCCTCGTCGAAGCGGCCCGCGCGGCGGCCGATTCACTGGCCCACGCCCGCGATGCGCCCAGCGGCGAATTGCGCGTGGCAGCGCCCGTGGGCTTCGCGGCCCATATCGCCCAGGCCCTGGCGCCGGTGTTGGCCCAGGCGCCGGGCCTGAGGCTGCGCCTGCTGGTGGACGACGCCATGATCGACCTTATCGACGAGCGCATCGACATCGCGGTGCGCGTCGGCCAGCTGGCCGATTCGAACTGGATTGCGCGGCCGCTGTGCGAGATCGAGATGATCCTGTGTGCCGCACCGGCCTATGTCGCTCGCCATGGCCTGCCGTCAACGCCGGCCGACCTGCCGGGCTTCGACTGGATCGCCTGGGCGCGCGAGACGCGGGACGCTGGCGACGCGGTGCCGACCATCGCCCTGCTGCTGCACGGTGCCGGCGGCGAGAGCCAGCGCCTGCAGGTGCCGGTGCGCATCGCCAGCAACAACCATGTGGCCTTGCAGCAGATGTGCGAGCAGGGCTTGGGGCTGGCCCGCCTGGGGTATGCCGACGTGTTGGCCCAGCTGTCCCGCGGCACCCTGGTGCATCTGCTGCCGCAATGGCGCATCACGCCGCTGCCGGTCGCCGCCGTGTCGCAGCGGCGAGAAGGCGAGCCGGCCAAGATCAGGGTGGCGGTGGAAGCGCTGAAGCGATATTTCGCGACGCTGCCGGGGCTTGCCTAGTCGACGTGCACGCGGTTGCGCCCACCCCGCTTGGCCGCATACAGCGCATGGTCGGCGCGGTTGAGCAGGGTGTCGCCCTGATGCTGATGGGGCGAACCACCCGAGATGCCGACGCTGATGCGCACGACCAGGCCCGGCGTGACGGCCGCCCAGTCGTGTTCGACGACGGCCAGGCGCAGGCGCTCGCAGATCTCGGCGGCCTGCTGGGGCGCGATGCCGACCAGCACGGCCAGGAATTCCTCGCCGCCGATGCGGGCCATCAGGTCGGCGCTGCGCAGGCGGTGGCGCAGCAGCTGGGCGAGCTGCTGCAGCACGGCGTCGCCGACCGCGTGGCCGTGGGTGTCGTTGATCTTCTTGAAGTGATCGACGTCCAGGGTCGCGACGCTGATGACCTGGCCGGCCATGCGCGCGCCCTCGACCAGCAGGGGCAGGGCGAACTCGGCGTGGCGGCGGTTGTGCAGGCCGGTCAGCACGTCCTCGTGGGCGGCGCGGTCCAGGGCCATGGCGTGTTCGCGCAGGCGCTGCTGCTCGGTCTCGAGGTGAGCCGCGCGGGCGCGTTCGCGGCGGGCGTCGGCGGCGGCACTGTCGGCGCGGGCCTGGGCCTGCTCGACCTGGTCGCGGATCAGGATGACCTCGGTCTGCAGCACCAGGTTGTCGCGCGTGATCTGGCGGTCCAGGCCGACGAGCTCCTCCAGCCAGGCCAGCGCTTCGCGGAACTGGCCGCAGGCCTTGTGGGTCTCGTACAGCGAGCGGATCAGCAGGCGGCGCAGCTTGGGTGGCGGCTCGACGGCGGCATGCAGCAGGGCGTCGAGGATGTTGGCAGCCTGCACGGGCTCGCCGTTGAGGCGCAGAAAGACGGCGCGTTGCACGTCGGCCTCGATGGCCAGGGTGCGATAGCCGTGGTCGTGAGCGAGGTGGCCGAACTCGTTGAGCAGGGGCAGGGCGGTGTCGAGCAGGCCGCCGGCCAGCAGCGCATTGACGAGGTTGGACACGGCCACCGCCACCTGGAAGGGGCTGCCGGACTGGCGCGCCAGCGTGGTGGCCTGGTCGGCGGTGCGGCGGGCATTGGCCACGGCACCGGACAGGATGGCGGTATCGCCCAGGGCCTGGGCCTCTTCGACGCGGCGCAGCCAGAAGTAGGCCAGGTTGTTGTGGCAGGAGAACAGCACCTCGGCGCAATCGGTGCGCTCGGCAATCTCCAGCGCCTGCTCTGCATAGGCGCAGGCCTGGCTGGGGTTCTCCAGGCTCGCATAGGCGACGCCGACGCGGTTCAACGCCCAGGCTTCGCGCACGGGGTCGGCGGCGCGGCGGGCCGCGGCCAGGGCCTTCATGCCGCACTCCAGCGCCTCGCGGCCCATCAGCAATTGGCCGTAGACGAAGCACTGGCTGGTCAGCGCGTCGGCCAGCAGGATGTCGTCGGCCAGGCGTTCGGCCAGGGTCAGGGCCTCGGTGGCGCAGCGCGCGCTGGCCGTCAGCTTGCCCAGGCGCGGGTACTGGTGGGCCAGCAGGGCCAGGATTTCGGCGCGCCGATGCGCTTGCGTCGGCGGGCAGGTCAGCAGCAACTGCTCGAGGGCTTCGCTGGACGCCTGGTAGGCCCCGGCAGCAGCGCGCTGGCGCGCGTCGGCAAAGGCATCGTCGAAGGCGCCGGCGTCAAAACCGGTGTCTCGGGCGGGCAGGGCGGGCAGGTCTAGCAGGTCTGACATGGAATCCGCCGATTTTGCCCAGCCCCAGAATGCCGGCCATGACGGACATCGCTGTTTTCGGGGTCGACTTCACGAGTGCGCCCCGCCGCGCCAAGCCCATCGTCGTTGCCGCGGGGCAGCGCCACGGTGCCGTGGTGCGCTTCACGGGGCTGGTAGCGCTACACAGCCTGGACGAGTTTTCGGCCTGGCTGAGCCGGCCCGGGCCGTGGGTGGCCGGGTTCGACCTGCCCTTCGGCCTGCCGCGCGAGCTGGTCGAGCATCTGGGCTGGCCCACCGACTACGCCGCGCTGATGGCGCATTACGCCAGCCTGGGCCGCGACGAGATCCGTGATCGCTTCGCGGCCTTTTGCGATGCGCGACCCGCGGGTTTCAAGTTCGCCCACCGCGCCTGCGACTTGCCGGCCGGGTCCAGCCCCAGCATGAAATGGGTCAACCCGCCGGTGGCCTGGATGCTGCATGCCGGTGTGCCGCGCCTCATCGCGGCCGGCGTGCATCTGCCTGGCCATCTGGACGGCGACACCAGCCGTGTCGCGCTCGAGGCCTACCCCGGCCTGCTGGCCCGCGAGCTGATCGCCCGCCGTTCCTACAAGAGCGACAGCAAGGCCGCGCAGACGCCGGAGCGGCTGATCGCGCGCAAGGACATCGTCGAGGGCCTGGAGCAGGGCCGCACGCGGCTGGGGCTGAGGCTCAAGCTCAGCCACGCCCAGCGCGACGAGCTGGTGGCCGACGCCAGCGGCGACAGCCTAGACGCCGTGCTCGCGATGCTGCAGGCCGCCTGGGCCGCCACCCAGCCGCGCTTCAGCTGGCCGCAAGCTGTCGATCCCATCGAGGGATGGATAGTCGGCGCCTGAGCCGCGACGATGCGGGCATGAAACTCAAACACCTGCTCCCCGCCGCCGCGCTCGCATTCCTCGCCTTCAACGGCACGGCCTCCGCCGCCGACCCTGGCCTGAAGATCAGCCTCGCCCACGACAGCGAACGCGAACGCCAGACGCAAGCCCAGCTCGAACGCCTGCTGCAGACCTATGACGTCTCGCGCTGGGTCCACACCCGCGACATCGTCATCGACGAGACCGAGATCCCGCACAGCCATCCGGTGCTGACCCTGCATGCGCGTCACCTCAAGGACGACGACCTGCTGCTGTCCACCTTCGTGCATGAGCAGACGCACCGCATGCTGGACGAGCATCCGGCCGAGCATGCCGCGGCGGTGCGCGCGCTGCGCAAGCTCTACCCGCGCATTCCCGTCGACTATCCGGAGGGCTCGGACAGCGCCGAGGTCAACTACGACCACCTCATCATCATCTACATCGAGTACCGCGCCGACCAGCGCCTGATGGGCGAGCTGCGGGCGCGCGCCGTCATGGAGTTCTTCGCCCACGACCATTACCGCTGGCTCTACCGCGAGTTGCTGCGCGACCCCGAGAAGGTGGGCCGCATCGTCAAGGCCAACGGCCTTTGAGCGCATGGAGCGGCGCCGTCTCTGCACCGCCGCGCTGCTCGGTCTGCTGCCGCTGCAGTCCAGGGCGGACAGCCTGCGCCTGCCTTCCGGTGAGGTGGTGCTGAAGCTGGATGGCGACTTCCCTGCCGACACGCGGCGTGAGATCGACGTCTGGATCGCACGCAGCCTGGCTGCGCTGGTCGGCTATTTCGGCCGCCAGCCCCAACCGCGCATCGAGCTGCGCCTGCATGCGGCGCCGGGCGAAGGCGTGGGTGGCGGTCGTACGGACGTCGACCCCGAGCCCTTCGTCAGCGTGCGCGTCGGCCGCGAGACCCGGCCCGCACGCTTCCTGGACGACTGGGTGCTGGTGCATGAACTCGTGCACCTCAGCGTGCCCAATCTGCCGCGCGCCCATGACTGGTTCCACGAGGGCCTGGCCACCTATGTCGAGACGGTGGCGCGTGCGCGTGCCGGCATCACGCCCTTCACTCAGCTCTGGACCGAGCTGCTCCACGGCATGCCCCAGGGCCAGCCCGCGAGCGGCGACCGCGGACTGGACGGCACGCGCAGCTGGGGGCGGCTGTATTGGGGTGGCGCTCTCTTCTGCCTGCAGGCCGATGTGCGCATGCTGCGCGCCAGCGGTGGTCGTGCCGGGTTGCGGCAGGCGCTGCAAGGCGTGCAGGCGGCCGGCGGCCACTACGGCCAGGACTGGAGCATCAGGCGGCTGCTCGCGGTGGCCGACGCCGCCGTCGGCCAGACCGTGCTGACCGATCTCTACCGCGACGTGAAGGACACGGCCGCGCCGGTAGACCTGGCCGCGTTGTGGCGCGAGCTGGGCGTGGTGGCGCAGGGCGACGGCGTGAAGCTGGACGATGCGGCGCCCGCTGCCGCGATCCGGCGCGCCATCGAAGGGCGCTAGTGAGCTGCCGCGCGCCAGGCTGAGGCAAAGCGCTCCAGCTCCGTGAGGTCGACATCCGACACGGCCCAGTACTGCATGGCGCCATCGCTCCAGCGAACCAGGTTGAAGCCGCGGCGCTGCAGCTTTTCCTCCGCGACGCCGCGGTCGACCGGCCATTGATAGAGGTCGATCTTGTGCAGCCTGACCTGGTAGGCCAGCGCAGCCGTCGGTCGTCCCTGCACGGCCTGCACGCGGCCGCCCAGCAGCGCAAAGCCCTGCTCGCGCAGCGGTCCGTCGAGCACCGTGGGCGCGTAGTCGAGCCGGCCCTGGAACCAGGGTTTGACGGTGTGGCGGTCGCTGGACGCGACCTCGTAGAGCGGCCCGACCTGCAGGGCGCGCACATGGGCGGCGACGAGGTCGTCGGGCAGTTCACCATCGGGCACGCGCAGCAGGACCAGCGTCAGCATGACGCCCAGGGCCAGGCCACCGGCGCCGGCCAAAGCAGGGTGGATGCGCAGCAGCCCGGCGAGGCGCTCGCGCCAGTTCACGCGGGCGACCGGCTTCTCCTGGGCCGCGGACTGCAGCGTGATCTGTGTGCGCACGGCCGCGCGCAGGCGCTCGTCCGCCGGGTGGCGGCTGGCATGCTGCTGCAGCAGGCGGGTGAGGTCGTCGTCGTTCATCAGGGCAGGCCTGCCAGGCTGAGCTGGCGCTTGAGTTGAGCACGGGCACGCGAGAGCCGCGACATGACGGTGCCGATGGGAATGCCGGCGATGTGGGCGATGTCGCGGTAGTCCAGGCCTTCGAGTTCGCGCAGCACGATGACCTCGCGCATCGGCGGGCTCAAGGCACGCAAGGCCGCATCCACCAGCGTGCGTTCGCGCTGCGTGCCCAGGGCCGTGAGCGGGTCGGGCGTCGGGCTGGGCGACTGGGCTTCGAGCTGGTCCCAACCGTCTTCGTCCAGCAACGTCACGTCGGCGCGGCCGCGCTCGCGCGCCAGGGCCGTGAAGCAGGCATTGCGCACGATGCCGAGAAACCAGGGCTTGGCCTCCTCGGCGCTGCGCAGCGAGGCGAAGTAGCGGAAGGCGCGCAGGGCGGCCTCCTGTACCGCGTCCTCGGCGGCCGACGCGTCGCGCAGCAGCCAGCGCGCGAGGTTGTGCGCCGCGTCGAGCAGCGGCAGCACGGTGGCCTCGAATTGCCGGGCGTCGGTCATGTCACCACAAAGTTGCCGTCCATGCCCTCGTGGCCGTCGCCGCAGAAGTTGTCGCACAGGAAGGCGAGCTCGCCCGGGGCCTTGGGCGTGAGGACGAGGCGGGTGACGCGGCCGGGCATGAGGTCGGTGCGCAGGTTGAGGTCGGGCACGTAGAAGCCGTGCGCGAAGTCGAGGGAGCGTATCAGCAGCACGACCGGTTCGCCGGCTTTCAAGGCGATGACGTTGGGCGTGAACTTGAAGCGCTGGGCGGTGATCTCGATCTCGCGCGGCGGCTGGGCGCGGGCGGAGGTCAGCACCCCGCCTCCAGCTGCGGCACCCATCAGCAACAGATGACGGCGAGTCAGTAAGGCACCCTTCGCGCTGCGCGCTGTCCCGCCAAGCGGGAGCTGAGCCCCTTCGGGCGGCCGGGCGGGGCTCATGCCGCAGAGACCCCATGCTCGATGCGCTCGATGTCCTTGCCACCGGCTTCCACTTCGCGCCAGCCCAGGCCGCGGTAGGGCGCGGCCGGGTCCCAGGGCAGGGCGACCGGCTTGTCGGCCGTGCCGGGTGCGGGCAGCGGGAAGATCAGCGAGCGCGCCGAGTGGTGGGCGATATGGCCCGTCATCTGGTGGTGCTCCTGGTGGATGTGGCCATAGAAGACGGTGACGTTCTTGTGCGGCATCAACAGGGCCAGGGCCTGGTCGCCATCGCGGGTGTGCCAATCCCATTTGGGCACCAGCGGAAACAGCGGGCGGTGAGCCAGCACGACCAGTGGCGCGTTCGGATCGAGCTTGGCCAGCTCGGCCTGCATCCAGGCCAGTTGCTCGGCGCCCAGGGTGGTGCCGCGGTCGGACACGTTGTCCAGCGCGATGAAGTGCACGCCCTTGTGATCGAAGCGGTACCAGGTGTCGCCGAACATCTCCTTGAAGGCGGCGCCGCGGTCCAGCGAGGCGTCGTGCTCGCCGGGCATGAAGCGCACCGTCCTGACCTTGAGTTCGCCGACGATCTGCTTGAACTCGGCCATGCGGCGGCGGCGCTCGGCGGGGTCGTCGGTGGTGTGGGTCAGGTCGCCCGTGAAGACGACGAAGTCGGGCGGCTTGGCCAGCGCGTTGACGGCCGCGATGGCCTTGGGCAAGGTGCCGCGCGCATCCGGGTTGGGTGCACCCTGGAAGCCCCAGTGCGTGTCGGAAAGCTGCACGAAATAGAACTCGTCCTGAGGACGGCCGGCGCTGGCGCAGCCGGTCAGGGCGCCCGAAAAGATGGCGCCGCCGCCGAGGCCGGCGAGGTGGAGAAAGTCGCGTCGCTGCATGGCATTCGCTCGCGTGGAAGTGGTGACCTCATGCGATACCTGCCGTCGCTTCGGTTTATTCCTTGTTTTTTGCGAGCGTCCGCAAAAAGGCGATCACGTCGGCCCGTTCGCCGGCATCGGACAGGCTGACGCCCATGGCCTGGCCAGGGACCAGGGCCTCGGGGTCGGTCAGCCAGCGGTCCAGGCTGGCCTCGTTCCAGGTGATGCCGGAGCGCTTCAGCGCCGCCGAATAGTTCGTGAAGCCCTTGGCCGTGCCGGCCAGGCGCCCGAACACGCCGCGGTGAGCCGGGCCGACGCCGTTGAAGTCCACCGAGTGGCAGGCGGCGCAGCGGGCCTGGTAGACGGCCTGGCCGCGGGGGGCGTCGGCAGCGCTGGCCTGAGAGGCTGCGACGAGCAGCGAGGAGAGGAGGATGAGGGGTTTGAGCATGACTGCTCTACCCCGGCAGTCCTGGCTTTATTCCCGATGCACCGCGTCCTGCGCCTCGACGAATGCGCGGCGAAACACCAGCGGCTCCGCGATGCCGTCAATGGGTGCATGGGACGCACCCGTGCCCGCGATGACCAGCGTCCCGAAGTTGAGCATGCGACCCACCAGCGACTGATCGACCTGGATGCTCTCCACCTTGTTGATGTTGATCTCGATGGTGTGGCGACGAATGAAGCCGTGCTTGACGATCAACCGCTTGGTGGTCACTGCCACCTCGGTGGAGCGGATGCGCACATAGGCCACGCCCCAGAGAATGAGCCCCAGCCCGAAGGCAGGCAGCAACAGCAGCCCGAACAGCAGCAGGTGCCAGACCGACCACAGGCTGGTGCGCCCGAGGTGGACGACTTCCTCGCCGGGCACGAGGACCTCATCGACGTAGTTGGACATGGCGAGATCTTTTCCTCTGAAGGATGAGCGGGATGGATGCGACCGTCAGCGCAGGCCGACCTGCCCCTTCCAGGCATTCAGGATCTTGGCGCGGTCCCAGGCCCGCCCGGCCTTCATCGTCCACGCGACCTCGGGCAGGACCGGCTTGGTCGCATCCAGCGGCGCCGCGAAGGCGATCAGGTCGGCGCGCAGGCCCGGGGCGATGCGGCCGATGTCGGCCGTGCGGCCCAGATACGTCGCGCCGTTGGCCGTCATGACCTTGACCGTCGTCGCCGCATCGAAGCCGGCCTCGCGCAGCAGCTCGAACTGGCGCAGCGACGAATAGCCGGGGATGACGCCGCCATAGCCGGTCGGGTCGGTGCCGGCGACGAGCAGGCCGCCGGCGTCGTGGAAGCGCTTCTCCCAGACCATGTTCTTCGGAAAGATGCGGCCATACGGATTCGGGCCACCGCGCTGGATGGCGGTGTAGCGGCTGACGTATTGCTCGCGCAGCTGCGGCATCAGCAGGTCGAGTGCCGCGGCCGGGGCCATGGGGCGGCCGTAGGAGAAGGTCTCGAAGATGGTCAGCGTGGAGGTGAGCGCGACCTTCTTCTCGATCATCTGGCGTTGCAGGGCTGCCATGCGTGGGTCGTCGACGGCCAGGGCGTCGAGTGACTTGGGAGCGGCATCGCCGCCGGGGCAGACGTCAGCCTGCTTGCCGTCGACAAAGTCCGTGGACGCGAAGAAGCCGTGCTCGAGGTTGTCGATGCCCATGGCCGAGGCCTCGGCATAGGTCACCGCGCAGAGATGGGCCGTGACCTTGGCCTTGCGCTCGTGGGCCGCCTTCACTATTGCCGAGAGCTGCTCGCGCGTCAGGTGCATATAGCCCTTGTACGAGGTCGCCCCGACGTCGGCCCAGTAGCCGACCTGGCGCACCGCGTCGGCCGCGTCGACGAGGCGCGGCACCTGGGCGACAAAGGCCTGGATGCCGTTCAGGAAGGGCGCCGTCACGTCGAGATCGGGCCCGGGCGCCTTGCCGTCGCGGATGTCCTTCCAGGTGTTGAGGTCGGCATAGGGGCTCATGCTGCCGGCCGTGCGCATCGTCGTCACGCCGCCAGCGAGATAGAGCAACGGGAAGCTCTGGAAGAAAGCGCCGTAGCTGCCGCGCTCGGTCGGATAGAACATGTGCTCGTGCAGCAGCACGAAGCCGGGCATCAGCGCGCCGCCGGCCAGGTCTTTCACCAGCGCGCCGGCCGGTGCCTTCAATTCCGCGTCGGGCAGCACCTCGGCGATGCGGCCGTCGCGGATCAGCACGCTCATGTGCTCGCGCGGTGCGCTGCCGCTGCCGTCGTAGAGCTGGGCATTGCGCAGCAGCGTGACGGGGGCGGTGAAGAGGGTGTAGCGCTCGACGTCATTGGACTGCTGCGCGAAAGCCTGGGCAGCGGTGGCAAGTGCGAGGACGGCGAGCGGCTTTTTCATGCGCTGCATCCTCCCACGTCGCAGGCCCTAATGGTCTGAGATCAACTCGGGTGTGCCGGCGTGAGCCAGGTGGCTGACCAGCGGCAGGCCCGGCCCCCAGGCATGGATGAGCCAGCCGGCCGGCTCCAGCGCGATGGACAGCGGTGCATCCGTGCCGAGATTCAATTCGACCTGGTGGGCCGTGGAGGGCGCGCTGAGGGTGGCGGCATGCGCCACCCGGCCCAGGGTCATGCGGTGCAGGTGGCCGCAGACGACTCGCTGGACCTGCGGGTGGGCGGCGATCAGCGCCTCGAAGCCGGCAAGGCCGTCCCGCAGCGACATCGTGTCCATGACCACGAGGCCGGTCGCGTGCGGCGGGTGGTGGAGGGCGACGATGGTGGGAACGGACGGTCGCTCGGCCAGCAGGGCCCGGGCCTGGGCCAGTCGCGCGTCGTCGAAGCCGCCTTCGGGCCGGCCTGGCACCAGGCTGTCCAGCACCACCAGCCGCAGCGGGCCGGGCAGGTCCAGGGCGTACTGGATGGCCGGCGCGCCGGCCTCGCCGCAGTGCACCTTCGGCAGCGCGGCGAAGGCCTGCCGCAGCGGCTCGCGCGCGTCGTGGTTGCCGGGCAGCAGGGCGAGCGGCAAGGCGGCGTCGATGAGGGGCTGCAGCAGTTCGCGCAACTGGGCGTATTCGGCCGGATGGCCGGCGTCGACGAGGTCGCCGCTGATCAGCACGGCCACCGGCCGCGGGCGGATCTGCAGCACGCGCTCGACCGCATGGCGCAGGGCCGCGGCGGTGTCGACGCGGCCGCAGATCAGCCGGCCCGGATGGGTGATGTGCGGGTCGCTGAGCTGGACGAGCAGATAGGGCGTGGCGTCCATGGCGAGCGACTTACTTGCGCATCAGCGTCGACTTGCCGAACAGCGATTCGATGAGATCGACCGCGACCAGCGCGGTGCGGTTCTTCTCGTCCAGGGCGGGGTTCAGCTCCATCAGGTCCATGGAGGCCATGCGGCCGGTGTCGGCAATCATCTCCATGCACAGATGGGCTTCGCGGTAGGTCGGGCCGCCGCCGACCGTCGTGCCGACGCCGGGCGCCATGACGGGGTCGAGGAAGTCGACGTCGAAGCTGACGTGCAGATGGGTGTTGTCGTCGAGCGTTGCCAGGGCCAGCTCCATGGTGTGGCGCATGCCCATTTCGTCGATGAAGCGCATGTCGAACACTTCGAGGTCGTGCTCGTGCACGAAGGCGCGCTCGCCCTCGTCGACGCTGCGGATGCCGATCTGGCGGATCCACTTCGGGCTGATGGCCGGCACGTGGCCGCCGATCTCGATCAGTTCCTTGGGACCGAAGCCGCACAGGCAGGCCACGGGCATGCCGTGGATGTTGCCGCTGGGGGTCAGCTCGCTGGTGTTGAAGTCGGCATGGGCGTCCAGCCACAGCACGCGCAGCTTCTTGCCGGCGTCGCGGCAGTGGCGGGCCACGGCGCTGATGGAGCCCAGGCCCAGGCAGTGGTCGCCGCCGAGCAGGATGGGCATGCGGCCGGTCTTGAGCTCGTTGTAGACGGCGTCATGCACGGTCTGGTTCCAGGCCACCACTTCCTGCAGATGGCGGTAGCCGTCGGTCGGCGGCAGCCAGGGGTTGGACGGGCCGCTGAGGTTGCCGCGGTCGACGACGTCGACACCGCGGGCACGCAGGGCTTCGGCCAGGCCGGCCACTCGCATGGCCTCGGGGCCCATGCTGGCGCCACGGGCACCGGCGCCGATGTCGGTGGGGGCGCCGATCAGGGAGACATTGCGGAGTTTGGTCATGGCATCAGGCGCCCGCAGGTGCGGCGAGTTCGGGTTGGGATTCGAGGATGGCCCAGGCTTCCTCGGCGGTCTCGACATAGTGGAAGAGCTGCTCGTCGCCCGGGCTGATCATGCCGGTCTCCAGCAGCAGCTCGATATTGAGCAGCCGGCTCCAGAACTCGCGGCCGACCAGCAGGATGGGGCGGGGACGGCTCTTCTTGGTCTGGATCAGCGTCAGCGTCTCGAACAGCTCATCCAGCGTGCCGAAGCCGCCGGGGAAGCAGACCAGGGCGACGGCGCGCATCAGGAAATGCATCTTGCGCAGGCCGAAGTAGTGGAAGCGGAAGCACAGCTCCGGCGTGATGTAGGGGTTGGGGTACTGCTCGTGCGGCAGCACGATGTTCAGGCCGACGCTCTTGCCGCCCATCTCGTAGGCGCCACGGTTGCCGGCTTCCATGATGCCGGGACCGCCGCCGGTGGCGATGACGACGTGGTTGCCGCGCTCGTTGCAGGCGGCCGTGGCGATCTGGGCGAAGCGGCGCGCTTCCTCGTAGTAGCGGCTCATGGCGAGCTGGCGGCGCGCCTTGACGGCGCCGGCCTCGTCGCCGCGGTCTTCGGCGACGGTCAGCAGGGCCTGCGCGGCCTCGGCCGACAGGATGCGGGCGCTGCCGAAGATGACGATGGTGGATTTGACGCCCTGCTCGTTCTGCAGCAGCTCGGGCTTCATCAGCTCCAGCTGCATGCGCACGGCGCGCATGTCCTGGCGCAGCAGGAAGGGCTCGTCCTTGAAAGCCAGGTTGTAGGCGGCGCCCGGGCCGTCGTAGTCGGGATGCGGGGGCAGGTCGCGGCACTCTTCCTTCGCAGTCGGGAAGTTGCGCGTCGGGACGTCGGTGGGCTTCATGGGCGGGCGGGATTCTGTGGTCTTTGGAACTGGATTTTGTGCCCCATTGCGAGGCACCCGCCGGATTTCATCCAGCGCCGCAAATAGCGCACTCCGGGTCGCGCTGCATGGCGATCTCGCTCCACTGCATGCGCCGGCCGTCCAGCATCAGCAGCCGCCCGGCAAGCGGCTCACCCACGCCGGCCAGCAGCTTGAGGGCCTCGGCGGCCTGCATGCTGCCGACGATGCCCACCAGCGGCGCGAACACGCCCATGGTGGAGCAGGCCACGTCCTCGAAGCCGGATTCCGGCGGGAACAGGCAGGCATAGCAGGGCAGTTCACGCGAGCGGCTGTCATAGACGCTGATCTGGCCGTCGAAGCCAATCGCTGCGCCCGAAACCAGCGGCCTGGCGTGACGGACGCAGGCGGCATTGACGAGATGGCGGGTGGCAAAGTTGTCGGTGCAGTCGAGCACGACGTCGGCGCGCGGGACCTCTTCGTCGAGCAGGGCGGCATCGGCCTTCAGCGCGATGGCGCGCAGCTTCACGCCGGGGTTGAGGGCCGCCATGCGGGCGGCGGCGGACTCGACCTTGAGCTTGTCCAGGCTGCCCATGTCATGCGCGATCTGGCGCTGCAGATTGGTCAGCGACACCGTGTCGTGGTCGACCAGGGTGATGCGGCCGACGCCGGCCGAGGCCAGATAGAGGGCCACGGGCGAGCCCAGGCCGCCAGCGCCGATGACGAGGGCGCTGGCGTCCAGCAGGCGCTGCTGGCCCTCGATGCCGATCTCGTCCAGCATCAGATGGCGGGAGTAGCGCAGCAGATCGTCGTCAGTCATGGCCGGCAGGATAGCGCCAGGCCATCGGCGGGAGACCCGTGCACGGGCAGGGGCTTGCGGCCTGGGCCGACACTCGCGGCCCCATGACGTCGCCCTCCCTGACTCCCGCACCGCTCAGCCCCGCGCTGACGCTGCTGCTCGCCACGGCCACCGGCCTGGCCGTCGCCTCCCTCTACTACGTCCAGCCCCTGCTGGGCCTGCTGTCCGAGCAGTTCGGCGTCGGCAGCGCCACCATCGGCCTGCTGCCCACGCTGACCCAGCTGGGCTATGCCGCGGCCATCCTGCTGCTGTCGCCACTGGGCGACCGCTTCGACCGGCGGCGCATCATCGCGGTCAAGTCCGTTGCCCTGGTCGCAGCCCTTGCCTTCGCCGCGCTGGCGCCGGGCTTCGTGGCCCTGTGCCTGGCCTGCGTGGTCATCGGGCTGACGGCCACGCTGGCCCAGGACATCGTGCCCGCCGTGGCCACGCTGGCGCCCGATGCCGAGCGCGGCAAGCGCGTCGGCCAGGTCATGACGGGCCTGCTGCTGGGCATCCTGCTGTCGCGGGTGGCCGCGGGCTCGCTGGCGGCCCTGGCCGGCTGGCGGGCGGTCTACGGCATAGCCGCCGTCGCCGTGGCGTTGCTGATCCCGCTGCTGTGGCGGCGCCTGCCCCGCTTCGTGCCGGCGACGTCGGCAGGCTACGGTTCGCTGCTGGCGTCGATGGCCGGCCTGTGGGCCAGGCACCCGGCGCTGCGGCGGGCGGCCCTGGCGCAAGGCCTGCTGAGCGTGGCCTTCAGCGCCTTCTGGTCGACGCTGGCCCTGGTGCTGGCGGGGCCGGACTTCGGCCAGGGCAGCGCGGTGGCCGGCGCCTTCGGGCTGGCTGGTGCGGCCGGCGCCCTGGCCGCGCCGCTGGCGGGGGGGCTGGCCGACAGGCGCGGCCCGCAGGCCGTCATCCGCGTCGGGGCCCTGCTCGTGCTGGCCGCCTTCGCGGTGCAGGCGCTGGCGCCCGCTTCGCTGTGGCTGCTGGTGGCCGTGGCCATCGTCTTCGACCTGGGCGTGCAGGCGGCCCTCGTATCGCACCAGAGCGTCGTCTACAGCCTCGACCCGGCCTCGCGCAGCCGGCTCAATGCGGTGCTGGTCAGCTCGATGTTCGTCGGCATGGCCAGCGGCGCTGCATTGGGTTCAAGCTTGTTGGCGCATTTCGGCTGGCGGGCCGTGCCGGCCCTGGGCGCCGCCGCTGCCCTGGGCGCGCTCGCCTTCATACGTCGCTAGCGCGCGGCGCAAAAAAAGAGGGCCTCTTGCGAGGCCCTTGTGCTTCTTGAAGTCCGTGAAGTCCGGAGTCTTTGTCGTTATTCCGTGGTCTTGGCTTCGGCCTTGCGCTCGACTGCCGACTTGGAGGCGATGACCGGCTGGCCCTTGAGCTTGTTCAAGGCCTGCATCAGCGGGAAGTCCTCGGTGGAACCGAACTCCGGCAGCGGCTTGGGCGGCTCGGCGCGCTTGGCGTACTCGGCTTCCAGCTTCTGGCGGGCTTCCTCGCGGGCCTTGGTGCGGGCTTCGTTCTCTTCGGTCTCGGGGCCGTTGTTCAGGTGCTTCTCGAGGTCGGCTTCGCGCATGCGCAGGGCGGCGAAGACATTGCCTTCGGCGGTTTCGTCCAGCAGCACGTCGGGCACGATGCCCTTGGCCTGGATGGAGCGGCCGCTCGGCGTGTAGTAGCGCGCCGTCGTGATCTTCAGGGCCGTTTCCGGGCCGAGCTGGCGCACGGTCTGGACCGAGCCCTTGCCGAAGGTCTGGGCGCCCATGACGATGGCGCGGTGGTGGTCCTGCAGGGCGCCGGCCACGATCTCGCTAGCGCTGGCCGAACCTTCGTTGACGAGCACCACCAGGGGCACGTTCTTCAGGGCGGCGGGCAGGCGCCTGATCGGGTCGTCACTGGGGCGGCGGCGGTAGTCTTCCGGATCGGCCTTGTAGCTGGCCTTGGATTCGGCGATCTGGCCGTTGGTCGAAACGACTTCCACGCCCTTGGGCAGGAAGGCCGCCGAGATGGCGATGGCGCCGTCCAGCAGGCCGCCCGGGTCGTTGCGCAGGTCGAGCACCAGGCCCTTCAGGTTGGGGTCCTGCTTGTAGAGCTCCTCGAGCTTCTTGGCGAAGTCGTCGACGGTGCGGTCCTGGAACTGGCTGACGCGGATCCAGCCATAGCCCGGCTCGACGACCTTGGCGCGCACGCTCTGGACCTTGATCTCCTCGCGGACGATGGTCACGGGGAAGCTGCGGTTCTCGCCCTTGCGGAAGATAGTGAGGCTGACCTTGGTGGACGGATCGCCGCGCATCTTCTTGACGGCCTGGTCGATGGTCATGCCACGCACGGGGGTGTCGTCGATGCGGCTGATCAGGTCGCCGCTCTTCAGGCCGGCGCGGAAGGCGGGCGAGCCTTCGATGGGGGAGACGATCTTGACCAGGCCGTCTTCCATGCCGAT
The DNA here is from genome assembly GCF_058787015.1 of Roseateles sp. FW305-36. Classification (NCBI taxonomy): domain Bacteria; kingdom Pseudomonadati; phylum Pseudomonadota; class Betaproteobacteria; order Burkholderiales; family Sphaerotilaceae; genus Roseateles; species Roseateles sp. FW305-36. Next base: position 82,625 of record NZ_JBYSZK010000011.1, on the reverse strand, counting down.
CTCGATGCCGACGCCGACGAACTTGCCGGTCGTGCCTTCACGGAATTCCTTGAAGGTCTTCTTGTCGAAGAACTGGGAGTGGGGGTCCAGGCCGGACACCATGCCGGCGATGGCGTCGTTGATCAGCTTCTTCTCGTCGACGGATTCGACGTAGTCGCTCTTGACGAGGCCGAAGACATGCGCGAGCTGCTGCATCTCGTCCAGGGGCAGCGGCGAAAAGCTGCTGCGCGCGTTGGCCTGGATCTGCATCGTGGTGAGTGCACCCGCGACGGCACCGAGGGCAACCCAACCGGCGACTTTCAATCTGGAGCTCATGTAGCCGAGTCCTCTATCAACGTGATCCTGTCGAAACAGCTTGACAGGTGAGGCCAGTTTAGCCGCCGGTGATTTATGCGCAGCATCGATTTACTTGCCGGAAACCCTTCAAATCGGGTAGGCAGTGATGGAATGCGCGGGCGTTACTTTTCGTGCCGCCTGTCGAAAGTCAGGGGTAGGCCAGGGTGACAAGCTGTGTCCTCAGCAGCTGAGTTTCTGCCCGGCCAGCCAGCAGGTCGACAGCGGCTGGCCCAGGGCGTTCAGAGCCTGCAACTGCCAGCCTTCGGGCGTCGCCGTCAGCAGGGACAGGCCGAAATCCGTGTGGGTCTGCACCGTCTCCAGCCGGGCGCCGGGCAGCAATTCGTAACCCAGGGCCGCGGCGTCGTTGACCCGGCCCGACGCCGCCGACCCCCCATTGCCGATGACCAGGGTGACGGGGTGGTTGCTGGCGAAGCCCAGGGCTTCGTGCATATGGATGTGGCCATGCAGGCTGGCCTGCACGCCCGGCGGGAAGAGGCGGCGGCCGAAGGCGTCCTGCAGCAGCGGGGTCAGGCCCGAGCGGACGGTGGCCGGCGCGCCGGTCGGGCTGGGGCTGAAGGCCAGGCTGGGGTGGTGGTCGACGAACAGGCTCTGGGCGCCGCCCCGGGCCAGGTCCGCCACGCGGTCGAGCTGCTCGCGCCAGCGCGCCCAGGCCGGCGAGCCCTTGGGCGGCGTGCGGCTGCCGATCTCCGACGAGTCAAAGATGATGAGCTGGCTGCGCGGCGACAGCGGCACGGCGAAGGGGGCCGTGAAGTCGCCGTCGTTCACGTCCGCGCCCGCGGGCTGGCAGGCCCGGGCCGGGCCGGTCTCGGCGTCCAGGTAGCGCAGCCAGCCCTGGCCGGCGCGGGCGCAGGCCTCGTGGTTGCCGCGCACGAAGACCCAGGGGGCGGCGGCCAGCAGGGCCCGGGCGGGCTGGAAGAAGTCGGCCTGCCAGGTGTCGTCGCCATAGCCCCAGGGGCTGCCGGCACAGGCAGTCATGCCCGCCGGGCAGGGGCTCTCGCGGTAGTGGTAGTCGCCGACGTGGATGACGAGGTCGGGCTGGAGGGCCAGCGCCTGGGCCAGCACGCGGGGGAAGGGCCAGTCCGAGGCGTCGCTGCAGCCCTGGAAATCGCGGTCCGAGGCCTTGAGGCGGCAGCCGGTGTCGCCGATGACGACGATGCGGCGAACCTCGGCGGCGGGGGCCTGCAGGTTGATGTCGCCGACCTGGACGCTGTCGGCGTCGGCCGGCCAGGGAGCTTCGCAGGCGCGCAGCGTGAAGTGCGTCGGCTTGCGTTCGGGCTCCTTGTTGCCCGGCGGCGGGGTCTCGTCGCCGGGGGCGCTGCGCTCCTGCATGGCCGCGCTGCCGCCGGGCCAGTGCAGCGTCGGGCAACTGGCTTCACCCGTGAGGGCCCGCACCGCCCAGGCCGGGCCGGCGACGGCCTGCACCCAGGCCTGTTGCAGACCGACCAGCGCCGGGGCCGGCGCGGGCGGCGGCGGTGGAGGCGTGGCACAACCGGCCAGCACCAGCAGGGCGACCAGCGCCGGGAAACGCGCGCAATGAATCATGTGTCGATCAACTGTGTGAGCGGCGCCAGATTAGCGCCCTCGCGGCTTGCACGAGCCGGTAGATTGCCGGCCACCCCCAACTTCGGCGCCTCCCATGCCCGCTGCCCGCCGCCTCACCCTGCTTGCCCTGCTCATCTCGTCCTCGGCTTTCGGGGCGCAGATCGGCGTCATCCCGCCGGCCCTGCCGCTGAATGCCGAGCGGGTGGCGGCGCTGCCGGAGGCGGAGCGCAAGCCCTGGGCCGACTACCTGGCCCGTTCCGACGCCCAGCGCGCCGCCGACCGTGCCGCGCTGGCCGCCGAGCGCCAGGACATGACAACGCTGCCTGCAGCGCCCGCCGGTGGCCACAGCGAGGGCAGCATGCCGCTGGACAAGCCGGCCGCCTGGTACGCGGGCGACGCGGCCCTGCTCGTGGCCCGCAACATCCTCAGCTTCCAGACTCCGGCCGGCGGCTGGGGCAAGAACCAGCCACGCGACCAGCCGCCGCGCGAGCGCGGTCAGGCCTTCGTGGCCGACAACAACCTCAAGAAGCCCACGCCCGGCGACTTCGACACGCCCAAGGACCCGCAGTGGAGCTATGTCGGCACCATCGACAACGACGCCACCATCAACGAGATCCGCTTCCTGGCTCGCGTGGCGGCACAGTTCCCGGGTGAGGCGGGCAGCGCCTACCGCCAGTCGGTCGAGCGCGGCCTGCGCTATCTGCTGGCGGCGCAGTTTCCCAATGGCGGTTGGCCCCAGGTCTGGCCGCTGCAGGGCGGCTATCACGACGCCATCACGCTGAACGACAACGCCCTGGTAGAGGTGGCCGAGCTGATGGGCGCGGCGTCCCAGAGCGAGCTGGATCTGGGCTTTCTGCCGGCGGCGTTGAAGGCCGAGGCCGCGGCAGCCGAAGCGCGCGCCGTGCAGTCGCTGCTGGCCACGCAGATCCGCCTCAATGGCAGGCCGGCGTTGTGGGCCCAGCAGCACGACCCGCTGACGCTGGCGCCGGCCTCGGCCCGCAACTACGAGCCGCCGGCCCTGTGCAGCGGCGAGAGCGCCAAGGCCCTGGCCTTTCTGATGAGTCTGCCCAAGCCCTCGCCGGCCGTTGTTGACGCGGTGAAGGGCGGCATCGCGACGTTGAAATCACTGGCCGTGCGTGACCGGGCCTGGATCAAGGTCGACGAGGCCCAGGGCCGGCGCCTCGTCGAGCAGCCCGGTGCCGGGCCGCTGTGGGCGCGCTACTACGACGCGACCACGCTCAAGCCCGTCTTCGGTGACCGCGACAAGAGCCTGCACGACGACGTCAACGAGATCAGCCTGGAGCGCCGCAACGGCTATGCCTGGTGGGGCAACTGGCCGGTGAAGACGCTCGCGGCCTACGAGGCCTGGGTGGCCCGTTGGAGCCGGCGGCCGTGAGGAGCCGGCCGGTGCGGTGCCCGGCCGTAACATGTGGAGGGCAGGGCCTTGCGCCGCCTTCTTCATGCCCGTCCAGCGTCTGTCCCGTCAGTTCAAGCGCCTGCTGATCGCAGGCAACCTGCTCTTCCTCGTGCTGTTGGCCGGCGTGGCTTGGCTGTCCGCGCGCTCCAGCCACCAGGCGCACACGGACCGAGCCCGTCAGACCGTCGAGAACCTGGCCCGCTCCGTCAGCCAGAACGTGGCGGCCGAGATCCGCCTGATCGACAGCACGCTGGCCTCCATCATCCAGGAGCTGGAGCGCCGGCATCCCGACGGACCGCTGGATGTCGGCGCGGCGCGGGTCATCATCGACGGGCAGCGCCGGCTGCTGCCGGAGGTGGACGGCATCCGGATTACCGACGACCAGGGCCGCGTGCTGACCAGCGACAGCGCCGCACCGGTGAGCGTCGGCGACCGGCCCTATTTCGCGCAGGCGCGTGAGCGGCCCGACGCGCTGGCCCTGTCGGAGCCGCTGCTGAGCCGTGTCACGGGACGCTGGAGCATCGTGATGGCCCGGGCCCTGCGGGGCCGCGACGGGCGCTTTCTGGGCATCGCCTACGCGGTGCTGTCGGCGGAGCATTTCATCGACCGCTTCGAGACCGTGGCCCGCGGCACGCGCGGCGCCGTGGCGCTGCGCACCGACGCGCTGAACCTCGTCGCCCGCTATGTGCCCGGTGCGACCGACCGCCTGGCCGGCATCGGGGGCAACCGGGTTTCGGCCGAGCTGGCCGACGTGCTGACCCACCGCCGCGAGAGCGGCTTCTACGTCACGCGCGCCGCATTGGATGGTATCGAGCGTGCCTCGGCCTACCAGCGCGTGGCGGGCTATCCGCTGACCGTGCTGGTGGGCCTGGATACCCAGGATTTCTACGGTCCCTGGCGGCGCGAGGCCGTGCAGCTGGGCCTGCTCAGCGGGCTGCTAGGGCTGCTCGTCGTCACGCTGTCGGCCTTCGTGCTGCTGCGCCAGCGCGACTTGTTGGGTACCCAGGTCGCGCTGGCGCAGCTGGCTGCGGAGCAGCAGGTCATGCTGGACAACGAGATCGTCGGCATCGCCAGGGCGGCCGACCGCCAGACCGTCTGGCACAACCGCGCGCTGGCACGCATGCTGGGCTACGAGCCGGGCGAGCTGATCGGCCGGCCCACGCGCGAGGTCTATGCCGACGAGGCCGACTACCGGCGTGTCGGACAGGCCTACGCCGGACTGGCCGAAGGCCGGCAGTACCGCACCGAGGTGCAGATGCGGTGCAAGGACGGCAGCCTGGTGTGGATCGACCTGAGCGGCGTGCGGCTGCCAGACGGGCAGTCGATGTGGGTCATGGTGGACATCTCGCGCGCGAAGGCCAGCGAGGCGAGCGCCGAGCATCGCGCCAGCCACGACGAGCTGACCGGCTTGCCCAACCGCTCCCAGCTGGACCCGGCGATTGCCGGCGCGATCCGGCAGGCGCGCCAGGGTGGCCACAAGCTGGCCGTGGCCTTCATCGACCTCGATGGCTTCAAGGCCGTCAACGACGAATTGGGGCATGACGCCGGTGATGCGCTGCTGCGCGAGATGGCCCGTCGCATCGGCCAGAGCATCCGCGCCGGGGACCTGGCGGCCCGTCTGGGCGGCGATGAGTTCGTCGTCGTGCTGAACGCCGTGTACCGGCGCGAGGATGTCGAGCCGGTGCTGATGCGCATGCTGCAGGCGCTGGAGGTGCCGGTGGCACTGCCGGGCGGCGCGACGGTCGGTGTAGGGGCCAGCGTGGGGGTGGCGCTGTGGCCCGACGACGGTTTGCAGGCGCAGGCGTTGATGGCCCGCGCCGACCAGGCCATGTATGCCGCCAAGCGGGCCGGCAAGCACCGCATCGAGTTCAGCGCGGGGAGCCCGGACGCTTGAGGGCGCCCGGTCCGGCTCAGAACTCCGCCTTGGCCGACAGCTGCCAGCTGCGCGGCGCCTGGAAGACGTACTGGTCGTACTTGGCGACCTTGGCCGGGCTGATGGACGTGACGTCCTGCTTGTCCATCAGGTTGAAGACGTTGAGCTGCAGCTTCAGGCCCTTGACGCCCCAGCCCAGGGCCGTGAAGCGGTAGGACAGGCTGAGGTCGGTGTTGGTCGTCGCGGCGATGCGGTAGGCCTCGTAGGCGGCCGGGTTGGCGGCGTCGTAGTCCTGCTGGTAGCTGCGGCCGGTGCGCTTGAAGATCAGCGAGGCGCCCCAGGGGCCGCTGTTGTAGAGGGCGCCCAGCGCCGCCGTCATGTCGGGCGCGCCCGAGATGGTCTTGCCCGTGTCGTTGGCCGTGGCCTTGTTGAGCGAGGCGTTCGCATAGGCCGCGAAGCCGCCGCCGATCATCCAGGTGGCCTGGCCCTCCACGCCCTTGTAGACCGCGCCGCCGATGTTGACGTAGGCGGCCGCGGTGCCGCCCAGGCCGTTGGAGACGTATTTGTTGGTGAAGTTGATCCTGTAGACGTCGGCGTCCCATGTGAAGGCGGCGCTTTTGCCGACGATGCCGAGCTGGTAGTTGGTGGACTTCTGCGGGTCGCTGCTGTTCTGGGTCGGGTCGGCGATGTAGAAGGATTTCAGGTCGGGGATCTGGAAGCCCTTGGCGTATTGCGCATAGGCGGCCAGGCCCTGGCCGATCTGCTGGTTCAGCGTCAGGAAGGGCAGGTTGGCGCCGAAGTTGACGCTGGCGTTCTGCGGCAGTCGCGTCGTCTGGTTGACCAGGGCGCTGACCGAGCGCGTGATGTCCACATGCTTGAAGCCGGGCGTGATGGTGGTGCCGGCCAGCGGCTCCCACTCGAACTCGGCATATGGCTGGAAGGACGAGATGCGCGACTGCTGGTCGAACAGCACGCTTGCGTTCTGCACCGGCGTCGGCTTGGTCTCGCGCGGGTCGCGCACGCCCAGGGTCAGGTCCAGGTCGTACTGGTGGCGGTCGGTGTCGGAGCTTTCGCCCCAAGCGCCGGCGCGCAGCAGGCCGGTGTCGAACAGCTGGGTCTCGGTGCGGAAGATGCCGCCCATCACACGGTATTTGTTCTGCTTGTCGATGCCGGGGATGTCGGCATTGCCCTTGGGGCCGGCCTTGGTGCCGGGGGCGGTGGCGCCGGTCGGGTCGGTCGACGAGATGGTCTGGTTGTCGTAGCTGTAGCTGTAGGCCTGGGCTTCGGTCGAGAAGCCGGCCGACCAGCGCGAGCGCAGGCGCAGGTACTCGAAGTCCGTCGCCTTGCCGGTGTGGTTGAAGCCGGTGTAGTTGAAGCTTGTCGGGTCGTCGTTGAGGCTGTAGTTCTTGCCGTATTTGGCGACCTGGTCCAGCGTCGGGCCCTTGTTGTTGTCGGGCTGCACATAGCGGATGCGGTTGACGGAGGCGAAGCCGGTCAGCGTGTGGTCGGCCGACAGCGGCAGATCGACCTTGAGCGTCACGTTGTTGCTGGCGATCTGGTTGCCGCTGAGGTAGCCGTCGGAGGACAGGCGCTGCACATTGAGCTGCACCGTGGCCTTGTTCAGCGAGGCGATCTGGCCGCTTTCCAGCGCCACGCCCAGCAGGCGCGTGTTCCATTTGCCGACCGAGGCGAAGACGCTGCCGCCGGCCTCCTTGCCGGCCTGCTTGGAGAACAGGTTCAGCGAGCCGCCGAAGGTGGCGAAGCCGAGGTTGCTGGCATTGCCCGGGCCGCGCTCGACGACGGCGCCGCCGATGACGGCGCCGGGGAAGAAGGACGTGGAGTGATGGGCGGGGTTGTTGGTGTCGCCCCAGGGAATGCCGTCGAAGGTGATGTTGTACTGGTCGTCGCTGAAGCCGCGCAGCGTCGTCTTGGTCTCCGACAGGCCGGGGCCATTGGCCGAGTCGCCCGACACGCTGGGCGCGATGGCGACAATGCGGCTGTACTCGGCGGTGGGGGCGACCGACTGCTCGATGAACTCGCGCGTGATGACCGACTGCGGCTGCGTGGCCGTCAGGCTGGCCTGCGTGGGCGCCACGGCCGAGGCGGTGTTCTTCTCCTTGCGATAGGCGCCCGACTGGGCCGTGACGGTGACGGCTTCGAGCTTGATGGGGTTGGCGTCCGGCCGCGCTGCCTCGTCGGCGTGGGCGCCGAAGGACAGGGTGAGCCCGGCCAGCGCGAGACAGCGGCTCAGCGGAAGAAGGGCGTGCGGGGACGTCGGGCGGTGGCGCATGGCGGGCTTTCTCATAAGCGGCGTGGCCGCTTGTTGCAAAAGCCCGGCAGACTAGAAATCCGTCATGAAAGACCCGTGACGACGGGCTTGCGAGGAGCTTGCTGTGGCGCCCTCGCCGCAGGCCGGTCAGGCCTGCTTTCTCAGTTCGAAGCGCTTGATCTCGCCGACGACGAAGAGGTAGCAGCAAACCGCGATCAGCGCATTCGCGGCGACGAAGACCAGGGCCGCGTTGAACGAACCCGTGCCCTTGATCAGATAGCCGATGACGATGGGCGTGGTGATGCCGGCCGTGTTGCCGAAGGTGTTGAAGAGGGCGCCCGACAAGCCCGAGATCTCGCGCGGCGAGGTGTCGGACACGACGGCCCAGCCCAGGGCGCCCAGGCCCTTGCCGAAGAAGGCCAGCGACATGATGGCCACGACGACGGCGGCGCTGTCGACGTAGTTGCACAGGATCATGCTGGTGGACAGCAGCATGCCGATGACGATGGGCGTCTTGCGGGCCATGGTCAGGCTCTTGCCCCGGCGCAGCAGCGCGTCCGAGATCAGACCGCCGAGCACGCCGCCCGCGAAGCCGCAAATGGCCGGCAGGGCCGCGACGAAGCCGGCGTTCAGGATGGACATGCCGCGTTCCTTGACGAGGTAGACGGGGAACCAGGTCAGGAAGAAATAGGTCAGCGTGGTGATGCAGTACTGGCCCACGTAGACGCCCATCAGCATGCGGTTGCTCAGCAGCTGCTTGATGTAGCCCAGCTTGGGTGTGTTGGGCGCGAAGCTGCGGCTCTGGGTGCCGGGCTGGTCCATGTTGACCAGGGCGCCGCCGGCGGCGATGTAGTCCAGCTCGGCTTGGTTGATGCCGGGATGGGTCCTGGGCGTGTAGACAGCCTTCATCCACACCAGGCTGAGGGCCACGCCCAGCAGGCCCATGACGACGAAGACGGCCGGCCAGCCGTAGCTGTGCGTGATCCAGCCCATCAGCGGCGCGAACAGCACGGTGGCGAAGTACTGGGCCGAGTTGAAGATGGCCGAGGCCGTGCCGCGTTCGTTGGCCGGGAACCAGGCCGCCACGATGCGACCGTTGGCCGGGAAGGACGGCGCCTCGGCCGCGCCGACGAGGAAGCGCAGCGCGAACAAGGTGACGACCGCCAGCCCGACATTGGCCGTGATGAAGCTGATGCCGCCCTGCAGCAACGTGAACACCGACCAGATGCAAATGCTGCAGGCATAGACCAGCTTGGAGCCGAAGCGGTCCAGCAGCCAGCCGCCGGGCAACTGCGCGATCACATAGGACCAGCCGAAGGCCGAGAAGATATAGCCCATCGTGACCGCGTCGATGCCCAGCTCTTTCGAGAGCGCCGGGCCGGCGATGGAGAGGGTGGCGCGATCGGCGTAGTTGATCGTCGTGACGACGAAGAGCATGGCCAGGATGGCGAAGCGCTTCTTGGTGCGGCTGGCGCTGCTGGCGTGAGCCAGTGAGGCGGTGGCGGTGTTCATGGGTTGTCTCCGGGCAATGCAGCGGCTCCGCCTTCTGCCGGGCGGTGGTGCCGAAAGGGGTTGATCAGGCTTGCGTGTAGGCGGTCTTCACCGTCGTGTAGAACTCGGCGGCATGGCGGCCCTGCTCGCGCGGGCCGTAGCTGCTGCCCTTGCGACCGCCGAAGGGCACGTGATAGTCCACGCCCGCCGTCGGCAGGTTGACCATGACCATGCCGGCCTGCGAATGGCGCTTGAAGTGGGTGGCGTGCTTGAGCGAGGTCGTCGCGATGCCCGCGGACAGGCCGAACGGCGTGTCGTTGCTCAGCGCCAGGGCGTGCTCGTAGTCTTGGGCGCGGATGACACTGACGACGGGGCCGAAGACTTCCTCGCGATTGATGCGCATGGCGGCCGTCGTCTCGGTGATGAGGGCTGGCGTCAGGTAGAAGCCCGGTGCGCCGTCGGCGTTGCGCTCAATGCGCTCGCCCCCTTGGGCCAGCGTGCCGCCTTCGGCCTTGGCAATACCGATGTAGTCGGTGTCCTGGCCGAGCTGGCTGGCGTCGACGACGGGGCCGATGTCGGTGCCGGCCTTGCGCGCGTCGTCGATCTTCAGCGCCTTCATCTTGTCGACCATGGCCGCGATGAAGCGATCGTGGATGCCTTCGGTGACGATGAGGCGCGAGGAGGCCGTGCAGCGCTGGCCGGTGGAGAAGAAGCCGCTGTTGACGGCCGCGTTGACGGCCACGCCGAGGTCGGCGTCGTCCAGCACCACCATGGGGTTCTTGCCACCCATCTCGAGCTGGAACTTGGCCATGCGGGACACGCAGGCCGCAGCCACCTTCTGGCCCGTGCCGACCGAGCCGGTGAAGCTGATGGCCGCCACGCGCGGGTCGTTCAGCAGCTTCTCGCCGACGACCGAGCCGCGGCCCATGACGAGGTTGAAGACGCCGGCCGGCAGGCCCGAGCGCGACAGGATTTCGGCCAGGGCCCAGGCCGAGCCGGGCACCAGGTCAGCCGGCTTGAAGACGACGCAATTGCCCCAGGCCAGGGCCGGCGCGATCTTCCAGGCCGGGATGGCGATGGGAAAGTTCCAGGGCGTGATGAGGCCGACGACGCCGATGGCTTCGCGCGTCACTTCCACGCCGACGCCGGGGCGCACCGAGGGCAGGCTCTCGCCGCCCGGGCGCAGGGCCTCGCCGGCGAAGAACTTGAAGATGTTGCCGGCGCGGACGACTTCGCCGATGGCCTCGGGCAGGGTCTTGCCTTCCTCGCGGGCCAGCAGGTCGCCCAGCTCGGCGCGGCGGGCCAGGATCTCGGTGCCGACGGCGTCGAGGATGTCGAAGCGCTGCTGCGGCGTCGACAGGCTCCAGGCCGGGAAGGCGGCGGTGGCGGCCGTGATGGCCAGCTCGGCCTGGGCGGCGTCGGCCTGCGCGTATTCGCCGACCACGTCGCGAGTGTCGGACGGGTTGATGTTGCGGGAGACGCCGTGGCCGTCGAGCCACTCGCCGTTGATGAGGTTCTTGAACATGATGGAGGTGGTCTTAGCGGTCCAGTGCGGGGCGCTTGGGGTTGAAGGTCCAGCCTGGGATCAGGAACTGCATCGCGATGGCGTCGTCGCGTGCACCCAGTCCATGCTGCTTGTAGAGCTGGTGCGCATTCTCGACCTGGGCCATGTCCAGTTCGATCCCCAGGCCCGGCTTCTTGGGCACTTCCACGTGGCCGCCGACGATCTTCAGCGGCTCCTTGGTCAGGCGCTGGCCGTCCTGCCAGATCCAGTGGGTGTCGATGGCTGTGACCTTGCCGGGGGCCGCGGCGCCGACGTGGGTGAACATGGCAAGCGAGATGTCGAAGTGGTTGTTGGAGTGCGAGCCCCAGGTCAGGCCCCAGTCGCGGCAGGTTTGCGCGACGCGCACCGAGCCGGCCATGGTCCAGAAGTGCGGGTCGGCCAGCGGGATGTCCACGCTCTGCAGCGACAGCGCGTGGGCGAGCTGGCGCCAGTCGGTGGCGACCATGTTGGTGGCGGTGAGCAGGCCGGTGGCGCGGCGGAATTCGGCCATGACCTCACGGCCGGAGAAGCCGTCTTCGGCACCGCAGGGGTCTTCGGCATAGGCGAGAACGCCGTGCATGTCGCGCATCAGGCGGATCGCGTCTTTCAGCAGCCAGCCGCCGTTCGGGTCCAGCGTGACGCGGGCCTGCGGGAAGCGCTCGTGCAGGGCGCGGATGGCCTCCACCTCTTCCTCGCCGCGCAGGGCGCCACCCTTGAGCTTGAAGTCGTTGAAGCCGTAGCGCGCGTGGGCGGCTTCGGCCAGCTTGACGATGGCCTCGGGCGTCATCGCGGCTTCGTGGCGCAGGCGGCACCAGTCGTTGTCGGCGCCCGGGTCGCTGTCGTAGGGCAGATTGGTCTTGGTGCGGTCGCCGACGTAGAAGAGATAGCCCAGCATCTCGACCGAGTCGCGCTGCTGGCCTTCGCCGAGCAAGGCCGCGACCGGCACGCCGAGGTGCTGGCCCAGCAGGTCCAGCAGGGCCGATTCGATGGCCGTGACGGCATGGATGGTGGTGCGCAGGTCGAAGGTCTGCAGGCCTCGGCCGCCGCTGTCGCGGTCGGCAAACGTCTGCTGGATCTTCTGCAGCAGGCCCTGGTGGGCGCCGATGGGCTGGCCGACGACCAGGCTGCGAGCGTCTTCCAGCGTCTGGCGGATCTTCTCGCCGCCGGGCACTTCGCCGACGCCGGTGTTGCCGGCGCTGTCGGTCAGGATCAGCAGGTTGCGGGTGAAGAAGGGCGCATGGGCGCCGCTGAGGTTGAGCAGCATGCTGTCACGCCCGGCGACCGGGATGACACGCAGCTCTTTGATGACGGGGGTGGAATTCATGGGATGTTCAGGGATGGGGGTCGCAGGTCAGGACAGGGTCACGGCCTGACGGGCCAGCAACTGCCAACCGCTGCTGCCGCGCAGCCACACGCTCAGCACTTGCAGATGGACTTTCGTCGGCGGCTTGCCGGCGGGGCGGTTGTCGGCGTCGAAGACGTGGCGGACGCTGGCCACGTCGCCCACCACGCTCACGGTCTGTGCACTGAGGTCGATGCGGCCGAAGGCCGAGCTGCCACTCACCAAGGCCTGGGTCAGACTGGCCTTGCTGTCCACCTTGCCGCCCGAATGGCCGTAGCTCAGGCGGTCGTGCAGCAGCAGACCCAGGCCGGCCGCGTCGGGTTTCAGCATCAGTTGGGTCAACTGGTCGACGGCCGCCGCCACGGCGCGGCTGTCGTCCGGCGCGGCTTGTGGGGCCGGGCTGGCGCAGCCGGTCAAGAGGGCGAGGGCGCCCAAGCCCAGCACCCACTGGCGGCGCAGCTCCGGGGCCATGGCGGGTAGGCGGCGCATGCTCAGTCCGCGGTGATCTTGCGTTCGGTGATCACCTTCTTCCAGCGCTCGAACTCGGCGGCCTGGAAGGCGGTGAACTGCTCGGGCGTGTTGGCGACGATCTCGAAGCCCTGCTCGATGAGCTTGGGTTTCACGTCGGGCGCGTTCAGCGTGGCGACGATGCCGGCATTCAGCCTGGCCTTGATGTCGGCGGGCAGGCCCTTCGGAGCCGCCACGCCTTGCCAGGAGTACACCTGCAGGCCCTTGATGCCCAGCTCGTCCATGGTCGGCACCTCGGGCAGCACCGGCGAGCGCTTGGCACTCGTGATGCCGAGCGCGCGCAGCTTGCCGGCCTTGATCTGCGGCAGCGCGGTGTTGATGTTCATGAAGCTGGAGTCCACCTGGTTGCCGAGCAGGTCGGTCATGACCGGACCGCCGCCCTTGTAGGGGATGTGCAGGCCGGTGGTGCCGGTCTGCTGCCAGAAGAGTTCGGCGGTGATGTGGTCGCTGCTGCCGTTGCCGGAAGAGGCGAAGCTCATCTTGTCCGGATGGGTCTTCAGGAAGGCCAGCACCTCGGCCATGCTCTTGTGCGGCGACGCGGCCGGTACGACCAGCACATTGGGTGCCTGCACGGCGACCGTGATGTAGTCGATGTCCTTGGTCGGGTCGTAGCCGACGTTCTTCAGCAGGTGCGGGCCGATGACCAGGGGGCCGAGAGAGGAGACGAGGATGGTGTAGCCGTCCGGCGCGGCGCGCTTGGCCGCGGCCGTGCCGATGGTGCCGCCGGCGCCACCGCGGTTGTCGACGACGAAGCTGGCGCCGAGCTTCTCCTGCAGCTTGTTGCCCAGCAGCCGTGCGATGGCGTCCGTCGACCCGCCGGGCGGGAAGGGCACGAGCAGGGTCACCGGCTTGGCGGGCCAGGCATCGGCCAGGGCGCCGGTCGCTGCAGCGAGGCTCAGCAGCACGGAGGTCAGCAGTCGCTTCATCGTGTTGTCTCCTTTGTTTTTGTCGAATAACGGCTTACTGCGGGCCGAGCTTGGAGATCAATGCACCGAGCTGGTCGACCTCGGCGGGCAGCAGGTCGGACAGCGGCGGGCGCACCGGGCCGGCGCCGTGGCCGACCAGTGTCGCGCCGGCCTTCACGATGGACACCGCATAGCCCTCGGCCTTGTTGCGGATGGCGATATAGGGCAGGAAGAAGTCGCGGATCAGGCGGTCGGTCGTCGCTGTGTCGTTGGCTGCATGAGCGTTGTAGAACTCCATCGCGGTCTTCGGAATGAAGTTGAAGACGGCGGAGGAGTAGACCGGGCAGCCCATGGCCTTGTAGGCGCCGGCGAAGACCTCGGCCGTGGGCAGGCCGCCCAGATAGGCGAAGCGCTCGCCCATCGTCTGGCGGATGGCGACGAACTTCTCGATGTCGCCCAGGCCGTCCTTGAAGCCGATCAGGTTGGGGCAGCGGTCGGCCAGCACCTGCAGCGAAGCCGGCGTCAGCTTGCAGGCGCCGCGGTTGTAGACGACGACGCCGAACTTGACGCTCTTGCAGACGGCCTCGACGTGGGCGACGAGGCCTTCCTGGCTGGCTTCGGTCAGATAGTGGGGCAGCAGCAGCACGCCTTGGGCGCCCAGGCGTTCGGCCTCCTGCGCGTACTGGATGGCGACGCGGGTGCCGCCACCGGCACCGGCCAGGATGGGTGTGCGGCCGCGGCAGGTGTCCAGGGCCACCTGGATGACCTCGCTGTACTCGCCCGGCTCCAGCGAGAAGAACTCACCCGTGCCGCCGGCCGCGAACAAGGCCGAGGCGCCGTAGGGCTGCAGCCACTCCAGGCGCTCGGCATAGGCCTTGGGCGCGAAGTTCAGCGCTTGATCGAAGTCGGTCAGCGGGAAGGACAGCAGGCCGGCTTCGAGGACGGCTTTGAGTTCTTGAGGCGACATGGGCGGGTCTCCGGGGGTGTTGGGATGACTGGGAGCTCGGCCAGCGCCGAGTTGCTTAAGTTGTAGGTCATCGTACAACTTAGATCAAATCCGGAAATCCTAGGGATAACCCGCAATCTGCGGTTCTTTACGAAGCTTCGGATTGAGCGCGGCGACGGCGCTCGCGGCTGTTGGAGAGGTGGGTGCGCATCGCAGCGCGGGCCGATTCGGCATCCTGGTTGGCGATCGCGTCCAGGATGTTCTCGTGCTCGGTGTTGACCCGCCGCATATAGGCCAGGCGCTCGGCACTCATGTCGCTCGCAGGCTCCAGCCGGGCGCGCGGAATGATCTGGGCGCCCAGCGTGGCCATCAGGTCGGCGAAGTGGCTGTTCTGCGTCGCGCGGGCGATCTCCAGGTGGAACTGGAAGTCGGCCGCCACCGAGTCCTGGCCGGCTTCCACCGCGGCGATCACCGCATCCAGCGCCCTGCGCAAGGCGGCAAGGTTGGCTTCGCTGCGGCGCTGGGCGGCCAGGCCGGCGGCCTCGGTTTCCAGCCCGATGCGCAGTTCCAGCACGGCGATGACGTCCTGCAGGGTGCTGAATTGCTCCGGCGTGATCTTGAAGGAGGGGCCATCGCCGGGGCCGATGACGAAGGTGCCGATGCCATGGCGCGTCTCGACCAGGCCGGCCGCCTGCAGCTTGGAAATCGCCTCGCGCACGACGGTCCGGCTGACCTCGAACTCCTCCATGATGGCCGCCTCGGTGGGCAGCTTGTCCCCGGCCTGCAGTTGGCCGGCGCGGATGCGGTCGCCAAGAGATTCGACCAGTTCGAGGGCCAGGGTGCGGGGCCGGCGGCGGGTGATGGGGGCGTGCATTCGCGGGTTTTCCCGGAGTCTTGAAGTGGTCAGGGCGTCTAAAGTGAGTTTAGTTGTACGACAACTAGACGACGTACAACAAGCCTTGTTTGCACTTTAGCCACTCCGACGCCGGATATGAATGCCGTTTCCCCTTCCCAACGCCCGCCGCTGACCATCCGCATGCGCGACGAGGACAACGTCGCCATCGTCGCCAATGACGGCGGTCTGCCGGAGGGCACGCGCCTGCCGGACGGCGTGCCGGGCGCTGGCCTGGTGCTGCGCGAGAAAGTGCCGCAGGGCCACAAGGTCGCGCTGCGCGACATCGCCGAGGGCGAGGTGGTGCTGCGCTATGCCGTGCCCATCGGCTATGCGCTGAAGCCCATCGCGGCCGGCAGCTGGGTGCATGAGCGCCTGCTGCAGATGCCCTCGGCCCGCGCGCTCGAAGGCCTGCCCATCGCCACCGTCAAGCCACCGGTCGCCGAGCCGCTGGAGGGCTACAGCTTCGAGGGCTATCGCAATGCTGATGGTTCGGTGGGCACCCGCAACATCCTCGCCATCACGACCACGGTGCAATGCGTCGCCGGCGTCGTCGCCCAGGCCGTGGCGCGCATCAAGGCCGAGCTGCTGCCGCACTACCCCAACGTCGACGACGTCATCGGCCTGGAGCACAGCTACGGTTGTGGCGTGGCCATCGACGCACCCGACGCCGTCATCCCCATCCGGACTCTGAAGAACATCTCGCTGAACCCCAACTTCGGCGGTGAGGTGATGGTGGTGAGCCTGGGCTGCGAGAAGCTGCAGCCGGCGCGCCTGCTGCCGCCGGGCAGCTTCCCCATCACCGATGAGCGCGACCCGGCGAGCGGCCCCGAGACCATCTGCCTGCAGGACGACGCTCACGTGGGATTCATGTCCATGCTGGACGACATCCTCAACAGCGCCAGGCCCCACCTTGAACGTCTGAATGCCCGCCGCCGCGAGACCGTGCCGGCCAGCGAACTCGTCGTTGGCGTTCAATGCGGCGGCAGTGATGCCTTCTCCGGCGTGACGGCCAACCCGGCCGTGGGTTTCTGCGCCGACCTGTTGGTGCGCGCCGGCGCCACCATCATGTTCAGCGAGAACACCGAGGTGCGCGACGCCGTGGAGCAGCTGACCAGCCGCGCCGCCACGCCCGAGGTGGCCGACGCCATCATTCGCGAACTCGGCTGGTACGACCGGTATCTGGACCGGGGCCGCGTCGACCGTGCCGCCAACACCACGCCCGGTAACAAGGCCGGCGGCCTCTCCAACATCGCCGAGAAGGCCATGGGCTCCATCATCAAGAGCGGCAGTTCGGCCATCTCCCATGTGCTGTCGCCCGGCGACAAGCTCAAGCGTGACCAGCGCGGCCTCGTCTACGCCGCCACGCCTGCCAGCGATTTCATCTGCGGCACGCTTCAGCTCGCGGCCGGCATGAATCTGCACATCTTCACCACCGGCCGCGGCACGCCTTATGGCCTGGCCGAATGCCCGGTCGTCAAGGTCGCCACACGCACCGACCTCGCGCGCCGTTGGCATGACCTGATGGACATCAACGCCGGCAAGATCGCCGACGGCGAGGCGACCATCGAGGAGACCGGCTGGGCCATGTTCCGCCTGCTGCTGGACGTCGCGAGCGGCCGCAGGAAGACCTGGGCCGAGCACTGGAAGCTGCACAACGCCCTGGTGCTGTTCAACCCGGCGCCGGTGACCTGAAACCACTCATCAGCGCGCTGCGCGGCAGCCCACTATGCTGGCTGCCCTCCAGATTCAGGCGACAGGA
Organism: Roseateles sp. FW305-36; assembly: GCF_058787015.1. NCBI lineage: Bacteria > Pseudomonadati > Pseudomonadota > Betaproteobacteria > Burkholderiales > Sphaerotilaceae > Roseateles > Roseateles sp. FW305-36. The sequence goes on along the minus strand of NZ_JBYSZK010000011.1, from coordinate 65,758 downwards.
CGATCATGCGCATCGCGATCATGGGCTCGGGCGGTGTTGGCGGCTATGCCGGCGCGTGGCTGCAGCAGGCGGGTCATGATGTGGTGTTCATCGCCCGCGGCGCTCACCTGGCCGCATTGCAGCGAGAAGGCTTGCGGATCGAGCACCCCGAGCTGGCGCTGCATCTTCCGCAGGTCAGCGCCACGGACGACCCAGCCAGCGTCGGGCCGGTCGATCTGGTGATCTTTGCGGTCAAGCTCTTCGACACCGAGAGTGCCGCTCGGGCCATGGCGGCGCTGGTCGGGCCCCACACGCGGGTGCTCACGCTGCAGAACGGCATCGACAGCGTGGCCATGATCCGCGCTCACCTCGATCCCTCCGCCACGGTGCTGGGCGGTGTGATCTATGTGTCCGCCGTCATCGCCCGGCCGGGTGTGATCCGCTCACCGGGTGGCCTGCACATGATCGTCGCCGATCGGCTGCGCGGCGATTCGACGCTGGCCGAGCTGGAGCGGACCGCGGCGGGCCTGGCTGGGCTGTCCGTGAAGCTCAGCGACAACGCGACGCAGACGATCTGGGAGAAGTTTGTCGCCCTGGCCTCGCTGTCCGGTGCCACGTCGCTGCTGCGCGCGCGCATGGGGGCCATCCTTGGCAATGCCGAGACGCGGGCCTTCCAGCGCCAATTGGTGGACGAAGCCGTTGCCGTGGCACAGGCCCATGGCGTGGCGATGCGCGCTGGTCTCGCCGACGAAATCATGAGCAAGCTCGTCGCGATGCCGGCGGCCTTTCGCTCATCAATGGCCGAAGACCTGGAGCGAGGCAATCGCCTCGAGCTGAGCTGGCTCAGCGGGCGAGTGCATGGCCTAGGCTTGCAACTGGGCGTCGGAACACCGGCGCACACGGCGGTGTACCGCGGCCTGGTGCTGCATGAGCATGGCGTGGCGCCGGTCGAAGCGGGATAGACCGGCGCTGTAGGCCAGGGCCTGCAAACCCAGGTGTAACAGTCCGGCACCACCGCTCGGCCGCGCTGGGCAGGATGCGGGGCATGAGTGCTGAACACCATCCGCTTGCCGGCCAAGCCGCGCCGCCCGACGTCCTCATCGACGTCGAGGCCCTGCGCGAGGCCTATTGCTCACGCCAGCCCGACCCGTCCTGCGCCGAGCAGCAGGTCAGCTTCGGCACCTCGGGCCATCGCGGCTCGGCCCTGGACGGCTCCTTCAACGAGTGGCATGTCCTGGCCATTACCCAGGCCATCTGCGACCACCGCAAGCAAAAGGGCATCGCCGGCCCGTTGTTCCTCGGCGCCGACACGCATGCCCTGTCCGAGCCCGCGACGCTGAGCGCCCTGGAGGTGCTGACCGCCAATGGTGTGGAAGTGATGCTGGCGCCGGCGGGTCAGTTCACGCCGACGCCGGCGGTATCACTGGCCATCCTCGAATACAACCTCGGCCGCGAGCCCTGGGCGCGCGCCGACGGCATCGTCGTCACGCCCTCGCACAACCCGCCGCGCGATGGCGGCTTCAAGTACAACCCGCCGCATGGCGGCCCGGCCGACAGCGACATCACCGCGGCGATCCAGAAAACGGCCAACGACTATCTGCTGCACGGGCTGAACGGTGTGCAGCGCAAGGACGCCGAGCGCGCCCGTGCCGCGCCGGGTTGCCATGTGCACGACTACCGCGCCCAGTACGTGGCGGCCTTGCCCCAGGTCGTGGATGTCGACCTCATCCACGCTGCGGGCCTCAGGCTGGGCGTGGACCCGCTCGGCGGTGCGGGCGTGGACTACTGGCCCGCCATTGCCGAGCGCTACCGGCTGCCTCTGACCGTCGTCAGTGAGGCGGTGGACCCGCGCTTCGCCTTCATGACGCTGGACTGGGACGGCCAGATCCGCATGGATCCATCCTCGCCCTGGGCCATGCGGCGCCTGACGCAATTGCGCGACCGCTTCGACATCGCCTTCGCCTGCGACACCGACCATGATCGTCATGGCATCGTGACGCGCAGCGGCGGGCTGATGCCGCCCAACCACTATCTCGCCGTCGTAGTGGACTATCTGTTCCGCCACCGGCCCGGCTGGCGCCCGGGGGCGGCCGTCGGCAAGACCGTCGTCACGTCGGCGCTGATCGAGCGCGTCGCCGAACGCCTGGGTCGCCGCCTCTTCGATGCGCCGGTTGGCTTCAAGTGGTTCTCGTCGGGCCTGCTGGACGGCAGCCTGGGTGTGGGCTGCGAAGAGAGTGCCGGTGCGTCCTTCCTGCGCCGCGACGGCCGGGTCTGGACGACGGACAAGGACGGCATCACCGCCGCATTGCTGGCTGCCGAGATCACGGCCCGCACGGGTCGAGACCCGGGCATTGGCTATGAGGTGCTGACCGAGACCCTGGGCAAGCCCTATGCGGACCGCATCGAGGGCCCGGCCACGCGCGAGCAGAAGCAGAAGCTGGCGTCCATGACGGCCGACGCCGTGACGGCCAAGACGCTGGCCGGCGATGAAGTCACGGCGGTGCTGAACCGGGCGCCGGGCAATGGCGCGCCCATCGGTGGCGTCAAGGTCTGCACCGCGGGCGGCTGGTTCGCCGCGCGGCCCTCGGGCACCGAGGACATCTACAAAATCTACGCCGAGAGCTGGCGCGACGAGGCGCATCTGCAGCGGCTGCTGCAGGAGGCCCGAACTCTGGTGGATCGCGCTTTGGGTGATTGATGTTTCCGGGCCGAGCGCCGGGCCGCTCCCTAGCCGGCCCGCGCAGGTGATGTGCTTGCGGATCGACGCCGCAAGCATCGCCGTCCCCTCGGGGGACCGATCGATCTTGCCCGCGTGCAGCGGGGCAAGAGCGGGCGAGGGGCTCCAGATCAGGCGGCAGCTAGTTCGAGCAGGCCTTCGCTCAGAAAGACGCAGTCGCCGTCCTGGAACACGCGTACCTCGCCGGGTGCAAACGCTGCCCAGGCTTCGCCATGGGTCAGAGGCTCTGTCGACACCAGGGCCATGCGGTCGGCCGGGTTGTTGACGGTGGCCAGGTCCACGCTCAAGTCGCCATCGCGCAGGGAGACATGGCCGAAGGGCGGGCGGCGCTGCAGCCAGTGCAGCTTGGTGGAGGCATGGGCCAGCATGGCGCGGCCGTCGGTCAGCAGCAGGTTGAAGCGGCCGTGCTCGGCAATCTCGTGGATCCAGGGTGTCAGCGTCGCGGCCAGCTCGGGCCAGGCGGGCAGTGCGGTGCTGAAGCGCTGCTGCAGACGCTGCATCAGCCAGCAGAAGGCACGTTCGCTGTCGGTCTGACCGGCCGGCGTGAAGCTGCCGTCCAGTTCGGGATGGAAGTCCTTCAGATCACCGTTGTGGGCGAAGACCCAGGTGCGACCGGCCCATTCACGGCGGAAGGGGTGGCAGTTCTCGACGGCGCGGACGCCCTGGGTGGCCTTGCGGATATGGGCCAGGATGTTGCGGGCCCGCACCGGGTGGTGGCCCAGATGACGCGCCAGTTCGGACTCGGCCGCCGGGCTGTCTTCCACCGTGACCTCGCAGCGCTCGCCGTCGTGGAAGGCCACGCCCCAGCCGTCGACATGGTCTGCGGTGCGTCCGCCGCGGGCGGCGAAGCCGCTCAGGGAGAAGGTGGCGGCGGCCGGCTGGCGGCTGTTGAGGGCGAAAAGCTCACACATCGGTGGGGGCGGAAGCTGTCGGTAAGGGTGGCAACGTCGCCAGTCTGAAGGCGGATGACAAAAAGCCCAACAAAGCTTTTGTCAGATGCATATGCCTGTGCGGTTCTCACGCTAGGCTTGACCCCACACCCCAGGAGACGAACCTTGCGCCACCGCCTTGTCCTGATCCCGGCCCTGCTGCTGGCCCTGGGCGCCCATGCCCAGGAGGCCGCCTGGCCCAGCAAACCCATCCACTTTGTCGTGCCCTTCGGCCCGGGCGGCGCCAACGACATCGTCGCCCGCACGGTGGCCGAAGCCACGGCCAAGCAGCTCGGCCAGCCCATCGTCATCGAGAACAAGCCCGGTGCCGGCTCGATGATCGGCGCGGCCTATGTGGCCAAGGCAGCGCCCGACGGCTACACCTTTCTGGCACCGGCGGCCGGCGTCATCACCAATGCGCTGATCAAGACGCGCATGCCCTATGCCGAGGACGACCTCGTGCCCGTCGTCATGATGGCCGTCAGCCCCTCGGTCGTCGTCGTGCCGGGCGACTCGGGTATCAAGGACCTCAAGGGCCTGATCGCGGCGTCCAAGAAGGGCCAGAGCCTGAACTTCGCGACCGCCGGCACCGGCAGCACGCCGCACTTCGTCGCCGAGATGCTGAAGCTGCGCGCCGGCGCCAGGCTGCAGATCGTGCCCTTCAAGAGTGGCTCCGAGGGCATGGCGGCCGTGGTCGGCAACCAGGTGGACGCAACCTCCGAGGCCAGCCCGGTCGTGATGTCCATGGTCAAGGCCGGCAAGCTCAAGGCCATCGCCTCGACCTGGAACCGCCGCATCGCGGCCCTGCCGGACCTGCCGACGGCCCAGGAGCAGGGCTTCAACGACATTTTCATCGGCCACTGGTCGGGTGTGTTCGCGCCCAAGGGCACGCCCGAGGCCATCCTGGACAAGCTCAATGCCGCCGTGAATGCGGCGCTGAAGTCCAGCGAGCTGCGCGCCAAGCTCATCCCGCTGGCCATCGACCCGACGGGCGGCAGCCGCGAGGACTTCCGCAAATTCCTCGCCGCCGAGAAGGCGCGGCTGGCGCCCATCGCCAAGGCCGCGCAGATGAAAGAGGACTAGCGCAAGAACGGCTCCAGCCAGCGCATCTGCGGCTTGTCCTTGCCATCGGCGCCCGGCTCCAGCGACAGGAAATAGTCGCCCCAGCTCGGCCCGCCGGCCCACCACAGCCAGCCGGTCCAGACATCGGCATTGGCTTCGAGATGCTTCAGGGCGCCGGCCACGGCCTGCTCGCAGACGGCATTGGCGCCACCGCCCAGTTCGGCCAGCACGGCGCGGCGCTTGTTGGCCTTGAGCCAGGCGGTGAAGCGCTGCAGGCGCTCGACGCCGATCTGCGGGCTGACGCACTCGGCCTTGGTGCCCGAGCCGTCCTTGTCGAAGTACTGGTGCACCTCGAACACCATGTGGTCCAGCGGGTCGCGCACCTTGCCCATCACCTCGGCGTTGGGCGTGCCGTACCAGGTGGATTCGAACCAGCTCCAGGCACCGGTGTAGCCATTGCCGGGCACAGTGATCAGGTTGGTGGCGCCGGTGGCGCGGATGGCGTCGATGGCGGCCTGGGCGGCCTGGCCCCAGGTCTCGGTCGGCATATTGCGCGGCTCGTTGACGAGGCCGAACTGCACCTTGGGGTTGTCTTTGAACTGCAGGGCCAGGCGGCGCCAGAAGTCGGCGAAGGCGGCGATGGGCACCTCGGGCTTGCCGACGTGGACTTCCTTGTAGGCCGCGTAGTTGTGCGGGTCCAGCATCACATGCAGGCCGCGGGCCGTCGTGCCGTCGACGAATGCGCGCAGGCGAGCCAGTTCGGCGGCATCGAAGTCGCCGTTCAGTGTCGGCTGCAACCGCTCCCAGCGAAAGCCGACACGCATCAGGTTCATGCCCTTGGCCTGGTAGTAGGCCGTGCTGGCCACCGTCGGGTAGACGAAGTCCTTGCCGTGGACGCCGGGGAAGGTCTTCTCGCCCCATTCGGCGCTGGACAGGCTGATGCCGCGCCAGGGCAGGCGTTCGGCTGCGCCAGCGGTGGAAGCCGCCAGCAGGCAGAGGGCGGCGAGGTGTCGCATCTTCATCATCGAGTCAGGTCTTTCGTCAGAGCGTGTTGCCGTACAGGGCCTGGACCAGCTCGGTCCGCCAGGCATGGGTCACCGGGTCGTAGAGGCCGAAGCCCGAGGCCAGCTCCCAGTACATCCAGGGCAGTTGTCGCGCGGCCATTTCGGTACGCATGGCCTTCAGGTAGCGCACGCGGGCGGCCTGGGCCGCGCGGCTGTAGGCGCCGAACTCGCCGACCACGACGGGGTAGCCGAGGCTCTTGCCGGCGTTGGCGGCCAGGTCCAGGCCTTCGCGGATCTTGGCCAGTTGGGTCGCATCGCAGCAGTCCACGCCCAGCGGTGGCGGCGGGCTGATCCATTCGGCGCCCTGGTGGGTGAACGTGAAGGGCTCGTAGTGATGGACTGTCAGCAGCAGGTTGGCGTCGGCCGGCAGCTGTAGCTTGGACAGGGCATAGGGGCTGTTCCACTGCACCGGGCCGATCATGACGATGCGGCTCGGGTTGCTCACGCGCACCACGCGCAGGGCGCGCGAGGCCAGCGTGTTCCAGTCGGCCTCGAGCTTGTTGTGCGGCTCGTTGTAGAGCTCGAACACCAGGCCCGGGCCGGCCGAGGCAAAGCGCTCGGCGATCTGCTTCCACATGGCGAGGAAGCGCAGCTGCACCACGTCGGCCGCGACGCTGGCCTCGCCCGTCTCGACGGCATCGCCATCGAGCTGGTGGTAGTGGTGCATGTTCAGCACCACGGTGACGCCGCGGGCGAGCAGCTTGGTGACGATGCCATCGACGCGGGTCATGAAGGCCGCGTCGATGGTGGCGGCCGCATCCAGGCTGGCGTGGTTGCTCCAACGCACCGGCAGGCGGACGGCGGTGCTGTAACCCGCGCCCTGACCGAAGAGGTTGATGAATTCGTCCTCGACCTTCAGTCCCCAGGCGCCTTCGGTGGGCGCTTCCAGCATGTTGCCGAAGTTGATGCCGCTACCGAGCGCTGCCGCGGCGGTGCGCGCCTGGGCCGAGGCGCCAGGCGGCGTGCCGGTGGGCATGGTCGGGTAGGCGGCGAAGGGATCGACGGGCGCGGGTGGTGGCGCCGGGTCGGCGGCAGCGCCGCCACCCCCACCACCGCAGGCGGCTAGCAGGCAGATCAGCAGGGGCGTGGCAAAGCGGCGCATGGCTCAGCTCCGCGCGGGCGGTTGCACGCCGAGGGCCGCCAGCACGTCCTGGCAGGCCCCCATGGTGTGATAGTCGGTCTTGCCGGCGGGACTCTTCTCGTCGGTGATCTTGCTGTTGTCGGGCGCCAGGATGCGGTACCAGGCGCCATGCTCGTGGTCGACGAAGTGCTGCCAGGCATAGGCCCAGAGGCGGTCGTACCACTGCCAGTAGGCGGCGTCGCCCGTGCGCACCGCCAGCCAGGCGGCAGCGGCAAGGCTTTCGGCCTGGACCCAGAAGTATTTGTCGGCGTCGCACACCTCCATGTCGGGCGACGGGCCGCTCCCTAGGCCGACATGGCCCCCTCGGGGGGCTGCCTGCGTACCCGCGGGCGGGGGGCTCCATGACTCACCGGGCGCGAAGCCGTAGACCAGGCCGCCGTGGTCGGCATCCCAGCCATGCTTCATTGCCGTGTCGAAGAAGTGGCGAGCCGTCGGCAGCAGCCAGTCCGGTGCCGCAGCGCCGAGGCGCCGCTCCAGCATCAGCAGCAGCTTGGCCCACTCGGTCAGGTGGCCGGTCTGGAAGCCCCAGGGCCGGAAGATATTGGTCTTGTCGTCGCGGTTGTAGTCCCAGTCGGGCGTCCAGTCGCTGTTGTAGTGCTCCCAGACCAGGCCGCCGGCGAGACCTGCCTGGCGCTGCGCAATGGAGGTGGCCAGGGTCAGCGCGCGCTCGAGGTAGCGGGCTTCACCGGTGGCGGCATGGGCGGCCAGCATGGCTTCGCAGGCATGCATATTGGCGTTCTGGCCGCGGTAGGCGCCGACCTGCCAGTCCGGCGTCGCCTCGTCGGCATAGAGGCCATGGGCCGGCTCCCAGAAGCGCTTTTCCATCAGCTCGAAGGTCACCGCGATGCCGTCTCGTGCGCCGGGCACGCCGACCTCGGCCGCATGCGAGTTCGCCAGCAGCACGAAGGCCAGGCCGTAGCAGTGGTTGGTGCCGTCGGTGATCGAGGCGCGGCCGTTGTGCCAGTCCAGCACCCAGGCATAGCCGCCCTGGGGTCGTGCATGCACCTCGTTGACGAAGGCCAGCGCATGGGCCACGTCGTTCAGCGGCCCGCCGAACCAGCGCCAGGCCAGGGCATGGTTGAAGACGAAGCGGGTGCTGCTGACCAAGTGCCGTGTGTGGCGGTCATAGACCGTGCCATCGTCTTTGAAGAACTGGAAGCAGCCGCCGCTCACGTCCTTCACGCGCGGTGCGTAGAAGGCCAGGGTGTGGCGCATATGGGCCCACAGCGCTTCGGGCCGGCGCATGTCGGGGACATTCATTTCAGAACCTCGTCTTTCAGGAAGCGGGTCAGCTCGTCGGCCATCTGGGCGTGGACGTCGATGCGCGGATGAGCCCAGGCAAAGGCCTCGAAGCGGTAGCTCCACACCTTGTTGTCGCCTTCGTCGCGCAGCGTCTGCACGGCGCGTTGCACGGCATGCGGGATGGCGGGCTGCTCGCGCGGGGCCGACATGCCGCCCATCAGCAGCACGATCCTGGCTTGCGGATAGCGGGCGCGCAGCTGGCGCACGAAAGCCAGGTAGCGCTCGCCGAAGTCGGGGGCGATGCCTTGGCCCTTGGACGCCGGGAAGCCGTGGTCGTTCTGGCCAAGGTTGAGCAGCACGACATCGGGTGCGCGCGGGTCGGGTGGCGCCACAGCCGCGTCCAGGCGCGGCGCGTAGCGGTTCCAGATCTGCGGCATCAACAACTCGCCCCAGGTCGCCGTGATGCCGATGCCGCTGACGGCAATGCCGACATAGTCAGCGCCGAGGCGCGCGGCCGTTACCGCGCCATAGGCCCGCGTGCCGTCGTGAGGGTAGAGGTCTTCGTACTGGTCGTCGGCGATGTCGCCGTTGCAGGCGCCGGCGGTGATGGAGTCGCCGTAAAACTCCAGCCTGAGTGGGCGGGCGGGTGGCGGGTCCAGCAGCTGGCCGCCGTCGGCCAGGCGCAGGCCGAGGAAGAGGGTCTCGGCCATCGGCGCCTCGGTGCGCTTGACGAGGCGCAGCTCGTGCGGGCCGTCGGCCAGCGGCTCGCGCAGCTTCCAGTCCGACGTCGCGTTGCCCGGCGCAGCCAGCCAGTGGCGCTGGCCGTCGATCTCGACGCTGAAGTGGCTGCTGCCCCAATGCGTGGACGCAAAGCTCAGGCCCAGCTGGCGGCCGGTGAAGCGGGCGCGCAGCTCGCTGCCGCTCCAGGCCAGCAGCTTGCCATTGGCTGCAGGCCCGATGCGGCCGATCCAGCGCAGCCGGGTGTCGTCGGGCCTGATGAGCTTGCCGGGCAGGGCTTCGCGGACGAAGTCGCTGCTGCGCAAGGCCGGCGGCAGGATGCCGGCCGACATGATGGCGAGCAGGCTGGCGGGGCGGCTGCTGCCAGCCCATTCGTCGCGCTTGACGCGGACGTGCAGCAGATGGGCGGTGGGCTCGATGCCGCGGCCGACGACCGTGTAGTGCCAGCCAAGATAGCCCTTGCGCTCGGGCACCTGGCCCTGCAGCGTGACCCAGGCGCCCTCGTCCACGCGGGCCTCGAGGTTGCGGTAGTGTTCGCTCTCGGCGTGGAAGACGGCGATCTCGCTGCCGTAGACCAGGAAGCTGGCCTCGGCGTCATCGGCCTTGGTTGTCCAGCCGGGCTGCTGGCCGGTCCACTCGGGATGCACCTCGCCGCCGCGCTCGAAGCCGTGGGATTGGTAGGGCTTGAGGGTCTCGCCCATCAGCAGGCGGGTGAACTCGTGGGCGCGGCCGAACAGGGGCTCGGGTATCGGTGGGGTCTTGCCGTCGGCAGTGGCGCGCAGCGTCTCTGCCAGCGCCAGGGCGATGCGCTGATGGCCGGTGGCATTGGGATGCACGGGCTCGTCGTAGAGCGCCGCCCAGCGGTCCTGGCCGGCATCGACGCGGGCCTGCATCCAGCGGCCGAAGTCCAGGGCCGTCAAGCCGTAGTGGGCCGCCAGCTTCAGCTGGATATCGGTCGCGTCGCGCGGCTGGTCGCCCTGCTGGGTGAGACCCAGCACGACGACGGCGGGCGGCTTCTTGGCGGTCAGCAGCTTGCGCAGGATGGCTTCAAAGCTGCTGCCGCGCACGGCCGGGTCCAGCCATTGGTCGTTGACGCCGAACTCGACAATGACGAGGTCGGGCGAGGCGTCGATGACCTGCTTCTGCAGGCGCTGCACGCCGGCAGCCGAGTCGGTGCCGCTGACGCCGGCATTCACCAGCTTGACCTTGGGCCCGAGCGACTTGGCCAGCAGAGCGGCCCAGCCACGCTCACGCGGCGGCTGCGCCGCATAGCCCGTCGTGATGGAGCCGCCGATGGTGGCCAGCGTGATGGGCTCGCCGGCGTCCAGGCGCTGCATGACGGCCTGCAGGCGCGCATCGGCATGGGCCATCGCCGGGAGCGTCATAGACAGAGCCAACATCAATCCTTTCAATGACTTCATATCAACCTTTGGTGGCGCCCGCCTGCAAGCCGGCAACGAACTGCTTCTGGAAAAGGAGGAAGACGATGACGGCCGGCACCGAGGCGAGCAGCGACCCGGCCATCAGCACGGCGGCCGATTGCGGGTTGAAGCTCAGGTCGCCGGCCATCTTGCCGAGTTGCAGCGGCAGGGTCAGCGTGGCCGCATCGTTGACGACGAGCAGCGGCCACAGGAAGTTGTTCCATTCGCCCACCGCCACCGGAATGGCGATGGCCGCCAGCGCCGGCCTCAGCATGGGCAGCACGACGCTCCACCAGATGCGCAGGGTGCCGGCGCCGTCCAGCGTCGCGGCGTTCACCAGTTCGTCGGGCACGGCGAGCATGGCCTGGCGGAAGTAGAAGACGACAAAGGCCTTGGCCAGGCCCGGCACCAACAGGGCGGCATAGCTGTTGATCCAGCCCAGTTGGGCCACCGTCACGAAGTTGGGGACGATGGTCACTTCCCAGGGCAGCATCATCGACACGAGCAGGGCGCGGAACAGCCAACGGCTGCCGGGGAAGGGGCGCTTGGTCAGCACGAAGGCGACCAGCGACGCTGCCAGCAAGCTGAGCACCGTGACGACGACGGTGACAAGCAGGCTGTTGGCATAGAAGCGCAGGAAACCGTGGCCTTCCACCTGTACCTGCAGGATGCCGGCGAGCTTGTCCGGGTCGGCCGTGGTGCCTACCCAGTCGGGGTTGAAGAAGTTGCGCGAGGTCGCGGCATGCGGCCACAACGTAGGTGGCTGGCGCAGCAGCTCGGCCACGCTCTTGAAGGCGCCGATGGCCATCCAGTAGTAGGGCAGCAGCATGGCAGGTACCAGCAGCCAGAGTGGGGCGCGTAGCCACTTCATCGTTCCCGCCCCATCAGCTTTAGGTTGAGCCAGGTCAGGCCAAAGAGCAGGGTCGTCAGCACCCATGCGGCGGCGGAGGCGAGACCCAGATCGAGCTGGCGAAAGCCCCGGTCGAAGAGATAGGTGACCAGCATCAGCGCCGAGTCCAGCGGGCCGCCGAGGGTGTCGACCGCACCGTAGAGGAGATAGGGCTCGTAGAAGACCTGGAAGCTGGCGATCATGCCGGTCACGGTCACATAGACCAGCGTCGGCCGCAGGTTGGGCAGCGTGATGTGCAGCAACTGCTGCCAGGGTGAGGCGCCGTCCAGGCGCGCGGCTTGATACAGCTCTTCGGGGATGGCGCGCAGGCCGGCCACGAAGATAACGAGGTTGTAGCCGAGCACCGACCACACGCCCACCAGCACCAGCACCGGCAGCGTCCATTGCGGGTCGCCGAGGAAGCGAGCCGGCTCCATGCCGAGCGCCGTGCGGATGCTGTTGAACAGTCCATAGGCCTCGGAGTTGGCCAGCCACTTCCAGGCCGAGATGGCGCCCACGCCGCCGGCGACGGCCGGCAGGAAGAAGGCCACGCGCACCCATTGATGCAGGCGCGAGTTGCTGCCGAAGGCCAGTGCCAGCACCAGGCCGAGCGTGACGGCGATGAAAGACACCGAGGCCATATAGGCGGCAGTGTTGCCGAGTGCTGTCCAGAAACGCTCGTCGGCCGCCAGCTCCGCGTAGTTGCGCAGGCCGATGAAGTTGGGCTCATCGGTGGCGTGATAGTCGGTAAAGCTCAGCCAGGCCGATCGCAGCACCGGCCAGACGCCGAACAGGCCGAACAGCGCAAAGAAGGGCGCGACCAACAGCATGTCGCGGCCATGGCGGCGCCAGACCGTCTTCATCGCTGGGCCTCCAGCGCGCGGTTCATGACGGCGGCGGCGCGGCTCAGCTCGGTCTGCGCATCGCCACCCGCCAGCACGACGCGTTGCACGGCGCGGGTCACGATGTAGTCCTGGCGCATCCAGGCCGGGCAGGGCGGCGGGCCTTCGGCGTCGGCGAGCTGGGCCAGCAACGCGTCGCGGTTCGGCAGCGGCAGGCTGGCGATCTGGTCCTGGCGGCCCGAGGGCAGCCACATGCCGCCATAGGCCAGGGCCGCCTCGGCCATGCGGCGCGTGACCTCGGGCTGGTAGACGGTGCGCATGAAGTCCAGAGCCAGCTCGCGGTTGGGCGAGAAGCGCGTGATGGCCAGCACCGTGCCGCCCAGCACCGCCGTGCGCTTGCCCGTCGGTCCCGCGGGCAGGGCGGCGGCGGCCCACTTGCCGACCAGGCCCTTGTGGACCATGTCCATGCGCGACAGCAGCCAGGTGCCCGACTGCATCAGGCCGTAGGCGCCGCTCTCCAGGCCGCCGTCGGCGTCGGGCCAGCCGTCGGTGGGCGCCTGCAGCTCTCGATACAGGCGTGAGTAGTAGGTCAGCGCGCGCACGGCCTCGGGGCTGTCGATGACGGCGCGCTGGCAACTGGCGTCATAGACCGAACCACCGGCCTGGCGCAGATAGGGGTAGAAGCCCAGCCAGCTGGTGTTGCCCCATTGCTGGGCAAAACCATGACCCCGGCCGCGCAGCCGGCGGGCGGCGGTGATGAAGCCCTCCCAGTCGGTGGGAGCGGCGGGCTGCAGATCGCTGCGGTAGTACTGCAGCTGCACATGCATGTCGAAGGGCGCGCCGTAAAGGCGGCCCTTGTTGTCACGGATGGCGCGCAGGGCACCGGGGTTGGCGTGTTCTTCGAGCTGGTGGGCCAGGTCGGGTGCTGCTTCCTTCAGGTCCACCAGCGCGCCCTTGGCGCCCAGCGCGATGGCGTAGGACGTGCTGCCCGTCACCAGGTCGGGCCCGCGCCGGCTCGCCAGCGCGGCGGAGTACTTGGTCATCGCATCAGCCCAGGGCACGTCGCGCACCTCGACGGCGACGTCCGGGTGGGCGGCGCGAAAGGCCGCGACGGCCGGCTGCATGACTTGCGGCGTCTTGTCGTCGCCCACCATCCAGATCACCAGCCGCGCGGCCAGGGCCTGCCCGCTGGCGAGGGCCAGGCAGAGGGGCAGGGTGAGCTGGAGCAGGCGCGTGTTGCGGATCACGGCGGCGTTGTAGATCAGGATGAATGTTTAGTAAACGAAATCATTATCCGCAGTTCGGATTTGCCAAAACAGCGTTGTCTACCCGCAAATCGTCGGTGCTATCCCTGATCGCCGAACGTTTGACAGAGAAACAAAATGCGCAACAAATTGATGTTTAGCGGTTGCCGCAACGCGCCGCGAGGACCCTGAGCGCAGTGATCTCCGAACGCTTGATTGATCTTCACGAGGGCTGGCAGCTGGCCGAAGCGCCGGCCGGTGCCGATGCGCGCGGCTTGGCAGTGCTTCCAGCCGACGCCTGGCTGCCGGCGACGGTGCCGGGCACGGCCCATGGTGCGCTGCTGGCGGCCGGTCGCATCCCCGATCCCTTCTACGGCATGAACGAGGCCGAGGTGCGCTGGGTCGGCGAGAAGCGCTGGGCCTGGCGCCTCAGCTTCGAGGCCGGCGAACTGGCCGATCACGAAGACCTGGTCTTCGAGGGCCTGGATACCTGGTGCAGCGTCTGGCTCAACGGCGAGCGCCTGCTGGAGTCCGACAACATGTTCGTGGCGCGGCGTGTCGACGTGCGCCGCCACCTGCAGCCGGGTCGCAACGAACTGTTGCTGTGCTTCGAGCCGGCCCTAGCCCGTGCCCGCGGGGTGGAGACCGTGCATGGCAAGCGCCCGCTGTGGAACGGCGACAGCGCCCGCCTGCATGCGCGCAAGGCCCAGTACCACTTCGGCTGGGACTGGGGCCCTGAACTCATCGTCAGCGGCCCGTGGCGTGCCGTGCGCCGGCACAGCTGGTCGGCGCGCATCGACGACCTGCATTGCCGCAGCGACGTCGATGTGGCGGGGCGACGCGCGACGCTGCAGGTGTCGGCCCGGCCCACGGGCGGCGCTGGCCTGCGCTGTGAATTCGAGTTGCTGGACGCCGAAGGCAACAGCGTGGCCAGCCAGAACGTGCCGGCCGACGCGGCGCGGGCGACCTTGAGCGTCACCGACGCCCAGCTGTGGTGGCCGCGCGACCTGGGCGATCAGCCGCTGTACACGTTAGTGGCGCGCCTGCTGGACGGCGAGCACGTTGTCGCCGAAGACAGCCGCCGCATCGGCTTGCGCACGCTGCGCCTGGTGCAGGCGCCAGTCGACGGCGAGGCCGGCAGCAGCTTCCATTTCGAGGTCAACGGCCAGGCCTTCTTTGCCGGCGGCGCGAACTGGATTCCCGACGACAACCTGCTGGAGCGCATCACGCCGGCGCGCTACCGCGAGCGCGTTGCGCAGGCGGCGGACGCGAACATGAACATGCTGCGCGTCTGGGGCGGCGGCATCTACGAGGACGAGGCCTTCTACGAGGCTTGCGACGAACTCGGCCTGTTGGTCTGGCAGGACTTCATGTTCGCCTGCGGCCTCTATCCGGCCAACGAAGCCTTCCTGGCCAGCGTGCGCGCCGAGGCCGAAGGCCAGGTGAAGCGGCTGCGCCATCACGCCTGCATGGCCCTCTGGTGCGGCAACAACGAGGACTACATGCTGGCCGAGTCCGTCGGCCTGGCCGGCCCCGGTGTGCCGGCCGAGCGCTTCGAGGCGCGTGCCATCTACGAGGGCCTGCTGCCTGCGGTCTGCGAAGCTTTGGACCCCGACACCACCTACTGGCCGGGCAGCCCCTTCACGCCGGGTGACGGTGCCAAATCTTCCGACGTGACCGTGGGCGACCGTCACAGCTGGGAGGTCTGGCACCAACAGATGCTGCCCTACCAGCGCTATGGCGATGTGCAGGCGCGCTTCGTCAGCGAGTTCGGCATGCAGTCGCATCCGTCGCTGGCCTTGCTCGAATCGGTACTGCCCGAGGCCGAGCGCTTCCCGGAAAGCCGCACGGTGCAGTGGCACAACAAGGCGGGTTCGCCGAGCGGGCCGGACGGGCACAGGCGGCTGTCGGTCTACCTGGCCGACAACCTGCGCGTCGGCGGCACGCTGGCAGACCATGTCTATGCGACCCAGTTCGTGCAGGCCGAGGCCATGCGCGTGGCCTACCAGGACTTCCGGCGCCGCTGGCAGAAGCCGGGCGCGCGGGCTGTCGGCGGCGCCCTGGTCTGGCAGCTCAACGACTGCTGGCCGGTGACGAGCTGGGCCCTCATCGACTCGTCGGGCACGGTCAAGCCCGCCTGGCATGCGGTGCGCCGCGCATTGGCACCGCTTGCAGTCGCCGTACGGCTGGAGGAGGGGCGTGCCCGCGTGGCGCTGATGAACGGCCGTGCTGACAGCGTTGCCGTCACGCTGCAGTTGCGGGTCTTCGCGATGGATGGCCGCCTGCTTGCAGAAGCCGGCGCGGCTCAGCAGGTGGCGGCGTCGACAAGCGCCGAGACGACGCTGGCCCTGCCTGCGCTCGGCGAGCCTGTCGTCGCGGAGGTGCTGGCGCTGGACCCGCGCGACGGGCGCGAGCTGGCGCGCGATTGCGCCTGGACCGAGCCCTTCAAGTTCTACCGCCTGGCGGGCGCCCGTCTTTCCGTCCGTGCCGAGGGTCAGACCTTGCGCCTGGGCTGCGACCGACCCATCAAGGGCCTGTGGCTTCAGCAAGGCGGACTGGCCGACAACTTCGTCGATCTGGTGCCGGGAAGCGAGCGCCTGATCGAATCAAGGATAGCGCTACCAACAACTTTAAATGTCGTGGCGCTGGAGCTTCCGACACAGCAGGTCCATCTGCTGAGAAATGAGGGCTGAATGCAGAAGGAATGCGTATATCCCCTATCCCTAGTAGTCCCAATGTTGGACTGTTTGAATATTGTTAGCGTTACCAAATACCTGCGGCATTAGAAACCGACAGGACTGACACGAGGCCCGCAAGGGCTGGATGTTTCCCACCAAAGAGGAGCAAATAGGATGAGACATTTCAAGAGGACAACGCTGTCCCTGGCCGCCGTTCAGGCGCTGGTCTGGGCAGCCACACCGGCGCTGGCGCAGAACACGCCAGCTCCCGCCGCGGCGGCGACGCCGGCGGCCGACAAAGGCCCTCAGGCCCTGGAGACGGTGGTCGTTTCGGGGCGGCGGGCAGCCCTGGCCTCGGCCCAGAAGCTCAAGCAGGAGTCGGACGAAATCGTCGACTCGGTGGTGGCCGACGAAATCGGCAAGCTGCCGGACCGCTCGGTGTCCGAGGTGCTGCAGCGCATCGTCGGCGCGACGATGTCGCGCGTGTCGGCCTCCAACGACCCGGTGCACTTCTCGGTCGAAGGCTCGGGCGTCAACATCCGCGGCCTGACCTATGTCAGCTCGACGCTGAACGGCCGCGAGACCTTCAGCGCCAATCAGGGCCGCACCCTGGGCTTCGAGGACGTGCCGCCCGAGCTGATGCAGGGCGTCGACGTCTACAAGAACCCCTCGGCCGAGCAGATCGAAGGCGCCATCGGCGGCCTGGTGAACTTGCGCACGGCCATGCCTTTCGACTTCCCCGGCTTCAAGGGCTCGATCTCGGTCGACGTTGCACGCAACAGCCTGGCCAAGAAGAACAAGCCCAGCATCTCGGGCCTGCTGTCCAACACCTGGAACACCGACCTGGGCAAGGTCGGCGCGCTGATCGACGTGGCCCACTCGCTGAGCTCCAACCGTACCGACGGCCTGGTGCTGGACCCGTTCTACAAGGCCACGCCGGACAGCAAGACCTGGTTCTCGCGCGACATGTCGTGGAAGCAGCAGTTCTACGACCGCACGCGTGACGGCCTCTACGGTGCGCTGCAGTGGAAGAAGAACGACGTCGAGTCGTCGCTGACCTTCTTCCGCTCCAAGTTCAAGTTCAACTGGAACGAGAACAACGTCAGCGCCCAGGTCGACCCCTACAACGTGACCGTGCTGAACGGCGTCTACGACACCAATGGCGTGCTGACCAAGGGCACCCTGACCGGCAAGCCGCTGGGCAACGGCCAGTACGACGGCCTGGAGGTCGAGAACCAGACGCGCTACTCCAAGCGCAATTCGCAGACCGACGAGCTGGCCTGGAAGATCGCCGGCAAGGTCAACGAGCAGCTCACGCTGACGTCTGACTTCCAGTACATCCGCTCCAAGACCAACAACTTCGACTCCACGGTGGGCACCGCCGTGTCGCTGCCCAAGGAGCAGGTGGACTACACCGGTTCCATGCCGCGCCTGGTGTTCGATGCCAGCGACCTGGCCATCCTCAACGACCCCAGCAAGTACTACTGGGCCATGATGATGGACCACCTGGACAAGGGCAAGGGAACGCAGAAGTCCTGGAAGGGCGATGCGCGCTGGGTCTTCCACGACAACAAGATCCTCAACGACCTGCGCGTCGGCGTGCGCATCGCCAAGCGCGATGCCGAGACCATCAACAGCAACCCGAGCTACAACTGGGCGACGATCACGCACGCCTGGCAGGTGGGCTGGAACATCGGCGACCTGGCCTACATCACCAAGGCCCCCGACATTCCCACCTACAAGAACACCTACGGCGACTTCATGGGCGGTGGCAAGGCCAACCTGCCGTCGCTGTATTTCCCGGCCGCTTCGGTGGCCTTCGACTGGCCCAACAGCTACAACAAGCTGCACCAGCTCTACCTGAACGAATGCTCGGCCTTTGCGAAGACGGCGGGGTGGGACGGCGCGGGCTGCGCGCAGCAGGCCAACAGCATCCAGGGCGGCGGTGCCTGGCATCCCACGTCCTTCGGCACCGATCCGGCCGGCCGCAACACTCAGGCCGAGACCACCACGGCGGCCTACAGCCAACTGCGTTTTTCCTTCGATGAGGTCGGCCTGCCCGTCGACGGCAACGTCGGCCTGCGCGTGGTCCGCACCAAGAACGAAGCCGACGGCTACACCATCCTGACCACGCAGGCCGCCCCGGCCGGTGCGGTCGGCCTGGCCGTGCCGCAGCTGACGCCGTTCGCCAAGGAGCAGAACTTCAACCAGAGCTTCACGGACTGGCTGCCCAGCCTGAACCTGAAGTACAAGGCCACGGCGGACGGAAGCCTGCAATTCCGCTTCGCTGCGTCGCGTGCACTGGCGCGTCCGCAGTTCAGCCAGATGCAGGGCTTCCTGCAGATGAACCAGACCATCGAGGTGGATGCGCAGAGCGTGCCGCCCAACGTCAAGAAGGTGAACCTGACCGGCACGGCCAGCGGCAACCCCGAGCTCAAGCCGATCCGCTCCGACCAGGAGGACTTGACCGCCGAGTGGTACTTCGCCAAGAACGGCTCGGTCACCATGGCCCTCTTCAACAAGAACCTGAAGGACATCATCGTCAACCAGGCCTTCAACCGCACGGTCAACGACGCCAACGGCAAACCGGTCAATTTCGTGCTGAACGGTCCGGTCAACGGGGCCAAGGGCTATGCGCGCGGCCTGGAGTTTTCCTATCAGCAGTACTTCGAAGGCCTGCCTTCGCTGCTGCAGGGCCTGGGCCTGCAGGCGAACTACACCTATGTGGACAGCAAGGTGAAGCGCTACAACGCGGTGTACACGGGTTACTGCTCGCCGGGCGCCGGCCAGGACAACCTGAACCTGTACATCAACGGTTGCGACACCGACGGCCGCTCCTTCGGCGACATGCCGCTGGACAACCTGTCGAAGAACACCTTCAACATCGCGCTGCTCTACGACCGTGGACCGATCTCTGCCCGCATCGCCTACAACTACCGCGGCAAATATCTCTACGGCGTGGCGCTGAACTCCGACAACACCGGCCCGAACCAGACCAACGCGCTGGACACCAACCCGGGCAGTGCCACTTACGGCCAGCACAACCTGCCCGTCGGCCTGCCGTTGTGGGCGGACGGCTATGGCCAGGTCGATGCCGGCCTGCACGTGAAGGTCGGCGACGATCTGTCGCTGGGTTTCGATGCCACCAACCTGACGAACAAGACGTACAAGCAGATCATGCAGCAGCACATCGGCATGATCGGCCACAACTACTTCACGTCGGGCCGCGGCTACCGCCTCAGCGCGCAGTACAGCTTCTGACGAAGCCATGGGGCCGGGGCGACCCGGCTTCAACGAGAGAGAAGGGCACCGCTTGCGGTGCCCTTTTGATTGGTGGCCATCTGTCCATCTTGATAAGTTCTTGATACGAAACCCTGGAAACTGCGGTATCCCCTCCGGGTCCTCACCGCATGAGCCTTGACAACAAACGCAGCGGCCTGGCCGCCCTGACGCTCGGTGCCATCGGCGTCGTCTATGGCGACATCGGCACCAGCCCCCTCTACACCCTCAAGGAAGTGTTCCTGCCGGCCACCGGCGTCGCGCTGAACGCTCACAACCTTGTCGGCGCCACGTCGGTCATCGTCTGGGCGCTGATGCTGGTGGTCACGCTCAAGTACGTCATCCTCATCCTGCGTGCCGACAACCGTGGCGAAGGCGGCGCGCTGGCGCTGACCGCTCTGGCCGCGCATGCCGTGCAGCAGCGGCCGCGGCTGCGCAACGGCCTGCTGCTGCTGGGCCTGTTCGGCGCGACGCTGTTCTACGGCGACAGCGTCATCACGCCGGCCGTCTCGGTGATGAGCGCCATCGAAGGCCTGGAGATCGTCACTCCCACGCTGAAGCCCTATGTGCTGCCCCTTTCGGCGGCCATCCTGGTGGGATTGTTCGTGGTTCAACGCTTCGGCACGGCGGCGGTCAGCAAGGTGTTCGGCCCGGTCATCGTGCTGTGGTTCGGCGTGCTCGCCGCCGTCGGAGGCCTCCACATCGCCAGCCAGCCGCAGATCCTGGCGGCCCTCAATCCGTTGGAGGCCTGGGCCTTCCTCAGCCAGCGCGGCTGGCATCTGTTCGCCGCGGTCGGCGCGATCGTGCTGGCGCTGACTGGCGCCGAGGCCCTGTACGCCGACATGGGTCATTTCGGCGTCAAGCCCATCCGGCTGGCCTGGACGGGCCTGGTGTTCCCGGCCCTGGCCCTGAACTACCTGGGCCAGGGCGCGCTGCTGATGGGTGACCCCGGTGCCATCGAGAACCCCTTCTTCCGCCTCTTCCCGAATGCGCTGGTGCTGCCCATGGTGGGCCTGGCCGCGCTGGCCACGGTCATCGCGTCGCAGGCCGTCATCTCAGGCGCCTTTTCGATGACCAAGCAGGCCATCTTGCTGGGCTTCCTGCCGCGCCTGACGATGCGCCACACCTCGGCCAGCGAGTCGGGCCAGATCTATGTGCCGGCGGTCAACTGGGCGCTGCTGGCCGGTGTCATCGGTGCCGTGCTGATGTTCGGCAGTTCGTCGGCGCTTGCCGGTGCCTATGGCATTGCCGTGACGCTGACGATGTTCATCACGACAGTGCTGACCTTCTTCGTCGTCCGCGACGGTTGGCGGCTGCCAGCGCCGGTTGCCATCGGCGCCACGGCGTTCTTCCTGGCCGTGGATGCCTTGCTGGTGGCGGGCTGCGCCATCAAGTTCTTCGACGGCGGCTGGTTCCCGCTGGCCCTGGGCTTGATGCTGTTCGTGATGATGAGCACCTGGGCACGGGGCCGCCGGTTGTTGATGGACAGCCTGCGCAGCGAGGGGCTCGAACTGGAGCCCTTCATCGAGAGCCTCGCGCTGGGCGGGGCGCATCGCGCGCAGCGTACGGCGGTCTACACCGTGGCCGACCCCACGCTCGTGCCGCAGGCCTTGCTGCACAACCTCAAGCACAACCAGGTGCTGCACGAGACCAACGTCATCCTCAACGTCGCCTTTCACGACCACCCCGTGGTGGACGAGGCCCGGCGCGTCGAGGTGACGATGCTGGCTGCCGGCTTCTGGCGGGTGCTGGTCCACTATGGATTCATGGAAGAGCCGGACGTGCCCGCCGCGCTCGCGCTGTGCGAGCCCAAGGGACTGGTGGTCCAGCCCTTCGAGACCAGCTATTTCCTCAGCCGTGAGACCGTGGTGCCCACGCCCGGCGGCGGCATGGCGAACTGGCGTGAACGGCTGTTCGCCGCCCTGAGCCGCAACTCCAGCGGGGTGGCCGGCTTCTTCCGCCTGCCGGACAACGCGGTCGTCGAGCTCGGAACGCGGGTCCAGATCTAAGGTCAGCGCGCGCCTACGGGTAACTGAGGGCGCATCCGTCACGGGCTGCGGCGCTGCCGGTACAGCATGCCTTGTCCGACACCAAGTCCGCAGCGGCCCAGGCAACGACCATGACGACGACGCCCCGATCCTCGAGCACCCTCGGCAAACCAGAGGAGCGCTCCGCGTCGGACGCCCCCGCCGAAGACGATGCCAACGTGCTGCAGCGGCTCGGGCCCGGCCTGATCACCGGCGCGGCGGACGACGACCCGAGCGGCATCGCGACCTACAGCCAGGCCGGCGCCCAGTTCCGCTTCGGCCTTGCATGGGCACTGCTGATCACGACGCCGTTGATGATTGCCGTCCAGCTGGTCTCCGCCCGCATTGGCTACATCACGAATCGGGGGCTGGCCGCCAACATGGCGAAAGTCTGCCCCCGCTGGCTCACCGCGCTCGTGGTCCTTTCCCTGGTCGCCGCCAACACCATCAACATCGCGGCCGACGTGTCGGCCATGGCCGAGGCGACCCGGCTGCTGGTGCACGGGCCGCAGTGGCTGTATGTCGTCGGCTTCGGCGCCTTGTCCGCGGTGGCACAGGTCTATCTCTCCTACGAGAAGACCGTGCGCATCCTGAAGTACCTGACGCTCGTGCTGTTTTCCTACGTGGCCGTCGTGCTGGTCGTGAAGGTGCCCTGGGCGCGTGCCTTCGCCGAAGCGGCAACGCCGTGGCGGCACCTCGAGTCGGGCTCGCTCAAGAACTATGCCTCCATGGTGGTCGCCCTGCTGGGCACCACCATCTCGCCCTATCTGTTCTTCTGGCAGGCCACGCAGGAGGTCGAAGACCAGAAGTGCCATCCGCTTCCCGAGCGCCAGCGCCACGAGCTCGCACGTGTCAAGGCGCACCTGAAGTGCATCCGTCAAGACACCTTCGTCGGCATGCTGATGTCCAACGGCATCGCTTTGTGCATCGTGTTGTCGGCAGCCGTCGCGCTGAACCTGCACGGGCATACCGACGTGAAGTCGTCGGCCGACGCGGCCGCGGCCCTGCAGCCGGTGGCCGGCGACCTGGCCTTCGCGGTCTTCAGCCTCGGCATCGTCGGTACGGGTCTGCTGGCCATTCCGGTGCTCGCGGGCTCCGCGGCGTTCGCGGTCAGCGAGGTCTACGGCTGGCGGGCCGGCCTGTCCAAGCGCTTCCAGGATGCCCGGGGCTTCTACGCCATCATCCTGGCGGCGACACTGCTCGGCACCGCCCTGAGCCTCTTGCAGGTCGACGCCATGTCCGCGCTGATCTGGAGCGCCGTCATCAATGGCGTCATCGCCGTGCCGGTGATGGTCATCATGCTGATGATCGGGCGCTCCCGATCGTTGATGGGCCAATTCGTGGTGTCCAGGCCGGTCGAGATCCTCGGCTGGATCGCGACGGGCGTCATGGGCCTGGCCGCCCTCGTCATGTTCATCACGATGGCCCTCTGAGCGCGTGGCCAGCCGCGGCTACATCGGCGTCGCCGGGCAAAACCGCCGCACGAACTCCCCATGCTCCGGCATCGCGGCCACGCAGTTGGCGATCGTGTCGGACACGCCTTTGAAGTAGGCTGCCGTCTCTTCCACGCCCTGCAGTTCGGCCAATGCCAGCCAGCTCTTCGGGCGCAGGTTTTGGCCCTCCATCACTTCGAACCAGCTCGGTTCGCGGAACAGGTCGGTGTCGACGTAGACCAGCCGCCCGCTGGCGGCATAGAGCTCCATGCGCCAGCGCAGCTTGTCGGGGATGGCCATGTTGGCGCAGGCTTGCCAGAAGCTGCCGTCTTGCCGCTGGTTGAGGTGATAGTGCAGCACGATGAAGTCGCGCACCGACTCATAGCGTTCGCGGCTGCGGCGGTTGTACTCGGCGATTTCCGCCGGGTCGAAGCCGTCGCGCGGGAAAGCTTCGATGAGCCCGGCCACGCCCATCTGGATGAGGTGCAGCGCCGTGGACTCCAGCGGCTCGACGAAGCCGGCGCTCATGCCGATGGCCACCACGTTGCGCTGCCAGGCCTGCTCGCGCATGCCGGTGCGGAACTTGATGAGGCGTGGCGCGGCAAGTGCGGGGCCGTCCAGGTGCTGGAGCAGCACGCTGGCTGCCTCGTCGTCGCTGACATGCGCGCTCGAATAGACATGGCCATTGCCCACGCGGTGCTGTAGCGGAATGCGCCACTGCCAGCCAGCGCGGTGGGCGGTGGCGCGCGTGTAGGGCAGCAGCGGCTGGGTGCTCTCGCTGGGCACGGCCCATGCGCGGTCGCAGGGCAGCCAGTGGCTCCAGTCCTCGAACCCGACACCCAGCGCCTTGTCGGTCAGCAGGCCGGCGAAACCCGTGCAGTCGAGGAAGAGGTCGCCTTGCACCTGTTCGCCACTGTGCAATTGCACCGCGCGCACATGGCCCTGCGTCGGCCCGGGCTCCTCGTTGAGCAGCACTTGCACTACCTTGCCCTCGGTGCGGCGCACGCCGCGCGCCTCGCTGAGCTTGCGCAGGTGTTTGGCGTAGAGCCCTGCATCGAAGTGGTAGGCATAGCCCATGTCTGCCATCGGCGAGTTCTGCATCTCCGGCTGGGGCAGCATGAAGCGGTTGGCCCTGGCGGCCATCGCGGACATGACGTAGGCGTCGATAGGCTGGGCACGACCGAGGGCACGCAGGCGCAGCCAGTACTGCGTGAAGTCCACCGGCCACAGCGGCTCCCTGCCGACGCGCCCGAAGCCGTGGAAATAGCGCTCGCCTTGACGGCCCCAGTTCACGAACTCGATGCCGAGCTTGAATGTGCCCTGCGTGGCCTTCAGGAACTCGGCCTCGTCGATGCGGGCCAGGCCGTTGAACATGCGGATCAACGGGATCGTGGCCTCGCCGACGCCCAGGATGCCAATCTCCTCGGACTCGACGAGGCGGATCTCGTAGGGTGGTTTCAGCACGGCGCTGAGCGCCGCGGCCGACATCCAGCCCGCAGCGCCACCACCGACGATCACCACCCGCCGCAGCGGCTTGGCCCAGTTCTCCATCCGATGTCCCCGTGGTCCTTGTTTGCGCGAGTCTAGAGACCCTCGATGCGGCTGCGCAGATAGCAGTCGTGCTCGGGCGTGCGCGCCGCCAGGGCCGCAATGGCCTGGTGGCGCTCGGCCAGATAGCGTGCCGCCAGCTCGGCCGGCATCTCGTCCAGCCAGGGGCTGCGGCGCTTGGGCCAGTGACCCATGCCAGCGTGGATGGCCAGCCAGCTGGCCGCATCGAAGGCTTCGTTGTCGTAGACGTGCAGCGTTCCGGTCTCGCGCCAGGCATGCAGCTTGTATTCCAGCGACTCGGGCAGGGCCATGCCCGTCAGCGTGCGCCAGAACTCGCTGTCGCGGCGCTCGCTCAAAGCGTAGTGCAGGATGATGAAGTCGCGGATGCGCTGGTACTGGCGCAGCTGCTGCACATTGAAGCCGACAGCCGCTTCGGCAGGGTCGGCTTCGCCGAGCAGCGGGATGAGGCGGCCCAGCGCGTTGTGCACCAGGTAGATGGCGGTGGACTCCAGCGGCTCCAGGAAGCCCGCCGACAAGCCGATGGCGACGACGTTCTGGACCCAGAAGCGTTCGCGGTGGCCGGTGCGAAAGCGCAGCAGCCGCGGTTCGGCTAGCAGGGGCGCGTCGAGCTGGGCCAGCAACTGCTCGCGGGCACGGCCCTCGTCGATGAAACGGCTGCTGAACACATGGCCGTTGCCGGTGCGGTCCTGCAGCGGGATGCGCCAGGCCCAGCCGGCCTCCAGGGCCGTCGAGCGGGTGAAGGGCGCCAGCCCGCCCGGTGCGCGTTCCGTGGGCACGGCCCAGGCGCGGTCCACCGGTAGCCAGTGGCCATAGTCGACGAAGCGCTGCTCCAGCGTCTGGCCGATCAGCAGCGAGGCCAGGCCCGAGCAGTCGATGAAAAGGTCGCCCGCGACCTCGCGACCATCGGCCAGGCGCAGTGCGCGCACGCGCCCATCCTCGTGGCGGTCCACGCCGACGACGCGGCCCTCGGTGCGCCGCGCGCCGCGGCCTTCGGCCAGCCGACGCAGGAAGGCGGCGTAGAGCGTGGCATCGAAGTGGTAGGCATAGGTGTAGCGCGAGGCCAGACTGTCCTCGCCTTCGGCCGGGCGACAGAAGCGGCCCTGGCTCGCCATCACCGTCGGCAGGCAGAACTCCCCGAGCGGCGTGCCCGGAGCGGCCTGCAGGCGCCGCAGCTGGCCCCACAGCGCCATCGGGCCGTCGAGTTGGCCGAAGTCGCCGAAGGTGTGGAAGTAATGCTCGCCGCGCTGTTTCCAGTCACAGAACTGGATGCCGAGCTTGTAGCTGCCGCGCGTGGCGGCGAGGAAGTCGGCCTCGTCAATGCCGAGGATGTCGTTGAAGTGGCGGATCGATGGGAAGGTGGCCTCGCCGACGCCGATGATGCCGATCTCCTCGGACTCGACCAGCTCGATGGCGACGCCGCGCAGGCCCGTCGTCAGGGCGGCGGCCGCCATCCAGCCGGCGGAGCCGCCACCCAGGATGACGATGCGCCGGATGCCGTTCATGGCGTTGCCGCGCGCTCCTTCAGGAAGTCTGCATAGGCCAGGGCGCTGCGCTTGAGCGTGCGCTGCTGGGTCTCGAAGTCGACGTGCACGAGGCCGAAGCGGCGCTCGTAGCCGAAGGCCCACTCGAAGTTGTCCATCAGCGACCAGATGAAATAGCCGCGCACGTTGACGCCGTTGTCCATGGCCCGTGAGCATGCCGCGAAATGGGCCTTGATGTAGGCCTGGCGTTGCAGGTCGTCGACTTCGCCGTGGGCGTTCACGCTGTCGTGGCTGGACATGCCGTTCTCGGTGACGTAGAGCGGCGGCAGGTTGGGGTAGTCGCGCTTGAAGGCCTCGAAGAGGTCCTGCAGGCCTTGCGGGTAGACCTCCCAGTCCATGGTGGTGCGCTCGACCTCGGGATGGCGCACCCAGTCGATGGTGTCGGTGCCTTTGGAACGCAGCACGGCGCGGCTGTAGTAGTTGATGCCGAGATAGTCGATGGGGCGGCGGATGATGTCCATGTCGCCCGGCAGCACCAGCGGCTCGGCGCCCTTCCAGTAGCGCCACAGGTCGGCCGGGTACTCGCCCTTGAGCAGCGGGTCCAGCACCCAGCGGTTCTGGTAGGTCTCGAACAGCGAGGCGGCATCGCGGTCCTCGGGCGTGTCCTGGTCGGCATAGCCCGGTGCGCAGTTGGCGACGATGCCGTGCAGGGCCTGGGGCGCATTGGCGCGCAGGGCCGGCAGGGCCAGGCCATGGCCCAGCAGCAGATGGTGCATGGCCTGGGCGGCCCAGCGCGTGGAGACCTTGCCCGGAGCGTGGTGGCCGTCACCGTAGCCGAGATAGGCCGAGCACCAGGGTTCGTTGTGCGTCGTCCAGGCCGCCACATCGCCGTGGCCCGCGAGCTGGCGGCTCATCAGGTCGGCGTAGTCGGCGAAGCGATATGCCGTCTCACGGTTCAGCCAGCCGCCCTTGTCTTCCAGATGCTGGGGCAGGTCCCAGTGATACAGCGTGACGAAAGCGCGGATGCCGCGCGCGGACAGGCCGTCGAGCAGGCGCTTGTAGAAATCGATGCCGCGGGCGTTGGGCTGGCCGTCCAGCGTCATCACGCGCGGCCAGGCGATGGAGAAGCGGTAGGCGTCCAGCCCCAAGCGCTTCAGAATGTCGAGGTCCTGGTCCAGGCGGTGGTAGTGGTCGCAGGCGACGTCGCCGTTCTCGCCGCGCAGCACCTTGCCGGGCGTGGCGCAGAAGCGGTCCCAGATGGACTCGAGGCGGCCGTCTTCATGCGCGGCGCCTTCGATCTGGTAGGACGAGGTACCAGCGCCGAAGACGAAGTCGCGGCGGCGCATGGCCGAGCCGGCGGGCGGTGCGACGAGGTCGGCCAGGGAGGTGGGGGGCGGGGTCAGATCCATGTCGAGACTTCAAGCAGAGGTCGGCAGCGCATGCAGGGCAGTGCGCCAGGGTTGCAGGGCGATGGGGTCGGCGGGCAGGGGGCCGCGCACGCCGCAGATGAAGGAGGCGTAGCGATTGGCCAGGGCGAGCGTGCCGGGCAGGTCGCGATCGAGGGCCAGGCCGGCGAGCAGCAGGGCGGTGAAGGCATCACCGGCGCCAACGGTGTCGACCATGCGCGGCTGGATGACGCCGGCGCCCTGGGCCAGCAGCGCGCCGCCCGGCGCATAGAAGCGCCAGCCGCTGGCGCCGCAGGTCAGCACCAGGCGCTGCAGCGAGAAGCGCGCCATCAGCGCGCTGGCGCGGCCAGCGTCGTCCGGGGCGGCGGCGTCGAACCAGCCGGCGAGCTGGGCCAGCTCCTCGTCGTTGACCTTGACCCAGTCGGCCAGCATCAGCGACTCGGCGGCCAGCAGCCGCGTCTCGCTGCCGGCGCGCAGGTTGAGATCGAGAAAGCGCGTGCCGGCGAAGGGCTTGAGCAATGCACGCAACGCGGCGCGCGAGGCCGGCTGGCGCTGCGCGAGGCTGCCGAAGTACATCCACGTCGGCGCGGCTTCGGCCAGATGCGGGCGGGCAGCGTCGGCATCGATGTGGTCCCAGGCGGCGTCGCCATGGATCTCGAATCGATGGCCAGTAGCGCTTTCGTGCACGCTGACGCGTCCGGTGGCGCGCTGCAGGTCGCGCTGGATGCCGGCGCTGTCCAGGCCGTAGCGGCGCGCGCTGTCCAGCACCAGGCGGCCGTTGTCATCGTCCGCGGCGATGCGGCTGATGAACAGTGCCGGGGCGCCGAGGGCCGCCAGCGAGCGGGCCACGTTGAAGGGCGCGCCGCCGGCAACCGGGCCGTCGTGGAACTCATCGACAAGGGCTTCGCCCAGAACGGCGACGGGAGAGGTGGGCATGCGAAATATTCTATGCAACAAGAAATGTTTAGTG
This sequence comes from Roseateles sp. FW305-36, assembly GCF_058787015.1. Taxonomy (NCBI): domain Bacteria; kingdom Pseudomonadati; phylum Pseudomonadota; class Betaproteobacteria; order Burkholderiales; family Sphaerotilaceae; genus Roseateles; species Roseateles sp. FW305-36. Next base: position 37,627 of record NZ_JBYSZK010000011.1, on the reverse strand, counting down.
AACAATCGCCAACCTAGGTTTTGCCCCGAGGCCGCTGCCAGGCGTGGCGTCCGAGGGGAGCGCGGGAGGGCGGTGACACAATCGCCGCCGGCACGGGGTGCTAAACAACAGCGGGAGCTTGGGCAATGGCCGACAAGGGAGTGACGATTCGCGAATTGGCCGAGGCCGCGGGCGTGTCCATCGGGACCGTGTCGCGGGCGCTGAAGGGCCAGCCCGGGTTGTCCGAGCAGACGCGCGCCCAGGTGCTGGGCGTGGCCCAGCAGATGGGCTATGACGTCGGCAAGCTGCGCACCGGCAAGCCGCGCCGCATGCTCTTCCTGTACAGCCGCAGCATCGGCTCGCTGGCGAACAACCCCTTCTATTCCTATGTGCTGCACGGCGCCGAGACGGCCTGCCGCGAGGCCGGCGTGCCGCTGAGCATCATGTCGGTGCTGGCGGGCGATGACGTCGCCGGCCAGGTGCGCCGCCACGAGTCGGACGCGCTGCTGGGCGCCGGCTACTTCGATCCCGAGGCTATGGAGGCCATCCGCCGCTGCGAACTGCCGCTGGTGCTGGTGGACCACTTCTACCCCGGTGTGCGCTGCGTCAACGACGACAACCAGCTCGGCGCCTGGCTGGCCACGCGCCATCTGCTGGAAGGCCATTCCAGGCGCATCGCCGCCATCTTCGGCCCGCTGGCCCACTACTCGACCTCGCTGCGCGCCAAGGGCTTTCGCCGCGCGCTGTTCGAGGCCGGCCGCCTGTTCGACCCCGACTACGAAGTCACGCTGGACCCGGCCCTGGAATACCGCGACGCCGGCCGCGACGCGATGCGCCGCCTGCTGGCCCTGCCCGAGCCGCCGGACGCCGTCTTCGCCTACAACGATTCGACGGCCATGTTCGCCATCGAGTACTGCCTGGAGCAGGGCCTGCGCGTGCCCGAGGACATCCGCTTCATCGGCTACGACGACATCGAGGAGGCGGCGCGCAACAAGCCGCCGCTGTCCACGGTGAAGATGGACAAGGAAGCGCTGGGCAATGTCGCGGCGCGGGCCCTCATCGAAGGCGACATCGCGCCCAACGATGCCTCGCTGCCGGTGGAACTGGTGGTGCGCGAAAGCTCGGCGATCACGCCCGCGCCCGTGGCAGCGGCCCCCGCCGCTCGCAAGCCCAAACGCCAGCCGGCTTAGGGCCTTCGCTGCCTGATGCCACGGCGCTGACGGGCCCCAGGGTTTCACCGCCTTTTGTTCGATCGGCGATCGAACGAAAATCTGTCTGTTTACTAAAACAGCGTCGCTTCAAGCGGCCGAGGAGACAGACGTGCTTGCCGATCCCGATGGGGCCGCCGTGCCTGCCATGCCCCGCCCGAGCGCACCGGCGGTGGCGCCTGCGACTGCAGCCAGCGACCGCGTGCCGACCGCGCAGAAAATCGGCTTCGGCCTCGGCTCCTTTCTCGACATGTGGGGCCACTGGCTCTACCAGTCGCTGGCCTTCCACGTCTTCAACGTCTTCCTCGGCGTGGCGCCGGGCCTGATCTCCACGGTCATCTTCCTGAAGATCGCCGTGGACGCCGTCTCGGACGCACTGTTCGGCTGGATCTCTGACAACACCCGCAGTCGCTGGGGTCGGCGCCGGCCCTTCATCCTCGTCGGCGGCGTGCTGGCCGGCATCGGCCTGCCGCTGATGTTCGCCGTCGGCCGCGGCTGGAGCGACAGCGAGTACTTCGTCTTCATGCTGATCTCCACCTGCCTCTATGTGCCGGTGATGAGCTGCTTCAACATGCCCTGGAACAGCCTGGGTGCGGAGATGACGCCCGACTATCACGAGCGCACCCGCGTGATGTCGGTGAAGAACGCGATCCAGAAGATCCCCGAGCTGGCGATGTTCGTCGCCGCCCAGTTCACGACCCTGGCCTTCTTCAACGATGCCAGCGGCAAGCCCGACATCCTGCTCGGCGCCCAGGTCTACACCAGCATCCTCGGCGCGATCATGGTGGTGGTGTCCGTCGCCATCTTCCTGCTGACGCGGGAGCGCTATTACGAGAAGGTCGTGGCGCAGAAGAAGCAGCGCGTGCCTTTCAAGGACACCCTTTACCGCACGCTGAAGAACAAGCCCTTCCGCCAGATGCTGGGCACCATGCTGGCCTACAACATGGCCACGTCCATGGTGGGCCTGCTGGGCTATTACGCGACGGTCTACTACGTCTGTGGCGGCAACGTCGTCGAGGCCACCAAGTGGAACTCGCTGATGGGCATGGCCGGCCTGGTCTGTGGCCTGGTCGGCATCGTCTTCGCCGGCTGGGTGGCCAGACACCGAGGCAAGCGCAATGCGCTGATGACCATGCTCGTGCTGGGCATCGTCGCCTTCATCGGCGACTGGTTCTTCTACAACCCGCAGCTGCCCTGGTTGCAGCTGTTCGCCAGCGGCGGCGTGGCCTTCATCGGCGCGGGCTTCTGGACCATCTATGGCTCGGCTACGGCCGACATCATCGACCACGACGAACTCTCCAGCGGCCAGCGCCGCGAGGGCTCGTTCGCGGCCTGCGGCTCGTGGATCTCCAAGGTTGGCCTGGCCCTGGGCAATGGCGCCTCGGGCTGGGTGCTGATGTTCACCGGCTTCGACGCCAAGCTGCCCGTGCAGGGCGAGGACGCACTGCTGCTGATTCGCATCTTCCTGTCGGGCATCCCCATCTGCGGACTGCTCGTCGCTCTCTACATCGTGTCGCGCTACTTCCTGACGGAGCAGCGCATGCACGAGATTCGCGCCGAGCTGGAAGCACGCCGCGGCACTGTTTAAGGATTCCGTGATGACTGCAATCTGGCTGCGCTGCACGCTTGCCTTGTTGGCTTTCGTCTGTGTCGTGGTGCAGGCCGCCCCGCACGAGACGCTCAAGCTCGACGCCCCCAAGCCCAATCTCGCGCCCACGCCGCCCATGGGCTGGAACTCCTGGAACAAGTTCGCCTGCAATGTGTCTGAGCAGCTGATCCGCCAGCAGGCCGACGCCATGGCGGCCTCCGGCATGAAGGCCGCGGGCTACACCTATCTCGTCATCGACGACTGCTGGCAGAAGAGCCGCGACGCCGACGGCAACATTCAGCCCGATCCGGAGCGCTTTCCGTCCGGCATGAAGGCCCTGGCCGACTATGTGCACGGCAAGGGGCTCAAGTTCGGCCTCTATTCCGATGCCGGCGCGCTGACCTGCGGCGGCCGTCCGGGCAGCGCCGGCCATGAGTTCCAGGATGCGCGCCAATATGCGAAGTGGGGCGTGGACTGGCTGAAATACGACTGGTGCTACACCGGCCCGCGCAACCCCGAAGCGGCCTACACCATCATGGCCAAGGCCCTGCGCGAATCGGGCCGCGACATCGTGCTGTCCATCTGCGAATGGGGTTCGAGTCAGCCCGGCCGCTGGGCCCCGCCCATCGGCCATCTGTGGCGCACCACGGGCGACATCTGGGATGCCTGGAAGGGCAAGAAGGAGTGGTCGCACGGGCTGCTGGACATCATCGACATGAATGCCGATCTGTGGGCCGACGCCGCGCCCAATGGCTGGAACGACCCCGACATGCTGGAGGTCGGAAACGGCGGCATGACGACGACGGAGTACGAGAGCCACTTCTCCATCTGGGCCATGCTGGCTGCGCCGCTGATCGCCGGCAACGACATGGCGAAGATGGATGGCGACACCCGGCGCATCCTGACCAACGCCGAGGTCATCCGCGTCGACCAGGACCCGCTGGGCCGCCAGGGCCGGCGTATCTGGCGTCAGGGTGATCTGGAAGTCTGGGTGCGGATCCTGGTCGGTGGCGACCGGGCGGCGGTGCTGTTCAACCGTGGTGAGAAGCCGGCCGACATCAAGGTGACGTGGGAGCAGCTGGATCTGGCACCCAAGCTCAAGGCCGAGGTGCACGATCTCTGGTCAGGCAAGAAGGTGCGTGGCATCTCAGGCGAGTTCGGCGGCCGTGTCGCACCTCACGGCGTGCTGATGATCCGCGTCACGCCCTCGCCCTGAGCGTCTCCACCAGCATGCGCTGCAGGCTGTCCACCGCCTTGTTGCCCTTGGACGCCTGGCTGCGATAGACCGCCACCTCCATCGGCTCCAGCGGCCCCAGGCCATGCTCGGTGCCCAGCAACTGCAGATGGGGCGGTGCGCTGCACTGCGTCAGCACGGCGATCGCCAGGCCGCTTTCAACGGCGGCGATCTGCCCGGCGAGGCTGGAGCTGTTGTAGACGATCTTGTAGGGCCGCCCCTGCAGGGCCAGCGCGTTGATGGCGCTGCGCCGGCCGAGGCTGGCTTCCTCGTAGACCGCGATGGGCAGGGGGTTGCGGCGCCAGACGTCGAACTGCGCCGAGCCTACCCAGACCATGGGCTCGTGGAAGAGCAGGGTGCCGCGCCGCGCGTGGTCGCGTGAGACCAGGGCCAGGTCGAGATCGCCGCTCGCCACGCGCGGGATCAGCGAGGTCGACTGCTCGCAGTCGAGCTGGATCTCGACGCCGCCATGGCGCGGCGCGAAGCGCTTCAGCACCGGCGTCAGGTATCGGCTGGCGTAGTCGTCAGGCACACCCAGCTTCACCACGCCCGCGACATCGTCCTCGCGCAGCGCCGCCTGGGCCTCGGCCTGCAGGTCCAGCATGCGGCGCGCATAGCCCAGCAGGGTCTGGCCCTCGTGGGTGAGGGCCAGCTGGCGCGCATCGCGTTCGAGCAGGCGGTGGCCGACGGCCGCCTCCAGCTTCTTCAGCTGCATGCTGACGGCCGACTGCGAGCGGTGGATCTCGGCGGCGGCACTGGACAGCGAGCCGGCGTCGACGGTGGCGACAAAGCATTTCAGCCAGTCGATCTGCAAATCGCGCATGAATTCGAAAATCGGATTCTGTGGCGCTGAATTATGCGCTTTTCGGAATCTCGGCCGGGCGGCACATTGGCGCCATGAAGTACCTTGCCGCACTCGCCTTTCCCGCTGTCTCGACGCGCCCGCTCACCCTCACGGCCGGCCCGCTCGATGCCCGCGCGAGCGGCCTCATGCTGCTGCTGTGCTGCCTCTGGGGCCTGCAGCAGGTGTCGCTCAAGGCCGTGGCGGGTCAGGCCAGCCCGATGCTCATGATCGCGCTGCGCTCCGGCGTTGCGCTGCTGCTGCTGGCCGGCCTGATGCGCTGGCACGGCGAAGCGCTGGATCGCCGCCGCTGGGCGGCCGGCGCGGTGGCGGGTTCGCTTTTCGCCCTGGAATTCCTGCTGGTGGCGGTGGCGCTGCAGTTGACCCAGGCCTCGCACGTCGTCGTCTTCCTCTACACCTCGCCGCTGTTCACGGCCCTGGGCCTGCATGGGCGGCTGCCGGCGGAGCGGCTGGATGCGCGCCGCTGGGCCGGCATCGCCCTGGCCTTTGGCGGCATCGCATGGGCCTTTCTCGATGGCGGCGGCGCCCGCGACGGCTGGGCCCTGCTGGGCGACATGCTGGCCGTGATGGCGGGCCTGGCCATGGGCGCGACAACGGTCACCATCCGCTGCACCCGCCTGGCGGCCGCGCCGGCGACCGAGACGTTGTTCTACCAGTTGCTCGGTGCCTTCCTGCTGCTGCTGCCGGGCGCCTGGCTGACCGGGCAATGGCGCTTCGAGCCGACGACCACTGTCTGGGCCCACCTCGGCTTTCAGAGCCTGGTCGTGTCCTTCGCCAGCTTCCTGACCTGGTTCTGGCTGCTGCGCCGCTACCTGGCCTCGCGGCTGGGCGCCTTCACCTTTCTGACGCCGCTTTTCGGCGTGCTGCTGGGCGTCCGGCTGCTGGGCGAGACGCTGGCGCCCAGCTTCGTGGCCGGCAGCCTGATGGTGCTGGCCGGCATCGCCCTCGTCAGCCGGCGTTAGGCCGCTACACGCTCGGCCACGAAGGCCTGGTAGGTGCGCAAGGGGCGGCCCAGCAGTTCCTCGAGCCGGCGGGCCGCGCCCGCAGCCGGAATCTGGCCGAGCTGCTGGATGCGGTCCATCATCAGTCGCAGGTCGTAGGCCAGCCAGCCCGGCGCGTTCTGGGCCAGCTGCGCTTCGAAGGCCTTCACGTCGTCGCCGGCGTAGCGGATCTCGCGCTTCAGTGCCTGGCTCCAGACGGCAGCGGCCGATTCGCCGGTGAAGACCTCGTTGCCGGCGACTTCCAGCGTCAGGCGGGGCAGGGGCTCGGGGGCGCGGTCGCGGCGCAGCAGTTCGGCCACGGCAATGTCGGCGATGTCGCGCACGTCCACCATGGCGCAGCCCTTGCTGCCGATGGGCATGGGGAAGACGCCGTAGCCTTCGATGACGGGCTGGATGCTGACGTCGTTCTGCATGAAATAGGCGGGCCGCAGGATGGTCGCCGGCAGGTCCAGGCTTTCGATCATGCGTTCCACCGTGTGCTTGCCGGTGAAGTGGGGCACGTCGGTGTAGAGGTCGGCGTGGATGACCGACAGATAGACGATGCGCTGGATGCCGGCCTCGCGGGCGATGTTGAGGGCCTGCAGGGACTGCGTGACCTCGTCGGCGGCCAGGGCGTTCAGCAGGAAGAGGGTGCGCACGCCGGACATGGCCTGGCGCAGCGATTCGACATCGGTCAGGTCGGCGACGACGCCGTTGACGCCGGCTGGCAGGGAGTGGCCGCCGGTCTGGCGAACCATGGCCGTGACTTGCGCGCCTTGCCGGGCCAGACCTTGGACGACGAGGGAACCGACGGTGCCGGTGGCGCCGATGACGAGGATGCTCATGATGGACTTTCGTGAAGGGGGTTGAGGGGGAGAGGTCAGCCCTTGGTTGGGCTTGGACGAAAGATAGGCCGTTGCATTCGATAAACACAGACGCCAGAATCAAGACGATCTGTCTTGGATATGGGACATATGGACCTGAATGCCCTGGCCGACTTCAACCTGGTGGCCACCCATGGCGGTTTCGGGCGCGCGAGCCGGGCCAGTCGGCGCTCCAAGGCGACGCTGTCGCGGCGGGTCGCCGACCTGGAGGAGCAGCTGGGCGTGCGCCTCATCGAGCGTGGCGCCAAGGGCCTGGAGCTGACCGAGGCCGGCCAGCGTCTGCTCAGTCGGACCGAAGGGCCCATGCATGAGGTGGAAGACGCCTTCAGGTCGGCGCGCGAAGCACCCGGCAAGGTCAGCGGCCGCCTGCGGGTGGCAGCGCCCATCCTGTTTTCACAGCTGGCGATGGGGCGGCTGGCGGCCGAATTCCGGCAGCTTCATCCCGAGGTCACGCTGGAGGTGGTGGGGGAGGACCGTGTGGTGGACCTGGTCGACGAGCAGTTCGACGTGGCCATCCGGCCCAACCCGCGCGTGGACACGGCCCTCGTCGGGCGCTGCTTCGCGAAGGACAGGCTGGTGGTCGTCGCGGCGCCTGCCATCACCCTGCCGGAGCCGGGCCAGGCCGCCAGCCGCGTGGCTGCCGCCGTCAGCGCCTACCGTGACGGCGAGACTTGGGCCCTGGATGGTGGCCGGCTGCTGATCGAGCCCGTGCCCGTGCTCAGGCTGTCGTCGATGCTGATGCTCAGGGACGCGGCGCTGGCGGGCGCGGGCGCGGTCCTGGTGCCCAAGTCCATCGTCTGGAAGCAGCTCGGCAGCGGCGAGCTGCTGCAGTGGGGAGCTCTGGAAGGCAAGGACGTGGAGCTGTGGGTGCTCCACACCTCGAGGCGACTGGCCAGTCCCAAGGTGAAGGCCTTCGTCGAGTTCATGGGCTCCCGCTATCCCGAAGGCCGCCTGGTGCTGGCAGGCTAGCGCACATGAAAAAGAGGCCCCGAACAGTCCGTGTCAATACTCTGACGCCGACCTGAAGCCTTGAAGACAATGCCCTGCAACGCGAGTTGCAGGGCATTGTTCATATGGGCTATCTGCAAGGGCAGAGCCGGGATCAGGGCAGCCTGTTCCCGGTATCGCTGGACGAGTTGATCGGGCCGGAGCATGTGTGCCGTAGCGCGCACCGCGTCGTGGATCAATTTGGCGCCCACAAACAAAAACGCCCCGATCAACTCGGGGCGTATTGCTATCGGTGGCCATCGCAGCCGTTTTGACACGGACTGCGAAGGGCCCCTTTTCGTTCCGTGCTGCGAGCAGCGCTTAGAACGAGTACGTGCCGCGCACGTAGTAGGTGCGGCCAGCCGCGTTGGCGTAGCGCGAATCCCAGCCACCGGACTGGAACAGGTCGCCCTGGTTGGTGAACGGCGGATCGCGGTCGAACAGGTTGCGAACGCCCAGCACCAGGGACGCGCCCTTGATGGGCGACCAGCTGCCGTACAGGTCGGTCGTGGTGAAGGCCGAGACGCGGTTGGTCGGGGTGAAGTCCAGATAGCCCGACTTGTAGTGCACCGCGGTACCCACGGCGAAGCTGTCGTAGGCCCAGTTCGCCGTCAGGTTGTGCTGCCACTTGAAGACCGGACCGGCGCCGGAGTAGCGGCCCACGTTCTGGTTCCAGGGACCCGACGGGTAGTCCTGGTACTCGTACTTGTTGACGAAGGTGCTGTTCAGCGCGAAGTCGAACTGGCCGACGCCGGACTTCAGGCGGTACTGGGCGCTCAGGTCCACGCCGTTGGTGTTGGTGCCACCCAGGTTCTGGTTCAGCTGCTCAACATAACCGCACTTCGGGCCCGGGCAGTTGCTGGTGATGGACAGCAGGTTGCCAGGTTGCGAGAAGTGGAAGTACTGCTGGAACTGCGTGTAGTTCTGGAACAGCGTCGACTGCGGCAGCACGGCGATGGCGTTCTTGATCTTGATCGCCCACAGGTCGATGCCCAGGCTGAGGTCAGTCATCGGCTCGAACACGGCGCCCAGGGTGTAGTTCTTGGCCTTCTCAGGCTTCAGGAAGGGGTTGCCGCCGTTCTGGACCTGGAACTGGCCATTGCAGTTGGCCTGCGAGGCGCCGGGGATGGCCGTGCCGCCCGGGCAGTTGATCGGGTTGTTGAAGTTGCCGGCCGTGTTGGTGAACGACGTCGAGCTGTAGAGCTCGAACAGCGTCGGTGCGCGGAAGCCCGTGGAGGCCGAACCGCGGAACAGCATTTCCTTGCTGGGCTGGAAGCGGAAGGAAATCTTGGGATTGGTGCTGTCGCCGAAGTCGCTGTACTTGTCGTAGCGCAGCGAGCCGGTCAACTCCAGGGCCTTGTTGATCGGCACATTGACTTCGGTGTACGCCGCGTAGACCTTGCGCGTGCCCTTGGAGGTCGCGTCCGGATCGACACCGGTGGAGGCCGAGACGAGCTGGGCGAAATCCTTGATCGGATGCGAGTCGAAGTCCTCGTGGCGGTACTCGCCACCCACAGCGATCGCTGCCGGGCGGCCAGCGCCGACCCAGTCACCCAGTTCGCGGCTGGCCGTGACCTTGAAGATGTTGACCTTGCCGACGGCCGTCTGCAGCTTGCCGTTCAGGGCCGCCTTTTCCAGCAGCGCGGTGCCAGCAGCGCTTTGGGCGCCGAAGGGGTTGATGACGCCTTCCAGCAGGCCTTCGCCGATCATGTCGCCGTCACCGTAACCGCCGGTCAGGTTCTGGTCGACGGTGTTCTTGTTGGCCGAGAACTTGACCGAGTAGTCCCAGTTCATCGCATTGCCGTCGGCGGACAGCACGATGCGGCTTTGCTTGTTCTCGTTCATCTGGGTGCGCGAGCCGTTGGGGAAGTCGCGCCAGAGAACGTAGACGAAGCCCGGCTGCACGGCCACCGGGTTGGCAAAGGCAGCAGAAGGGTTGAAGGGCTTGGTGCCCGCCGAGCCGTCGTCGAAGGTCGGATCGACGTGGGCCGTGGGGAAATAGGGGTTGGGCTGACCATTGGGCATGGTCGGGTTCATGTAGTAGCCGCCGTAGGGCACGGGGGCGATGCGCGTCGTGACCCGGTTGCGGGTCAGGAAGGCTTCGGCGCCCAGTTCCAGCGAATCATTGACGCGCAGCGTGCCCTTGAGCATGCCGGACGCCGTGTCCGACTTCGGCGCGAAGTCGACGAAGTTGGGCGTGACGATCTTGCACTGCGTGCCGCCAGCAATGGGGATCAGCGAGGTGCCAGCGCAGCCCGGAGCCGCCGGGTTGTACAGCGTGCCGAAGTCCTGGGTGTAGTTGGCCGGGTCGGTGCTGTTAGACAGGCCGCCGACGATGCGCTTGTTGAAGTTGCGCTGGTCACCGGCGATGGGGTCTTCCTTCTTCACGCTGAGGAAGGCCAGCACATTGAAGTTCTGGGTGGCGAGGTCACCGAAGCCGACGCCGACGTTGGCGCTCTTGGCGCGGCCGCCGGCGCCCTTGGGCCGGTCGTAGCCGAGCGTGAGGGTGCCGCCGTTGTAGCTCTTCTTCGTGATGAAGTTGATCACGCCGCCGATGGCGTCGGTGCCGTACAGGGCCGAGGCGCCGTCACGCAGCACTTCGATGCGTTCGATGGCCGCGAACGGGATCATGTTCAGGTCGGGTGCCGAGCCGTCGACCGCGTTGTTGGCGATGCGCTCACCGTTCAGCAGCACCAGGGTCTTGTCGGCGCCGATGCCGCGCAGGTCGGCGAAGGACGCGCCGCCGCTGCCCGAGCCGATGGACTGGGCCGCGTTGACGGAGGACTGGACGGCCGTCAGGTTGGCCATGATCTGCTCGACCGACGTCACGCCGGCGCTGCGCAGGTCGGCCATCTTGACGATGGTGACCGGCACGGACGTTTCCGCGTCGATGCGCTTGATGGCAGAACCGGTGACGGTCACGCGCTCGATCTGTTGCGGCTCGGCCTGTTGGGCCCAAGCGCTGAAACCGCCGACGGTCAACAGGACCGCGGCGGCGACTTTGGTTTGCTTATGCATCTCTGCTCCAGAAAAAACGTGGCAAGCGGGTGGCTTGCCATCGGATTCAGCCGATTTGAGAGCGCCCGATCGGGCGCTGGCTGTCCGTCAAATTTTCTGGCCTCGTGGAAACCCCAGGTGTCTAGGGAATCCTCGGGGTGATGCGTAAATCTGTGTGCGAGCGAACGTTTTTGAACGCTAGCTTGTTGATCCAGAAAGGATTTCTGGCGATTCTGAAGTGCTTGTGCGGGTTCGAGCGCGATGCGTTTTACCAACTGGTAAAACTGCTTCACATTACTTATCTATGCAGCAATATATGTAAATGAAATGACCCGCCATATATTGCTTTTCAGGAACTATTCGAATATTTATGACTTCGATTGGGTCATAAATATGCGAGATGACCTGACAGAGCACCCCGCACCCCACCAAATTCGCAGTCCCTAGATTGCAAAAATAGTTTGCGGTGTTTGTCGGGAAATTGCCTGTCGCCAGCCTGTCAGGCGCGCGCCGCTGTGCTGCTCAGTGGCCGAGCCGGCGCGACAACAGGCGGGCAGCCTGCTGCAGCGAGGCGATCAGTGCAGCTTGCGGCGCCGTGTCGAAGCTGGGGCTGGACCCGATCGCCGTCAGCGCCAGCACGAGGCGGCCCGAAGCATCGAAGACCGGCGCAGCGGCCGCACTGACGCCGGCGACGACGCCGTCGCGCGACGTCGCCAGGCCATCGCGGCGAACGGCCTCGATGAGATCCGCGTCGGGCAGGGGTTCGCCCAGGTTGGCCGCGTCCTCGGGTCGCCAGGCCGCGAACAGCCGGCCCGATGCCGTGCCCGCCAGGCTCATCACCGTGCCGTGGCGCATGCTGATGTGTACCGGCGTCGGCCCCTCGGCCACGCGGACGATGGTCGGCCCGCGCGCGCCCCACACCGCGATGGCCACGGTGTGACCGAGCTGCACGGCCAGCTCCTCGATGACGGGCGTGGCCAGCCGCACGGGGTCGTACTGCTGCAGGCTGATCAGTCCCAGCTGCAGGGCCAGCGGCCCGAGGCCGTAGCGACCGCTGCCGCCGTCCTGCTCCACCAGGCCCAGCTTGATGAAGCTGACCAGATAGGGGTGGGCCTTGGCCGGCGTCATGCCGGCCTCGCGAGCCAGGTCCTTGAGCGCCATCGGTCGGCCATGGTGGGCCAGCGCCAGCAGCAATTGGCCGCCGACCTCGATGCTCTGGATGCCTCTCGGTTCCTTGCTGGGGGGCTGCGCGTCGCTCATGGCAAAAATTCTATATTGCTGAATTAATTTGGAATAGGCTAAATTTCAGCCTTCGCTGTTGGAGATCGCCGATGACCGGAACGAAAGCCTTCGCCTCGCAAGCCGACCTGGAAGAGAAGCAGGTCACCTTCGAGCGCCTGTCCGAGCACGCCTGGGCCTACACGGCCGAGGGCGACCCCAACACCGGCATCGTCATCGGCCGCGATGCGGCCATGGTGATCGACACCCAGGCCACGCCCGTGATGGCGGCAGACGTGATTCGCCGCATCCGTGAGGTGAGCGCGGTGCCCATCAAATACGTGCTGCTCAGCCACTACCACGCGGTGCGCGTGCTGGGTGCGTCGGCCTTCAAGGCCGAAGGTCTGGAGCAGGTCATCGCCAGCGAGGCGACGCTGGCCCTCATCCAGGAGCGCGGCGAGCAGGACAAGGCCAGCGAGATCGGCCGCTTCCCGCGCCTGTTCCGCAACGTCGAGTCGGTGCCTGCCGGGCTGACCTGGCCGACGCTGACCTTCTCTGGCCGCCTCACCCTGGACCTGGGAGGCGTCAAGGTCGAGATGTTCTCGCCCGGCCGCGGCCACACGGCGGGTGACACGGTGGCCTGGCTGCCGCAGGAGAAGGTGCTGTTCAGCGGCGACCTGGTCGAGTTCGATGCGACGCCGTATTGCGGCGATGCGCATTTCCAGGACTGGCCGGGCACGCTGGAGGCGATCGCCAAGCTGAACGCGTCTGCCTTGGTGCCCGGTCGCGGCCCGGCGCTGAAGGGCGCGGAGCAGGTCGCGGCTGGCCTGGACGGCACGCGCGCCTTTGTCAGCGAGCTCTATGCCGCCGTGCAGGCCGGCGTGAAGGCCGGCGAGGAGCTGAAGGCCGTCTACCAGCGCACCATGGCGGCGTTGCGGCCCAAGTACGGGCACTGGGTCATCTTCGACCACTGCATGCCTTTCGACGTGACGCGGGCCTATGACGAGGCCGGTGGCACTTCGCACCCGCGCATCTGGACCGCGGAACGCGACGTCGAAATGTGGAAGGCTCTGGAGGGAGCTTGAGCCCGTGGACCTGCCACGCTACCCCTATCACCAGACGCTGGAGCAGCGCTCCGGCCAGCCTGAGCGCCGCCCCGTCGTCATCGTCGGCGCCGGGCCTGTCGGCCTGACGCTGGCGCTGGACCTCGCCAGGCGCGATGTGCCGGTCGTCGTCATCGACGACAGCGACCGCATCGGCGAGGGCTCGCGTGCCGTCTGCTGGGCCAAGAAGACGCTGGAGGTCCTCGACCGCCTCGGTGTTGGCGAGGCCGTGGCGCGCGAGGGCGTGCGCTGGCAGCGCGGCCGTGTCTTCCACGGCGAGCGCGAGGCCTATGCCTTCGACCTGCTGCCCGAGAGCCATCACAAGATGCCGGCCATGGTCAATCTGCAGCAGGACCAGGTCGAGGCGCGCCTGGTGCGTGCGGTGCAGCTGGAGCAGCGCATCGAGCTGCGTGGCAAACATGAGCTGATCGGCCTGGAGCAGGACGAGGAAGGCGTCACGCTCAACGTGCGCACGCCCGACGGCCTCTTCGACATGCGCGCCGATTGGGTCGTCGCCTGCGACGGTGCGCGCAGCCCCACGCGCACGCTGCTGGGCCTGAGCTTTCAGGGCCAGGTCTTCGAGGATCGCTTCCTGATCGCCGATGTGCGACTGGCGCCCGGTGTGCGTCCGCGTGGTCTCGATCCCGCCAGGCCTGAGCGCTGGTTCTGGTTCGATCCACCTTTCCACCGGGGTCAGTCCGTGCTGCTGCATGCCCAGGCCGACGGACTCTGGCGCATCGACTTCCAGCTCGGCCGCGAAGCCAATGTCGAAGCCGAGCGCGACCCCGAGCGCATCAAGTCGCGCGTCGCGGCCATGCTGGGCACGCACGGCTTCGAGCTGGCCTGGTCGTCCATCTACCAGTTCTGCTGCCGGCGCGCCGAGCGCTTTCGCATCGGCCGTGTGCTGCTGGCGGGCGACGCGGCCCACCAGGTTTCGCCCTTCGGCGCGCGCGGCGCCAACAGCGGCGTGCAGGATGCCGACAACCTGGGCTGGAAGCTGGCCGCCGTGCTGAAAGGCGAGGGCGGCGATGTGCTGTTGGACTCCTACGAGTTCGAGCGCATCGAGGCCGCCGACGACAATATCGGTCACTCGACCCGCGCGACCGACTTCATCAGCCCCAAAAGCGCGCTCAGCCTGCGACTTCGCAAGGCGGCGCTGGACCTTGCCGCGCGCACCGACTTCGCCAAGGGCTTGGTCAACAGCGGTCGCCTGTCGATGCCGACAGAACACGTCGATTCGCCACTGAGCACGCTGGATGCCGAGGCCTGGACGGGCGGACCGGCGCCCGGCTGCCCAGCGCCCGACGCGCCGCTGGAAGAAGGGGGCTGGCTCAGCGAGTGTTTCGGCTCGGGCTTCGTGCTGCTGGCCTTCGGCTGGCCGGTCGAGGCCGGCGGCGCGCGAGTGATCCAGCTGCCTGGCGAAGGTTTGGCGGCCACGCGCTACGGCGCTCGCCCCGGCAGCGTGGTGTTGATCCGCCCCGACGCCGTCGTCGCCGCGCGCTGGCATCGCTTCGATGCCGACGCCGTGGGCGCGGCGCTCGCACGTGCCCATGGGAGGCGCTATGAGTAAATTGACTCTGACCCCGAATTTCGGTCGCGAGGCCGATGCCTTCTATGCCGAACTCATCGCCGCCCAGGCCGGCCTGAGCGATGAGGCCGCGGCCGACTGGCTGGCGCGGCTGACCCTGATCCTGTGCAACCACATCGGCGACCGCGAGGTGCTGAGACAGGCCTTCGCGCTTGCGCGCGAGTCCGAATGACTGCGCCCGCCCATCACGAACACCATGACTGAACTGACCTACCTCACTGGCTTCGGCAATCAGCACAGCAGCGAGGCCCATGCCGGCGCGCTGCCGATCGGCCGCAACAGCCCGCAGAAGGCGCCGCACGGCCTGTATGCGGAGCTGCTGTCGGGCAGCGCCTTCACCGCGCCGCGGGCCGACAACCAGCGCACCTGGATGTACCGCCGCCAGCCCTCGGTCGTCGTCGGCGGCTACGAGCCACTGGCGCATGCGCTGTGGAAGAGTGGTGCGGCGCAAGGCGAGTGCGCTTCGCCCGACCCGCTGCGCTGGGGCCCGACGCCCCTGCATGACGATGGCGACTTCGTCGACAGCCTGCGTAGCTATGCGGTCAACGGCGAGGTCGGCATCGCCGGCATGGGCGCGCTGGCCTATGTGGCCTCGCACGCCATGGGCCGCCGCGCGCTGGTGAATGCCGATGCCGAGATGCTGCTCGTCCCCCAGCAAGGCCGGCTGCTGGTGACGACGGAACTCGGCCGCCTCGAGGTCGCGCCCGGCTCCATCGCCCTGCTGCCGCGCGGCATGGCCTTCAAGGTCGACCCGCTGGATGTGCCGGCGCGTGGCTATGTCTGCGAGAACTACGGCGCGGCCTTCCGCTTGCCCGAACTCGGCCCCATCGGCAGCAACGGCCTGGCCAATGCGCGTGACTTCGAAGCGCCCGCGGCCTGGCACGAACAGGAAGAGGGCGAGTACGAGATCGTCAAGCGTTACGGCGGTAGGCTCTGGCGCGCGAAGCAGGCGCACAGCCCGTTCAATGTCGTCGCCTGGCACGGCAACCTCACGCCCTATCGCTACGACACCTCGCGCTTCATGACGATCAACACCGTCAGCTTCGACCACCCCGACCCCAGCATCTTCACGGTGCTGACCAGCCCCAGCGACACGCCCGGCTGGGCCAATGTCGACTTCGTCATCTTCCCGCCGCGCTGGATGGTGGCCGAGGACACCTTCCGCCCGCCCTGGTACCACCGCAACGTGATGAGCGAGTTCATGGGCCTGGTGCTGGGCCAGTATGACGCCAAGCCCGAGGGCTTCAAGCCCGGCGGTGCCAGCCTGCACAACAGCTATGTGCCCCACGGCCCCGACACCGAGGCCTTCGACAAGGCCAGCAACGCCGACTTGAAGCCGCACAAGCTGGACGCCACACTGGCCTTCATGTTCGAGACGCGCTGGCCGCTCAAGCCCACCGCCTGGGCACTGAAGGACGCACCGCTGGAGACGACCTATGCCAATTGCTGGCAAGGCCTGAAAGACGAATTCAAGACGACATGAGCATGATCGACCATACCCACGACGCCGCCGCCCTTTCCTGGGTCGCTTCGGCCAACTCGCCCGACACCGACTTCCCGCTGCAGAACCTGCCCTTCTGCTCTTTCCGCCGTGCCGGCTCGCTGGAGCCCTGGCGCATCGGTGTCGGCATCGGCGACCAGATCCTGGACCTGACCGGCTGGGGCATCACCGACCTCAACGCGCTGATGGGCCGCCCTGGCAGCGAGCGCCGCGCGCTGCGCCATCGAATCTTCGACACGCTGAAGGCCGGTGCGCCCGAGGTCGAGCTGGTGCCGCAAGCCGCCGCCGAGTACACGCTGCCCTGCCGCATCGGCGACTACACCGACTTCTACACCGGCATCCACCACGCCCGCGCCATCGGCAAGCTGTTCCGCCCCGACAACCCGCTGCTGCCCAATTACCAGTGGGTGCCCATCGGCTACCACGGCCGCAGTTCTTCCATCGTCGTCAGCGGCACGTCGCTGCGCCGCCCCAAGGGCCAGGTCAAGCCGCCGGATGCCGAGGTGCCTGTCTTCAAGCCGAGCGCCCGCATCGACTGCGAGCTCGAGCTGGGCCTCTTCGTCGGCCCCGGCAATGCGCTGGGCGAGCCTTTCGGTATCGACGAGGCCGACGAGCACGCCTTCGGGCTGACCCTGCTCAACGACTGGTCGGCCCGCGACATCCAGCCCTGGGAATATCAGCCGCTCGGTCCCTTCCTGGCCAAGAATTTCGGCACCACCATCTCACCGTGGATCGTCACGATGGAGGCGCTGGAGCCCTTCCGCATCCCCTTCACTCGACCCGAAGGCGATCCCCAGCCTCTGCCCTATCTGGACTCGCCGGCTCACCGCGCCAACGCGGCCTACGACATCGAGATGGAGGTCTGGTTCAAGACGCCGGCGATGAGCGAGCCGACACGCCTCTCGCGCTCCAACCTGCGCCATGCCTACTGGTCGCTCACGCAGATGCTGACCCACCACGCCAGCAACGGCTGCAATCTGCAGCCCGGCGACCTGCTGGGCACCGGCACCATCAGCGGCCCGGCCCAGGAAGAGGCCGGCTCCCTGCTGGAGCTGACGCTGGGTGGCAAGCAGCCCATCACCCTGCCCAATGGCGAAACGAGGACCTTCGTGCTCGACGGCGACCAGCTCGGCCTGCGCGCCTTTGCGGAGAAACCCGGATATCGGCGCATCGGTTTTGGCCCCTGTGACGGGGTCATCACCCCCGCCAGCTGACGCTGTCTTGCGCCAACGTAACGTCGGCGCAATGAAGTCCAACAAAGCGCAACGCCTCGCTCCGCGCGCCGGTGCCGCCGCTAGATTGCCGGCACTGGCCAAGGCGTGACGACAAGAGACAACGCAGCCCTGGCCTTTCTGAGTTGAGCCCGGCCGCCGGTACACCCACCGACGGACAGGGCTCCATGTTGTCCAACAGAACTCGTTGCCCAGGAGCACCTACGTGGCCAAGCCTCACTTCAAGCCCCTTCCCAATCGCCTTCTCTTGCCCCGCCTCATCGGCCTCGCACTCGGCGCCACCGCGCTCGGCGCCATGGCCCAGGATGCGAACCAACAGCTGGAAACCGTCGAGATCCGCGGCGTGCGGGCGACGTTGAAGAAGAACCTGGCGGAGAAGCGCGAGTCCGGCAATGTCGTCGACTCCATCAGCGCCGAGGACGTGGGCAAGTTCCCCGACAAGAACGTGGCCGACTCGCTGCAGCGCGTGCCCGGCATCTCGGTCGACCGCATCTGGGGCGAAGGCAAGGCCATCTTCGTGCGTGGCACCGACAAGAACCTCAACATGACGCAGCTCAACGGCCAGGCCGTGGCGTCGTCGGAGTGGTGGCTGAACGAACCGCAGACCCGCAGCTTCAACTACGACGTGCTGCCGTCGGAGATCGTCGGCAGCCTGGACGTCTACAAGAGCCCGTCGGCCGACCTCGATGAAGGCAGCATCGGTGGCCTCGTCATCGTCAAGACCCGCAAGCCCCTGGCCTTCAAGGAGCAGCTGACGCTGCAGGCCTCGGCCGAAGCCATGTACAGCAAGCTGCCGGGCAAGACCGACCCGCAGCTCTCGGGCCTGTTGAACTGGAAGAGCGACGACAAGACCTTCGGCGTGCTGCTGGCCATCAGCAGCCAGAAGCGCCATATGCGTCGCGACGGCCTGGAGCAGTTTTCCGACGGCAAGTACGACGTCAAGGACCAGAACGGCAACGTCACCAATGCCTATGCCTCCTGGGGCGGCGGCTCGGCCATCTTCCGCCAGGAGCGCGAGCGCACGACCACCAACCTGGCCCTGCAGTTCCAGCCCAACCCCGCCACCGACATCGTCCTGAACCTGATGGATTCGGACATGAAGATGAACAACAACAACCAGAACTACCTCTGGCAGGCCGGCGGCCTGGCGGTGGGCGGCGTCATCAGCGTCGTCGACCCGAAGTTCATCAGCACCAGTGACGGCGGCAAGGCACTGGTCGGCGGTACCGTCGGCCCCAAGACCGGCGTGTCCTTCGAGCCCATCTACCGCGAGAGCTATATCAAGTCCAAGGTGGCGGACCTGGACGGCAGCTACCAGGGCGGCAGCTGGACCCTGCATGGCCAGGTCGGCACCACCAACAGCTCGGGCGGCAGCTCGCATGACCGCCACTTCTGGATGGAGGGCGACACGCGCACGACGATCTCCCTCGGCCCGGACCACTACGGCGTGAAATACCTCGACATCAGCCCGCTGGATCCCAAGGCGCTGACGCTGAAGTCCGGCGACGACCGCATCCGCCGCATGGAAGCCAAGGAGAACTACGCCCAGGGCGACGTCACCTTCGACCTCGACAGTGGCGTCATCAAGTCGGTGAAGCTGGGCCTGAAGCTGCGCGACAACACGCTGCAGAACTTCCGCACCCAAGGCACGGCCGGCCCCGGCTCGCCGGGCTGGCAGTCCTTCAGCCTGTCCGACCTGTCCAGCGGCCCCTCGCCGATGCTGAGCCAGCAGGCCGCAACAAGCGACGCGCTGACCCAGTACGCCTGGTTCGACGATGCGCTGGTGGCCAGCAAAGGCATCCCGATGTACGACAAGGCCATGACGTACAAGGACGTCCTCAACGAGAACTACAAGATCCACGAGAAGATCACGGCGCTGTATGCCAAGGCCGACTTCTCGGTCTCCAAGCTGCGCGGCGACTTCGGCCTGCGCTTCGTGCGCACCCAGCAGACCTCGGACGGCTATCTGGGCAACGCCACGGGGGGCTTCTCGCCCACCAGCGTCGGCAACAACTACACCGACGCCCTGCCCAGCCTGAACGTCGCCTACGACCTCAGCAAGGAACTCATCCTGCGCGGCTCGGTGTCGCGTGCCATGGCCCGCCAGACCTTCGACCTGCTCAGCCCCGGTCTGCGCCGCGACGGCACCGTGCTGTCCAAGGGCTATGCCGGCAACCCCTTGCTGAAGCCGGTGCATGCCAACCAGGCCGAGTTCGGCGCCGAGTGGTACTACGCCGACGCCGCGCTGATCTCGGGCACCTTCTTCATCAAGAAGCTCGACACCTTCACCTACAAGGCCTCCAAGTCCGAGCAGGTGGGCAACGAGACGCTGACGGTGGAGCGCCCCTACAACGCCGACAACGGCGCCGACATCAAGGGCTTCGAGCTGCAGTGGCAGCAGCCCTTCGGCAACACCGGCTTCGGCACCGTCGTGAACTACACCTTCACCGACGCCAAGGCTGGTGCCGTCGCCGGGCAGCCGCGCCTGAAGGTGCTGGGCAACTCGCGTGACCAGTTCAACTTCAGCGGCTATTACGAGCAGGGCCCGATCAGCCTGCGCCTGTCCTACAACTACCGCTCCAAGAGCTACGGCGACGTGCAGATGGGCGGCCAGGTTGTCAACGCGGCCTATGGCCAGTGGGATGCTTCGGCCAGCTGGGACGTGACGAAGCAGATCGCGCTGTATGCCAGCGCTGTCAACATCAACAACGAAGTGATCAAGTCCAACACGGTGGACGGCATCCCCATCGGTGTTTATGAGAACGGCGCGCGCTACAGCGTCGGCGTCCGCGCGAAGTTTTAGGCCCCTCGTCCAGTCTCGCCCAGCTGAACGCGGGCGAGCCTGACCGGTCCCCCGAGGGGACGACGATGCTCGCGGCGTTGAGCCGCGAGCACATCGCCAGACGGGCCGGCTTGGGACGGCCCGGCGCTCGGCCCAATACATTGCGCAATGTCCATGCAAACAAAAACCATCACACCTACGGCAGGCCAGGGCGTGCTGCTGCCCATGCTCTTCATCGGGCTGATGTTTTTCATCCTCGGCTTCGTCACGTGGCTGAACGGCTCGCTGATTCCCTTCCTGAAGATCGTCTGTGGGCTGAACAACTTCCAGGCGCTGTGGGTGGCCTTCGCCTTCTACATCGCCTACACCGTCATGGCCCTGCCTTCAGCAGCCATCCTGGCGCGCATCGGCTACAAGCGCGGCATGACGGCGGCTCTCGGCGTCATGGCCCTCGGTGCGCTGGCCTTCATCCCGGCGGCCAAGTCGGGCCAGTACGCGATCTTCCTGCTGGCTCTGTTCACGCTGGCCAGCGGCATGACGCTGATGCAGACGGCCATCAACCCCTACATCGTCTGCATCGGTTCGCGGGAGAGCGCGGCCATGCGCATCTCCATCATGGGCCTGTTCAACAAGGGTGCCGGCATCGTCGTGCCACTGGTGTTCTCGGCCCTGATCCTGTCGGGCATGGAGCGCTTCTCGGAATCCGCCCTCGCGGCCCTGGACGCGGCCGGCCGTGAGGCGCTGCGCGGCGAGCTGTCCCAGCGCCTGGTCTTCCCCTACGCCGTGATGGCCGCGGGCCTGGTCATCTTCATGGCCTTGATCCATTTCTCGTCGCTGCGCGAGCCCGAACTGGAAGCGGCGGGAGCACCCTCCGGTTCGGTCAAGCGCTGGGGCGTGTTCCAGCATCCGCAGGTCGTGCTGGGTGCCATCGCGCTGTTCGGTTACGTCGGCGTCGAGGTCATCGCCGGCGACACCATCGGCCTCTACGGCCGCCAGCTCGGCGTGGCCCACTACGGCGTGCTGACGTCATACACCATGGGCTTCATGGTGCTGGGCTATCTGCTCGGCGTCGTGCTGATCCCGCGCTGGATGTCGCAGCGCGCGGCGCTGATCTTCTCGGCGGTCAGCGGCATCGCCTTCGTCCTCGGCGTGGCGCTGTCGTCGCCGACCGACTCGGGCATGTCCCAGGCCCTGCTGGGCTGGGGCGGCGTGCCCGCGGTGCCCAACACTGTGTTCTTCCTGGCCATGCTTGGCCTGTCCAATGCCCTGGTCTGGCCGTCCATCTGGCCGCTGGCCCTCGAAGGCCTGGGCAAGTACACGGCGGCCGGTTCGGCCCTGCTCATCATGGGCATTGCCGGTGGTGCGCTCATCCCCATGCTCTACGGCCACTTCGCCGATGTGTGGACGCCTCAGCGTGGGTATTGGGTGATGCTGCCCTGGTACGGGCTGATTCTTTTCTACGCCTTGTTCGGCAGCCGCCTCAGGCGTTGGTGAGGGCTTCTTCGGTGCAGGGCTCCAGCCTTGCGGCCACTGCCAGCGCGGATCGCACCGCACTTTCCAGCAGCGGCACGCCGGCTTCGGCGTAGGAGCCGCACCACCACACCCTGCGGCCGGGTTGTGCATGCAATTGCTGCAGTGAGGCCAAGGCCGCGGCGCTGCCGACGCCCACCAGCGGGCGTTCGAAGCGGGCCTGGCCGAGGATGAGGTCGTCTCGTGGCGAGCGCTGTGGCATCACGGTCTGGAACAGCGGTGCGGCTTGGCGCAGCCCCGGCTGCACGCGGTTGATCCAGATGGTGCTTTCGGGCTGCTCGTGTTCGGGGCAGACGCGCGCATTCACCGGCGACCAGTCGGCGCGGCGCTTGGGCATCAACGCGGGGTCGCTGTGCATCAGCACTTCCAGTGCTCGGTAGCGGAAGGCGGCCAGCGCAGCGGCTTCGTCCGGCGCGGCGTCGGCCAGCAGGGCGAGGGCCTGGTTGGCCTGGGTGGCGAAGACGACATGGTCGAAGGCCTCTTCGCCGGCGGCGTGCCGCACCAGCACCTGCGCGGCCCCGGTTGGGCGTCGAACGGCCACCACGCCGGCGTTGCACTGCACGCGCGTGATGCCGGCCAGCAGCTTGGCGGCCACCGCGTCGGCGCCATCGCGCGCACGGCGCACGCTCTCACGCGCCAGGCCGGCGGTGGCGTAGCCGGCGACGACGTCAGCGGGGTAGGCGCGTGCGTCGGCCGTGCTGCAGGTGGCGATGGTGGCGATGGCCGGCAGCAGCAGGCCGTCCACGAACTCAGGCGCGATGCGCTCGGCGGCGACGAACTCGCCGATGCTGGCGCCGGCCAGGTCCCCGGCAGCCTGCGCCGCGCGCACCCGGGCCTGGAAGCGCAGCGCGCCCCGTGCGATGCGCAAGCCGCGTACGCTGGCTACATCCTGGGGCAGCACATAGGACAGCGACCAGTCGCCCAAGCGCGCGTTGCGCCAACGGAAGTAGCAGCGGCCGTCGCCGCCGCTGAAGGTGGTGGCGTAGTCAACCGGATCGGAGGCGACACCGAGCTCTGCGTAGAGGCGAGTCAGTGTCGGGTAGTAGCCGGGGTAGAACACGCGCAGCGGCACGTCGACCCGCAGGCCCGGGGCGATGGCGTCCAGCGTCACCGAGCTGGCGACGAAGCCCGGCACCGCGTGGCGTTCGAACAGCGTCACCGCATGTCGCCGCGACAGCTGCCACGCTGCGACGAGGCCGGCGATGCCGCCGCCAATCACGGCGATCTTCATTCCCGAAGCCTATTGCTCCGATGAACCCTTGGTCAGCAGAGTCTTGACCACCATGGGACGGGTGGGCGAAGCGCTGGCCGTCATCTGGGCCTTGCCCTCTTTCAACGCCACGCTGTCGGACAGGATGCTGACGGCCTCGTTCAGCAGGACGTCGTTGACGGCGTCCCGGGTCTTCTGTGCGGCGAGATCCTTGCCGAGCTTGCGTTCGTTGAACTGCAGGCCGTCGTCTGCCAGTTCGCTGCCCGTACCCTGGGCTGCGCTCGCCCCCGCTCCACCCACCATGGCGGCCAGGCGCTTCTCCAGGGCGGCGCGTTCCTTGCGCCGCACCCCTTCGTTGAGCGAGATGACATTGTTCTTGCGCAGGTCCTGGGCCTTGGCCAGGTCTTCCAGCAGGCCCTGGTAGTCGGGGTCGCGCCGGACACGGCTCTCGTGCCACGCCAGCAGCCGCGGCAGCTGGGTCGTGATGTCGCCCACGGCCGCATAGTCGGCCGCCTTGATGCGGGTCCACGGCAGGGCGTTGCCGAAGCTGGACTCACCGAACTGGCTGTCGTCGCCGCTGGATGGGAAGGGAATGTCCGGCGTCACGCCACGCAGTTGCGTCGTGCCGCCGTTCACCCGGAAAAACTGCGCGACGGTCAGCTTCAGGTCGCCGAGCACCGGCGTGGCGTTCTTGGCGTAGCGGTCGAGGCTGGCGATGGTCTGGACCGTGCCCTTGCCGAAGCTGGGCTCGCCGATGACCAGGCCGCGACCGTAGTCCTGAACCGCCGCCGCGAAGATTTCCGACGCCGAAGCCGAACCCCGGTTGATCAGCACACCCAGCGGGCCGGTCCAGGCCAGGCCGGTATCGGTGTTCTTCGCCACGGTGATGTCGCCTTTGGCGTCGCGGGTCTGAACCACCGGCACCTTGCCGACGAACAGGCCCGTCAGCTCCACCGCTTCGCGCAGTGAACCCCCACCGTTGCTGCGCAGGTCCATCAACACGCCCTCCACCTTCTGGGCCTTCAAATCCTGCAGCAGCCGGGCCACGTCGCGCGCCGCGCTGCGATAGTCCTTGTCGCCCCGTTGCAGGGCAGCGAGATCCTCGTAGAACGAGGGCAGGGTGATCACGCCCACCAGGCGCTTGCCCTCGCCGGTCGCCACCGAATACACCTTGGCCTTGGCCGCGCTGTCCTGCATCGTGATGGTGTTGCGGACCAGGGCCACGGTCTTGACCGAGGCGTCGGGCCCGCTGTCGGCCGGCAGGATGTCCAGCCGCACCGTCGAAGCCACCGTGCCGCGAATCAGGGCCACCGCATCATCCAGGCGCCAGCCGACCACGTCGTCCATCGCGCCCGCCGCGCCTTGCCCGACGCCCACGATGCGGTCGCCCACCTTCAGCTGCCCCGACACGCTCGCGGGCCCGCCCGCCACCAGTTCGCGGATGGTGATGTAGCCGTCGATCTCGGTCAGCACGGCGCCAATGCCCACCAGCGACAGGCGCATCGCGATGTCAAAGTTCTCCGCGGCGCGCGGCCCCATGTAGTTGGTATGGGGCTCGATCGCCATCGTGTAGGCATTCATGAAGGCCTGGAAGGCGTCGGCGCTGGAGATCTTGCCCAGGCGCTTGGCGGCGCTGTCGTAGCGCTTGTCGAGCACCTTCCGGATGGCCGCGTCGTCCTGGCCAGCGAGCTTGAGCCGCAGCCAGTCATTCTTGACGCGCTTGCGCCAGAGCTCGAGGGACTCGGCTTCGGTCGCGGGCCAGGGCTGGTCCTTGCGGTCGATCATCAGCGTCTCGTTGCGCTCGAAGTCGAAGCCCTTGGGAAGCAGGCTGCGGGCAAAGGCCATCCGCTCGACCGCCCGGCGTTCGTACAGGTTGAAGATCGCGAACGGCGCGCGCAGGTCCTCGGTCAGGATGGCATCGTCAAGCCGGGTGCGGTCAGCAGCCAGGCGGTCGATGTCGGACTGCAAGAAGTAAAGCTTCTCGGGGTCGAGCGACTTCAGGTACTGGTCGAACACCTTGCTCGACAAGGCATCGTCGAGCGGGACGGCCTTGTAGTGGAAGCGCGACAGCAGGTCCGCAGCCAGGCGAGCCGCCTTGGCCTCCTGCGCCGCCGGCTTCAACTGCGGCGGGTAGGCCAGCTCCGTGTCCGCCTGGGCAACCTGCAGTGCGGCCGCCATGGCCAGCACGAATCCAATCAGCTTCTTTCCCAATCTCACTCCACCACGGTTGAACGGCCCATGAACACAGGCAGGCCTGGATGGTGCCATGTCACGCGAGAGGCTGCCGTGGAGCGCCAGATCACCTCGCGGCGAAACGATCGCGCAGCGGGTCGAGCAGCGGGCCGTAGCGCTGCGCCGGCTTCGACGCGGCGCGCATCGGCTGGCGCACCTGCAGCGCGCTCGGCGTGCGGATCGCGCGTGGCGTCTCGTGGAAGCGCAGGCAGGCCGGCTCGAAGTCGAGGCCGCAGGCGGCGAGCAGGGCGTGGATGCCGGCGCTCGGGTCGGCGACGAGGTCCTCGTAGCGTTGCACGATGAAGCGGCCTGGGTGGCGCTCGGCCCAGAAACGGGCGAGCGCGTCGTAGGCGCGCCAGTACGCCGCGAGCCCGTCGAAGCTGTAGGTGAAGTTCACCATGCCCGGCCCGAAGAGCTGCTTGTAGCAGGACCACGCGGTCTCCACCGGGTCGCGGCGGCAGTCGACGATGCGAGCCCCGGGCAGCATGCGCAGCACGACGCCGGCATAGAGCCAGTTCTCGGGCAGCTTGTCGGTGGCGATCGGCTTGGCTGTACGCCAGCGCGCGCTCGCCCGCAGGTAGGCGTCGCCGAGCCGCCGCCAGTCAGCGTCGCTGGCATCGCCGACCCAGGCCGGGAACGGCTTGCCGCGCCGGCGAGATTCGGCGTCGAGCAGCTGCGGCAGGTAGGGCAGCTCGCTCGCGCCTTCGACCTGCGAATGGCTGGCAAGGATCTGCTCGACCAGCGTCGTCCCCGACCGCGGCAGACCGACGAGGAAGATGACTTCGCGCCCCGGCCCGTCCTGCGGCGGTGGCGGCGCGGCGGCAAACGCGGCGCGGATCGCGTCGACGTGGCGCGCGAACGCCGCGACATCCCACGGCCGCGCCGCGCGCGCCGCATCGTTCGCCGCGCACAGGACCCGGAACGCGTCGGCGTGCCGGCCCGCGCTCTCCAGCCCGTGGCCGAGGGCGAAGCGCAGGAACAGCCGTTCCTCAGCCGGCATCGTCGCCGGCGGCGCTGCGGCCTGCGCCTCGAGCTGAGCCAGCTCGTCGGCGGTCATCGGCACGACCTTCAGGTCGGCCAGCGTGAACCATGCGTGCGCGACCAGTTCGCCGCGCGCGATCAGGTGCCGGCAATCCGCGGCCGCGACGTCGGCATGGCCGAGCGCCGTGGCGCAGCGCGCGCGTTGCAGCCGGGCGAGCGGCGCTGCCGGGTCCAGCGCGACGGCGCGCTGCACGGCGCCGTACGCCGCCGCCGGTTCGCCGGCGTTGTCATGCTCGAACGACAGCCCCAGCCAGTCGGCCGATGTCGTGGCGTGTTCCTCGCCTTCGCGCAGCGTCGCGACCACGGCAGCATGGTCGTGCGCGTGCTCCTGTGCGGCCGCGAGCTGCGAGCGGAGGTCGAAGTCCCCGGGCCGCTGTGCCAGCGCGCGAGCGAGGTCCTGCGTTGCGCCTTCCCAGTCTTCGTTGCCGGCACGGCAGACCGCACGCAGGCGCAAGACCTCCGGGTGCTCCGGCGCGCTGCGCGCCAGATCGAGCAGCAGCAGTTCCGCGTACATGCGGTCGCCCGCCTGCAGCGCCTGTGTGGCACGGGCCAACTGCTGCACGTCGGCAGGCTTCAGCCCGTGCAGCGGATTGCTCGACGCGGGGCGGTTCATTGATGGGTGACGGGTAGGGACATCATGCGGCGGATTGTGCGGCCGCGCGTGGCGGGCTTGGCACCCTACGGCTTGTGAATCAAGCTGTCAGATGACCACGGTGTGAGCCGAATGCGCGGGCGATCTGGTTCAGTCGCTCTCTTGCTTGGGCTGCCGTGATGGCCTGCGGTGCGGCGCGCAGTTCGGCCGGGAAGCGGCCCATGCCGGCAAACAGGGCGTACCAGGACGGGCGCAGATACATCAGCCCGGCGCCGTGGCGCTCCAGCTCGGCCTCGAAGTCGCCCCCTCGGTCCCAGACCTCAAGCAGGCTGGCAAGGCGGTCGGAGATGTCGCGGTTGGCGCGATTGGCCCGCCAATAGTCGGTGTCGCGGCGCGTGTTGAGCTGGTAGTGGGCGACGACATAGTCGCGCACGCCTTCGAACATGGCGTTCACCCGCTCGTTGTAAGCGGCCTGGCGCGCGCGGCCGAAGCCATCGTCTTCGAGCGCGGCGATGAACTGCTCGACGCTCAACTGGATCAGCATCAGCGCCGTCGCTTCCAGCGGCTCGATGAAACCCTGAGAAAGGCCGACGGCCACGCAGTTCTGCCGCCAGTGCTGCTTCACGCGGCCGACGCGCATGCGCAGGCAGCGCGCCGTCGCACCCTCGGCGATCGGGCCGAGGTGTTCGCGCAGCTCTCGCTCGGCCTCATCGTCGCTGACGAAGTCCGAGCTGTAGACATAGCCGTTGCCGTAGCGCGTCGTCAGCGGGATCTGCCAGGCCCAGCCGTGGCGCAGCGCGGTCGAGACGGTCTCGCAGGGGATGTCTTCCCCGTCGACCAGCGGCGTCGGAATGGCGATGGCGCGGTCGTTGAAGAGGTTGTCGCGATAGGAGTGAAAAGGCTCGCCCAGGGTTTCGGTGATCAGTAGGCCCTTGAAGCCGCTGCAGTCGATGAAGAGATCAGCCCCGATGCGTGCGCCGCTGCTCAGCTGCAGTGCTGCGATGTCGCCGCTCTCTTGTTGCTCGACGCGTGCCACCGTGTCCACGAAATGGCGCACGCCTTGGCCCACGGCGTGCGTTCGCAGGAAGGTTCCCAACTTGCCGGCGTCGAAGTGGTAGGCGTAGTCGGTGCCAAGGCCTTCGCTTTTGGGCGCGCGGCGCTGGCGGGCCAGCTCGGCGGCCAAGAAGAAGTCCTGTGGGTTGGCGTCCGCCGCCTTGCCGCGCCGGCGCAGGCAGGCATTGGTGAAGAAGACGTTGCCCAGCTCGCGGTCCGCCTCGCTGAAGAAGGGGTGGACATAGCTCTCGTAGCCCGGGACGCTGCTCCAGCCGGGGAAGCGGATGCTGCTCTTGAAGGTGGCGTCGCAGGCCGGCATCCAGTCGCGTTCCTCGATTCCCAATGTGCGGAAGAAATGACGCAGGAAGGGCGTTGAACCTTCGCCGACGCCGATGGTGGCGATGTCGGCCGACTCGATCAGCGTCACCTCGACATCGAGCCTGGCCCAGCGATGCCTCAGCAGATTGGCCGTCATCCAGCCAGCCGTGCCGCCGCCGACGATGGCGATGTGTTTCGGAGGATTCATGCCGCGGGAAGTGCGAGACGGACTTCGAAGCCGCCGTCCGGGTGATTGTGAAACTGCACCGTGCCGCCATGGTCGGCCACGATCTCGCGCACGATGGACAGGCCCAGTCCCAGGCCTTCCTTGCGCAGGGCGGCGCCATGGTCCAGGCGTGTGTAGGGCTGGCCCAGGCGCGCCAGCGCGGCCTCGGGCACGCCGGGGCCGTGGTCGCGCACCGTCACCAGCACCATGCCGGCCTCGTCGGGTGCGATGGCGACCTCCACCGGCTGCTGCTGGGCCTCGCCGTAGTACATGGCGTTGTCCAGCAGGTTGCCGATGGCGCGTTTCAGCGCCAGCGGCTTGCCGAACACGGTCAGGGCCTCGCTGCGCAGCTCGACCTTGTGGCCGCCCATGCGGGCGTCGCGCACCATCTTCTGCAGCACGAGGTCGATGCGCAGCGGCGCGCGGTTCTCGTGGATGTCGGTGTCCTTGACGATCTGCAGAGCGGTTTTCACCATCATGTCCAGCTCGTCGAGGTCCTCGTGGAACTCGTCCTGCACGGCGGTGTCGTCCAGCAGTTCGCTGCGCAGGCGCAGCCGCGTGATGGGCGTGCGCAGGTCATGCGAGATGGACGCGAACAGCCGCTCGCGGTCACCGATATAGCGGCGGATGCGCTCCTGCATGTCGTTGAAGGCCTCGATGGCCTGACGCACCTCCTGCGTACCGCTGACGCGCAGCGGCTTGGGCGCCACGCGCCGGCCCACGCGGGCGGCCGCCTGGCTCAGGCCGGCCAGCGGCCGCGTGATGGCGCGCACGGCGATCAGCGTCAGCAGCACGGCCAGGCCGAGTGCCAGCAGTTGCGGCGTCAGCCTCTGCCAGGTGAAGAACTCCAGCTGCTCGAGGAAGTAAGGGTCCGGCAGGGTGCTGCTCAGATAGAGCCACTGGCCCGGTTCGGTCTCCGCCTGGATGACGAGGAAGGGTGCGGGCCGCTCGGCGGCGATGAGGGACGGCTCGACCCAGCTTTCCGGCAGATCGCTCAGCAACGCGCCGCCGGGCGACACGGCCAGGCCGAGTGGTGAGGCCAACACGGCGCGCACCTTGGTTCCCTTGGGTAATTGCGCTGCCAGTTCCTGCGTGACCTGCTGCTCCAGCATGCGCGCCATGGGCTGGTCGGGCAGCGGCGCCACCGTCACGGCGGCGTTGTTGAAGAAGACCAGGAAGCGCGTGCCGCCCATGGTGCGCAGTTGCTCAATGAGCAGCGGGCGGTAGGCCGCCGGCAGCTCGCGCAGCGCCCGTACCGCGCCGATGGCGCCGCTGGCGACGTGATGTGCGGCCAGCTCGGTCTGGCGCCGCACGCGCTGCTCGATCTGGCTGTACCAGACCAGGTTGACCGTCAGTTGCACCAGGGCCAGGCCGCCCAGCATGGCCAGCACGAAGCGGCCCTGCAGGCTGTCGAACAGAAAGCTGCCGAAACGCTGCGGCCAGCTGCGCAAGGGCGCTGGCGGGCCGACGTCCCCGGCCACTTCAGAGTGCATGCCGGGGCGTCACGGTGGTCGAGAACACATAGCCCGAGCCTCGCACCGTCTTGATCAGCGCCGGCTGCTTGCCGTCGTCCTGCAGGCGCTGGCGCAGGCGGCTGACCTGCACGTCCAGCGAGCGGTCCAGCGGCCCCAGGTCGCGGCCGCGCGTGACCTCGGCCAGGCGGCTGCGGTCCAGCACCTCACCTGGATGCTCGACGAGCAGCTTCAGCAGCTGGAAGTCCATGCCCGACAGGGCCGTGGCCGTGCCGTCGGGGTCGATGAGGCTGCGCTCCAGCAGGTCCAGCGTGAAGCCGTTGAAGGCGTAGTAGCGCGGCTCCTTGGTCTTCTCCTGGCCGGTGCGGCGCGTGATGGCCTTGATGCGGGCCAGCAGCTCGCGCGGGTTGAAGGGCTTGCCGAGGTAGTCGTCGGCGCCCAACTCCAGGCCGACGATGCGGTCGGTCTCGTCGGCGCTGGCCGTCAGCATGATGACGGGCACTTCGGAGCGGCGACGCACCGACTGGCAGAGGGTGAAGCCCTCGGTGTCGGGCAGCATCACGTCGAGGATGCACAGGCTGATCTCGTCGCGGTGGCGCTCGAACTCGGCCATGAAGCTGGCGCCGTCATGGGCCAGCAGCACCTCGTACTGGTTCTTCTCGAGATAGGTCTTCAGCAGGCTGCGGATTTTCTGGTCGTCGTCGACGATCAGGATCTTGCGCGGGGTCATGGAGTGGCCTTGGCGTTCTTGGGGGCGAGGGCGCGCAGCAGGCCTTGCAGCTTGCGCTGGGCGGCGGCGGGCGTCTGGCTGGGGTCCAGCGCGAAGCGGTGGACGGTTTCGATGATGGCGTTCTTGCCGACCTCGCCGAAGGCCATGCGGTGCACGAGGCTGGGCACGCGCGGCGTGCTGGGGTTGGCGAAGAGGTGGAAGGACTGTTGGGCGCAGGGGTCCAGCTCGTCCACCGGCACGTCGCGGCGCACGGGAATGGAGCCCTTGATGCGGTTGTAGCCCAGCTGGGTCGTGGCGCTGCCGAGCAGCTCGGCCATCTTTTCCTGGTCGGCCTGGCTGCCGCCGTTGCCGGCGAGCATGGCCAGGGTGTCGATGCTGTAGAGATGGGCCTGGGCCGTGCCGGGCACGGCCTTGCAACTGAAGTCGCGCTCGCCTTCCAGCCCCATGGTGCCCAGTTCGCCGCGGGCCCAGTCGCCCATGATCATCATGGCGGCACGCTCTGCCGCAAAGTCGGCGACGACATCGGTCCAGGGCCGCTCGCCGGGTGCCGCGCCGCTGGTCGGCAGGGCCAGGTTGCGCCAGTTGCGCAGGCGTTTGAGTGCGCGTTCCAGGGCCGGGTCGTCGAAGGCGCTGAGGTCGCGCTGCTCCAGCATGCGGCGGTACAGGGCCGGGCCGGCCTCGCTGAGCAGCATAGCCTCGAAGATGGTGGCCACCTGCCAGGGCTCGTCGCTGAAGGCCACCGGCGTGATGCCGGCAGCGCGCAGCTTGACGGCGGCGCGCTCCAGGCCCTCCCAGTCGTTGGGCGGCTCGATGCCGATGCGTTTGAACAGGGCCTTGTTCAGATAGAGGTTGTTGATGCGCTGGATACCCAGCGGTGCGGCGACCACATGGCCATGCACGGTGACCTGGGCCATGACCTGCGGGAACATGACCTTGGACCAGTTGCGCTTGGCCGCCACGCCGTCGAGCTCCAGCAGCAGGCCCATGTCGGCCCATTCGTTCATGGAGGCGCCATTGAGCTGCGCCACCTTGGGCGCCATGCGGCGCAGGATGCGCTCGTTCAGCACCTTGATGGCCGGGCCGCCACCGCCGCCGGCGACGGCGCCGTCCACCCACTTCAGGCCGTTCTCGGCCATGCGCGCGGCGACGTGGTTGGCCGCGGCGCGCTCGCTCGCCGACGTCCACCAGTGCAGCACATTCAGCTCACCCGCACCCTCGGCCGAGGGCGTGGCCGACGGACTCGTCGAAACGGGTCCGGCCGCCATGGTCGAACAACTCCAGGGCAGGACCGCCAACGCCAACATGCAACGCATCTTGCGGGCCGCCCGGGCACGCCAATCTTGCGTTGTGTACGACTTCTGTAATGTTGTGTGACTCAAGGACAACCGCCACCTGCAGGAAGGCGGAGATTGTCTTGTTCAGCGTTGCAAAACGCGATTGGGGCTTTCGCCTGAATCAGTTGTAAGACAGGGCTTGCACGGCTGGAATTCGCAGTGCGCGACGCGCAGGCAGGGCGCAGGCGAGCAGCGAGATCACGGCCATCAAGCCCAGCCAGCCGAACGCGGTCGCCGCACTCGGCACCAACCGCCATGGCACCGCGAACATGATGCGACCGAAGGCCACCTCGAGCAGGGCGCTGATGGGCAATGCCAATGGCAGCGATGTCAGCCAGGCGAGGGCCACCAGCGTCAGCCCTTCGACCTGCACCATGGCCAGGATGGCGCCGTTGCGGGCGCCGATGGCGCGCAGCACGCCGATCTCGCGGCGCCGTTCCAGCACGGCCAGGCCCATGGTCGAGGCCAGGCCCATGGCACCGACGGCGATCATGACCAGGCCCATGGCGCCGAGGAAGTCGACCACCATCAGCAGATGGTCTTCGATGACGCGGCGGTTCTCGGCCTGCGACTGGCTGGCGGCGACACCGATGCCGGCTTCGGTGAAGCTCTCGCGCAATTGGCGCACCGCGTCGAGCAGCGCGACCGGTGAGTCGGGCCGTTCGAGCCGAAGCACGAGGCTGGTCGCAAGTTCGTTGCCGGCCAGCGCATCCAGCGTCGCGCGCGAGGTGTAGGCCAGGGCCTGCGGGCCGGCTTCGACGAGACCGACGATGGTCCAGTCGCGATCGGCGATGCGGTGTTTGCTGCCGACAACGAGTGCGGGTTGCTGGCGTTGCAGCAGGCGGCTGACGACAAGCTCCTGAACGGCGCCTTCGCCCAGCCAGCGGCCTTGCACCATCCGTGGCGCCAGCAGCCGGCCGGTGGACGGCACGCCCAGCAAGGTCAGCGGCTCGGTGCCAAGGCTGGTGCGCAGCCCGCGCCAGGCCTCGGCCGCGGCGATGCCGGGACCTTCGAGGGCCAGCGCCTCCAGCCGGGCGGCAGGCGAGGGCGCCGCAACGCGCACCTGCAGCTGGTAGCGCTGGGCGTCGAAGAGATCGTCCACCGAGCCGCGCACGGCGCTGCGCAGATTGGCCGCACCGAGATACACCGCACCGCCGCTGGCCAGGGCCAGCACGGTCAGCAGCATGCGCTGACGGCGGCGAAAGGCGTTGCCGACCGACAGCAGCAGCGGCCGTGCCCAGCCGCCGAGCAGGGGCACAAGTCGCGCGGCAAAGGCGCCACGCTGCAGACCGAGGGCCTGGCCTTCACGGGTGATGCCGATGTCCCGCAGCGCCTCGCCCACCGGCCTGCGCAGTGCCGTCCGCACCGGCAGCGCTGCGGCCGCCAGCGGCAGGGCGAGGCCGACGCCGAGTTGCAGCGCGACCGCCCAGGCCGGCGTCGCAATGCCGTCGAGCGGGAAGTTCAGCAGCTCGGCCTTGAGCCCGCCGTAGATGCGGCCCAGCCAGAGTGCGGCGGGAATGGCGATGGCCGAGGCCAGCAGGCCCAGCGCGCCGGCCTGGGCCAGCACCATGGCACCGATTTGCGTCGGTGAGCCGCCCAGCACCTTCATGACGGCGATCTCGCGCGTCTGACCGGCCAGCATGGCGGCGACGAGGTTGACGACGAGAAAGCCGCAGGCCAGCAGGGCCAGCACGCCGAAAGCGCCCTG
This sequence comes from Roseateles sp. FW305-36, assembly GCF_058787015.1. Classification (NCBI taxonomy): domain Bacteria; kingdom Pseudomonadati; phylum Pseudomonadota; class Betaproteobacteria; order Burkholderiales; family Sphaerotilaceae; genus Roseateles; species Roseateles sp. FW305-36. The sequence continues at coordinate 4,038 of NZ_JBYSZK010000011.1, read as the reverse complement.
GGTCATCAGCAGGGAGTCCATCTGCGCGGCATGGATGTGCTGGCCGGGCTCGGGCACGTCGACGCCTTTGATGGTGTAGCCAGCTGAGGTCAGCTCGGCCTTCAAGGCGTCGACGATGGCGCGCACCTCGACGCGGGTGGCGCGCTCGTCGCGCACGCGGACCTGCAGCTCGTTGAAGCCGGGCGGGGCGCCCAGCCTGGTCAACGTTGCCCCGCTGCCGTAGAGATAGACCAGGTTCTCCATCCAGCCCGGTGCCTGGCTGACGTCGCGCACCAGGCCCTGGATGTCGACCGATGCGGTTTCGGCACCGGCCAGTCGCAGTGACACTGCCTCGCCGACATTGGCGCCCGAGAAGTCCAGCGACGAGCGTTCCATCCACAGGCCGTCGTCGCCAGGCGGCCAGGCGCCGGACTCGGCCCGCAACCGCGCGATGTCGGCACGCTGGAAGTCGTCCAGCGCGATGACGACGGCATTGCGCGAGCGGCCGTTGGCTTGCACGGCGGCCATCGTGCTGCGGCGCAGCCGCGCGGCGGCGATATCGGGCCGGGCTTTGGCGAGGGCCAGCACCCGTGCGTCCGCACGGTCCAGCACCAGCGTGGCCGAGACCGGCTGGCTGGCGCGGTAGCCGTCGTCGGTAGCACGCTCGACCAGGGCCCAGGCGTTGAGGATGGTGCCCGCCGCCGTCAGCCCCAGCGCGACGGCCAGGACGACAAGCAGGCTGCGCGTGCGGTGCTGCCAGAGGTCGCGCCAGGTCTTGCGCGACCTAGTCATGGCGGCGGTCCTCGACCAGGCGGCCGTCGCGCAGGCGCAGGCTGCGCTGCACCTGGCCCAAGGCCGCGGCCTCGTGCGTGACCATGACGATGGTGACGCCCTGTTCGCGGGCCAGTTCGGCCAACAGGGCCAGCAGCGCCTCGGCGTTGGTCGAGTCGAGGTTGCCGGTCGGCTCGTCGGCCAGGATCAGGGCCGGTGCGTTGGCCAGGGCACGCGCCAGGGCGACTCGCTGCTGCTGGCCGCCGGAGAGGGCGGTCGGGAACTTGTCGGCCTGGTCGGCCACGCCCAGGCGTTCCAGCAGGGCACGGGCTCGCGAAGCGCGCTCGGCGGCGGGCCATTGGTCGCAGAAATCCATGGGCAGCATGACGTTCTCCAGCGCCGTCAGCGTGGGCAGCAGCTGGAAGAACTGGAAGACCACGCCGACGACCTTGCCGCGCCAGCGCGACAGCGCGCGCTCGGGCAGGGCGCGCAGGTCCTGGCCGGCGACGCTGAGCTCGCCGCTGCCGGCGCGGTCGATGCCGGCGAGCAGGTTGAGCAGGGTCGACTTGCCGCTGCCCGAGGGGCCGACGACGGCGACGAATTCGCCGCCCTGGATGTCGAGGTCGAGGCCGCTCAGGGCATGGAATTCACCGCCCGCGACGGGGTAGCTTTTGCCGACGCCGCGCAGGCGGATGAGGGGTGTGGGGCTTTGCATGGCGGCCAATGTAGGAAGCGCACGGCCCGGCAGCGCGCCGTTCGACGGCACGGTTCTGCCACTCGGCGAATCGGCCCTCGCCAGCCGTGGCGCGCGTGGCGATGCTGGCGCCATCGCTACTCAACCGGAGACACCATGAAGGCTCTTGTCCTCTCTTTCGCCATCGCCCTGACCAGCCTCGCCGCCCATGCCCAGCATGGTGGCGGTTCGACGGCCGCAGCCGTTGCGCCGGCCGAAGCCGCACAGTTCGATTTCCTCATCGGCCAGTGGGAGCTGGAAGTGACGCCCAAAGCCAGCGGCCTGGCGGCCATGATCCATGGCGCGCCGAAGCTGGTGGGCAGCTGGAAGGCCTGGAAGGCGTTCGACGGCTACGGCCTGGACGACGAACTGCGCATCATCGACGCCTCTGGCAACCCGATGTCGCTGAACTACAACCAGCGCATCTTCGACACCAAGGCCAAGCGCTGGCTGGTCAGTGGCCTGGATGTCTACCGTGCCCGTTTCGGCAGCAGCAGTGGCGTTTGGCAGGACGGCGAGATGCGCCTGGAGGGCAGCAGTCAGAACGCCGAGGGCAAGACGGTGACGACGCGAACGCGCTATCTCGAGATCACGGCCGACCGCTTCAAGATGCGCCAGGACCGGTCCTATGACAATGGCGCGACTTGGGAAGAGGGGACCTTGACGGTGATCGCCAAGCGAATCTCCCGCAAGGCAGCTCGATAAGCGGAGAAAAGATGGGGCGAGCCTGGATCTGGGTGCAATGGCTGATCGGCTGGCTGCCGGTGGCCGCGCTGTTCGCGGTGCTGATGATGACGGTGCATGGCGCCGGCATCCACGAGGCCCTGCACTACTCGCTGCGTCTGATGGCGACGGCGGCGGTGCTGGGCCTGGTCGTGCACCGGGCCACCGCCCGCCTGCCTTGGCCGCATCCGATGCGGCTGACCTTCATCGCCAAGCATGCACTCGGTGCGGCGCTCTATGCCGTGGCCTGGGTGACGGCCAACAGCCTGGTCGAGAGCCTGCGGGTTCGCCACCTCGTCGTTGTCGTCGGACCGGGCCTTCCGGCCTATCTCGTCACCGGCGTCTGGTTCTACGTGATGATCGCCGGCGTCGCCTACGCCCAGCGCGCCGCCGCCCGCAATGCCGAGCTGGAAGCCCTGCAGGCACGCAGCCAGTTGGCGGCGCTGCGGGCGCAGCTCCACCCCCACTTTTTGTTCAACGCGCTGCACACCGTGGTGCAGCTGATCCCTCTGGACCCCGAGCGGGCCACGCGCGCGGCCGAGCAGCTCGCGGCCCTGCTGCGGGCCAGCTTCGACAACCCGCGCGAGCAGGTCACGCTGCGGGAGGAGTGGAAGGTCGTGCAGCTCTATCTGGACATCGAGGCCATCCGTTTCGGCGAGCGGCTCGTCGTCGAGACCGCATTCGAACCGGCCGCCCTGGATGAGCTGGTGCCCAGCTTCGCGCTGCAGACCCTGGTGGAGAACGCCGTGCGCCATGGTGCGGCGCCGCGTGTCGAGGCGACGACCCTCAAGCTGCGCGCCAGCGTCCATGGCGATCAACTGCATCTCGTCGTCGAAGACAACGGCATGGGAGCGGAGGCCTCAGCGTTGGAAGCGGGCGGCACCGGCCTGCGCCGGCTGCGCGAGCGCCTGGGCTGGCTGTATGGCGCCAGCGCGTCGCTGGCAATTCAGAGCACGCCCAACCAGGGCCTGCGCGCCGAGCTGCGCCTGCCGCTGAAGGGTGACGACGCATGAGCGAGGCCGCCGTCACCGCCCTGATCGCCGACGACGAGCCCGTCGCCCGCGCCGGCCTGCGCCATCTGCTGCGCGGCCTGCCCTGGCTGCATTGCATCGGCGAGGCGGCCGACGGGCCGGCGGCCCTGGCCGAGATCCAGCGACTCAAGCCCGAGCTGGTCTTCCTGGACATCCAGATGCCGGGGCTGCTGGGCACCGAGGTGCTACGCCGCCTGGCCGAGTCCGGCACGCCGCCTCTGGTCATCTTCACGACCGCCCATGCCGAGCATGCCATCACGGCCTTCGAGCTGGGCGCGCTGGACTATCTGCTCAAGCCCTTCGGCGCCGAGCGCCTGAACGCGACGCTGGAACGCGTTCGTGCTGCCCTGGGCGAGCCCGTCCCGCCGGCCCTGGAGCGCCTGGCCGAGCTGCTGGGGCGCGGGCCGCTGACCCGCCTGTTCGTGCGCAGCGGGGCGGCCATCGTGCCGGTGGCGGTCGATGAGGTCAGCCATTTCGAGGCAGTGGGCGACTATGTCGCCGTGCACGTCGGCGGCGCGGAACACCTGCTGCATCTGGCCCTGGCGCGGCTGGAGGAGCGCCTCGACCCGCAACGCTGGGTGCGCATCCACCGCGGCTGCATCGTCAGCCTGAACGCAGTGGCGCGCTTCCGGCGCCTGGCCAACGGCCAGCTCAGCGCCGAGCTGAAGGACGGTCGGGCCCTGATGGTCAGCCGCAGCCGGTCCCAGGTCTTGCGCGGCCTGGCGGGCTAGGTGTGAAGGTTCAATAGGTTGTTGCGGGTGTTCACCCGGCGAGGTTTTGAGAGACTGGAAATCGCCAAAC